>JBKQPG010000001.1:0-4906 GCA_052145115.1 Bryobacteraceae bacterium
GGGAGCGGAAACGGCCACCCCTCGCAACGCCCCCTGCCCCTGCGGCTCGAAGCTCAAGTTCAAGCGTTGCTGCGGAATCAACGCCCCACCCGTCCTCCATGCCGCCACCCCTTGAGCCCGCCCCGGCGCGACTCGATCTCCGCGACCGCGGGATGCTAGTCTCCCTGAAGGAGCTTCTTTCAAGGCATGCCCCGGTGGGACGCGGATCTGTATCTACGCTATGGCCAGGAACGCACTCAGGCGGCCGTCGATCTGACGGCCCACATTGAACTGGAGCGGCCGCGCCGCATCGTGGATCTGGGTTGCGGTCCCGGCAACTCGACGGCCGTTCTGCGCGCCCGCTGGCCTGATGCCGAGATCACCGGCGTGGATCGTTCCCCCGAGATGCTGGCCGAGGCGCGGCGCGCCTGGCCCGACGGCCGCTGGATCGAAGGCGACATCGCTGATTGGGGCGCCGACGAGCCCTGCGACCTGGTCTTTTCGAATGCGGCCCTGCAGTGGGTGCATGGCCACGCGCAACTGATCCCGCATCTCGTGGCGCAGGTCGCCCCCGGCGGCGCCCTGGCCGTGCAGGTGCCGATGCACTTCGACTCGCCGCTGCACCGCCGCATGCGCGAGCTGGCCCTGGACGCGCGCTGGCGTGAGCGCATGGGCCGCGCCCTCAACGCCGTGGTGCGGGAACGCCCGGCGTTCTACTACGATCTGCTCGCCGCCCGCTGCTCGCGCCTGCGGCTGTGGGAGACCGAGTACATCCAGCCGATGGAATCCCCGGGCGCGATTCTGGAGTTCATCCGCGGCACCGGCCTGCGACCGTATCTGGAGGCGCTGGCAGATGATACAGAGCGCGATCTGTACCTCGGCCTGCTGGCCGACGCCGTGGCGCACGACTATCCGCCCCGCCCGGACGGCAAGGTCCTGTTTCCGTTCCGGCGGCTGTTTTTCATCGCCTACCGGTGAGGCGCACTGCGCTTCCGGCGTGCATCCATCGCCAGGAAGCGGGTAAAGCACCACGAAGACACGGTGATCTGAAGGCTTGCGAATGGCATCTTCACGGCAAGTCGTAGCTCCATGCGCGGCGCGGACAGGCGCCACGCCGCGGGCCATGAATCGGCATTCATGAATGTGCGCGGTGACGAGCTGGGCGGATTGTGGACCTAGGGCGGTTCAGTCCAGCTAAGGCCTTTTACACCAGTTCGTTGCAGTCTAATGCAATGGGTGCCAGCCGGGTCCGGACCGCTGCCAGAGCGCTATTGTGCCGCAAACTCGCGGTTGATGAGCCGCAAACCACCCATCCCCAAGACAAAACGCCGCCCGGCGCCGGAGCCGGCCGCGGCCGACGCGCTCGACGCTGCCGTGCACCAGATCCTGAAGAAGCTGAAAGAGGGCAAGCCGGTGCGTCTGCCAGGGCTGGGGACGCTGCGTCCGGGCCCGGAACGGTCCGTGCTGTTCGACGGATTGCATGGGCCGGGCCAGAAAGGGGCCACGCATGGCGGCAAAAAGCCGGGCCGGGGGTGAGACCCGCGTGGCGCCGCGAAGCGTCTCGTCGGCGCGGCGGGTGGCGGTCGTGATCCGCGATTGCCTGCGGGAGGGGCGCCGGGTCGAGATCGAGCGGCTGGGCGAGTTCCGCCCGGTGCGCGGCGGCGGCTTCCGATTCGTGCCGGAGCAGCGGCCGAGCGTGTTTCTGGCGTACGTCGGCGAGGACGCGGACAAAGTGGAGCGGCTGAGCGAGGTGCTCGAGCGGGCGGGTTACGACGCCTGGATGGACCGGCGCAAGCTGCTGCCGGGACAGAACTGGCCGCGGGCGATCGAGCGGGCCATCGAAAGCTCGGATTTTTTCGTGGCATGCCTGTCGCGGCATGCGGTGACGAAGCGGAGCTGCTTTCAGGGCGAGATGCGGTTCGCGCTGGATTGCGCGCGGCGGGTGCCGTTCGACCAGGTGTACTTCGTGCCGGCGCGGCTGGAGAATTGCACCGTGCCGCTGCGCATCGTGCAGCAGTTGGAAGTGATTGACCTGTTTCCCGACCTGGAGCGCTCGGCCAAAAGGCTGATCCAGCTCATCCGCGTGGAGATGCGCAGGCGGCACGCGGCGTGAGCATCCGCCGCGAGTGTAAGGAAATGCTTATCATCTTACTGCCCGAACAGTCCGAGCTTTGGTCGTCCGTCTGGCCGGAGGCAAGGCCTGTCAGGCAATCACGAACGACGGCAGGAAACAAGCGTCGGCAATACAGCTCCAAACCAAGCGGGCGTGCAGAGACGGAGAATGTCAATGCGGTGTGCTGTTTGCCGCCTCCGCCGGCCGATGCTGGGGAGGCTGGACCTGAAGATCACCAATGATCTTGACCATTTCTTCGCTGGGTTTCCTGAGCTTGAGGTAGGAATGCTTGTGGTCAGGAGAAGCGTGCCACTCATTGGAGCCGTCGGATGGGTCGACTTGAACGTGGCCATCCTTTTCCACGAACCAGTAGTCCCTGGCGCCCCGCACCCCGTATAGAACCGCCGTTTCGTCCCACGCGAAACGGCCGCTGGTGCAGGAAGGGTCGTTCTCGTAAGCCCGGCGCACGGGATTCGATAGGGGAGTCTCGGTGAAGAGGCGCTGGCCGGCAACAAGGGCATGGCCGATTTCAAAACCACTGAAGTTGATCGACGTCGGCCAGCGCCGGGTAACATCGGCCGCCGCTTCCGGCGCCATGAGGAAGTTCCATTCCGCTCTATATTTATTGGAAGTGAAGTTGGGCATCACGTCGGCACTCTTGGGGAAAGCGCCACCCATGACCGAGAGCCGCTCGACCTTCTTGGCCACAAGGTCGCGGCCCGATAATGGGCTGTATCGATCCGCGCCCGAGGCCAGCAATTCGTGGAGCGTCTGCAGCGGCCCGATGACGATGATCACAACGGAATGGTCCGGCTGGGCGGCCAGCGTCTTGCGATACAGAGCAATCGCATCATAGGCGTTATCTCCATGCTGGAGGCGATTGGGGAAGGAGTGCGCGAGTAGGCTGCCGGGCTTGTCGTTGTTGGGCTGGGTGTAAACAAAGCTGCCACGGTAGGTGCCGATGGGGAGGCCGGGGCGGCCGTAATACGTATTGATGGCATCCATCGCCGGCGCGCCCCAGGGGTCGCGCATGGGATAGATCATGGCCAGGATCCGGGCCTCGCCGCGATCCGCCAGGGCATTGAGGATCGCAATGGCGCCCGCGTCTTCACAGTCGTTGCCCAGGTCCGAATCGAGAATCACGTTCACCGCCTGACCGTAGACGGCTGCCGTGAGCAGGGACCAGACGAACAGGCCGCCCAGTTTCATTTCTCATTCTCCTTTTCGCATGCGGTGAGGAAACTCCAGGAAACCAGCTTCAGCGTAAATCGCATCCCGCGGTTTCCCGCGGCATCGGCCACGCCGCCGAGCGGCGTGTTCGTTCACACCCAATGAGCCAATTCTCACTTGCTTGCAGTCCTCACGAAGAACGGAATGTTGGCGGTGGCCGCGTTGCCCTGACCGTCCAGGGCGAAGACGAAGACGCGGTAAGCGCCTTCGTGTTGCGGGGCCGCGAACACGATCTCGCGTTGGCCCGTCTTCCGGATCAGCCCGGGCATCGGCTGTGAGCGTTTTTCGCCCATGCCGGCATAGCCCGCGCGCGCCACTTCGGGCACAATCTCCCAACGGAGGGTGACAGGATCGCCCTCCGGGTCGCTCACCTTCAGGGTCGCAGTGTGCGGGTCTCCAGGCTTCAGGTAAATGTTGGCGGCCGCGAGCTTGCCGTCAATGGCCAGTTCCTCGATGCGCGGGGCCCGGTTCGCAGGCCAATGGCCCGTCCAGACGTACTGCATCACGTTGACGGACTCGGTGCGCTCGCCCGATTCGAGGAACATGCCGTACCAGGTATGGGTCCTTTCAAAGCGCCACAGCCAGATGAAAACGTAAGAGCCCAGGCAGCGCTCGGCGTCTTTGAGGATCACGTTCTGGTAGTTTTCCAAGATGAGCTGGGCCTTCTCGGTGCTGGTCTCTTCAATGGCCGCCTTCCACTCGGTCCGCGGGACCGCCCAGTCCGCGGTCGATCCCCATTCCGTCACCACGTAGGGTTTGTTCCAGGCGTTGGCACGAATGTTAGCGGGGACTTTATCCATTTCGTTGTAGTTGTTGACGCCGAGCAGGTCGAGGTCCGGGTCGCGCCGTTCGATCTCCTGGATGTTGCCATGGTCGACCCAATCATCGCCGACCACGGTGAGGGCCGGATGGTTGGGATCCACTTGGTGGATCATCTTCGCGACATCGTTCACCGCGTTCCAGACGTTCCGGTCTTTGTAGCCCACCTCGAGTTCGTTGCCGATGGCCCACATCAACACGGCGGGGTGGTCCTTAACCTGCAAGACCAGTTTCTTGATCTGATCGAACTGCCGGCGCACGGCCACCGGGTCGCTGTAGTTGAACTTGTCGGCCAGTTCCATGCCCATCGGGAGATCGAACAGAACAGTCATGCCGAGGCGCTGGGCTTCATCCAAGAGGCGCGTGCCGCTGGTGCGAATGGAGTTGGCGCCGCGCGCCTTGAGATCCTTGAGCGGAAACCGGCCGTTGGGGTCGCCCCCATAAACGGCGCCCTTGATGAAGTACGGCTGGCCGCCGCGATACAGGCGAAAGGTGCCGTTTTCCTTGCGGATCTCGACTTTCACCGGTCCCGTGGGCGCCGCCGGCGCGCTTTCCCGAGCGCCCGGCGAGTGCGCGGTTGCGCTTGCCAGGCACGCGGACAGCAGCAGGATCGCAGCCGATCCGCAGTTGCGATTTCGACCTACACGATTTCTCATGGTGCAACTCTAGCCCGGATATTCTACCAACGATCGGCTGCGGCGCGCGATAGGGCCGCATCTACTTCGTTGCGCTTCGTCGCCGTCCTCAACGTACCGCCAAGTACGC
>JBKQPG010000002.1:0-18344 GCA_052145115.1 Bryobacteraceae bacterium
CCCGCCCCAGGCCGCGCCGACCGATCCCCGCCCCGTCGTCAGCTCATCGCTCCTGTCGAGATTGGCTTTGTTCGATCAAATCGACTCCCAGCCTCTCACCCCCGTCCAGCTCCGAGTCGCCGCCGCCCTGGCCCGCGGTCTCAGCGTCACGCGAGCCGCCGCCGAGAACGGCCTCCACCGCACCACCGTCCACCTCTGGCAGCGCACCGCCCCGGCCTTCGACGCTGCCGTCGCCACCTTCCGCGCCGAGGCCGCCTCCCATCACACCGCCGAGCTCCGCGCCCTCGCGTCGCTCGCACTGGCCACCCTCCGCAACCTCCTGGAATCCCCCTCCACGCCCCCCGCCGTCCGCCTCCGAGCCGCCCTGGCCATCCTCCGCGGCGACCTCCTCGCCTCGGCCTCCGAACTCCTCTCCGACTTGGCCGCCGTAGCCGCCCCCTCGGCATCACCCGAATCTCCTGAGACTGCCCTCGAAGAGCCTTTCTGCCACCCCGCTGAGTCCCCTCATGGGGCAGGCAGAGGCGGCTTGGCCGCAGGCGGCGCTTCGGCCGCTTCTCCTCCTTCTACTCCACGCCCCGCCCCCGCGCCAGTCGAATCCCCGGAAGCGGAGCCGCCAAAGCCTCAAGCCACGCCCGTGGCGCAGGCGACGGCGGCCCGCAATGCCCCCTGCCCCTGCGGCTCGAAGCTTAAGTTCAAGCGCTGCTGCGGAATCAACGCCCCACCCGTCCTCCATGCCACAGCCCCCTGAGCCCGCCCCGGCGCTCATCTCAATCCAGGGACACTAGGCAAATTCCGAGTGCCGGTGCCGCTTGTTCGCCCGTTGTGCCTGGGCGGCGAACCGGGTCTGCCTTGGAACGGGCTACAGGCACGGAGTGCGGACGGCATGGGCCATCGCGTGCTTAAGACCACGGCCGCGGCAACCGCGCGAAGGGCGAGGCCGCGCAGGTCTGGTCAAGCCGCTGCAGGCAGGAACTAGTCGAGGTGGAAGACCTCTTCCAGGGGCTGCATGGCCTCGTCGGGGCGCTGGCGTTCGAGGGCCTCGAAGAACTCGCCCATTTCCTTCTGCCAGCGGGCGTTGACCTCGCGGACGGCCATACCGTCGACGGCGGCCTGGAAGTCCGGGGTCTCGCAGTAGCCGATGAGCAGGCCGTCGGGGCGCAGGAACAGCGAGTAGTTGCCCCAGCCGGTCTCGCGCAGCGCCTGCAACATATCCGGCCAGACATGTTTGTGGCGCTCCTTGTACTCCTCCAGCCTCTCCGGCCGCACCTTCAGCAGAAAACAGATCCGTTGCATGGGCTCACAACATCGCATTCTGAGCCTGTTGTCAACACCGCGCCGCATCGCCACGCCCTTGCGATCCCCGCTCAGCAAGTCTTCTCGCGCCCCTCTTCCCTGCCCTCCGCCGCCGCGCTATAGTGGATGGCCTGATCCCCGCCGAGCCCATGCTGACCCGCCGCCGCCTGTTGGCCGCCTTGCTACCGGCGTCCCTGCCCGGCGCCGCGCCCAACCTGCCGCCTCAACTGAACGATCCCGCAGATCAGCGCGCTTTCGTGGAGTGGTACGCCTGGCTGGCCGAGGCGGTGTTCTTTTGGCCCGGTGGCGCGCCCCCGCGTGAAATCCACGACTGCTCTTCGCTGGTGCGCTTCGCCTATCGCAATGCTCTCGTGCCGCACACCGCCGCCTGGGCGCATGAGCTTGGCCTGGCCGAATTCCCTCCCCTGCCCGAACTCTCGCGGCGCGGCTTCGCGCCGCTGTTGCGCACCAGCGCCGATGAGGAGGCCCATTTCGCCGACGCGGCGCACCTCATGCGCTACAACTTCCACCGCCTCTCGGCCGATCTGTATGCCGCCCAGCCGGGCGACGCCCTCTTCTGGAATCAGCAGCCCGGCCTGGGCGCCGGCCACGTCATGGTCTGGCTGGGCGCGAGCCGCTTCGAATCCGCGCCCGGGCCGTTCGTCGTCTATCACACCGGACCCGACGGAAAATGGCCCGGCGAAGTGCGCCGCCCATCGATCCAGGAGCTGTTGCACCACCCCGAGCCGCGCTGGCATCCCGTGCGCGGCAACCCCCGTTTTCTCGGCGTATTCCGCTGGAATCTGTTGCTCGGAGGCGATTGAATCCGATGTACCGCCTGCGCCTGCCCGTCCTGCTCAAGCTGGGTTGCCTGTTCGCTCTGACCGCGCTGCTGCCGGCGCAGTTGGATGAAGATGCGCCCGAGTCCCGCAACCTCACCTACTTCCAACTGCAAGTGAACCAGGCCGTCCGTCCCGGCGAAACGGTCCCCGTGCAGCTCACCGGCATGGGCTTCCGGCAGCTCCAGTTCCGGCTGTACCGGGTGAAGGACCCGCTGGCGTTGTTCTCACAGCTCGATGAGCCGGGCGGGTTCGGCGAGTCGTACAAGCCGCAGCGCCCGCCCCACACGCCGCTCGAGAAGTTCAACTCCTGGCGGCGCGCCATGCGACGCGAATTGCTGGACCTCATCCGTCTCCAGTTCACGCCCGAGCACCGCGCCGAGATCCGCGCTTCGCGACTCGAGGGCGCGCAGAAGGCCCAGGCCGAAGCCCGTCTGCGTGCCATCCAGCAATCGAAACAGATCACCGGCGACGTGTACGCCAACATCCCGCTGGTCAATCCCCAGAGGGTCCTCCGCGTGTGGACCTACAACCAGCCGCCCGGCAAGCAGAACGCCTGGGAGCCGCATCCGATTCCGGTAAAGCTCGACGACGCGGGCGTGTATCTGCTCGAAGCCACGGACGCGCATCGCCAGGCGCAGGTGATCCTCTTCGCATCGCAGATGGTCCTGCTGGCGCGCGGCGAACACGGGCATCTCGACATTCGCGCGCTGGACGCCACCACCGGCGAGCCGCGCCCTGGTGCCTCGGTGATCCTCTTCGACACCCACACCAAGCAGCGCCTGGGTGAGGCCACGACCAATGCTGACGGCCTGGCCTCGTTTGCCCTGGCCGATCCCGAACTGACGGAATTCCTGGCGCTGGCCCGCCGCGGCGACGACTTCGCCGCCCTCGCGGTCGGCGGTTACTCGGTCCGCCCCGACCCCGGCACTCTGCAGGGCGCGGTCTACACCGACCGTCCGGTCTACCGCCCGGGCCATGAAGTGCAGTTCAAGGCCATCGTCCGCAGGAAGATCGCCAGCGCTTTCGTCCTGCCCGACGACAAAGACGTCCGCATCACGGTGAACGACTCCGAAGGCCGCACGGTCCTCCAGAAGACAGCGACACTCACCGACTTCGGCACCGTCGCATCCAGCCTGAAGCTGCCCGAGAGCGCGGCCACCGGACAATATGGGATCAATGTTCAGACCGGCCAGCAGAGTGTCTACGGCAACTTCACGGTGGAGGACTACCGCAAGCCCGAGTACGAGGTCCGTCTTTCTGCGGCCGCGCCGCGCGTGCTCCAGGGCGCAGCGCAACGCATCTCTCTCGACGCACGCTACTATTACGGCGAACCCGTGCGCGCCGGCGTGGTCGAATGGCACGTTTATCGCGCCGGCTGGTATCCGCCCTGGTACGACGAAGAGGAATCCTCCGGCGACGAGGGTGAAGGCGAAGGCGAGGACAACTATCGCGGCGAGGAGATCGCGACGCAAAAGGGTTCCCTGGGCCCGGATGGCAAGGCCACGCTCGACCTGCCGACCAAGCTCGAGCAGCGCGACCAGACCTACACGGTCGAGGCTGACGTGACCGATGCCTCCGGCCGCCCAGTGGCCGGCCGCACCTCGTTCCTCGCCACTGTCGGTCCGTTCTATGCGCGCGTTCAACCGACGCGCTTCTTCTTTGAACCCCGCTCCAGCGCCGCCCTGCGCGTCACCACGACCGACTTCGATGGCCACGCTTTCCCCAACGTGCCTTTCTCGGCCGACCTCGTGTTGCACCAATATCACCGACCCGTCGCCACGATGCTCGGCCTCAATCCCGGCCGCCCCACGACGACCAGCCGAACGGTCCTGAACGTGCACGGCCGCACCGGCGCTGACGGTGAGGGCGAGGCTACATTCAGCGCACCGGAGCCGGGCTCTTACTCCGTCGAGTTGCGTGCGGAGGCGCCCGGCGGCCGTACCATCCGCGGCGAAACCTGGTTTTACATCAGCGGCGCGGGAGGCAGCTACGGCGGGCAGGAAGGCGTGATCCGCATCACTCCCGACAAAGGCAGTTACAAGCCCGGCGAGACCGCCCGCCTGTTGGTCGTCACGGGCGCGCCCGGCGCCTGGGTCTGGCTGTCGATCGAATCCCAGGCGGTCTACTGGTCCCAATGGATCCACATGCGGGGCGCGGCGCAAACCGTCGAGGTACCGATCCGCCCGGAGTGGACGCCAAACGTCTTCGCCCAGGCGGTCATGATCCGCAACGGGCGTTTCTGGCGCGGCCAGAAGATGATCAAGGTTCCTCCCCTGCACCGCACTTTGGCGGTCAAGGTGACCCCCGCGAAAGCGGAGTTCCGCCCCGGCGAGCCCGCGGTCTATGGCCTCGAGGCGCGCGATCCCGCCGGCCGTCCGGTCGCGGCCGAGCTCAGCCTGGGCGTGGTGGACGAAGCCATCTATGCCATCGAGCGCGATCCGCTGCCCAACCTCGTCAAGGCGTTCTACGACCGCGATTGGGACCAGGTCTTTTCCGCCAGCTCGCTGCAATGGTCGTTCTTCGGCCGCTCGGGCCACAGATCGCTGCAACTGGCCGGCCTGCGCCCGCAGCGGCCCTTCGGCCAGCTCAAGCCCGAGCGCCCGCCGGCGCCCAAAATCCGCAAGAACTTCCCCGACACGGCCTACTGGATCGCGGCTCTGCGCACCGGCGCCGACGGCCGGGCGCGCGTCCAATTCGAGTTTCCCGATTCCTTGACCACCTGGCGCGCCACCGCCCGCGCCATCACTCAGGACACTCTGGTGGGCAGCGCCGTCAACAAGGTTCTGGTGCGCAAACGACTGGTCCTCGCCTTCGCCACGCCGCGCTTCGCCGTCGAGGGCGACCAGATCACCGTCCCGGTGATCGTGCGGAACTTCCTCAACCAGCCTCAGAACGTGAAGCTGACCCTGCAGGCTGCCGGCGCGGACGTGCTCTCCGCGGCACCAGGGGCCTACGACATCGCGCCCAATGGCGAGACGCGCTTCGACTGGCGTCTCAAGGCCCGCGCCGGCCCTGATATCAAGCTCACCGGCACGGCCGTGGCACAGGGCGAATCAGACGGCCTAGAAATCAGCTTCCCCGTCGAGCCCTGGGGCCTGGGCTGGCGCTCCGGCGTTTCCGCTGCGTTTTCGGCCGGCAAGGAGAACCGTTCGCTCAACCTCGTCTTCCCCGCCTCGGCACGGCCGGAGATGCGCCGCGTGAGGCTCAGCGTCGCGCCCTCCATCGCCGCCTCGATGCTAGACTCGCTCCAATTCCTGATCCAATACCCTTACGGCTGCACCGAGCAGACGCTTTCCAGCTTCCTGCCCAATCTGGTGGTCCGCAGCGCGATGAAAGACCTTGGCGCGGGCGGCGGAGTCGATGACGCGGCCCTCGATAAGCTGATCCGCGCCGGCGTCAAGCGGGTCCTCGATTTTCAGAATCCCAAAGGCGGCTGGGGCTTCTGGCGCGGCGACGACACCGACCCGTTCCTCACCGCCTACGCCGTGTGGGCGCTCTCGCTGGAGGCTTCCCTGCGCGGCGCGCCCGTGCCCAACCAAGCCATTCGTGGAGCGGAACTGCTCTCCACCATGGTCACTGACGAAGACTCAGAGCGGCCCGATCTGCCGGCTTGGCGGCTGCACGCCATCGATGCCGCGCGCGGCGTCAACCGGGAGGAAATGGACCGCGTGTGGAGCACCCGCGACAACCTCTCGCCGCAGGGCCTGGCGCTGCTCGGTATGGTCTTACTGCACCACCAGGACACTCGCGCCGCGGAGATTGCCTCGCGCCTCGAGAGCCTTGTCAGGAAGGACGCCCAGGGCGCGCACTGGATCTCGCAGCGCGATCTGTTCGAGTTCTGGCTCAGCGATGTGGACGTGGAGCCCACGGCCTTCGTCCTACGCTTTCTCGCGCGCCAGAATCCTGCCCATCCGCTGCTGAGCGAGGCCGCCCGCTGGCTCGCCGCCAGCCGCGACAACGGGCCCTCCTGGGACACCACCAAGCGCACCGCCTTCGCGCTGTACGGCCTGACGGAGTACTTGAAAGTCTCCAAGGAACTTCAGCCGTCGTTCAAGTTGACGGCGCGCGCCGCGGGCAAGACGGTCTTCGAACGCTCGTTCTCCGCGAGCGACATTTACGCTCCGCCACAGCATGTCGAAGTTCCCGCCGGCGTGCCTGTCGAGATTCAAAAAGAAGGCGCGGGCGTGGCATACGTCTCGCTGGAAGGCACGGCCCGTCTGGCCGGCGACCATCTGGAGATGCCCGAATCGGGCAGCGGATTCCAGATCGCGCGCGAGCTGTACCGCCTGGTTCCGCAACCGGCCGGTGGACGCATTGTCCAACATCTCGAACCCTTGCAAGGGCCAGTGCACGTGGGCGAGACGGTGCTGCTGCGGCTGACCGTCTCAGCGTTGAAGGATCAGCGCTACCTGGTGATCGACTCGCCCTTGCCCGCCGGCGCCGAGCCCATCGAGCACGACGAGGTGTACGACATCTCGCCCCAGCCGCCGTGGTGGACGATGAGCTGGGCCCGCCGCGACCTGCGCGACAGCCACGCCATCTGGTACCCGTGGCGGATTTATGGATGGGCTTGGGGCGACTACGGCGCCGAGCGCGCGGGTGTTTACAGCGCTTTGATCCGCTTCACCAACCCGGGCATTTATCGGCTCGGCGCGGCGCGCGTCGAGGCCATGTATGAGCCCGGCCTGTTTCGCGCCACCGAACAACTCACGCTCGAGGTCGTGCAGCCATGACATCGCCCGCCTTTTGCTGCCGCGCCCGTAGGGGAGGCGCCATTTCGAGCGCAAGGAGAAATCCATGAGCATCTCTAACGCCCAACCGCTGCGATCTCCGCTAATGACCCTGCTGATGCGCTGGCGCGCCGCGTGCTGCGTGGTCTGGAGCCGCAAGCTGCTGTGGCTGATCCTGATCATCGCCTTGCCGGTCTGGCTATTGCTGGATTATCAGTGGGCAGGCATCCCGCTGGCCAGAGCGTGGCAGGTGGCCGCCGTGGCTGTGAGCGGGTTCATATTGCTGGGGGTGGCCGGTTATGCTCTGCGCGTCGTCTTCCGTTCGGTCGATTGGGCGGCCGCGGTGCGCTCGGCCGGCGGCTGGACGACGCTCGTGCTGTGGGCGCTGGCCGGAGTGTGGCTACCCTGGCGACTGCTGTGGCTGGTGTTTCCGCGCGAATCCATTGCCGCCGAAGCGACCCTGGCCGCCATTCGTTTCGTCCTCGCCGACGCTCTGGCCACGGGCGTCCTGCTGTGGCTGGCTGCCGTGTTGACGCCTGCGCCATTGGATGGCCGTGGGTCAGACGGGAATTCGGCGTAATGCCAATCAGCCACGAATGACTATCTCCTCCGGGCTCCTCAGTGCTGCTGTAGTCCTGCTCCCGCTGCTGCTGAATCTGCGCCTGTGGCGCCGGGACCGGAAGCGCATCCGCACGTTGAGAGCCGCGTCGCGCGAGGCTAGCCCCGCAATCGAGCTGACATCGGACCCGGTGGAACGCGTGAGCTTCCTGGTCCCGGCGTGGAATGCCGAGTCAACACTGCGCGCCTGCGTCGAGGCCATCCTGCGCCTCCCGTATCCCGATTTCGAGGTCGTCCTATGCGCCGGCGGGTCGGATCGCAGCTGGCAGATTGCTTCGCAATTCCGCGATCCACGCGTGATTTGCCTGGAGCAGCGCCCTGGCGACGGGAAGCAGAAATCGCTGCGGCGCTGCCTGGAAAGGGCGACCGGCGAGATCATCTACCTTCTGGACGCCGACTGCCTCATTACCACAGCGGCGTTCGCGCGGACCCTCGGTCCGATTCTCAGCCACAAAGAACAGGCCGTGACCGGCGGCCTGCATACGCCGTTCCCAGAGCAACTCAACATCCCATTCGTCGTCAGTCAATGCGCCTGTCTGGACTATGCTCTGCTCTATCAACCGGACTACAGGCCCGGTCTCCAGGGAAGGAACTGCGCCATACGCCGCACGGCGCTCGAGCAGGCCGGCGCCTTTGATACTGACGTCCGCACCGGCACGGATTATGATCTGGCCAAACGGCTGGTGCGGCAGGGGACGCGCATACGACACGAAGTGGATGCATCCTTTCCCACACTGTTCCACACGCAGGTGGGCGCGTACTGGCGTCAACAAGCGCGCTTTCTGCGGAATGTCGCGATCCACGGATTCTATTACGGATCCTACCGGGAAGTGGCCTCGAGCCTTGGTACCAGCCTGGTCGGGTTCGCGATGCTCGCTTTGCCCTGTGGCGCGTTGGTGCTGGCGTGTTTCGTTGGCGGGGCGTCGAACATTGTGAGAATGCTGGCCGCCGTGTGGGCGCTTGGGATCCTGTACGCCTTCTTTTCCCGGCTGCGATATTTGAAGGTCGCGAACGCATGGCTCGGGGTCCGCATACCACGGCGCGTCTATGCGTTGCTTCCGGTCTTCCTGTTGATCGACTTCGTGGCCTGGGCGATGCCGCTGGCTCAGTATCCGTTCGCGTCTTTGCGCAAGAGATGGTGAGGCAGCGCCGGGGATTTGATCCGGTGTTCGCCTGGGAGAAGCAGACTCCATGAAACGTGAGCACGTTCTGGCCAACGGCAGGCGGCTGATTCTGCTGGAGGGCGACATCACCCGGGTCCAGGTCGACGCCATCGCCAACGCCGCTAATTCGGCCCTGGCCGGCGGCGGCGGAGTGGACGGCGCGATCCATCGTGCCGGCGGCCCAGCGATCATGGCCGCGCTGGATGGCCTGCGCCCAACCGTTGCGCCGCTCACGGCCGGGCAGGCCGTGGCGACTACTGCCGGGCGTCTCCCGGCGCAATTCGTGTTTCATGCGGTTGGCCCTATCTGGCGCGGCGGGGCGCAGGGCGAAGCCGAGGCGCTGGCATCGTGCTACCGGGTGTGCCTGGAGATGGCCGCGGAGCGCAAACTGCGCTCGATCAGCTTTCCTTCGATCAGCACCGGCGTTTACGGTTATCCGGTCGCGGCGGCGGCGCAAATCGCGCTGGGCCAGATCCTTGAATTCCTGGGAAGCCGGGCCGTCCCGGTTGAGGAAGTGTGGATGGTGCTGTTCGGCGCGAGCGCCTTCGAGGCCCACGAAACGGCTCTTAAGACGTTGCTCTCGGCGTGATTTTGCGGCGCAAACACGGTGTCTTAGCGGATTGCAGGAGACTTCACCGCAGGCGCGATTGCACCGTCCATGCCCGCCGGAAGGCCCGACACGACCCAGCCCAGCACGGCCTCGCGACCGTGCCGACTGATCAGTTCCCGTACCCGGCCGGCCGAGGCGGCGTAGGCGGCCCGGAGTTGGGTTTCATCGCGCGGTGAGGCCAGCACGCGTTCCACCTGAGGAGTCCAAGCCGCTGGCGCCACGTTTTCACCTGCCAGGGTCACAACGAGCCCCTCTACGAACCAGCGTGGCAATCGGATACCGCCTTTTTCTTCAACTAATACATGAAGCATCTCGTGTAAAAGCGTTGCATCTACGGAGTTTCTTGCTCGCAGGCGTTCCACGGGTTGCAGCCGGATGGTTCGGCCACGCGTGCTGGCGGCCACGAAGCCGGGCTGGCCGGTGGCATCGCGGTAGGCATCGAGCGTGGGATAGACCACCACGCGAACGTCGGATTGGGCGGTGAACCCTGTGCGGCGCTCGGCGTCCGAAAGCGCCCGGTCGCAAGCGGTGAGCAGATTCCCGTCCGGCGATTCCGCCCGAAGAACCACCCTCTCTCCACGTAACTCTTTCCAAGCAAAGCCCTGCGCGTTCACGGCGACCTTCGTTCCCGGGAAATAGAAGGCCAGAATCTGATCCATGGATTCACCGGCGTGGCCGCGCGACTCGGCGCCATCCTGGCACAGCCCGACGCCGTGGCCGCTGCCATGCCCGGCAAACACCGCCGCCTCGCCTTCGATGTGCACGTCGTAGAATCGGCTCTTCAGATAATTCCAGCCAAGTGCCCGTCCTACAGCGAGATGCAGCCGTTCGGCGTCGATCGGACCGGCATCGGAGCCGAGCGTGGCCACGCGCCCGGAAGGAGTACGGGATACAACCCGCAGGCTGCGAATCCGCGCGACCCCGAGTGCCTGGGCTAAATCAGTCCATGCAATGCGGGCGCTCCACTCGCGCGGCGCAAGACGCGCACAGGCCTCATCCGTTTGGACCGGCAGCCAGGGCCGCGACGCACCGGGCCAGATCGCCCCGGCGTCCTCGGTTCGGCCGCCGCAATTGCGGTGGAAAAAGACCTCCGCCGGGCGGCCGCGGGCCCACAGAATCAGCCCGCTCGTGGCTTCCACTGCCGCCCGGACGCGCGCCGGGGCGGGGCCGCGCAGCAGCCTCTGGCAATGTGTGGTATCGCAAAAATCGTACCCTTCGGCGCGGTGGCGGCCGGCGTTGACGCGGGCAAAAGTCCGGATGGTGATGGCCTGCGCTTCGAGCGCCGCTGCGGAAGTGAAGACGCCGGCTTCGCCGTTCAATGCGGCGACGGTATATTCCTCTAAATCCAAGCTCTGAATGGACCGGCGGCCGCCGGGTTCGCGCCAGCCCACCTTGACCGTGGCAGCGACCGACTGGAGCACGAAAACGAGGATCAGCCCAAGTGTCCGCTGGCCCATCGTTCCGCCAATAAACGAGCCTGGTCCGCCGCTTCCCCGCCCCCAGTGCCGCCGGGGACGCGGACGGCAAAGACGATGCATTGCTCCGCTTCCTGGGCTGCTTCGTTGCCCTGTGCCGTGATCGGATGTCCAAGCGGCGCCATGCGATGCGCCCAGCCGGCGAACCAGCCGACGCTGGAGCCGGGCCGCTCCCCGTGAGCCGTTCCGGTTTTGCCACTGATAAGGACGCGAGTACTCAGCGCGCGCTGGCCCGTGCCGCGCTCGACGGCGGCGCGCAGGCCCGCGGCCACGAGCGGGGGCGGAGGCGAGCGCAGGAGTTGGTCATAGGCCCGAGCCAGAGTCCAGGGCGAAGCAGACACGTGCGCCAGCCCCAACGCCTGCAGGCCCTCATCCTCAAGCGTTGCAGCGAGCTGCGCTGCCAGGCCGTAATGCCGGAGAGCGGCCAGTAATCCGCTCGCGCCGAGGCGGCGCGCCATGGTGGCGAACCAGAAGTTGCAGGAAGCGGCCAGGGCTTCGGCGCCGTCGAAGGGCGGAGCGCCATGCACGTGTGAACACTCCAGGTTATGGCGCCCCAGGTGGAAGCCGCCGGGACAGGCCAGCCGCTCGTCTGGTCTCAGCAGCTTGCGCTCGAGCAGCGCGGCCAGCACAAAAGGCTTGAGCGTGGAGCCGGGCAGAGCGGCCAGGCGAGCGGCGCCGTGCTCGAACAGGATGCGATGCGCCCCGTCCAGGACGACGGCGTCGACAGCAGGGGTGGTGGAAGGCGTGGCGGACGAACGGCCAACGGGCGCCAGCGCCAGCGTCGAGAGCAGCCAATCGCGGCGCCGCATGGGGCTCAGGCTCCGGCCGGAACGCCGCCCGGCGCGGGGATGGCCGCCGGGATGGCGAAGAGTTCGAAGTACTTGCGCGGGACCTTGGCGGGGCGGCCGTCGGGCGTGATGAAGACGTGTCTGGTCTCGCCGGAGACCAGCAGGCGCGAGGTCGCGGCGTTGCGGACTTCGTAGGCGAAGCCGATCATGCGGGCGTGCGAGAAGGCCAGACGGGCCTCGACAATGACCTCGTCGTCATAACGCGCCGGGGCGAGGTAGCGGCAGTGGGCCTCGACGACGGTCAGCAGTAGGTGGTCGTGGGCCTCAATGTCGCGATAGCGGACGCCGCGGAGGGCGCACAATTCGGTGCGGGCCATTTCAAACCAGGGGAGGTAGTGGGCGTGATAGACGACGCCCATCTGGTCGGTTTCGGAGTAGCGGGCGCGAAGGCGGACCTGGGCTTTTTCAGGAAGGGGCACAAGACTATTCTCGCCCGGCCGGGCGGGCGGGGGGAGCGGGAGCGCAGGGAGTGGGACTGTAGGGTCCAGGCCATACCACAGGGACTTCTGCCCGCCTGATGGCACTCGGCGGTTGAATCCCATTGCAACTCGACCCAGTACCTTGACAAAACAGTCGTCGCCAGGAATGTTTGGTTGCCGTAGAATTGAGTCGTGGTGCGCTCAAAGCGCTTGCCGCGATCCGACCAGCGTCCGAAGCGGGGAAGGCGACGGAAAATGATTAACGCCGACAAGCCGCACTTGTGGAAGAACGACGTTGCTGCCTCGGTGGACCTATACAACAACTGGTTCATGAGATTCGCACCCAAGACGTACCGGGACAAGCGGACCGAAGTGACCAAGCAGGTTGAAACGGGGTTGCTCAAAACGGGGGACCTAGAAAACATCACGCCTGCCGTATTGCAGGCGAACCCTGCCATACTGCCGATGCTGCGGATGGCAACTTGCCCACCCTTGGCAAGAGACCGTCTCGTCGGACTGGCTTACGCTGACAAGAACGTCGTGCTCTGCATGGAGGACGGGGCTTGCCCACCCCGCATATCGGCTGCTGATCTTAGACGCAACCTGGAGCGTATCGTCGCAACGCTCACAAAGTTGCTGGACCGCGACATCTTTCCTTGGCTGGCGGCAAGAAAGAAGGCCACGAAGGCAGAACGTGCTCGTGCTTCAACAATCGTTGCCGATAGGATGTGTGGAGCGCAGTCTGACCCGATCATTCGAAATGCTCAGGAGGCTCGGCAACTGAAGCTGATCTCGGGGTACTTGACGGCGAGAAGCTACGTGCGGAAGAACCATCCGTCGTCCGCACCAATCACGGAAATGCCGCCGGGGACATTCGGTCTCAGGATGGGCGTGGTCGGGATCCAGATTGATCGTGACTCTAACCAGAAGAAGGTCAATATCCCGATTGACGTGGTGATTCAGCCCCACAATCCTCGACGCCATCGCGTGCCAATTCTTATCGAGTGCAAGTCCGCAGGTGATTTCACAAACGTCAATAAGCGACGGAAGGAAGAGGCGGCAAAAATAGGGCAGATTCACAACGCACCGGACACTGGGGAGGCCGAGTTCATTCTCTTTCTCTGTGGTTACTTCGACGGCCAGTACCTCGGCTATGAGGCGTTTGAAGGGATCGACTGGATTTGGGAACATCGAATCGAGGACATGGATCAGTTGGGGCTGTAGCGGACTATGACCGATCTGCTTTCAATCGAAGGACGGCGCCTCTCTGAGCAGGAACGGTTGGACAGTCTGAAGTCTGGGGATGAGCGGAACGAGTGGGGTCAATTTGCGACCCCCCCCTCGCTGGCTGTCGAGATTCTTCAGCTTGCGCAGAGCCTCTGGGGAGGCAACGAGAAGGTCCGGTTCCTGGACCCCGCTATCGGAACAGGATCGTTTTACTCCGCTTTGTTGAGGGTGTTCGGTTCGGAGCAGGTTGCAGCTTCCCACGGCGTCGAGCTCGACCCTCTCTTTGCAAAGACGGCGACTTCGCTCTGGCAGGGGACGGGCCTTTCCGTCGCCAACGCCGACTTTACGACGCAGTGTTCGCCGCAGAGCGCCAAGTACAATCTGCTCGTATCAAATCCGCCGTACGTTCGCCATCACCACATGGCGGCCGAGTACAAAGCCGCTCTGAAGGAGAGAGTTTTTGAAAGAGTCGGCATCAGGGTCAGCGGACTCGCTGGTCTATACGCTTCGTTCCTGCTTCTGTGTGACTCCTGGCTTGCACCAGGTGCATTGAGCGTCTGGCTGATCCCATCGGAGTTCATGGACGTGAACTACGGAGAAGCAGTTCGAAACTATCTGACCTCCAAGGTGGAGCTCCTTCGCATCCATCGCTTTTGCCCTGCCGATGTCCAGTTCTCTGATGCTCTCGTCTCATCGGCGGTGGTGGTTTTCCGCAAGAACGCTCCCAAGGCCGATTCCGTTGCGCAGATGTCGTTCGGTGGTCCCCTTCTTGCGCCAAGGGATTCAGCCGAGGTTCCTGTGCGCACGTTGAGAGAATCAAAGAAGTGGAGCGGATTCCCCAATCGACGCACCGAGCGGAGTTACGATCATGCGGCTGTGCGTCTCGGTGATCTCTTCAGCATCAAGAGAGGACTGGCGACGGGATCAAACAGTTTCTTCATCTTGGAACAACATGAGGCCCAACGGGCAGGTATCCCAAAGGAGTTTCAGCGCCCGATTCTGCCAGGTCCAAGGCATGTGCGGATAGACATCGTTGAAGGGGACTTGGACGGTTCTCCGTTGACCTCTCCACGGCTTACCCTCATCGACTGCTCTTTGACTGAGGACGAGATCAAGCTGCGATATCCGTTGTTCTGGAAGTACTTGGAGACTGGGAAGACCACGGGAGTCCATGAGACGTACCTCGCCAGCAAGCGAAGACCTTGGTACTCCCAGGAGAAACGACCACCGGCCCCGTTCGTTTGCACCTACATGGGTCGCACCAGAAACGGCAAGAAGCCGTTCCGGGTCATCTGGAACAAGTCGAACGCTACCGCCGCCAACGTCTATCTTCTTCTCTACCCGAAACCCGCCCTCGCCGCAGCCCTTAGAGAGACGCCCGAGCTATACTCCGCCGTATTCGATCAACTGCGAAGCATCGAAACAGACACCTTCATAGACGAAGGCAGGGTCTACGGCGGCGGTCTTCACAAGATGGAGCCCAAGGAACTGGAACGAGTTCCACTCCAGGGTCTTGCCGATCTCCTCAATGTAACTGGCTCTTACAGAGGTCAGATGGGCCTGCTTTTCGACACGAATTAGGCGACGTGTCTTCGAGGGGGCAGTGCTCCGGCTGGACAGAGGCCGCGACCACCGCGGCGATGCCTCGGGCCGACCTAGCGGAAGCCACTCGGACGAGACCGCTCCCACACGGTCGCGGCTCCGAAACGGCGCGCAGGTGGGCGAGCAGGACGGGTCGAAAGACGCGGGGTGGTTCAAGACTGTCTCTTGCCCGGATTTTCCCGTACCGTGGAGGTAGGTTTCAGCCTGAGGGCGGAGAGTGCGAGGCCGACGGCTGTTCCCAATGGGACCGCGAAGAAGGGGTGGAGGGCGATGACCCAGGCGCTGGTGGAGCGTGGGACGAGCATCAGGATGGTCAGGGTGATGCCGGCGTAGGGGCAGGGACTGCGCGTGACGCAAAGCGGCGGACATGGGACCGTCGCTGCGGGAAATCGCGCTGGGAATCTGGTGCGCTGAGAATCTGTTAGCAGCCGCGCGGAGCGAATGATATACTCGTGCGTCAAGTTTGGGGCCGACGAGGGAATTCCGGGATGCTGGCCCCGATTTGGGGGGACACCGACAGGTCTCTCCAGGGGCTGGAAAGCGGCGTGAACAGAGGAGTATCCATGAGTGCCAAGAAGTACGAATCAAAGAGCTTGAATTCGCCCGACGAGGTGCGGAAATTCGAGAAGGGCAAGGTCGAGGTGGTGAAGGTGGCCGGAGCCGTGATCGGCCGCGCGACGTTTGAGCCCGGCTGGAAGTGGTCGACGCACGTCAAGCCGATCGCCAAAACGAAGAGCTGCGAGGCCCCGCATTTCGGCTACCTGGTCTCGGGGACGCTGAAAACACGGATGGATGACGGCACCGAAGTGACTTCAAAGGCGGGGGACGTGGTCAACATTCCGCCGGGACACGATGGATGGAATGACGGCAACGAGCCGGCGGTGTTCCTCGACTTCCAGGGCATGGTCGAGTACGCGAAACAGAAGAAGAAGAAATGAGATTGCGCCAGCCGCGGCTCGGGCGGCAGCTGGCGGTTCATTGTCGCTGGCGCTTGATGCGCCCGACTGGGCGCAGTGGTTATCCCACGCCCGACAGGTTTTGGAATACCACGGATGGAGCCGGGTCGCCGGCCGCCCAGGTGAAGGTGTAAGTCGGCTCCGGCGGCGACACAGCAGTTCCATCGAAGGTCAAGCCAACGGCTACATAAAAGACTGCACCTCTGAGCGTCTGCTCGGTGATGGTGTATGAGCCGGGCGCCAGGCCGCAGATGGACAAGGTGCCAGCGCCGTTAGTGACGTAGTCGGTGGTGGTTCCGGACGGATCAGTCAGAGTCATCGGCCAGGCGACGCCGGGCGTAATGGTTCCAGCCGCGGTCAAGACCTGCTTTGTCACTGAAAGACAGAAAGTGGCGGAGCTGGCACTGACTTTGAAGTTGTCGGTCTTCGATTCGGAGCGCGGAAACCCGTGGAAGCAATCGGGACCGCAAGGGTTGTCGACCAGGGTGGGATCACCGACGAAGCTCGAGACGGGCGTTGCCCAGGCCTTGTATTCCCCGCCATTGTTGGACGTATCGAGGAAGTCAGCGGGACAGTTTATATTGGCCATGCCGATGGTGATGGCCCCGGCCGCGGATTGAGGCAGGTCGATGCCAGTGGGGTGAACGGGTCCGCCAGTACCGGTATAGGCGGTGATCACGCCAGAGGTCGAAACCAGAAACTGGCGGTTACTGACCGGGTCGGTATTCAGAAGCGTGTTCCCGCTTGGATCGGTGACCTGGAAGTAGTAATAGCCGGCGGGCAGCCCGGCAGCTCCGGTATTCCCGTTCGCACCCGGCCCGCCGTCCAGGTAGACGGCGCATTTGGATGTGTACTGCGTGTTGGCGTTAACGATGGTCCCATTGACTATCGTCGTGAAAATAGCTCCTGATGGCCCCGCCTGAGCCGAAGGCAAATGCGAGACGACCAGCAGGAACATGGAAAGGCATGCAATCTTGAGACTGAGTTTCGCAGCACGATCCCCCCTCTCGTGAAATTGTCGGTACGGTCCCAGTACAGGCTCGGCAAGTTCTTGTAGGTTAAGACGCGAGAGGAGACCTGTCAAGAGGGCTGCGCAGGGTTTCTGTCTTGCCGCCCCGGCCGGCAAGGGCAGCAGGGTGGCGCCAATGATAGGCGGCGGTTCTTCGACTCCTCGTTTCAGCCGGATGAACATGGTTCGCGGAGGGGCGTTTGGGCCAGAGGGCGGAAAGCGCACGGCCGACCGCAATTCCAATAGAGACAGCGAAGAAGGGGTGGTGGGCGACGACCCAGCATGGCGCCGGGATGTAGAATCGGTGGTGGCCGGTGAGCTGGAGCCGGGATTCCGGCATCGGCGGCCGTGATGAAGCGAAGTATCCTCGCAGCTAGAGAAAACCCAAACAGCTACAGAGAACCCAAACGGCTGCAGGGAACCCGAAGGCCTACAGGGAACCCAAGCAGCTACAGAGAATCCAAACAGGTACAGAGACCCAAAATGCAATTCGTTCAGCTCAACACTTTGAGGCGGCGCAGTGCGGTGATGATGTTGGTTTGCGGCTGCGCGCTGATGTGGGGCCAGGAACTGGCTCCCGAACAGAAACAACTGGTGGACGCGGCCGTTCCACACAAGGCGCAGGCCAAACCAAAGAAGCACCGCCGCATGCTGGTGAGTAATCTGTCGGTGCGCGACGGCAAGGTGGTCCCCGGGCATTCTTCCACGGTGATTCCGGCGGCGGACTATGCCTTCGACCAGATGGGGAAGCTCACGGGCGCTTATGAAGCGGTCTTCAGTAATGACATCGAGATGTTCCGGCCGGCGAAGATCAAGCAGTTCGACGCGATCTGCTTCCTCAACACGGCGGGCGTGCTGTTTGACGACCCGGAGTTGAGGAAGTCGCTGCTCGACTACATCGCCGCAGGCAAGGGATTCGTGGGCATTCACGATGCCATCGCGACGTTTGTGCAGTATCCCAAGTACGACCAATGGCCGCCCTTCGGACAGATGCTGGGCGGAACCGAAAACGGTGGGCACCCGTGGGACGGGGAACTCATGACGGTCAAGCTGGACGATCCGGCGAGTCCGCTGAATGCGGTGTTCCACGGCCAGGAATTCCAGATTGCCGACCAGGCGTTCCAACTCCAGGAGCCGGTGCTGAGGGATCATTTGCACGTATTGACCAGTATTGACGTGGAAAAGACCGGTCTTTATGCCAAACATCACATTCTGGCGGTGCGCCAGGCGGACAAGGATTTCCCCGTGACCTGGATTCGCAGCTACGGGAAAGGGCGGGTGTTTTACAGCTCGCTGGGGCACGGCGCGCCGGTCTACTGGAACGCGCAGATCCTGGAGCATTTTCTGGCGGGCATCCAATACGCGCTGGGGGATTTGAAGGCGGACGCCACACCGAGCGCGCGGCTGCAGGCAGGGAAGCACTAGCCCGGATGTTTCACCAACAATCGGCTGCGGCGCGCGATAGGGCCGCAGCTACTTCGTTGCGCTCGGTCGCCGTCCTCGACGTACCGCCAAGTATGCCTGCGGGCGGCTCCCGTCGCGCGCCTCGTAT
>JBKQPG010000003.1:0-4974 GCA_052145115.1 Bryobacteraceae bacterium
GCGGCTCCATCGAAGACCTGGCCGCGTTCAACGACGAGGGGCTGGCCCGCGCCATCGCCTCTTCGGCGATCCCGGTGATCTCCGCCGTCGGCCACGAGACCGACTTCACCATCGCCGACTTTGTCGCTGACTTGCGCGCCCCCACGCCCTCCGCCGCGGCCGAACTGGTAATCGAGTCGCGCCATCAACTGGAAGAGCGGGTCGCCGGCCTGCGCCAGCGGCTGGCGCGCGGCGCGCGCTACCGTTTGCTCATCGCGCGGCAATCGCTCACCGAATGGGCGCAGCACGCCGCCTTCGCACGCATACAGGACGCGCTGGCACGCCGCCAGCAGCGCGTGGACGACCTGGTTTATCGCATGGTGAGGGCCGAACACCGTTTGCTTGGGCAGCACCGCAGTCGGCTCGACGTGGCCGGCGCCCGCATCCGGCACTTCGATGTGCGGCGGCAGCTTGCCGCGATTGCCCGCGAGGTCGATTCCCACACCGCGGCGCTGGCTGCAGCCACGCGCAGGCTCCTGCTGGTGCGCCGTGCCCGCTGGGAACGCACCGGCGCGCGCCTCGAGGAGATGTCGCCGCTGAAGATCCTCGATCGCGGCTACGCCCTGGTGTTCGATTCCACCGGCAAGCTGCTAAAGGACGCGGCGCGGGTGAAGGTCGGCGACGAAGTCTCGGCGCGGCTGGCTCGCGGGACAATCGTCTCGACGGTCAAGAAAAGAGAGTAGCCGGTGAAAGTGCCCGCTTGCTCATCCCTGTGGCCGGCTGCTGACTTTCACAACAGTGCCTTCGCAATCATCACGCTCTGGAAAAGCTGGGCTACAATGGAGTGACCGGCTTGGGGCGTTCCTCAGAAGGTCTTTAGAAGGTCTTAGCGAGAAGATCCAGTGTTGCGTAATCTGACCCACATTTGGGAACTGGGGTCACGAGTGTCGGTGGTCGCGGCCATCGACATCATCATCGTGGCCGTGATCATCTACCAGTTCCTGGTGCTGGTGAAAGGCACGCGCGCCTACCAGATGCTGGTGGGCGTTTTCGTGTTGGTAGTGGCCTTTTATCTGGCGCGGCTGGGCGATCTGCGCACGGTGAACTGGCTGGTCAGCACGCTGCTGCCCTACGCCATCTTCGCGCTCATCGTGGTGTTCGTGCCGGAGATCCGGCAGGCGCTGGCCAAGGTCGGACGCAAGGTGACCTTCGCCCGCTCGTCCCAGTCGCGGGAATCGTCGTATGACGACATCGTGCTGGCGGCGAATCTGTTTTCGCAGGAGCAGACGGGGGCGCTGATCGTCATCGAGCGGGAGATCGGCCTGCGCACCTACATCGAAAGCGGCGTGCCGCTGGACGCCAGGCTCTCCTATCACTTGCTGGCGACCATCTTCCGCCCCAGCGCGCCGCTGCACGATGGCGCCGCCATCATCCAGAGGGACCGCATCACCGCCGCCGCCTGCTTCTTGCCGCTATCGATGAACCCGGTGCTTTCCGCCCAGCTCGGCACGCGCCATCGCGCCGGCATCGGCATCACCGAAGAGACCGACGCGGTGGCGGTGATCGTTTCCGAAGAGACGGGCGCCATCAGCCTGGCGGTGGCCGGACAGATCGAGCGGGAACTGACGGCGGACCAGTTGCGCGAGCGCCTGAGCGAGTTGCTGCATCGCTACCTTCCGCCGGCGGCGTTGCCCACGCCTATCGGCAACCCCTCGGAAAACGGCAACGGCTTCGAGCGCGAGGGCATGGATGCCGCCGGCCGGGAGCGCCGCCCGTGAACGATCTCTTCCAGCGCTACGTAGCGCATAATTTCCTCCTGAAGCTGATCGCGCTGGTGTCCGCCGTCCTGCTGTGGTCCGCCGTCTCGCGCGAGCCCATGGTGGAGACCGCCTACAGCGTGCCCATCGAGTTTCACCAGATGCCGCCCAACCTGGAGATCACCACCGCCGGCATCCCGCTGGCGCAAGTCCGCCTGCGCGGGCCGGAGCGCAGCTTGCGCCAGCTCACCGCTGCGGACGTGCATCCGGTCATCAGCTTTGCCGGCTCGGCCACCGGCGAGCATACCTACGATCTGACCGCCTCCCAGGTCCGCGTGCCCTATAACATTGAGGTGGTGCAGGTGACGCCGTCGGAGATCCGCATCGGCTTCGACCGCAGCCTGATCCGCCAGATCGAGATCCACCCCCGCATCACGGGCCGCTTCGAGCCGGGATCCGGCGTGCTGCGCGTGACCGCCGAGCCGGCGACGATCACCGTGATCGGGCCGGAAGCGCGCGTCAAAGCCGCCAGCATCGCCATCACCGATCCCATCGACGTCAGCGACGTTCGCGGCGCTGCCACCTTCACCACCAACGCCTATGTCCCCGACCCGCTGGTGCGCGAGATCAAGCCGGAGCAGATCCGCGTGACCGTGGTTACGGGGCAGATGCCGGCGGACGGCCGAAGTCCTTCCGCGCACAATCACAAATGAGCTCTCCCAAACTGATGATATCTGAAAGAAAGCTGTTCGGCACCGACGGGATTCGCGGCGTGGCCGGAGCCTTTCCCCTCGACCCGGAGACCACCTTCGCCATCGGACGCGCGCTGGCCCGGCATCTGGCCCGGGCTGCGGGCCGCCGGGTGGTGATCGGCCAGGACACGCGCGAGTCCAGCCTGTCCATCGCCGATTCCGTCTCTGCCGGGCTGGCCGCGGAAGGCGTGGAAGTCGAGAGCGCCGGCGTGATCACCACCCCCGGCATCGCCCATCTGGCGCGCTGCCGCAAGTTCGATGCCGGCGTGGTCATCTCCGCCTCGCACAATCCGTGGACTGATAATGGCATCAAGGTCTTCGGCCCGGATGGCTACAAGCTGCCGGATCAAGTTGAACTTGAAATCGAACACGAGATCTTTGCCGGGATCGAGAACGCGTCCCGCGGAGTCGCGCCTGGAACGCTGCGCGGGTCCTCTTTGCCGGGAAGCCTCGAACTGCGGCTGGATTACATCGAACACCTGATCGCGGGCGTCGAACCCGTACGCCGCGGCCTCAAGCTGGTAGTGGACTGCGCCAACGGCGCCGCCAGCACCGTGGCGCCCGATGCCCTGGCGCGCTGGGGCAAGGATTTGGCCGTCGAATTCATTCATCGTGATCCCAACGGGCAGAACATCAACGACCACTGTGGCGCGCTCTATCCCGAAACGGTTGCGGGCGCGGTGGTGGAGCGCAAGGCGGACCTCGGCATCACTTTCGATGGCGATGCCGACCGCGCCCTGTTCGCCGATGCCAACGGTAAAGTCGTCAACGGAGACGCCGTCCTGCTGCTGGCCGCGCGCGACATGAAGGCCGCCGGCCGGCTGCGCAACGATCTGCTGGTCGCCACCACCATGTCCAACATGGGCCTGGAAGCCGCGCTCAAGCGTTCCGGCATCCGCATGCTGCGCGCGCCCGTGGGCGACAAGTACGTTTTGGAAGAGATGCGGAAAAACGGCGCCACGCTGGGCGGTGAGCAGTCGGGCCACATCATTTTCCTGGACGATGCCACCACCGGCGACGGCCTGCTCACGGCGCTGCACGTGCTGCACATGGTGGGACGCAGCGGAAGGAGCCTGGCCGAGTTGGTCGGTGATCTGAAGGTCTTTCCCCAGGTCATCAAGAACGTGCGCGTGCGCGAGAAGCAGCCGCTGATGGAGATTCCCGAGGTGGCGCGCTCGATCCGCGAAGCCGAGCAGGCTCTCGACGGCAATGGGCGCGTGGTCGTGCGCTACTCTGGAACGGAAGCTCTGGCGCGCGTGATGATCGAGACCGAATCGGAGCAGCAGATGCACCGCTACGCGGATTCCATCGTGGCCGCTATCCAGCAGGCGTTGGGGGAATAAGAAAAAACGCCACGGATTTACACGGATCAATACGGATCGGATTTCAGGTCTTATCCGCGCTCATCCGTGAAAATCCGTGGCCAACGTTTTTATGATTCAGATAGGACCCGAAGATCGCGTGTTCATCCTGACCGGCGCCGGCATCAGCGCTGAGAGCGGACTGCCCACCTTCCGCGGGATGAACGGAATCTGGCGGACGTACCGCGTGGAAGAGGTCGCCTCGCCCGTCGCATGGGCGCGCGATCCGAAGCTGGTCTGGGAGTTCTACTCGGAGCGGCGCCGCCGCCATCACACGGTGCAGCCGAACCCAGGGCACTACGCTCTCGCCCGATTGGAGGAAGAGCTGGGTGACCGCTTCTTCCTCTGCACGCAAAATGTTGACCGCCTGCATGAAATGGCGGGCTCGCGGCGCGTGATCCACATGCACGGCAAGATTTTTCAGAGCCGCTGTGAGCGCGGCTGCGGACGTCCGCCGTTCGACGATGACTGGACGCTGGAAAACGGCGCCGAGATCCCCCTGTGCGCGTGCGGCGGAAAAATCCGTCCGCACATCTGCTGGTTCGGCGAGACCCCGTTCGAGATGGAGCGCATTGCCGCGGCTCTCGATCACTGCACGGTGTTCATGGCCGTGGGCACGTCCGGCGTGGTCGAGCCCGCTGCCAGCTTCGTGCGTTATGCGCGGGCGCGCCCGGAGAATGTTCGGACCTGCTACATCGGCCCGGAAGGGCCTAGCAATCGCGCCTTCTTCGACGAGGTCCTCCTCGGCCCTTCGGGCGCGGTGCTGCCGCAATTGTTCGCCACAGAAAAATCAGCCACGGATCGCCACGGATAAACACGGATTATCCGTTACGATCCGCGAAAATCCGTGACGTTCTAGTCTCTAATCTAAGTCGCGCCAGTTCGGTCCCACGCCGATCTCGACCAGCAGCGGCACCTTGAGCGGATACACCTGCTCCATTTCCTTGCGTACCAGCGAGCGCAACTCGTCGACCTCGTCCTGCGGCGCCTCGAAGACCAGCTCGTCGTGCACTTGGAGCGTCATGCGCGACTTCAGCTTGCGCCGCCCGAGTTCGCTGTCGATGCGGATCATGGCGATCTTGATGAGGTCGGCCGCCGTGCCCTGTAGCGGCGTGTTGACCGCGG
>JBKQPG010000004.1:0-72193 GCA_052145115.1 Bryobacteraceae bacterium
GGCCGCAGCTACTTCGTTGCGCTCGGTCGCCGTCCTCGACGTACCGCCAAGTATGCCTGCGGGCGGCTCCCGTCGCGCGCCTCGTATCTGCAGCCCTCTCATCGCGCCTCGCTGCGATCGTGGTGCGACACCCGGGTTAAACCCAGCCTTCGCCGGGAAAGCTGCCGGGGCGGTGCTTGCGGAAGGGGTAGAGGGCGTCTTTGATGGGCGTGCCGACGACCTCGATACGCCGCAGGTCGCGCGTTCCCAGGCCGCGCGCCTCGGCCAGCTCCAGGAAACTGTCACAGCGGTCGAACGGCGGTTGGCCGCGCGTCGCCGCGGGGTCGTAGCCCATGACGGCGACGGCGACGGCGTCGGTGGAAACGGGGTTGAGGCCGGCGATCAGCACGCCCGGGGATCCCATCTTCATGGTGCGGTCGATCCACGGACCCTCGCCGCCCAGCATCGTGACGATGCCATCGATGATGGTGAGATGGACGGGCAGCGCCGCACAGACGTCCACGAGGATGCGCGGCATGCGGTAGAACTGGTCGCGGGGAGTGGACGGGTCGAGTTCCTGCGGTGCGCTCTTGGAGGGCCCGCGATTGCCGGCGTGCATGACATCGCCACGGCCGCCGCGCGGATCCACCGACGGTTCGTCCTTGCCCGCGCCGTCGCCATAAATGGTGACCGGCGTTGCGCCGAACATGTTCTTCATCCCGAGCGTGATACCGGCGGTGGCGTGCTCCTTCAGCTTGGCCATGGAAATGACCACGTCGCTCTCCGCCCAGGAATGATTGAAATCGAATCCCGGGAAGATGTAGCCGCCGCGCGCAGCCATCAGGCGGTGATAACTCCGCCCGTGCCCCAGGAAGTTGGTGTTCTCCATTTCGACGTTGGGGGCGGCGTTCAAGATTTCGCTCGGATCCCAGCCGGTGTCGAGCATGAATTCCTCGAGCGGGTCGCCGAGGGCAAAGCAACCCTCGAGTACACGGATGCGCTTGGCGCCGGCGGCAGCCAGGTGGCGGACGGTGGCGCTGATAACCGCCGGGTGGGTGAAGTGCGAGAGTTCCGAGGGAACGGTCCCCAAGCGCTGTCGCGCGCCGCCGGTCATGTTCACCTTCAGCGCGACGGTTTTGCCGGCGACGAGCCTCCCCAAGCCGCCCAGTTGATCGAACATGCGGCCCAGTGTGGGCGCCAGTTCCGCGCCGTAACTGCCACACCGGGCGATGCTGACGGGAGCCGATGGCGCGTGCGGATTGAAAACCACGGCTTTTCTCGAACAGGCCGGTACGACCAGCGCCGCGAGACCGGCGAGGGCCTGACGGCGGGAGAGAGTGGAACGCTGGCAGGGATGCTCAGGCATGCACGTATTCCAATTCTACGGCAACATATACCGAAATGTCAGGTAAAACTATTTCGGGACGCGCCGGATTGCCGGTCAGGGTCGCAGCCCGGGGCGAGGCGGAGCTGGGGTCGTGGAAGCGCGCCGACTTGACGGGACGGCTCACCTGCAGGACCACCTCGTGGCCGGGAGACTCGCCGCCGTAGTTGACGATGTGGACGATGGCGGTGGCGAAGTCGGGCGAGGAGGCGGTGTGCGTATGGAGCAGACCGCCGTTGAACAGCCGGACGGGGTCGTAACGCTTGCTGGCGAGGAGATGAGCGTCGTTGGCCAGACCCCAGGGATCGTCGAAGGGGGCCCGCGCCAGCACCACGCGGCCCTGGCCCAGGGAGAAGATATCGAAGCGCGGATGGGGATGCTGGTTGACCGGTTTCAGGCCTGGGAAGCAGCGGGCGGCGGATGGGCCGGCCAGAACCAGGCCGCCGTCGCGGGCAAACGATTGCAGCAGGGCGGCCAGCTTAGGCTGGGGCGCGGCCTGGTCCAGATACAGCGCGGCGCGGCGGCGAGTGAAATCGGCAGGGCCGGCGGCGGGGGCATAGACGGGCCAGAAAGGCGCCTGCTGGCGCGCGGCCAGGAGCATGGTTTCGCCGGCGACGTATTCGTTGTCGCCGCTGAAGTCGGAGAGCATGATCAGCGGGGCGACGGCAGGCCAGGCCCGCCAGGCCGAGTGCGCCTCGAACCAGCGCGCCAGGTCCGCGAGCTTCTTCCAATCGCCGGCGGCGTGCGACCGGCCCGCGGCCAGTGAATAGGCAAGATCCGGCGGCAGCCACAGCGGCCTGCGCCCGCCGTAGGCGAACGCCTCGGCCAGCAACAGCTCCAGGTGCGCCTGGCGAACCGTGCGCGGGTCCTTGGGAGGATCCGAGCGCACCCACACGGTGCGCCCGGGGCCGCGCGAACGGGCATACAGATAGAGCCAGCCGTTGGCGTCAAGCCACGGCTCGCCGGTGGGACCGGCGGTCCCGTCGGCCACGCCTTTCCAGGAATAGGCCGGCCAGAAGCCGTCGCTGATGGCCAGGACGTCAGCGGGTTGCGCCCAGTCGACCTGCTTCCACTCCCGCCAGGCCAGGGTGGGCGCCTGGAGGCCCGCGGCGCGCGCGGCCCGGACGAGCGCGGGGGGCGCAGTGGAGGTGAAGGCGATGGCATTGAAGGGCGTGTCGCGCAGCAGGCTCAACTGGCCGGGGCCCCATTGCACGGGCCATTCGATGGGGATCCACTCGGTGGGCGTAGGGTCGGTCAAAGCAGTTCAATCTCCAGCTTGGTCACGGAGGCGGGAGCGAACCGCACGACGAATTCCGGCCCGGACACGTTCAGAGACTGCTGGACCGGCTCGACGTTGCGCGGCGCGTCGAAGGTGTTGTGGGCGCGCAGGTCGGCGTGGCTGAGCACGGTGGCGTTCACTGATTTAGCAGACGCACCGCGCAGACGGATGGTTCGCTCCGCTGGCGCATCGTGGCGGGCGTGAACCAGAGTCAGCGTCAAGACCTTGTTCTTGAGGGACGCGGAGCCGCTCAGTTCGGGCAGCGCAGGCTGATTGGAGCTGAGGCGGGCTTCGGTGTCGATCACCGCGGGCACTTTGGCGCCGCCCTGGTGGGCCGCGTACATGGCGAAGACGTGGTAGTTGGGGGTCACGGTGAACTTGTCCTCGTAGGCCAGGAAAAGCCCGTGGAGGCAGTTGATCATCTGCGCCACGCAGGCCATGCCGACCTTCTCGGGATGCCGCTGGAAGGTGTCCAGCGTGAGTCCGGCGATCAGCGCGTCGCGCAGCGAGGACTGCTGGGCGAAGATATACGCCGGAGCCGGCTCGGTGCCGCCGTTGTGCCAGGCGCCCCACTCGTCGATGGCAAGCTTGACGTGGCGGCCGGGATCGTGGATCGCGAGCGCGCCCCAGTGGCGCTCGATCAGCGTCTCCATGCGATTGGCCTTGGCCAGGAGCTCGTACCATTCAGCGGTGGTGAAGTCGATGGGCGACTTGCCGGCGGTGCCGCAGTAGTAGTGCAGCGCCCAACCCCAGACGCGGTCCACCAGGGCCGGATTTTTCGCCGCGAGCGAGCCGAAGAAACGATCGGTCCAGGCGATACTGTCGCCGGCAGCGCCCCCGTCCGGACCGGAGGCGATGAAGGCCAGCGGGACGCCCATGCCGGGGGTCCAGGCGGTGTAGCGGCGGAAGGCGGTCGAGTACTCTTCGGGCGTCATCTCCCCGCCGCAGCCCCAGCTTTCGTTGCCCACGCCCCACAGCCGGACATTGAAGGGATCGCGGTCGCCGCCCTGTTCCCTCAGGCGCGCCAGAGTGGTCGAGCCGGGGGGCGAATTGCAATAGTCGATCCACTCGTAGAAATCCCTGGCCGGCAGGCTGCGGACGTCGCCCGCGATGTAAGGCTCCGCGCCGCTGAGGCGGCAGAAGCGCACGAACTCCGAGGTGCCGAACCAATTTGGCTCGAAGCGCTGCGGGCCGCCGGCCTGTTGGGCGAGCCGCCCCACATCCATCCAAAAGCTGGTGCGCACGGGGCGGGCGGCGCGCGGGCCGACGCCATCGCGCCAATTATAGGAATCGGCGAAACAGCCTCCCGGCCAGCGGATCACCGGAGGGCGCAGCGGCTTCAGGGCGTCGATGAGGGCCTTGCGAATCCCGCCGACATTGGGAATGCGGCTGTCCTCGCCGACCCATACGCCGTCGTAGATCACGCCGCCCAGATGTTCGATGAAGTGGCCGTGCAACAGGGGTGAAATCGCCACGCCCGGACGGGTTGGATCCAGGTCGACGAAGGCGCTGGCGGCTCGAGCCGACCGGGCGGCGAGTGCGCAGGCGGACGCACCGAGAGCCGAACTCAGGAATTTTCTGCGGAACACTCTGGACTCCAAGAAGTTGAGTTCAGATTATCACAGCCGGATCACCGGAAAGGCAGCCGGGAAGCGTCCGCCGGCGCGGGCGCAACGGGGGAGAAAGCTCAGGCCACCGGTCTATTTGCCATCGAAGCCGGGCGCCAGCTTGATGGCCAGGTAATTGGCGACCTGCGCTTCGTCGCGGACGGCTTCCATGTAAGCCCCGCGCAACAACTGCTCCTTGCGCGTGCGCAACTCCTCGCGGATGCTCTGCTGCACGCGAGGGTCGTTGAGGTCGCGCTGCCCGGCCGGCTCGCGCTGGATGACTTTCAGGATGCGCCACACGCTGCCGGCGTGGATCGGGGCGGAGAACTGCCCGGGCGGCAGCGTGAGGATCAATTTGCGAATCTCCGGGTCGGCCTTCTCGATCGCGGATTCTCCGATGAAGCCCATGTCGCCGCCGTTGGGCGCGCTTTCGGGATCCTCGGAGAAACTCTGCGCCAGCGTGGCGAAATCATCGCCCTGCTTGAGGCGCGCTTCCAGCATCTGGATCTTCTTGCGCGCCTGATCCTCGTTCTGCGCCTTGTCCCGCTTGAGGTTTTTCACGTCGGTGGAGGGCTGGGAGCTGACCATGATCTGGGCGATGCGGTAGTTGTTCTCGGGGTAGTTGAAGGCCGCCTTGTTGGCGTTGTAGAAATCGCTGACGTCCTTGTCGGTGATGTTGATGCGGGACAGGACTTCCTTGTTGAGCAGCTTCTCGGTGCTCAGATCGCGGCGCAGCTTGCCCTTCAGCTCGTCGACGGTCATGGCGCGGTCGTTCAACTGCTTCTGAAACTCCTCCTGCGTGTAGGGAGCGCGGATTTCATTGAACTTGGTGTCGACCTCGGCCTCGGTGGCGATGAGCCCCAGTTTTTCGGCGCGCTGCAGCAACAGCTCTTCGTCGATCAATGCGTGCAGTACGGTCAGTTTCTGGATCTGCACCTGGTCGGCGTCGGGCTGTTTGGGAAACTGCCACTTGAGCTGGCGGTCGACGTCGGCGTAGGTGATGACGTGGCCGTTGACCGTCGCGGCGACGCTGGCGGGAGGGGTTTTCCTGCAGGCGGGCAGGAGCAGGAATGCGGCCAGCGCGCCGGAAATGAAGAGGATGGAGCGGACAGACATTGCCATTGTCATTGTACTGGAGTGCGACTGCGGCGGTTGGGACCTCAGGTGACGGGATGCGGCGCGGCGCGACTCCGCCGCGCTCCCGGGAAAGGCTCCGCGGACAGGGGAAAGCAACCCGGCCGCGGCGCACGCGAACCCGTCAGGCAAGTAATTCACGGACCCTCTCCAGGCCGGCGGGCTCGCTGAACGACACCGCGCGCCGCGCCGGGTCGATGTTCTTCAGCAGTCCGCAAAGTACGGCGCCCGCGCCGACCTCGACGAAGCGCTCGGCGCCGGCCTCGATCAGCAGGCGCATTGAATTCGTCCACAGGACGCTGCCCGGCACCTGGTGATAGAGCCCCTCGCGCGCTTCGACGCCGGTGCTGATGGAGCGCGCCTGCCAGTTGTTAATCAGCGGGATCTCGAGATTGGCGAACTCGGTGGCGTCCAGATCGGCCTTCAGGCGGCGCTGCGCGGGTTCCATGAGAGGGCAATGAAAAGGAGCGCTCACCGGCAGCAGCACGGCGCGCCTGGCGCCCGCCGCCTTGGCCAGTTCCACGGCCCGCCGCACGGCGCCGGCGTGGCCGGCGATGACGATCTGATCGGGAGAGTTGAAATTGGCGGCGCTGACGACCTCGCCGTGGGCGGCGTCCGTCAACACGCCTTCCAGTTTCTCGGCCGGCAAACGCAGCAGGGCGGCCATCGCGCCGACACCCGAAGGCACGGCTTCCTGCATGTAGCGGCCGCGGCTGCGCACCAGGCGCAGGGCGGCGGCGAATTCGAGCGCGCCCGCGGCCACCAGGGCCGAATACTCGCCCAGGCTGTGGCCGGCCACGTAGTCGGGCCGGAAGCCTTGTTCCCGCAGCACGCTCCAGGCGGCGATGGAGACCGTCAGCAGCGCCGGCTGGGTATTCTCGGTCAGTCTGAGTTGATCCTCCGGTCCCTCGAAGCACAGGCGCGAAATCGGAAAACCGAGCACGTAGTCGGCCTCGTCGAAAACGGCCCGCGCCGCGGCGTGGCTTTCAGCCAGCGCCTTGCCCATGCCAGGGGCCTGCGAGCCCTGGCCCGGGAAAAGGAATGCAATTGGGGACATGGGAATCTTTATTGTACGCCGCGCTCGGCAGGCGCCCAAGTTGATGCGCGGCCCAGGCGGGGGCGTGGGGACAATTGCCGCGACGGGGGTAACCCGGGCCGGTTGGGAAGCACCTACTCCGACGGATGGTGGGCTGAGCCGCCGAGCACGCCGCCGGCGCAGGGGGGTGCGGGGGTGTGGATTCAGCGCTGCGTCGCGAGCTGGCGGACGCGGCCCGTCGTATTTTCCGTAGCGGCATGGAAAACGCCGCCGGAGGGGGAACTTTTGGCGCCTGAAACGCAATGCAAGAGTGAGCGCCTTGAAGCAACTGAGTGACGAGGAATTGTACCGGCTGATGCGCGGGGGCGAGCAACTCGCATTCGCGGAATTATATGAACGGCGCCGGCCGGCCATCTACCGCTATGCGCTGCACATGTCGGGCAGCCGCGCGGCGGGCGAGGATATCGCAACGGAAGTGTTCGTGCGGCTGATGGGGCCGCGGGCGGGGTTCGATGCGCGGCGCGGGTCGCTGGAAGCCTATTTGTACGGCGTGGCCCGCAACCTGGCCCGCACGGCGCGGCGCGTGGGGCGCGTCGAGGAATTGAAGGACCAGCCGATCGAGCACGATGTCGTCGGCGGTCTGATCAAACAGGAAATGGTGGCCGCGTTGTATGCCGCCCTGGATGCGCTGCCGGAAAGGTATCGCGACGTGATCGCATTGTGCGATCTCGAGGAGCGCAGTTACGAAGAGGCGGCGGGGCTGCTGGGATGTCCGGTGGGAACGGTGCGGTCGCGGTTGCATCGCGCCCGCATGTTCTTGGCGGCGAGAATGAAGCCCGTGGGCTGCGCCTCGGAGGTGGCGGCGAGATGAGCGCGATGAACTGCCGGGCATGGGCTGCTGAACTTGTGGAGTGCGCGCGGGCCGGCGTAGCGCCGCGGCGGGAGCTGCAGCAGCACCTGCGGGACTGCCCGGCGTGCGCGGCGCGAGCGGCGGGCGAACGGATTCTGGAGGCGTACCTTCACGCCGCGCGGGAAGCCGCGGCCGCCGGTCAGCCGGCGCAGGCGGAACGCGAGCGGATCATGCAACAGTTCGCCCGCATGCATCGGCGCACGCGGTATCCGGTCCTGCGCTGGGCGCTGGCCGCCGCGGCGGCGCTCGTTCTGACGGTGGCCGTGGGAGCGGTGTGGAACGGCAGGTGGGGCGCGCTTCCATGGGCCCGGACGGCGGGCACTTCCGCGGGGATCGGCGCGGGGGCCGAGATAGCCGAGGCCGAGGCGCCGGAAGCCGGCGAGGGCTTCGTGGCCGTGCCGTACGCGCCGCCCCTGGCGCAGGGAGAGTTTGTGAGGATCGTCCGTGCCGAGCTGGGTCCGGTGGAGCTGGCCCGGATGGGCGTTCTGGTCGACGTTGGAGAGGCTGGCGAAATCCCGGCCGACGTGGTCATCGGCGAGGATGGATTTCCGCGGGCGGTGCGAGTTTTGGACGATAGTCAATTCTAGAAATCGGTGGAAAGGAATTCACGATGAAAAAGGCAGTTCAATTCGGTTTATTCCTGCTGCTGGCGGCAGGAGTGGCGGTGGCGCAAGGGCCGGGGCCGGGCGGGCGGCATCCAGGCGCATACGGGCCCGGCGGCAACGAGGGTTTCGGCATGCTGTTCGCGGGCCCGGGCTCCCGGACGCCCGTGACCGGCGCGCCGTATTCGGCAGTGCAAGTGACGCAGTTCCAGCAGACCCTGGAAGGCGGGAATCAAGTCTCGCGGCAGGTGCAGACGAAGGTCTACCGCGATAGCCAGGGCCGCGTCCGGACGGAGCGGACGGCCTCAGCCGGGGCTCCCGGCGGGCCGGCGGCCGGAACCACGATCTCCATTTTCGACCCTGTGGCCGGGAACTCATACGTGCTCAATCCGCAGAAGATGTCGGCCTCCAGCATGACGCTTCCACCCGCGCGGCAGGGTAAGGACGCGGCCGCCGTCAGACCGCACGGCCGGGGCCCGGGACCGAATGCGGCGAATGCGACGCCGGAGGACCTCGGCACGCAAACGATCAACGGATTGGCCGCGACGGGCACACGCACGACCAGGACCATCCCGGCCGGCGCCTTCGGAAACGCGCAGCCCATCCAGATCGTTCGCGAAGTGTGGGTTTCAACCGATCTGAAGGTTCCGTTGACGATCAAGAGCTCGGATCCGCGTTTCGGCACCACCCTCACCCAGTTGACCAACGTCGTCCAGGGCGAGCCGGACGCTGCGTTGTTCCAGGTTCCGGCGGGTTACACGGTCACACAGCGGACCAGGCCGGGGCGCCAGCAGTAGCGGCCGGCAGCATTAGCCGATTGACAGGCGTTGGGGATCCGCCCGGGGCGCGGCGGATCCCCGGCGGCCGCGCGCTGCGCCCCGCTGATCGCAAACAATACCACGCCGGTCTGTTTCATGGCCGCGAGCAGTACCAGGCCGCATTGACTTACGCCCATTCCTGGAGTTGACTAGAAATTGGAGTGGGGTGCCTGAGCCCGGGTCAAGGCGGGCGTGGGTTACACGGCATGAAACGCAAGAAGCCGGCTAGTCCGACGATGGAAACCGCGGAGACGCTGATCGCGATCCCCGTGGAAGTGGCCGCGTTTCGCAAGCCGGCCAAGCGTGGCAAGTGCGTCATTTGCGGCGAGCCTGTGGCCCCGTTTTCCGAAGAGAGTCTGTGCTGGGTCTGCCGCCGGCTGAAAATCAGCGCCTGGAAAGACGCCGAGACGCAGCCGTCCATGCAGGAATAGGCCCGCCGATCCTACTTCGGTTCCTCAATCGCAATCAACAGGTCCTTCGGCTCGACGGTCTGGCCGACTTGCACGGGGCGCCCGGCCACGCGGCCGTCCACCGGCGCGTAGACCGTGGTCTGCATCTTCATGGCCTCGATCACGAGCAGCTTGTCGCCCTTCTTCACCTCCTGATTCAACTCCACGGCGATGCTGGTGACCGCGCCGGGAATCGGGGCGCCGACGTGGCCGGCTTGCAATGGATCGGCCTTGGGGTTGGCGCGCGTTTCGACCTTCAATTTGCGGTCGCGGACCCGCACTTCGCGCGGCTGGCCGTTCAATTCGAAGAACACGGTCCGGTTGCCGTCCTGATGCGGGTCGCCGACCGCCAGAAACTTCACCACCAGCGTCTTGCCGGGCTCGAGATCGACGGCCATCTCCTGGTCCTTCTGCATCCCGTAGAAGAACACCGGCGAAGGCAGCACGCTGAGGTCGCCGTAAGACGCCCGCGCCTTGGCGAATTTCAGGAAGACGTCGGGGTACATGACGTAGCTCATCAGCTCCGTCTCGCCCGGCTTGTGGCCGGTCTTCTTTTCGATGACGGTGCGAGTCTCGTCGAAATCGATGGGCGCCAGGCGCGCGCCGGCACGGCCGCGCCTGGGCTTGCGGCCGCGCAGAATCACGCTGGCGATCCTCTTCGGCCAGCCCCCTTCCGGCTCGCCCAGCGCGCCTTCGAACATCTCCACAACGGAGTTGGGAATGTTCAGGCTGTGGTCCGGCGGAAGGTTCTCGAATTCGTGGACCGTCATGCCGTGCTGGATCAGGAACAGCGCCAGGTCGCCCACCACCTTGCTCGACGGCGTGACCTTCACGATGTCGCCGAAAGCGTGGTTTACGTCAGCGTACATGCGCGCGATCTCGGGCCAGTGGCGGCCCAGCCCGAGGTGTTCGGCCTGCTCGCGCAGATTGGTGTACTGGCCGCCGGGCATCTCGTGGATGTAGACGTCGGCCATGCCCGAGCGCGGCGCCGTGTCAAAGGGCGCGTAGTTGGATCGCACCATCTCCCAGTAATCGGAGCACCGGTTGAGCGCCTCGAAGTCCAGACCCGTGGCGCGCGCGCGATGGTGCCGCAGCGCCGCGACCATCGAATTCAGGTTGGGCTGGCTGGTCGACCCGGACATCGTCGAAATGGCCCCGTCGGCGACGTCCACTCCCGCATCGCAGGCCTTGAGAACCGAGGCCGCGGCGATGCCGCTGGTGTCGTGCGTGTGGAAGTGGACCGGCAGGCCGATTTCGTTCTTCAGCGCCTTCACCAGGCGATACGCCGCATAGGGCTTCAGCAGCCCAGCCATGTCCTTGATGGCCAGGGTGTGCGCGCCCATGCGCTCCAGTTCCTGGGCCATGCGGACGTAGTATTCGAGCGGATATTTGTCCCGCCGCGGGTCGTCGATGTCGCCGGTGTAACAGATGGCGGCTTCGCAGACCTTCTTCGTGCGCCGCACCGCCTCCATCGCCACTTTCATATTCGGCAGCCAGTTCAGCGAGTCGAAGATGCGGAAGATGTCGATGCCCTCCGCGGCGGCTACCTCGACAAAGCGCCGCACGGCGTTGTCAGGGTAAGCCGTGTAGCCGACGGCGTTGGAGGCGCGCAGCAGCATCTGGAAGCAGATGTTGGGCACGAGCTCGCGCAGCCTCCGCAGCCGCGTCCAGGGATCTTCCAGCAGGAAGCGCAGCGCCACGTCGAACGTCGCGCCGCCCCACATCTCGAGGCTGTACAACCCGGCCAGATGGTGCGCCACATAGCCCGCGATGCGGACCATGTCCCAGGTGCGCAGGCGCGTCGCCATCAGCGACTGGTGCGCGTCGCGGAAGGTGGTGTCGGTGAGCAGCAGGCGTTTCTGCTTCAGCGTCCACTGGGCAAAGCCCTCGGGACCGAGTTCGTCGAGCAACTGTCGCGTGCCCCGGCTGGGCGTTGTGGTGTCGTGCGGCGGAACCTTCGGCTCGCGGATCTGGACCGGCGCCTGCCGGCCGGCCATCTCGGGATTTCCATTCACGACGATCTCGCCCAGGTAGCTGAGCAGGCGCGTGGCGCGGTCCTGGCGGGCCTGGAACCGGAACAACTCGGGCGAAGTTTCGATAAAGCGCGTCGACACCTGGCCGGCGCGAAAGTCCGGGTGGCCGATGACATTTTCCAGGAACGGGATATTCGTCTTTACCCCGCGGATGCGGAATTCGCGCAGGCAGCGGTCCATGCGCTGGCAGGCCTGCTGCATGTCGTTGCCGCGCGCGGTCACTTTCACCAGCAGAGAGTCGTAGTACGGCGTGATGACCGCTCCGCCGTAGGCTGACGCGCCGTCCAGCCGGATGCCAGATCCCCCCGGCGAGCGATAGGTCTGCAGCCGGCCGTAGTCGGGCACGAAGCCGTTGGCTGGATCCTCAGTCGTGACCCGGCATTGCAGCGCCGCGCCGCGGACTTCGATTTTGTCCTGTGGCGGAATGGCCATTTCGCGCCCGTGCAGCGCCAGGCCCTGCGCGATCTGAATCTGGGCGCAAACGATGTCGACGCCGGTCACCTCTTCGGTCACCGTGTGCTCCACCTGGACGCGCGGATTCACCTCGATGAAAAACCACTCGCCCGTGTCGATGTCCACCAGGAACTCGACCGTGCCCGCGCTGACGTAATGCGCCGCCCGCGCGATCGCGATCGCCGCGTCGCACAGCGCCGCGCGGATCTTCGGATCCAGACCGATCGCAGGCGCCACCTCGACGACTTTCTGATGGCGCCGCTGGACGCTGCAATCGCGTTCCCAAAGATGGACCACGTTGCCCTGCCGGTCGCCCAGTATCTGCACTTCGACGTGGCGCGCGCGGGCGATGTAGCGCTCCGGAAACACCGCCCCGTTGCCGAAAGCGGCCAGCGCCTCGGAGCTGGCTTCGTGGAAGCGGTCCGCAAGCTCCTCGCGCGTCTTGACGATCCGCATGCCGCGGCCGCCGCCGCCGAACGCGGCCTTGAGAATCAGCGGGAACCCGATCCGGGCCGCGGCCTGCTCGGCCTGCTCGAGCGAAGCCGCCGCCTGGCTGGAGCCGGCGAGAACCGGCACGCCGGCCTTGTGCGCCAGGCGCCGCGCGCTGGTCTTGTCGCCGAGCATTTCGAGAATCTCGGGCGATGGTCCGACAAACGTGATGCCGGCCTTCTGGCAGGCGCGAGGCAAGGCCGGGTTCTCGGACAGGAACCCGTAGCCCGGATGGATCAGATCAACGCCCTTCTCGGCCGCCAGGGCGACAATCCCCTCGACATCGAGATAGGCCTGCACCGGCCCTCGCCCGGCGCCCACCAGATACGCCTCGTCGGCCTTGAAGCGGTGCAGGCTGAGCCGGTCCTCCTGGCTGTAAATGGCCACCGTCTTGAGTCCCAGCTCATTGGCCGCGCGAAAAACCCGGATGGCGATTTCGCCCCGGTTCAAAGCTAAGAGCTTTTTCATCGTTCTCACTAAGGTAGCATTTGAATTTCCGGGAACATGGGGCCGGGAGCCTTCGTCTATCAACACTGAACTGAGGTGCCATGCGTCTATCCGTTGCTCTGGCTCTCGGCCTGCTGGGGTTGCCCCTGGCCGCCGGCATCTGGGACAATTCCGACCGCTATAAAGAGAATTTCTCTTACGACTTCAAGCTCGCCTCGGGCGGCCGCCTGGAGGTCGAAAGCTTCAATGGCCCGGTCGAGGTCGTCGGCTGGGACAACGACTCCGTCCAGGTGCGCGGCACCAAGCACGCTTCCCGCGAGGATGCCTTGCATGCCATCAGAATCGATACCAGCAACAGCCCCTCCGAAGTCCGCCTGCGCGCCATCAGCCCCTCGCCAAACTGCGACTGCGGCGTGTCAATGACCCTCAAGGTCCCCCGCAAAACCAGGCTGGACAACGTCTCCACTTCCAATGGCAGCCTGCGCATCGAGAGCATCGATGGCCGCGCGCGGGCCCGCACTTCCAACGGCGGCATCCGCCTCTATGACATCAGCGGCGGCGTGGAAGCGACCACCTCCAACGGCGGCATCGAGGCGCGAAAGGTCACCGGAGAGGCGATTCTGCGCACGTCGAATGGCCGCATCCAGGGTGACGACCTGCACGGCGGTCTGGAGGCCTCCACGGCCAACTCCCCCATCGACGTGACGGTCGCCGATGCGGACCCCTCCCGCCCTCTCATTCTCCGCAACTCGAACGGCGCCATCACGCTCAGCCTGTTGACCTGGAAAGGGAATGAGATTCGCGCCAGCACCTCCAACGGCAGCGTCAACCTCTTGCTTCCGCCGGCGCTCAACGCCCTGGTCAAGGCCTCCACCTCCAACGGCAGCATCCACACCGATTACGAGGTGACCAGCTCGCATTTCACCAAAACTTCGCTGGACGGCCGCATCGGCCAGGGAGGCGCGCCGATCAGCGCGCAAACCTCCAACGGGAATGTCCGGATCGCGAAATTCTGACCTCGCCGCGCCCCGGTTCTGGCAAATCGCCCCGCAGTCTGCAAGAATAGGCGAGATCTATGGTTTCGCCGCAGGATGAGATCCGCGTTTCGCGCGTTGTCTTCGACTATGCGGCCAGAATCGGGCAGGAACAGGACCTGGACCGTTTGCTCGTGCTGGCCGCCGACATGGCGCGCGACCTCCTGGCGGCGGACCGCTGCAGCATCTGGATGGTGGATCCCGCTACGGGTGAGATGTGGACGCGAGTCGCCCATGGCGTCGAGCCGATCCGCGTCCCGGCCGGCCACGGCCTGGTCGGGGCCTGTGTTCAGGGCAACGAGATCATACTCGTCAACGACGCGCTGAACGACCCGCGTCTGTCGCGCAGCGTCGGGCAGAAGACCGGCTACGAAACGCGCAGCGTCCTGTGCATGCCGCTGCACGGTGCATCGGAGCGCGTCATCGGCGCGTTCCAGGCGCTCAACAAGCCTGGCGGCTTCCCGCCCGAGGACGTCAGACTGCTGCACCTCGCGGCTTCCTACTCCGCCAGCGCCATCGAGACCCAGACCCTGCGCAAAGAGGCCGAGCAGGCGCAGCTCATGCGCCGTGAGCTCGAGATCGCCCGCGACGTGCAGATGCGCCTGTTCCCGCGCGTTCTGCCCGCGGTGCCGGGCGTCGAATACGAGTGCTACTGCTGCCCCGCCAAGTTTGTCGGCGGCGACTACTACGACGTGATCCCGATGCCGGGCGGACGCACTTGCATCACGCTGGGCGATGTCTCGGGCAAGGGCATTCCCGCGGCCGTGCTGATGGCCAGCATCCAGGCCTCCATCCGGGTCAACATGACGCGTGGCGCCGACTCCCTGGTGGATGCGATCCGGGCCTTGAACCAGACCGTCTACTCGACCACCACCGCGGAGCGCTACACCACGCTCTTCACCGCTTTCCTCGAACCGGGAGCGCGCCGCATCACCTACCTGAACGGCGGCCAGGCCGCGCCCATGCTGCTGCGGGCTTCCGGCGCATTGGAGCGCCTCGACGAGGGCGGCCCGCCAGTGGGATTGCTCCCCGCCGCGCCATATCGCGAGGCCACGCTCGACCTGCAAGCCGGCGACCTGCTGGTCGTGTTTTCCGACGGCATCAGCGAGGCCAATAACCCGGCCGGCGAACTGTGGAACGAGGACGAGCTCGAACAGGTGGTCCGCTCCTGCGCCGGGCTGCCGGCGCCGCAGGCCCGCGACCGGATTCTCGAGGCCGCGAACCGCTTCGGCGACGGCGCCGACCCCGCCGACGATATGACTCTCACCGTCTTCCGCTGCATCTGACCCCCATGCCCGACAGGCCCCTTCCTTCCATGACCCTCCGCTTCCGCGGCGTGCGCGGTTCCTTGCCGACGCCCGTTCCCGCGAATCTGCGCTACGGCGGCAATACCACCTGCCTGGAAATTCGAGTCGCCGACGGGCGGATTCTGGTCATCGACGCCGGCACGGGCATTCGCAGCCTGGGCCTCGAGATCGAGACCTCCCAGGCTGTTTCGCTGTCGCTGCTGCTCACCCATTTCCACTGGGATCACATCCAGGGCATTCCCTTCTTTACACCTCTCTACAACGCCCGCAACCGCCTCGACCTCTATTCGCCTCGCCCCACCGCGGAGGCGCGTGAAATCCTGGAAGGACAGATGTCCGCGCCGCTGTTTCCCATCCCGTTTGAGTATCTCGCCGCGGTCCGCCAGTTCCACCAGGTGCTGGAGCCGTTCGATGTGGGGCCGATCCGCGTCACGCCGGTCCCGCTCCACCACCCCCAGGGCGCCTCCGGCTATCGCATCGATTACGCCGGCCATTCCATCGTTCACGCCTGCGATCACGAACCGGGCGTTCAGGAAATCGACGAGCGGATTTTGCGCGTGGCCGAAGGCGCCGACCTGCTCATCTGCGACGCTCAATATACGCCCGCCGAGTATGAGTGCCGGCGCGGATGGGGCCACGGCACCTGGCTCGATTCCGTCCGGATGGCCCAGCGCGCCGGTGTCAAAAAGCTGGTCCTCACGCATCACGATCCCGACCATGAAGACCCTTTCATCGATGGCCTGCTCGTGTGCGCCCGCCAGGAGTTTGCCGCCACCCTCGCCGCCGCCGAGGGTCTGGTGCTGTCGTTCCCATAGCTCCTCGTACCTCCGCGCCCGGCGCTTCAGCTCGCATCCTCTGTACGCTCCTTATTCGCTTGACATCCGGGTGTAGCATGAATCGGGTGACCCGCCCCGGCGGCCCGCCATCCGCGTTCTTTGAAAAACGAATATTCAGCGAAGAACAAATCGAAGGATAGCCATTTAAATCACTCATTCTAAAAAGAAAAGTCGATATTTGGCTTTGTTCCTCCAAATTTGTGTTTTCGCTCCGGGTGTCCGCGCAACCACCCCCGCCCTCACAACACCCGCTGCCCATTCAGCGCGAATCCCTTGCGGTTGTCGAACGGGTCCACGGTCGCCTCGATGCCCAGCACCGGATGCACCGTCTTGTGGCCGTATTCACGGTACACGCGCGCGAATAGCGACACCTCGAGGAAACCCGTCCAGTCGGCCAGGGTGAGGAATTTCATGGTGCCGTCGCCGGTGGGATGGTGGCGGTCGGCGACGACGAGCCCGCACACGCGCACCTGTTTTCCATACAACGATTGCTGTCGGCGGGTGAGGTCGGCGGCGCTCAGGTAGCGCCGCCAATCGCGCCCCGGAGCGAAGTACTCGAGCGGGTGCACGCTCACCGGAAAGCCCAGCACTTCGTGCTCCCAGCGGGCCTGCAACTCCGGCGCTGGATCGAAAGCGGCGGGCAGTTCGGGTTCGATCAGCGTCGCATCGGCGCCCCGGAATGACATGCCCGGCTGGACCGCCGTCTCCAGCCGTTGCAGCCGCCAGAACAGGCGCCCGCGCGGCTCGCCGAAAACGTCCAGCGCGCCCGCCTTCAGCAGCGCCAGCCACTCCGCGCGCGAGGGTTTCACGTGGCGGAAGAAATCGCCGATGTCGTGAAACGGGCGCCCGGCCGTGATGCGGTCGAGCGAGTTTTGCGTCAGTCCCTTCACCTGGTCCAGCGGCAGCAGGATGGTGTTTCCCTCGACCAGGAAGCGGCGCGGGTCGGACTCGTGCAGATCGGGCAGCCGGAACCGCGCCCCCTGCCGCAGCGCTTCCAGCACGTACAGCAGCGGCGAGTAGAAGCCGCGCCGCGACGTCAGCACCGCGGCCAGAAACTCGGCCGGGTAGCGCGTCTTCAGCCACGCGCCCGCGAACGCCTCCACCGCATACGCCGCTGAGTGCGCCTTGTTGAACATGTAGCCGGCGAACTCTCGCACCATCGTCCAAACATTCTCGATCTCTTCCGTTTTACGACCCAGCGCCCGTGCTCGCTCGCGGAACTCGGCTCCCAGGCTGTCGATCAGCTCCGGGTCGCGGTTCTTTACCAACGCCCGCCGCAGTTGATCGGACCGCCCCCACGGCAAGCCCGCAAAGCCGTTGGCGACCAGCAGGATGTGCTCCTCGAAGGCCATCAGCCCGTAGGTGTCGGCCAGCAGCGGCTCCAGCGACGGATGCGCGAACGTGACCGGCTCCAGCCCCTGGTGCCGCCGCGCGAAGGCCCGCTTGTGCCCCTCGTTGGCCGCGCCCGGACGGATGATCGACTCCACCGCCGTGAGGCAGTCGATGTCGCGGCAGTCGCTCATCACCAGCAGCCCCGTCATGGCCGGCGACTCGATGTGGAACACGCCGCGCGCGTTGCCCGTCGCGATCGCCTCCCACGTCGCCTCGTCCTGCCAGTCGATCCCCTCCAGCTCGATCCGCTCGCCGCGGCTCTGCTCGACGTTCTGCAGCGTGTCCCGCAGCACGCTCAACCCCGCCTGACCCAGCAGGTCCATCTTCAGCAGGCCCAGCTCTTCCACGTCGTCCATGGCGTAGTGCGTCGTCAGCAGTTCCTTCGAACTCTTGAACAATGGCATGCGGTCGGCGATCGGGTCGCCGCTGATCACCAGCCCGCAGGGGTGCATGGCGAAGTGGCGCGGGATGCCGTCGAACTCGCCGGCCATGGCCAGTACGGTTTTGTAAGGCTCTTCGTTGTAGGGCAGATGGCTGCATTCGGGCGTGCGGCGCACGGCCTCGGCGGCGTCGCCCCGCATCCACGGAATGTGCTCTGTGAAGCGCCGCGCCTCGCGCTCGGGGATGCCGTAGACCTTGGCGATGTCGGCCACGGCGGAGCGCCCCTGAAAGGTGTGCACCGCGCCGATCATGGCCACGTGCTCCTCGCCGTAGCGCTCGAAGACGTGGCGGATCACCTCGTCCCGCCGGTCCCACGGCAGGTCGAGATCAATGTCGGCGAGCTTGGCGAACTGCATCCGCTCGCGGTTCAGGAATCGCTCGAAGGTCAGGCCGAAGCGGAACGGGCAAACGTTGCTGATGCCGAGCACGTAGCACACCAGGCTGCCGGCCGCGCTGCCGCGCGCCAGCGTCCAGATGTTCTCGGTCGCGCACCACTCCACCAGGTCGGCGAACACCAGGAAGTACTCGGCGTAGCCGACCTCCTCGATGACGCCCAACTCGCGCTCCAGGCGCTCGCGCACGCGCGGCTCGGCGTCCCGGCCGTAGCGCCGTTCGACGCCCGCTTCGACCTTCGCCCGCAGCAGCGCCACGGGGTTCTCGCACGGAAATTTGGGAAAGCGGATGTCGCCCAGCTCGAAGTCGAAGCGGCAGCGTTCGGCCACGCGCACCGTATTCTCCATCGCCTGCCTCAGGCCGCCGAAGTAGCGCGCCATCTCTTCGCCGGTGTGCCAGTGATGGCGGCCGGGCGGGAGCTTGTCCGGATGGCTCTGGTTGAGCAATGTCAACGTACGCATCGCCGCCAGAATGTCGTAGCGCAGGCGGTCCTCGGGAGCCAGGTAGTGCGTGTCGCACGCCGTCACCAGCGGCACGCGATGGCGGCGCGCCAGCGTGGCGCACAGGCGCGCCAGGTACAGGTCTTCGTCGGCGTGCGGCGAGATCTCCAGCACCAGGTTCGGGCCATAGACGGTGCGCAGAAAGTTGAGCGCGGGCGCGGGATCGGCGTTGCTCCTGATGGCGCGGGCGATCTCGCTGCGCGGCCCGGCCAGGCAAATCAATCCTTCCGCGAATTGTTGCAGGCAATCGTGCGTCAGCCCGTTCGGATGTTCGATCCGCGCCGTCAGCAGGCGGCACAGATTGCGGTAGCCGCGCGTGTTCTCGATCAGCAGGACGAGGGTGGCCCCGCCATCCAGAGTCACTTCACTGCCGATCACCGGATGAATACCGGCGGCGCGGGCGCGCTTATAAAACGCCACCGCGCCGGCCAGCGTGTCGCGGTCGGCCAGGCCCACGGCCGGCATGCCGCTCGCCGCGGCGGCTTCGACGATCTGCCCGGGCGGCATGGTGCTGTCGAGCAGCGAGTAGTAGCTGTGATTGTGCAGTGCGGCGTAGCGCATGGCGACTACTAGGCCGCATCGGGCGCGGCCAACTCGTAGCCGCGCAACACCGCCGCGGGGCCGTGCAAGCGGCGCAACAGGTCGATGGTGCAGGCCAGCCTGGCGTCGAATTGGCGGCGCGGCGAGACGGGCGCGAACAGCTCCAGTTGCGGCGAGGGGCGGTACACGCGGCCGGCCTTCAGCCGCAGCGCGCGCAGACGGACGCGCCGCGACCACGCCGCTGCCAGCAGTTGCGGCAGCACCGGGAAGACGTCGGTGTCCAGTGCCACCGGCTCGGTGAAGTCGTAACTGCGGCGCGACTCCTCGCGGTCGGTGTAAACGAGTTCCAGCGTGATACGCCGGATTTCACTCCTCCGCGCGCGGACCTGCGCCATCAGCTTCTCGGCCATGCGGCGCAGGGTCAGCCGCAGAAAAGGCTCGTCCCAGACGTCCTCGGCAAAGTCGCTGCATTCGCTCCAGCCCGCCTCCGCGGCCTTCTTTTTGCCGACCGGCTCTTCCGATACCCCCTGGGCGCGGCGCTGCTGAGGCAGGGCGTTCCGTCCCAGGATCGCCGCCAGCGCGTCGACCGGTGCAGCGGCCAGTTGCGCGCACGTGCGAATCCCGGCCAGCTCCATGGATTGAAGGGCGCGCGAATCCAGGCCGGGCAGCCAGGCCAGCGGCAGAGGGGCCAGAAACGCCCGTTCGTTGCCCGCCGCGACCGTCAGTTGGGCCGCCGGCTTGCGGACCCGCGCGGCGATGCGGGCGACCAGTTTATTGGTGGCGATGCCCGCCGAGATCGACAGCCGCAGCCACTCCCGCACGGTGGCCCGCAGACCGGCGACCACCTGCTCCGGCGGCTGGTGGAGGGCCCGCCTGGTCCCGGTGAGATCGAGCCACGCCGAACCGACCGCGGAAGGCTCCACCAGTGGCGTGGTTTCGCGGCACAGGCTCAGAATCTGGTCGAAGAACCGCTCGTAGAGGTCGAAGTGGGCCGGCAGGACGATCAACGGCGGCACGGCGCGCCGCGCCCGCGACGTCGGCCAGCCGGGACGGATGCCGAAGCGGCGGGCCTCGCCGCTGGCCGAGAGCACGACGCCGCGCCGCTCGCCACCAACGATGACGGGCCGGCCCCGCAGCCGCCGGTCGGCCGCCTGCTCGATGGAGGCGAAGAAGCGATCGCCGTCCCAATGGACCACGGTTCTCATGGGCGTTTATAGTGTAAAGTCTTACACTATTTTCGCCCGGTGACAAGGGTCTGCGGGATGATTTTCAGGCCGGGGAAGAATGAGGGAACAGGGCGCGGATCTGCTCACCGAGCGCCCCCCCCCAGCACGCGTAACCAGCTCATTCCGGACGGTGCAATGTGCACCCCGCCCGCCCTGCCTGAACCGGCCGGGGGGGCGCGGTTTCCACCCTCCGGAAACCGCACGAAAAATCCCGTGCGGTCCGGATAAGCCATTGATTTACTTACTGCTTCTTTGCTTCGAACGGGAAGCTGCGCTGCCCGCCCTCGCGCGCCGAGGTGCCTTTCAGTGTGTCGCCCTCGAGCGTGCCTTCATACTTGGTGGTCATGCTGCCGTTGGGGCCTTCCGTTGTCGTCGTGAAGCTGAACTTGTTGCCATCGATCTTGCCGTCGGAGACGGTCGCCTGGCGGTCGCCCCACGGACCGGTCAGGGTCAGGCTGCCGGTCAGCTTCGCGCCGTCGGCTTTGAGGTCAAACACCGTAGTGATCGTGATTTCGCCGCTGCCGTCACGGGAGGGGCGCTTCATTTCGGCCTTCCATTTCCCGTCGATGTCCGCCGCGAAAACGGCGATCCCGGCGACGAGCAACAAAACGAGAGTCAATGCAACTGTTTTCACAATTTTTCTCCTGCTAGATTGAAAAGCGCCGCGGAGTCGCCGGAGATTACCGCTGTCATCGGCATTTTCTCCGTCCACGTCAGTTGGCCGGATCCCCTGGGCGCCCGTTTACCTACAGTCTGCCGGAAACGCTGCGTCACCGCACCCGGCCGCGCGGCGCGATTTCCACTCCTTCAGGGACTGCATGCGCAACCGCATGCACCGAACCTGACGGGTCGTTTGATTTACTGTTTCTTCGCTTCAAAGGGACGGCTTTGCGGCGCGCCCTGGCGCATTGCCGTGCCCTTGAGGAGATCGCCCTCGACGGTGCACTCGTATTTTGTCGTCACCAGGCCGTTAGGGGTTTGGTTCACCACTGTGAAGGTATACTTGTTGCCGTCGATCTTGCCGTCGGAGATGGCGACCTGGTGGTCGCCGCGGGGACCGCCGGAGATATCCACCGTGCCGGTCAGATTCGCGCCATCGGCTTTGAGAGTGAACAGCAAGGTGATGGTGGTCGGGCTGCCGCCGTTGCGCGCCGGCCGTTTGTTTTCGGATTTCCATTTCCCGTCGATGTCGGCGCCGAAAACGGTCATGCCGGCGACGACCAATAAAATCAGAGTGGTTGCAAATGCTTTCATAAGTTCGCTCCTGCTACATTAAAAAGCGCCGCGGAAGGCCGGGAGATTACCGATGGAAGCGGTTTTTTTGTTCATCGACGTCAGCTTGCCGGTTCCCCTGGGACGTCCGTTCACCTACCGCCTCCCGGAAACGCTGCGCCGCCGGGCCGCTCCGGGCTGCAGAATCATTGTACCGTTTGGAGCGCGCAAAATGACCGGGGTGATTCTCAAGGCCCACAACCAGCCGCCTGAAATGGAGACCAGGGAGGCCTTGCGGCTGCTCGATGAGGAGCCGGTCCTGGACACGAAACTGCTCGCGCTGGGGCGCTGGGTGGCGGAGTATTATCGCGCGCCGCTGGGCGAAGTGCTGCGCGGGATGGCGCCGCTGGCCGGGGAAGTCCGGCAATCCAGGTTCTGGGCGCTGACCGACCATGGCCACGACGTGGTCCGGCAACTGCTGATCGGCGAAACGGGCGACGATCCGGCGGTTGCGCTGCTGCGCGGGCTGGAGCAGCGGCCGTTGAGCGAAAGCACGCTCGAACGCAAGTTCACAGGCGCAAAAAAACTGCTCAAGACTTTGCAAAACAAAGGCTTGGTAGATCGGGAGCAAACCGTGGCCGAACGCGATCCCCTGCGCGCCCCGGCCATCCGGATGCGCGCCGAATTCAACGGCCGTCACGAGGAAATCAAGCTGACCCGGATCCAGCGCGAGCTGATCGCCTATCTCGAACTGCACCCCGGCTCGCACAACCTGGTGGACCTGAGCGTGGTGGTGAAGGGGGCCAGCGCGGCGGCGCGGGCACTGGCCCGGCGCCAGTTGGTCGGCCTGACGAGGGAGCCGCTCACCGTCGACACCGCCTGGGCGCAGCCGCGCCACGCGCTCAATCCGCATCAACAGACGGCCGTGGAGGCGATCCGCGGCGCCATGGCGGAGCGCCGCTTCCACACGTTTCTGCTGCACGGCGTCACCGGATCGGGCAAAACCGAGGTCTATCTGAACGCCATCGAAGGCGCGCTGGCCGGCGGCCGCGGCGTGCTGATGTTGGTGCCGGAGATCGGCCTCACCCCGGCCATGGCGGGACAGTTTTACGCCCGTTTCGGCGATCGCGTGGCGATCCTGCACTCGGCCTTCAACGACCGCGAGCGGGCCGGCCAATGGCGCCGGCTGAGGACGGGCGAGGCCACGGTCGCGGTGGGCACGCGCTCGGCGGTCTTCGCGCCGGTGCAGGAGCTGGGGCTGATCGTCGTCGACGAGGAGCACGACGGCAGCTACAAACAGGAGGAGACGCCGCGCTACAACGGGCGCGACGTGGCTATTCTGCGGGGCCGCGAGGAGGGCGCCTGCGTGGTGCTGGGCTCGGCCACGCCGAGCCTCGAAAGCCGCTATAACGTGGAGCGCGGCAAGTCGCAATTGCTCGAATTGCCGGAGCGCGTGGGCGAGCGCCCGATGCCGCGCGTCGAGCTGATCGACATGCGCGAGGAGTTCCTGGAGACGCGCTCCAACGCCCTGTTTTCGCGGCGCCTGGTGGAGGCGGTGCAGGCCAAACTGGAGGCCGGCGAGCAGGTGATGCTGCTGCTGAACCGGCGCGGATATTCGTCGGCGGTGGCCTGCCGCAGCTGCGGCGAGCGCATCCAGTGCGTCAACTGCGCCGTGCCGATGACCTGGCACAAGCGCGACCAGCGGCTGCTGTGCCACTATTGCAACTACGCCGCCCGCGTGCCCGACAGGTGCCCGCAATGCGACAGCGAGCACATCCATTTTCTGGGCAGCGGCTCGGAACGCGTGGAGGAGGAGCTGCACCGCCACTTCGCCGGCGCGCGCATCGCGCGGCTGGACCGCGACACGGTGACCGGCAAGCACAAGTACGAGGAGATCCTGGGCGGATTCCGCGAGGGCAATTTCGACATTCTGGTCGGCACCCAGATGATCGCCAAGGGTCACGACATTCCCAACGTGACGCTGGTTGGCGTGGTCAACGCCGATCTGGGCCTGGGCGTGCCGGATTTCCGCGCCGCCGAGCGCACGTTCCAGTTGTTGACGCAGGTGGCCGGGCGCGCCGGCCGGCATCTGCTGCCGGGCGTCGTGCTCGTGCAGACCTATAACCCCGACCATTACTCGATCCGCTGCGCCGCGGAACAGGATTACGCGAAGTTCTACGCCAAGGAGCTCGAATTCCGGCGCCTGATGCGCTATCCGCCTTTCAGCGCGCTGGCCAACGTGCTGGTGCGCGCCCGAGAGCAGGCCGACGCCCTGCGCATGAGCGGCGTGCTGGCCGAGCTGCTCAAGGACCCGGGCGCGGGCCTGAAGGCGCTCGGGCCGGCCGAGGCGCCGGTGCCGCGGTTGAAGAACGAGTACCGTTATCAGATGCTGATCAAGGCGCGCTCGCGCCCCGAGCTGAACAAGACCCTGCAGCGGCTGCAGCTTCACGCCCTGGACGAGAAGTGGCCGGCCACGGCGCTGGTGGTGGATGTCGATCCCCTGAATCTGTTGTAAAACTTAAAGCGAAGCGTGCAGCCGTTCGAATACAACACCGCCAACCTGATTGCCGCCCTGTCGTTCTACGGGCCGGCGGAACGACGCGCGGGCCTGACGCTGGTGACTTCGCCGGTGCAGCACTCGGCCTTCAACGTCGCGGTCATCGACGCGACCGTGGCGGATGAGACCGATCTGGCGGCGCGCGTGCACGCGGCGTCGAAACACTTCCGCGGCCTGTTGCGCGGATGGAATTTCTACGCCTGCGAGGATCTGCTCCTGCCCCGCATGGCGCGGCGCCTGGACGATCTTCTCGACCCGCTGCGCCTGGCGCGGATCCTGGATGCGCCGGGCATGGAAACCATGGAACTCGAGGCGCCCGTTCGCGAGCCGCCCCCGCTGCGCTTCGAGCCGGTGGCGGATGACCGCCAGAGGCAGGCCTTCACCGGCCTGATCGCGGCGGCATTCCACATCCCTTACGCCACGGCGCGCGTGTTATATGAGCCGGAGGAGCGCTGGCACAACGCGCTGCAGGCCTGGGTGGGCTATCTCGACGGCCAGCCGGTGACATGCGGGGCGGCGATCGAACACGCCGGAGCGCTGGGGATCTACTCGGTGGCGACGACGCCCGAGCACCGCCGCCGCGGCTGCGCCGAGGCGATCGTACGACACGCCGTCGCCGAGCGCCGCCGGCGCGGCTTCGCCGGACCGCTGGTGCTGCAATCCACGCCCGACGGCCGGCGGCTGTACCGCGCCCTGGGCTTCAAACGCACCACTCGTTTCGCCGTGTACGCCACCGCCTGAGCCACTCGCAGGCGGCGCGCAAATCCTCGTGAAAAGGCCGGTCGCCGGTGCGCGGCGGGCACACCTCCAGGAACGCCGCGCGCAGCTTCTCGAGCCGCGCGCCCGTTTTCAGCGGCCGCAGCGATTCCAGCGCCTGCGTCGCGCACAGCAGTTCAATCGCCAGGATGGCGCGCAGGTGGTCCGTGGCCTGCCGCAGCTTGAGCGCCGCGGTCATGCCCATGCTCACGAAATCCTCCTTGTTGCCGCTGGTCGGCACCGAGCCGGGCGAAGCGGGCGTCGCCAAAACTCGGCACTCGGCCAGCAGCGCCGAGGCGGTCACTTGCAGCATCATGTGACCCGACTCCAACCCCGGGTGCGTGGCCAGGAATGGCGGCAGGCCTTCGTTGAACGAGGGATTCAGCAATCTGTCGGTGCGCCGCTCGCTGATGCCTCCCAGCGCGGTCAGCGCGACGGCCAGAAAGTCGCATTGGAAAGCCAGATGCTCGCCATGGAAATTGCCGCCGGAAAGGATCTCCGCGCCGAACACCAGCGGGTTGTCGGTGGCGGCGTTGAGTTCGATCGAGAAGACGCGCCGCGCCTCGGCCAGCGCGTCGCGCACGGCGCCGTGCACCTGCGGGGCGCAGCGCAGCGAGTAGGCGTCCTGCACACGCGGGCAGGTGGCGTGCGTCTGGCGGATCTCACTGCCGTCGAGCAGCGCCGTAAGCAGGGCCGCGCTGGCCTGCTGGCCGGGGTGCGGCCGGGCGTCGTGAATGCGCGCGTCGTACGCCCGCGGCGTGCCGCGCAGCGCATCCAGCGACAGCGCACAGGCGGCGTCGGCCGCCTCGCACAGGTCCTCCAGATCGAGCAACGCCAGGCTCGCCAGCGCCAGCATGGCCTGGGTGCCGTTGACCAGCGAGATGCCTTCCTTCGCTTCCAGCCGCAGCGCTTCGAGGCCCGCCCCGCGCAGGGCCTCGGCGCCCGGCACACGGCGCCGCTCCGGCCCGGCGTTGATGAACGCCTCGCCTTCGCCGATGAGCACCAGCGCCATGTGCGCCAGCGGGGCCAGGTCGCCGCTGGCTCCGACGCTGCCGCGCGAAGGCACCATCGGCGTAACGCCGCGATTGAGCAGCTCGCACAGCCGCTCCGCGATCAGCGGCCGGATGCCGGACAGGCCCTTGGCCAGGACGTTGGCGCGGATCAGCATCATCGCCCGAACGGTTTCCACGTCCAGCGGCTCGCCCACGCCGCAGGCGTGCGAGCGCAACAGGTTGTGCTGCAACTGGGCCAGGTCCGGCTGCGGGATGCGCGCGTTGGATAGATATCCGAAGCCCGTGTTGACGGCGTAAACCGGCTCGTCGCCGGCGGCCAGGCGTTCCACTGTCGCGCGCGAGGCGCGCATGCGTTCCAGAGCTTCGGTGGCCAGCGAGACCGGGACACCACCGCGCGCCACGCGGGCTACGTCTTCGGGGTTCAACTGCGAGCCTGTGAGAACGACCATTGCTCCCATATCGTAAACCCCCGCTATGCTCAGGAGGGAGGACGCCCCCGGAGCCGCATGGTGAGACGCCCGTTTGACGAGACCGCGCTGGCCGCGCGCTATGCCGGATTGGGCGTCCTGCCGGTGTCGGTGGTGCTGGACCACGTGCGCAGCATGTACAACGTGGGCGCGTTTTTCCGCACCGCCGACGGCGTGCGCGCCGAGCGGGTGTACCTGTGCGGGATCACCGCCAAGCCCACGCAGCCGGGCGTCGCCAAAACCGCCCTCGGCGCCGAGGCCAGCGTCGCCTGGGAGCACTACTACGACGCGCTGGTGCCGCTGCGCATGCTGGCCGCGCGGGGCTATCAGATTGCCGCCCTGGAAACCTCCGACGAGGCCGTAGATCTGTTCGACTGGCAGCCGCGCTGGCCGGTGTGCGTGGTCTTCGGCAACGAGGTGGACGGCGTCGGCGAGGCGCTGCTCGCCGGCTGCCAGGTGCAGGTGCGGCTGCCGATGCGCGGCCTGAAACATTCGCTGAACGTGGCCACGGCGGGCGGCGTGGTGTTGTACGAACTACTGAGGAAATACAGACAGGGAAGGGAAGCGCGGTAGCGCACTGCGGCAGGGCCGCACCGGGAGTGGTGATCCGCGATAGGATGAACAGCCATGAGCCATTGGAATCGTCGTCAGATCCTCGCCACCGCGATGGGCGCGCCATGGATCGCATCCGCTGCCGCGCCGGCCGGCCTGGGCCAGCCGATCAAATCCGTCCGGGTTGGAACGCCCGCGCCGCTGGCGGACAACGGCGGAGACACGTGGGTGGCCGCATGGGCCGATGACGGCAACCTCTATTCGCCTTCCGACGACACGGACGGATTCCATAAAGCTGGCAGCGCCAACATCGCCTTCAACCGCATCGAAGGCAGCGATCCGCTGAAGCTCAGCGGCGTCACCGTGAACACGATGCCGGACTACGGCAAGGGCAGCGCGCGCGGACCCGATGGCTGCACCTGGAAATCCAGCGGCTGCTCGTCGATCGACGGCGTGCTGTATTGGGTCGTGGCGCGGCACAAGTACGGGGAAGACTCCGGCGATGCCCAGAGGCGGCAGCCGGCCTCGAACGCCAGCATCATCAAGTCCACCGATTTCGGCAAGACTTGGACGCGCCCGGCCAAGCAGAATTACGACGCCCCGATGTTCCCCGGTTCGCGCTTCGCGACGCCGTACTTCATCGAGTACGGCCGTACCCGAACCGAGGTCGACGCGGCGGACCGATTCGTCTACGCCATCTCCAACGATGGCTTTTGGGACAACGGCAGCGACCAGGTGCTGGGCCGCGTGCGGCGCGACCGGATTGGGGCCCTCAAGGGATCCGACTGGACTTATTTCACCGGGGGCGACGGCGCTCGCGACGCGTCCTGGTCATCCAAGATGACCGACGCGAAGCCGGTGCTCGCCGAACACGGCAAATTCGGCATGACCGGCGCGGTCTACGTGCACGCCCGGCGGCGCTATCTGATGGCCAACTGGTATTACCCCGCCGGTGGCGGAAAGATCAAGGACGCCTGCACCAAAACCGTTTGGGACTTTTATGAATCGCCCCATCCCTGGGGCCCGTGGACGCGCATCGGCTCGCAGGAGTTCTCCCCGCAGGGCTACTACTCGCCCGAGATCTGCCCCAAGTTCCAGTCCGCCCGCCGGGTCTACGTCTTCACGGCCGGTAATTGGAACAACCCGGAAGTCTACCGGCTGACCGTGGTTCCGCTCGATTTCGCCTGAGCCCCCGGACCACGACAGTTCGTGCCCGCCCGGACTGCGCGACGTTCCATGCGAACGGCCCGCCCTTGCCTGTGCTCAACCCGCCCGCGTCGCGGCCTGTGCGCCTGACGGTTTCGAGCCAAGGCCTCACTGCCGGATCAGCACGAGTCGCATATGCCGCTCGCCCGATGGCGACACGCCCACGCGATCCATCGTCATGACCTTGCCATCGGGCGAGAAGGAAGTGCGGTCGTGGAACGTGATCGCTCCACCCGGCCCGGTGTAAATATTCTCGCCGGTCAGAACTGCACCCTCCCAGCGCATTTTGCTTTTCAGAACCGTGCCACCCAGGTCGTTGGTGGTCTCTTCGCCATCGTCGCGCACGTTCAGCGTCACCGTGCCCTGGTCGGTGGTCTGCACCATGCTGATGCGCGGACCCTCCACCGTGATGACGGCCTCGAAGCGGTCTGGGACCGGCCCGCCGCCAAAGTCGCTTTTCGCGGCGTCGAGCTTCCAGGTGCCGGCCATCGAGGGATGCTCGGTCGCCACCCGCTCGAAGACCAGCTTGGTCTTGAAAGATCCGTCGGTGGTTTTCGGTTCGCGATTGACCGTCATCCATTCGCGATCGATGGTCATCCATCGGAAACTGTCGGAATAGGTAACGCGGTCTCTCATTATTTGCTCGCCGTCGTTCAAGTTGAGTTCACCCATCATGACGCCGTTTTCAAACCTGTAGATGCCCTTCAATTGGCCCCCGTTCGGAAGCGGGTTGGTGGTCTCTTTCCCGTCGCTCCGGAACACCAGGCGCAAGACCTCGCCGGCGCTGATCTGATCAACCTGAAACTCCGGGCCGTTGGTCTTGACCTTGACCAGGAGCTCACCCTGCGGCGGCGGTTGCGGGCCGAAGTCGCTCTTTTCTGGAACCAGCTTCCAGGTGCCGTCGCCGCGCGCGTCGTCCGCGCTGGCCATTTGCGCCGTCAGCCCGCCGGCGAACAGGATCGCGGAGCACGCGAGAGAGAAGAATCTGAACATGACAGGACCTCTCCCACCCTACAACGAGATGGCGCGCCGCAGTGTTCCGCTATTCGTTCGTAGGTGAGCTGCCTGCACTCCCTTCGGGCCGATGGTTCGACCTTTCCTCATCACTGGGCCAGGCTGTGCTGGGGCGTGGATTGGCCGGCAATCCCCAATCGCTTCCGAGGAACATGTTCTGCGGCGCGCCGCTGGAACCCCGTCATACAATTCGCCGTACTATCGGTGCATGCTCCCAGGCCCGCTCCTGCTCCTGTCGGCGGCGCTCACGCTGCAAGCTCCGGAGCCGGCCTCCCCGGGCCTGGAACGCCGCAAAACCGAGCTCATCCAGCGCGCCCCAGCCGCAGCCGCGGCCCTATCGCGCGCCGCGGCAGATTGTTGGCGAAACATCCGGGTTGGGTTACAGTAGTTGAAACGGGATTCGGGCGAGCGAGAGGAGAGCGCCTTGTTATTGCGTTTCTGGGGGACTCGCGGATCAATTGCTGCACCCGGGCCGGCGACGGCCCGTTATGGCGGCAATACTTCCTGCGTGGAACTGGCGACACGCGCCGGCCAGCGCTTCATTTTCGACTGCGGCACGGGCGCCCGCGAGTTGGGCAACCACCTGCTGGCCACTGCGCCGAAGCCGCTCAGCGCGACCATCCTGCTGAGCCACACGCACTGGGATCACATCCAGGGATTCCCGTTCTTCGCGCCCGTTTTCGAAGCCGGCAACCGCATCGCGGTGTGCGCGCCGCAGGGCGCCAACCGCACGCTGCCCGAAGTTCTCGCCGGCCAGATGGAGTACACCTATTTCCCGGTGGAACTCAGCCAGTTGGGCGCCACCATCGAGTACCACGACCTATCCGAGGGCGTCCACCATTTCGATGGCGTGCGCGTGCGCACGCAATTCCTGAATCATCCGGCCATGACGCTGGGCTACCGGATCGAAGCCGACGGCGCCTCCGTGCTGTACCTGTGCGACCACGAGCCCTATTGGGAGCGGCTGTGGCGCTCCGACGCCGAGCCCGGCCTTCTGGAGTCCATGCTCCACGACGGCGACCGCCGCCACGCCGCCTTCATGGAAAACGCCGACGTCGTCATTCACGATGCGCAGTACACTCCGGAACAGTACGTCGCCAAAAAGAACTGGGGCCACAGCACCTACTACTACGCCACCCAGATCGCCGCGGCGATGAACGTCCGGCGGCTGTTCCTGACGCACCACGACCCGGTCCACGACGACAGGTTTCTGGACCGCATCGAGGAGGATGCGCGGGAACTGGCCGCCTCGCTCCACTCGCCGCTGCAGGTTGCTTGCGCCCGCGAAGGGTACGAGGAGACGGTCGCCAACGACGAGCGCGGCGCCGGGCTGAGTGCCGGCCTGCCGGCGCCCGAGGCCGCCGCGAACCGCCCGTTGCGGATCCTGATAGCCGATGACCACGCCGATCTGCGCCTGCTGGTCCACCGGGTTCTTCTGAAGGGCGGGCACGAGGTTCTCGAAGCGGCCAGCGGCGCCGAAGCGCTGGACTTGATCGAGCGCCACAGGCCCGACCTGGTGCTGCTCGACCTGAAGATGCCGCCGCCCGGCGGGCTGGCGGTGCTGCAGAGTCTACGCTCGCGCGAGGAAACGCGCGCGCTGCCCGTCATCGTGCTGACCGGCGAAGGCACCGAAGAAAGCGCCCGCATCTGCTTCGAGTTCGGCGCCACGGATTTCCTGGATAAACCCTTCTCGCTGCCACAACTCGACGCCCGCATCCGCTCCTGCTTCGTCCGCGCCGCGCAACCGGAGAGCCGGTAGTGGGTCAAGTCTGCAGCCTGCGCCGGGTCAGGGCTTGCGCCACCGCACCACCGGCTTCCTCGCGGCCGCGACTTCGTCGACGCGCGACGTGCGGGTCAGGTGCGGCGCGGTGAGCACCAACTGCGGGTCGGTCTCGATCTCCTGTGCGATTGAGATCAGGGCGTCGCAGAACAGGTCGAGCTCCTGCTTGGGCTCGGTCTCGGTGGGCTCGATCATCATCGCCCCGTGGACGATCAGCGGGAAGCTGACGGTGTAAGGGTGGAAGCCGTAGTCGATGAGCCGCTTGGCGATGTCGCCGGTGCGGACCCCGCGCGCCACCTGGCGCGAGTCGCTGAACACACATTCGTGCATCGACGGAGCAGGGTAGGCGATCTGGTAGTGGGGCTCGAGCAGCTTGCGGATGTAGTTGGCGTTGAGCAGGGCGTCGAGCGTGGCGTTGCGCAGGCCGGCCGAGCCGTGGGCCAGGATGTAAGCCAGCGCGCGCACCAGCACGCCGAAGTTCCCATAAAACGCCTTGACGCGGCCAATGGAGCGCGGCCGGTCGTAGTCCCACGTCCATGCGCCCGCCGCGTTCTTGCGCACGCGCGGATAGGGCAGGAACGGCTCCAGGTGCGAACGCACGCCGACCGCGCCGCAGCCCGGCCCGCCTCCGCCGTGGGGCGTCGAAAAGGTCTTGTGCAGGTTGGCGTGCATCACGTCGATGCCGAAATCGCCCGGCCGCGCCACGCCCACCAGCGCGTTCATGTTTGCGCCGTCCATGTAGACCTGTGCGCCCTTGGAATGCATCAGGGCGCAGACCATGGCGATGTTTTCATCGAACACGCCGAGGGTGTTGGGATTGGTCACCATCAGCGCCGCGACGGTGTCGTCGAGGGAATTCTCCAGCGCCGCGAGGTCCACCATGCCCTGCTCGTTGGACGTGATGTTGCGGACCTCGTAGCCGGCGATAACGGCGGTGGCGGGATTCGTGCCGTGGGCCGAGTCCGGAACCAGCACGACCCGCCGCGGGTTGCCCAGCGACTCCAGCCAGGCCCGGATCAGCATGATGCCCGTGTACTCGCCGTGCGCGCCGGCGGCGGGCTGCAGCGTCACGGCGTCCATGCCGAGGATTTCAACCAGCGAGGATTCCAGCTCGGCGATGATCTCCATGGCGCCCTGCGAGAGCAACTCCGGCTGGTAGGGGTGGGCCCAGGCCAGGCCGTCGATCCGCGCGACCACTTCGTTGATGCGCGGGTTGTATTTCATGGTGCACGAGCCGAGCGGAAACAGACCCAGGTCGATGCCGTAATTCCATGTGGAAAGGCGCGTGAAATGACGCAGGGTTTCGACTTCGCTCACCTCGGGGAAACCCTCGATTTCAACGCGGACGCTCGCCGCCCCGAGCGCTGCGGCGGGGTCCACTTCCGGCACGTCGAGCTCCGGCAACTGGTAGCCCTTCTTGCCCGGGCTGGACATCTCGAATAGCAGCGGCTCGTTCTGCGTAATGTGGGAACGCGATTTGCGGATCATGCCTGCAGCGCCTCCCGCACCAGATCCATGTCAGCGCGGCGCGACATTTCCGTCGCGCACAGCAGCATGCAATTGCCCAGTTCGGGATAGAAGCGGCCCAGCGGCAGGCCGCCGATGACCTTTTTCTCGAGCAACGCGGCGTTGACGGCCTCGGGCGGGCGGCCGCGGCATTCGACTGTGAATTCGTTGAAAAACGGAGCGTCGAATTTCAACCCCGAGCCGCCGGCAAGGTAGTGCGCTTTGGCCAGGTTTTGTTCGGCCAATTCGCGCAGCCCCGCCTTGCCGTAAACCGACATGAAGACCGTCGCCATCAGGGCCATTAGCGCCTGGTTGGTGCAGATGTTGGAGGTAGCCTTCTCGCGGCGGATGTGCTGCTCGCGCGTGGATAGCGTCAGGCAGAAGGCGCGGTTGCCGGCGGCGTCTTTCGTCAGGCCGGCCAGGCGTCCGGGGATCTGGCGGATGAACTTTTCCCGCGTCGCGAGGATGCCCGCGAAGGGCCCGCCGTAGCTCGGGGTGATGGCGAACGACTGCAATTCGCCGGCCACGATGTCGGCCTCGCGCGGGGGCTCGAGCAGGCCCAGCGAAACGGCCTCGGTGAAGACCATCACCAGCAGCGCGCCGTGCTTGTGGGCCAGTTCCGCGCCTTCCTTGATCTGCTCGACGACGCCGAAGAAGTTGGGGGACTGCACGATGACGCAGGCCGTTTCGGCATTCAGCATGGACTCGAGATCGGCCAGATCGATGCGGCCGCTGGCCTGGTCATAGCCGAACGTGGCGGCGTGCCAGCGGCCATTGCGGGCGCTGGTGTCGAGGACCTCGCGGTATTCGGGATGCACCGAGCGCGCCACCAGGACGCGCTCGCGGCCGGTGATGCGCATCGCCATCCGCGCCGCCTCGGGCACGGCCGTGGAGCCGCAGTACATCGAGGCATTGGCTACTTCCATGCCGGTCAACTGGCAGACCATCGTCTGGAACTCGAAGATGGTGGTCAGCGTACCCTGCGCGATCTCGGCCTGATAGGGCGTGTAGGAGGTCAGGAATTCGCCGCGGCTGGCGACTACGTCGCACAGCACGGGGCGGTAATGGGCGTAGATGCCGGCCCCCAGAAAGGACGCGTAATCCGAGGCGTTTTCCGCGGCCCGGCGCTGGAAGTAATCGAGGATTTCGTATTCGGATTTCCCTCTCGGCAGCGCGAGCGGCCGGTCCAGCTTCGTTTCGGCCGGCAGATGGGCGTACAGATCCTCGAGTGAGCGAAGTCCGCAGACGTCGAGCATCTCACGCCTTTCGGCGTCAGACTTGGGTAAGTAGCGCAAGCTTGGGTACCTGATCCGCGTGGAATGAGTTCTGAGAGAGGCGCCGCAAACCCCATTGTAACGCGCGGCCCGGAACTCCTCCGCGCGTCAACTCGCCACGTAACTCAGGTACTCGGCGGCGCCCATCAGGCGTTCAATTTCCGGCGGGTTGGCGAGGCGGATCTTGACCAGCCAGGCCGCGCCGTGGGGATCTTCGTTGAGCTTTTCGGGTGCGTCCTTCAGAATCTCATTCACCTCGACGACCTCGCCCGAAACGGGCGAGTAAATGTCGCTCACGGCCTTGACCGACTCCACGCTGCCGAGCGTTTCGCCGGCTCTGACGGCCGTCCCCGCGACGGGCATGTCGACGTAAACGATGTCACCCAACTCGCTCTGGGCGTGGAAGGTGATGCCCACCGTTCCCTCGTCTCCGGCCACGCAAACCCATTCATGTTCTTTGGTGTAGCGATAGTTTTCGGGATAATTCATCGGGCTCTCTTATAGAAGGGTGTCGGCACCGTCACCGCTTCGACAAGCTGGTGCCGGATGAGGATTTCGATGGCCACTCCGGCCCGCGCACGATCCGCGGGCAGGTAACACAAACCGATGTTCTTGTTCAATGCCGGAGCCGGCCCGCCGGAGGTAACCCACCCCGCGGGCGACTCATCCACGTAAACCTGATAGCCGTCGCGGGCGATCCCTCTCCCGCGCATTTCAAACCCGGTCAGCTTGCGTTTCACACCCTCCGATTGTTGTTTTTCCAGTGCCGCCCGGCCGGTGAATTCGCCCTTATCGAATTTGACGATCCAGGCCAGGCCGGCTTCGAGTGGCGTAATGGAAGCGTCGATCTCGTGGCCGTAGAGGGCCAGCTTGGCTTCCAGACGCAGTGTATTGCGGGCGCCCAGGCCGGCGGGCTTGATGCCGAACTCGCGGCCGGCCTCCAGAATCTCCCCCCAGCGCGCCACGCCCAGTTCCGGCGCGATGTAGATTTCGAACCCGTCCTCACCGGTGTATCCCGTGCGGGCGATGCGCGCCGGCTGGGATGAGACCTCGGCGTCGATGAACCAGTAAGACTGAATGGAAGCGAGATCGGCGCGCGTCAGTTGCTGCAGCGTCTCGAGGGCGCGCGGGCCCTGAATGGCCAGCTGGGCGTAGCGCCGGCCCGCGTTCTCCACGCTGCAGTTCCAGCGGTTCTGGGTGCGGATGTGCTCGTAATCCTTGTCCTGATTGGAGGCGTTGACGCACAGGAAGAACTCGTCGTCGGCGACCTTGTGCACCAGGATGTCGTCCACGAAACCGCCGTGCTCATACAGCAGACCCGAATACTGCACCTGGCCGCGTTGCAGTGCGGCCGCGTTGTTAGTGGTGACTCGCTGGACCAGCGTCAGCGCCTCGGGGCCGCGAATCTCAATCTCCCCCATGTGGGAGACATCGAATAACCCCACCTCGGTCCGCACGGCGTGGTGTTCGTCCAGGATACCCGAGTACTGCACGGGCATCTCCCATCCGCCGAACTCCACCATCTTCGCTCCGGCTGCGCGATGCACCGCATTGAGCGGCGTCCTGCGCAATTCCGCACTTTCGCTCATGCCACCGCTCAATCTAACACAGCGCCGGGCGTCTCTCCCGGCGGTTCGATCCAAATCGAGACGCGCAGCCATTCCGGGGCGTGAATCCGTGGCCGCGCCGGACCCCGGCGGGAACCGCGCGCGTAAACGACTAAAGCTAATTCAGTGGGTGCTCAACGCTCTCGGCGGAGAGCATCGCGTCGCCGTGCGGCCGCAGGCGATGACCGGGCCACTCCAAACGCATGTCCTGGCAGATTTCGTCCAGCATGGCCAGGCTGGCCTGGCGCTGTTCGGCGGCGAAGGCCGTCAGCAGCAGGTTGTCGCACAAAGTATTGATCAGGCGCGGGATGCCCTGGCTGCGCAGGTGGATTTCGCGGATCAGTTCGTCGGGGAAAACGGTCTGATGCGGCATGCCCGCCTTTTCCAGGCGGTAGTTCATGTACTCGGCCGTCTCCGCAACCTGGAAGGGCCGCAGCATACAACGCAGCACGATGCGTTGCTTCAGTTGGCGCAGATTCGGCTGATCGAGCTTGCGGTCCAATTCGGGCTGGCCGGCCAGGATGATCTGCAGCAGCTTGCCCAAGCGCGGGTTTTCGAGGTTGCCGAGCAGGCGGATCTCCTCCAGCACGTCGGTGTCGAGGTTGTGCGCTTCGTCGACGATCAAAACCGTCGTGCGCCCTTCCTGGGCCTGCTGAACGAGCAACGCGTTTAAGGCGAACAGCACCTCCGTCTTCGACTTGGCCGAGCAGCGCAGATCCAGATCATAGGCGATCATCTCGAAAAACTGCTCGACGTTAATGCGCGAATTGAAGATGAAGGCGAACTCCACGTATTGCGCCTCGAGATAGTCCCGCAGACATTCGAGCATCGTGGTCTTCCCCGTCCCGACCTCGCCGGTGAGGACGACAAACCCCTTGCGGCTATGCACGCCGTAAATGAGATTCGCCAGCGCCTCTTCGTGCTGCGGGCTGCGATAGAGGAAGGCCGGGTCGGGGCTCAGATTGAAAGGGTTTTCCCGAAATCCAAAATACGCGTTATACATCGCAACTGGGCCGCACCCCTCTGCGCGGCCTGAATCGCCTCCATCTGAAGTTGAATTCTAGCACGATGACGGATCGGAAACTGCGGCGGAAAGTCCTGTACCGTTTTAGTACTTTCGGCGCCCAAAGCCGCCCCGCAAGAGATTAGAGCAATTCGAGTTCCACCCAGCCGGGCATGGAAACCGGGCGGTTGTTGCGAATGATCAGCCGCCGCGTCTTGGGGAACGGAAGGCCGGTCCGCAGCGCCTGTTCGTAACCCGGGAAGCGCCCCAGGCCGTCGCGCAGGCTCTGCTCGGCGGCGGCGGTCCAAACGGACTTGGCCAGTAATCCGGTGCCCCAGCCGATGCAGGTCAGCAACCGGCCCGCCGCCTGCGCCTCCGCCACGCGCTTGATCAGCGCGTCGCACAAGGCGACGATCTGCGCCAGGCCTGCCGTCTCGGCGAATTTGCGATGCGCGTTCAATAGCAGAGTCGCGGCCCGGTTGGCCGCGCGCACCAGATCGGCGGCGTCGACCGGGCTTCCCCAGCGCAGCGCCCGGCTGGCTTCCGGCTGCCGAAACAGGAGCGGGAAGCGGCTGTCACCCTCGAACACCGTGCCAGGAACCGCCATTTCGGCGAACAATGGCGCGGAATCCGGGGCGCGGTTGAAGGCCACCGAACCGCGCGTCGCCTTCCAGCCCGCTTCGAGCTTGCCGCCACGCTCCACTAATGTCGCCGTCCGAAGCAGATAGACCTTTGTTGCCGAGGTGGTTACAGGGCGTGAGTCGGATATCCGGACGGGCCGCGTCCGGCTCGCGCCGGCGGCGCCGAGAATGGCGATTTCCAGGTTCCCCGCCGCGCGCCGGGGAGTCTCGGAATTGAGGCCCTCCACGGCCGCCTTGATTTGCCCCTCGGAGACGCGGTCGACCAGCATGGCGAGCCGCATGGCGCCCTTCAAAACGCTGCCCGGCAAATACAATCCATTCAGGTTCGAAGCGAAGGTCGGAATGGAACACAGTTCGGCCGGGGCGCGGTCGTAAACCTCGGCGCTCAACGGGTCGTCAAACGCGATGCGGCGCAGCGCGTAATTCTGCGCGTAGCCGCCCCAGGAGGCGAAATCCAGCTTCTCCGACTTGCGCAACTGGCCCAGGTAACTCTCAATCCGGGGGCCTCGCGCCAGCAGGCGGAAGATGCGTTTCTGATTGAGGACGTTGACCTGGTCCTTCCACACCATGTAGTCGATCGGCGACAGCTTCTGGCCGTCGCCGGCCAGCGTGGGCGTCAGGACCGTCAGGCGATAATGCGTGGGCGGAGCAACCGGGCCGGCCTCGACCGGCGCCTGGTCTTCCTGCAGGAGTTCATCCGTCATGCGACGTTCCCTCCAGGCAGTTCCAGGGCCACGGCAAAGCCGGCGCGCCAGAATGGGTGCGGCGCACCCTCGGGCGCAACGTCCCGGATGGAGCCGGTCAGGGCGCCCCGGGCCACCAGCCGCGAGCCTTCCGCCACCAGGCGCGTCGTCTTTTTGATCTGCCCGGGCAGCGCCGGCGACGCCGTTCGCCCGTTGCGCTCGATCAACGCGTAATTCCCGCCGCCCCATTCCACTTCGTCGCCCGGTCCCGGCGAGAACAACGATAGCAGCCACCATGAGCGGCTGGCCGCGGCCGGGCCGGAGGGCGCCGCAGATTGGATGCCCGGCAACAGCAGTTCCTGCAGCACGCCGGCCTGGAAATCGGGCGTGCGCGAGCGGCCGAAGCCGCGGCTGCGCAACCCGCCCAGCCCCGAATCGGCCAGCAGCCGGAAGGCGGATTCGAGCTTGGGAGCCCAGATCGCATAGGCCGTCGCCGTGGCGAACTCGGCCGCACACCACAATCCCGCGCCCGGCGCAAATTGCAGACACGTCGCGGTCCACGGCCGCACCACCCCCGCGGTGACGCGATCGACGGCCGCCGCGGATCGCCGCATCCGGCGGAAAGGCCCGCTCGGAGAGCGCCCGGCCGGAAGCAGGCAGCCGCTGTGCGCGTCCACGCTCCACGCCTCCTCATCCAGCGTCTCGCCCCGCAGCAGCGCGCCGATCACGCTCAGCGGAACCAGATTGGCGCCCTTCCAGCGCAGCTTGGCCGGACCCCCCGGCGTCTCCGGCGGCGGCCATAGCCCCAGCGGAGGAGGAGCGAACAGCACCCCCCGCTGCCACGGGAAGCAGGAGCTGAAACGGACCGCCGGCGCGGCATACGGGTTGGCCGTCGCATTCAGCCACTCCTCCAGCCAGCCGAGCTGTTGGAAAGCCAGGCACACGGCCGAAAACAGCGCGTCGCTGTGCAGCACGGCGGCGCTCTGTTCCATGGCTCCATGGTCTGGCCCGATGCGCCACGGCGTGATGGGCCGAAGACGGATGAGGAGGGCGGGATGCATGCGTCTCCGATCCGGACTAACTCAACTTCTGGGCGAAATCCGCCGCCACGATGCCGGCCTGCAGCGCGGCCGTGTCGGCCGCTTCCAGAACCGTCGTCTCGGGCGCGCCCGCCGCATAGTAACCGCGGGATCGCCACACCGCCCTCCACGCCGAGAACTTGACCCGGCCGGAACCGCGGGAGCCGCCTCCGCCCAGCGCGTCGTCTTCCAGCAGCCGCAACCCTTCGGCCAGTTTGGCGACCAGCTCACGGTCCTCGGCACAAAGCACGTCCAGTACCAGCCGGACGCGGAATTTCGCCCCCGCCGGCACGCGCTCGAGAGTCCGCGCGCTGGACTGGCAGGTCAGGCGGTCGATCGCGTTCTCGCTCTTCACCTCGGTCAATTCGTCGTCCAGATTCTCCCGCATCGATTCCGTGATGCTGTCGATTTCAAGCATCGCGTCATAGACGGTGAGCCGCGCCGGCGTAGCCGTCATCGTCTCCATCGCCTCACCGCTGGCGCGCTCAACGCGGCCCGGATTGCGGCCGAACAGCAGGCCGATTTCGTCGCCCGGCTCGTCGCTTTGGTGGATCCGAACCTCCTGGCCGCGGCGCCGCGACAGGTAAATCAAATCGGCGGCGGCGATCAGGCCGGCGCTCTGCTCCAGCAGCGAGCGCAGCTTGCCGCGCAGTGATGAGCCGGGGACGTACGGGCGTCCGAAAGCGTCCTTAACCACCGGGTTGTCGGCGCCGCCCAGGTCCAGCGATCCCTTGCCGGCGCCGATGTGCAGCCCGGTCTCGCAAATCATCTCGCCGTCCAGCAGTAGCTTGCCGATCAGTCCGAGGCGCGTTTCGGCGGTGTGCGAACTCATGCGATTCTCTCCTGGCGAACTCACTAATGACGTTGACGCCGTCTACTCGTTGTAGGCGACGATCGCTTCAAACAGGTCGCGGAAGCGCTCGTAACAGCGCGCGTCGTTGCGCCGCGTGACCTGCAGCAGAAGCTTTTCGAGTACATCGAGGCTGCGCAGTTGATGCCGCGCAATCGTATAAGCCAGCCGCGCCCGCAGCATCACGAAATGGTGCTGGCGCTCGCTCTCCGACGCCCGGCAGCCTCTCCGGATGGCACTGTACATGCGGCGCAACTGGCTGCGCGTGCCCGAATCCATGTCGCGCATCCGCGCCACGACGGCGTGCGCCTGGTTGTCCAGGTACAGGCTGTCGCTCACCAGTTTGTCGATATCGATTTCGGCCGCAAAATCGGGCCGCGGACCGCCCCGATCAGGCCGCCCGCCGCGCTCCGGACCTCGCTCCGGACCGCGCTCCGATCCCCTCTCCGGCCCGCGATGCTCACGCGCCGCCCCTTCGCGCGGCGCGCCCTCGCGCGGCTGGCCTTCGCGCGCGCCGCCACGCGGCGGGGGGCCGGAGCGCCGTTCCTGGCGCGGCCGCGCTTCACGGTTTTCTTGAGGACGGCCTTCCTGCGGCCGGCTTTCGGGCTTGCCCTCGGGGCGGGGCCGGGCTTCGGCTGGCGGCTTGGTCTCCACCTTAGGCGCAGCTTGTGGCGCGGGCGCGGCTTCCATTACAGGCGCGTCTTCTGCCGCCGCAGCGCCTGTAGGTGCCGGGGCGGCTTCTGCCGCGGGCGTGGCTTCTGCCGCGGGCGTTGCTGGCGGCGGAGGGGTCGCCTCGGCCGCGGGTTGAGGCTCGATCTGGGCCTGCTGGTTGTCTGGTTCTTCCATTTCGCTCATCGTGTTTGGCCCTCTTGTGCCAGGCGGGCCCAGTCCAGCGCGACGCGCCCGGAAGGCTTCAGCTTGACGGCAGCCTGGCGCCGGTTGAGAAACTCCTCGAGAAGGCTCTTGCGAGCCTTCTGAAAATCGCGGCTGCGGGCCGGCACGTCCAGCACGCGGCTCAGGCGGCGATAGAAGCGCCACGGCCGGTCCTGCGTCTCGACGGCCCGGCGGCCGGCGCGCGCCGGCAGGACCCGGTCGGTCTCGCGGTAAAACCCCGCCAGATCGCCCAATAACTGGGGCGGGCAGCCAAAATCGTCAATCAGCCGCACCAGCGTCTTCTGCAGCTCCGCGGCCGCTCCGAACTGCTTCCAATCCAGCGTCCGCCCGAACAGGCAGATCGAGTCCCGCCCCTCGCTCTTGGCAATCTCCAGCAGCCGCCCGGCCTCGCCGTAAACGTCCGCCAGCGACGATTCCAACGCCGGTGCCAGCGCCAGCGCCATCGACAGCGTCTTGCCCTCCGGTCCCGGAAACTCCCGCAGGATCTCCTCCACGCCCACCGTGAAGATGCGGTGCATCTCGCTGGCAAAGGCGATCAGCGCGTCCCAGCATCCGAAAACCGCGAAGTCGTCGCCGCCGGTATAAAGGACGGTAACCTTGCGCCAGAACTCCGGCTGCGTGGCCAGGGCCTGCGCTTCGCCCGCGAAAAGCTGCTTCAGCAGCACCGAAATCTGTATATGTTCTTCGACCGAAGCGGCCTTTTTCAGGCGCTCCGTCAAACCATCGACGTCCCCCCGCAGCACGCCCCACGCCGCGGCGCCCGCACTGCGCCCGGCGAGCTCAGTAGGCAATGCCGGCGCGTGGTCCGTATCGTTCGGGGCCGTGTGAGTGGCCACCGGGAGCGGCAGGTCGGCCGGCGCGAGCATGCCCTGCGCCCCGGCGTCCCACTGCACCGCCGCCGAGTCGGGAAGGCGATGCCACAGCGAAGCGTAGAAGGCATCGGCTTCGGCCGTCTGTGCAACGAAAGGATCGAACACCCCCGCCTGCTCCAGCGCCGCAGTGCCGCGCCAGCGGGTCATGGCCTCGTCCAGACGCTTGCGCACGTCGCTCCACGCGCCCAGGTTCTCGGTCACCGCCCAGGCCAGTCGCATCCGCCCGCTGGTGAACAGCGCCAGTTGCCGCGTCACGTCAATCAGGAACTCGTGGGCTGCCGGCCGGTGCTCCGCCGCCAGCACCGCCAGGAACTGCCCGCCGCCGCTGGTGCCCAGCAACTCGGGCGAGAGGCCCAGGCGCGCCAGCAGCGCCCGCGGCACTGCCTCGGCCAATAAAGACGCGTACAGGCAGCGGCCCGCGAAGACCGCCGGGTCGGACCCCGAGTCCTCGAGAAAGGCTTCAATGCCTAACAGTTTGCCCTGTAGGAAGATCTGCACACCGGCCACCTGAAGCGCGAGCCAACTCCCTAATCTAACACTACCGCCGGCGGTGCGTAGGAGGGACGCGTGCAAGCCAGCCGTCCTGCGACGCGCGCCCGCTGGCCCCGTGTCGGCGCGGAAGGTGACGTGAACCGGTCAGCCCGTTCGATCGCGCTTGTTTCGATCCGCGAGTTGTTTGAGGGAGTCCGGTGTGGACTCGCGGACAAGCCTCCGCCAAGCCTGCAAGCACTCTACGGCCAACTCGTACGCATCCACACGACCGCGCGCCGTCTTCAGCGAGTACCGTCGAGACGTAACAGCCGGCTCCGTAGTGTGGTCGATCCGTGTGTGCTCACCAAGAAACTCCGGAGAGGAGCCACTACGAGGCGCACGCCTGAGCCTAAAGTGCTTGTTGCCATTACACAGGTCGGCACAAATGCAGAGCGCCTCTGTCTCGTTGATGAACTGCTCGACCGCAGCGCTCTTTAGCTTTTTGGGGACATCCTCCTGCCACTTCGGATCGCGCTTCAGCCAATCCTTCACGTGATAGCAGTTCAGATAGAACGCCAGCACATAGTCCAGCGGGTCGTCCCAAGTCCCTAGCGGCCTGTACTCCCCACCGCAAATCGCCCCCAAGCGGTCCAGCCACCGCTGCGTTCTGCAGAGCTGAAAGGTTGCTTTGTCGCCGAAACCCAAAGACATAACCTATATGTACCTCCGATCCGCAAGCGCTCTCGCGCGCCAAACTTCGCGTGCCCCAAGGGCCATGCTCACAAGAAGCTCTCCCACCGCCCCGGGCTGGGCCAACCTGAGGTCTTGTGCAAACCCGCCGTCTCTGGAAGACTGAATGTGCTGGCTTTGGCCACGATGTCCCTCTGGAAAAACAAACTCTTCTTCGGCGACAACCTCCGCATCCTCCGCGAGCATGTGCCCGACGAGTCGGTGGATCTGATCTACCTCGACCCGCCCTTCAACTCGAACGCCAACTACAACGTGCTTTTCAAGGAGAAGAGCGGCGAGCGTTCCCACGCCCAGATCACGGCCTTCGAGGACACGTGGGAGTGGGGAGCGGAAGCGGAAGAGGCCTACTACGGAACCATCCAGGCAGGCGGGCGGATCTCAGATTTCCTGCAAGCCTTCCGGACGTTGCTCGGCCAGTCCGACATGATGGCCTACCTGGTCATGATGGCCCCGCGCCTCCAGGAACTACACCGCGTGCTGAAGCCCACCGGTAGCATCTACCTCCATTGCGATCCCACCGCCAGCCATTATTTGAAGCTCTTGATGGACGCGATCCTTTCGCCGGAGGCCTATAGGAGCGAAATTGTATGGAAGCGCACCAGCGCCCACGGCGACGCGAGCCGCAAGTTCGCGGCTGTCCACGATGTGCTTCTCTATTACGTCAAGACGAATGCGGCTGTACGGAACCAGCTCTATATACCCTACAGCGAGGCTTACGTTGCGGAGCACTTCGTGCACATCGACCATGACGGACGGAAGTTCCGCCGCGTCGACCTGAGAAGTCCAAATCCGCGGCCAAATCTGACATACGACTACCACGCCAGCAACGGAAGGACTTACCGCCCCCACCACAACGGATGGGCCGTCTCCCTGGACGCGATGCAGCAGCTCGATAGGGGGAACCGACTTTTCTTCCCTGCCAAGGAAGATGGACGACTCCGCAGGAAGATTTACTTAGACGAGAGCCCAGGCGTCCCCGTGACGGACTTTTGGGATGACCTGCCGCCGATACATGCGAGTGCTCAGGAGCGCTTGGGCTACCCAACCCAGAAGCCGGAGGCCCTGCTTGAGCGCGTCCTGCGCACAAGCTCCAATGAGGCCGACGTGGTCCTCGATCCATTTTGCGGCTGTGGCACGTCGATTTCGGTCGCGGAACGGCTTCACCGCAGATGGATCGGCATTGACATCACCCACCTCGCCATCACCCTCATTCGCCATCGCCTCGCCGACACGCATGGGGTCGAACTCAGCCCCTACGAGGTGATTGGCGATCCGAAGGACCTCGCATCCGCCCAGGCCCTCGCGCAGGTAGACCGCTATCAGTTCCAGTGGTGGGCATTGGGACTTGTGGACGCCAGACCCGCCGGAGACGTGAAGAAGAAGGGCGCGGACACTGGCATCGACGGCTATATCAACTTCCTCGACGACACCAGCGGCAGGGCCAAGCGCGTCATCGTTCAGGTGAAATCCGGCCACGTCAAGGCTGGCGACATCCGCGACCTGAAAGGCGTCCTGGAGCGCGAAAAGGCCGCGATTGGGGCGTTCGTGACCCTGGAGGAACCCACCTCCCCAATGATGACCGAGGCCGTTTCGGCGGGTTTCTATGAATCCGCCCTCCGAGTCGAGGGCCAGTCCAGCGAGAAGTTCCCCAAGCTCCAGATCCTCACGATCGAGGAGCTCTTGGGCGGCAAGAAACTGGCCTACCCCCGCCACCGCATCGAGACCTTCAAGCAGGCCGAACGGAAAACCAAGAGCGAACAGCCGGGACTGTTCCGATGAGATCGAGCGCGACCCGAACTGAAATGCAGCTGCCAACGCCTGCCGCGCGTATGGCATCCGACGCAGTGCGCGTCGCCGCCGAAGTGCATACCCACAGAGGACGACCATGAACATTGTGAGCGTGGTGGAGCTACAAGAGCCTACGCTCGGGCGGCTCCTTGTCAGCAAACTCACGGTCTCAGTCCTAAGCCAAGCGCGCGAGCTGCTCGACGAGGGACTCGCCGCAGACGATTTCGCCTCGGAGTTCTTCGCCGCCCAGGCGCGAAGAGCAAGAGACGAGGCTCCAGTGAGCCGGACGAGCTACAACGACGGCGAAGCCATCTCCCCAGAAGAGCTCAAGGCGCTCACCCCGGAAGCGCGCGACAGGCTCGCCGCTGACTATCTCGCCCTGAACCAGCCATCGGGGGAGAGCAAGAGCGGCGCACGAACTGCGCCGCTAGCAGGAAGCCCCTTAGCAGGGACGAATCCAGCAGAACGAGGAACCGACCGGCTGATGCGCTACGTCGAACAAAAACGTACCTCGTTCATGGAGGACCCCGAGAGGGGGTTGCGTATTCTCAACGGCCCGAGCGCTGGCGCGTCCTGGGAAGACCCTCAGAAGCTGCGGAGCCTGGGCCTCCTTGACGTGAACGACGAGTTCACGCGCGCCGCGAAGCAGGTGGCCGACCTGTCAAGCGATATGCGGCGCATGCTCGGCGGGACCCTCGGTCCTCTTCATTTGCCTGAGATGTTCAGCACCATGCCCGTGCCGCCGGACCTCAAACCGGCACCAGACCCAGGCTGGGAGACCGTTGCCCAAGTTTCGAAGATGAGAGACGACATCGCTCCGCTGGTCGCAGTCGCCCAGAAGCAGGCCGAGTTGACGCTAGCACTAGTTGACTTTTCAAAAGCGATTGCGAAGGACTCGAACAATTCCCTCCAACTTGCCGTGCACTCGAGCAAGCAGGCGGCCGCAGCGACGAGGCTGGCAGGTGTCAGCGTCATACTGACCCTCCTTGCCATCCTGGCAGCATTGTTCATCGGCCGGTATTCGGTTAATTCCACTATTGCGAATGCAAATCTCTTGGGCGCCAGCGCGGAGAGGCACGCTCAGGAGGAGATCCGGCTCCTCCAGGAGATGGCGAACGACCCGAGGACACGAGCAAACTCCACCCCATTGACGGCTCCAAATGGGGGCACTGCGCCGAAGCCCGCGCCGTCGGAGAAATCACCGAAGTAACCGGCGAGGAATCCGCGGAGGGAATCCGGGGACGGTACACTCAAACCCCAGTCCCGTTGCCAACACCCAGACATTCTCACCCGCCGAATCATCACTTTTCTACAGTCCTGCCGATTTTTCCCGCCCTTGGCCCCCGATATCGTTCCTGCCCACCCCAGAGCCTCGCCTCCATGTGTCCCAGGGTCAGCAACTTGCCGACTCATCCGCAACCCCCGACCCTCCGGCTGATCCAAACCGAATTCATCACTTTTCATCACTTTTCTACACTCCGGCTACACCAGTGATGAATCGCCTTTTTTCGCGTGCGCAACTTCGCTCCTTATTCGCGCTTGACACGCGGGCGTAACATCAATCAGGGCGTCCGCAAATGCGGGCTAACAAAAGCGTTCTTTGAAAATCGAATAACTGGCGAATATCTGCCCGAAAGATAGCCTCTTAAGCTATTGAATCAAAAAAGCAAAGTCGATATTTAGCTTTGTTCCTCCAAAAACGCGCTTTTGCATCGTGGCGCAGACCTTCCTGTCTGCCGCGGCGGCATTCGTGCCGACGTTTGGCCCGGCCAGCCCGGTCCATCTTCAGCGCTTGGTCTTTCGACCTGCCAACGCCCCGGTCAAACCTTCTTCTTGACACCCGGGTGTAGCATCAATCAGGGAGCCCGCATTTGCGCGCCTGGCAAAAGCGTTCTTTGAAAACCGAATAACTAGCGAACACCTGCCCGAAAGATAGCCACTTAAGTTATTGAATCCAAAAGGCGAAGCCGATAATTGGCTTTGTTCCTCCAAAAATGTTTTTCACGTCGCACGCCGGCCTCAAATGCCGCTTCTGGGCCGATACCCCGGCCGCGCGCTGATGCGGTACTTCTTGCCGATGTCGGAGACGATCTCGACGTTGATCCGCCGGAACCCCTCGTTCGGGTTCGGAGCCGGGTAGTAGGTCACGGTGTAGCTGTTGCCCAGGTCCTCGCGGATCGCCTCGAAGGCCTCCACCTGTTTCTGCCACGTCCGGGCGAAGAAGCTCTTGCCCCCCGTGCGCCCCGCCAGACGGCGGAACACCCCGGTCGAGATCGGGTCCTTGTTCACATCGCTGGTAGAGATGACGTAGATTGGAATGCCCTCGTCCTCGGCCACGGCGCGCACGTCGTCGGGCGCTACCATGCTGGCGTTGTCCGGTCCGTTGGAGAACACGATCACGACCTTCCGCCCGGGCACCTTGGCCGCATCGCGCAAGGTCAGCAGCAGGCCGTTGTAAAGCGCTGCGTCGTCGCCTGCGATAGCGCTGCGCAGCCCTTCCAGGACCTCATTCCGCTCCCGGTTCAGCGACGCCAGCCGCGTGAGGTTGCGGGAGAACGTATAGATCGCCACCGAATCGGCGCGATCCAGCCCGCGCACGAAGTCGGCAATCGCGTCCGAGGCGTAGACGTAGCCGCGATACATGTAATTGCTCGTGTCGAAGAGCACGAACACGTTGGTCCCGGTGAAGATGTCGGTGGGAATTCCGCCCCTTGTGAGGTCCGCCTCCGCGCCGCCCAGAGGCCGCGTGGCGCCGCCCTCCAGCACTTGAACGGGCGGCTTGCTCCCCTCGGCGAACGTGGCGACCTTCTGTTGGATGCCGTCTTCGAGGATCTTGAAATCCGTTGATTTCAGGCCGTTCACGTAGCGCCCCTTGGAGTCGGTCACGGTGAAGCTCAGCACCACCATGTCGACCTTGACGCGAAAAGTGGGGCGCGTCTCCTGCGCCCGCAGCGCGGCGCGGGCCGTGGCCAAGGCCGCGCCTGCGCCCAGCAGGGCCCGGCGGGTGAGATACGAGTCTCGAGTCCTCACTGCGGTCTGTCCTCCGTTCCGGCGCGCTTCTCCGCCGCGACCAATTTGCGGTTCTGCGCGCGCGCTTCCTCGGCCGTGACCCGCATGGCGCGCAGCAGCGCCGGCCAATCCTCGAGATGCGTCGCGAAAATCTGCTCCACCGAGCGCCGCGTCCAATCCGGGATGACGAGATTCAACTGCGCGGCGGGGAGCATCAGCTCGTCCGCCAGCGCCGCGAAGAACAGGTTGGTCGAATCCCAGCTTTCGGCCAGGATGCGGCTCGAGTAGCCCATCAGAGTCGGAAACGTCCTCAGGTTCAGGATCTGCGGCGCCTGCGAATGCGCCAGCGTCGGCTTCGGCGTTCCAAAGGCCGCGGCAATCGCGGACTCATTGCAATGCGCCGGGTCCGTGCTGGCCAGACGGCGAATCTCAGCGTCGATAAACCCGCTCGGGTCCACGCCCTGGGCCGCGGCATGCAGGCCGGCAAAGTACAGCTCCGACGGCGTGATCTGTTCCAGCGCGTTCGCCACATCGCCGCCCGCCAGATCGGCCTCGATGCGCCGGGTGCGGGCCGGGGACGCGTGCAGTTCGACCCATTCGAGCAACGTGGCCCGCATTTGGGGATCGAGCGCGGATTCCGCCGCCACCGCCTCGCCCAACCGCATGTGCAGAGCCACCCAGCGCAGCTGCGATGGCGTAACGTTCCAGAACCGCTCGGCCTTCGCGCCCACCAGCAACTGGGGCACCAGGTCGCCCCAGATCAACGCCTGCTCGCGGGTGGGAATGAGGAAATTCTGCTCGGCGTCGGCCAGCGCATACGGCAGCCCGGCCAGTGAGCCGATGAGCCGCCCGCCGACGTTGGAAGGCCAGCCTGAACCGACCACATCGGTCTGCCCCCAGGTCTGGTTCGTGTCCTGAATCCCGTTGAAATCGTGACTGCGCACGAACAGCGGATTGGTGTACAACACCTGGGCCCCCGGCGGAGCGTAATAGGCGTAGATCAACCCGCTGAGCGTGTCGCGCAGCAGCGGAGTCAGCAAGCCGCGCAGGTCGTGCAGCTTATCCGGCTGGCCTTGCGCCTTTTCGATCTGCGCCCGCAGATTCAGTTTCCGCTCGGCGTCCAGATGGCGTTCCACTGCGGAGCCGCCAACGAAGCCGATACGTTCCGTCGAGGGCAAACTCGGCTTGGGGAGATTGAGCTCGGACAACGGCGCCGCGAGGCGATTGAGCACGGCCGTATCGGGCTTGCCGCTCTGGGCCGGGCCCGCGAGCTGGTCGGCGAAATCGAACAGCGCCTTCAGGCTGACCAGCTTCTGAGCCTCGAGAACCCGGTTCAACTCGCCCACCAGCAGGGCCTGCGTGTCGGGATCGGATGGCGAGAGCGAGCCGGCCAGCAGGCCCAGCGTCTCTTCCTGCGGATTGGCCTTCGGGTCGATCCCGCAAGCGGCCAGCAACCCCGTGAAACCCGCGCGTCCGGCGTCGAAGATCTCGCGGCTGCTGTCATGCGTCTTCTGAAACGGCTCGGTGACCGCATTCAGAGCGGTCTCCGCCTGGCCCGGCCTCAGTTCGTGATTCCGGTACAGGATCTGCCACAGACTGGCCAGCGCCTGGAAAATGCCCGCCGCGTCGGCGTGCACAGCCCCGTCCTTGATCGAATCGATCGCGTGCGCCGCGTCGACGTATTGCAGGATGGCCGCATCGCGCAACTCCGGCGCCTCGTTGAGCAGAGTCAGTTGCGCGCCGAAAACCTTGTAATCGCGCATCAACCGCTCGACCGAGGCCGGCTCCAGCGGTTTCGATCGGCGGCGGTCGAAATCGCTGAGCGCCAGGAATACCTTCAGCGGCTCGTTCTCCACGGCTTTGCGGGTCAGCGCGAACAGGGCCTCTATGAGGTCGTCGGGAGCGCTCCACCCAGGCGCCGCCTTGGCCAGCCGGGGGTCGATTTTGGAGCCTGGATGTAGAGCGAAAAAGGTCTTCCAAACGGCCAGGTTGCCGGGGATGAGCGCCTGAGAGTTCACGACGTTGAGCCGTGCCGTCAGCAGCATCAGCTCGGTGTTGGCCCGGAACACGGGGCGGGCCGGGCCGGGGCTCGTCACTTTGCCGCGAATCGCGGCGTAGAACCTCTTCAATCGCTCCGGCTCCGTGAGGTAGTCCAGGGTCGGTCCCGAAATCCGGCCCAGCGAATCGAAATAGCCGGCCAGCCAGCCGTCGTCCTTCGAGACGATCTTCTCGATAAACGCTGCGCCCTTGTCGGGCCCCGCTCCGGCCAACTCCGCCCACGCCCCGGCCGCCCGCGCGCCTCCGGGCACGGCGGCGGCGCCGTTGCGGATCCGGAACATGCCGCCGAAGAAATCGAAGACGTGCGCGAAGGCGCGGATGCGCTGCAGCGGCATCGACTTGCGCACCTCCTCGGCCGTTTCGGGATCGAGTTTCGCCAGGCCCAGGTACAGCCGGCACATCGAGGGATCGTTCAGGAATGCATCGATGAACTCGCCGGCCTGCTTCTCCTTGGCCGAGAGCCAGTATTCCGCGCCGAAGATGACCGGGATGCGGGTGGCCTGGTACTTGAGTTCAAACGGCCGGTTGGTGCGCAGGGACTGCTCGAGTTGCGCCAGCGGGAAACCGGAGTCCATAGCCAGGAACGCCCGCGACGCGTTCACGGTCTCGAGAACGACATCGCCGCCGCAGGCGCCGCGCATGCGGAAGCCCAGGATCTTGAGCAGCTCGCCGGTCTTTTCGGAGTCGCACGTTTCGATGCGGATCAGCTTGTCGCGGCCCGAAAACCGATCGAGTTCGCGCGCCTGGCTGAGATACCGCAGCACGAGCTTCAGGTACTCGGTCTGATCGAGGGTCTCCGTGCCGCTGATGGCCTGGTATCCGTTGGTGACCACATTGCGCGCCAGTGAGATCAACATCTCCTCCGCGGGCGTCTCGGGCGAGAGCGCCGCCATGCGCGAGAAGTTGCGCAACGGACCGGGCACCTCGATGTAGCCCATCGGGAAAACCGGCTGCGGCGCTGGCGCCAGCTCCGGCGCCGCCGCGCCGCTGTTCCTGAGAGCGGCCAGATGCGCGCTCGCCGAGGTACGGTCGCCGGCGGCCAGCTCCAACTGGACCAGCCTGCGCAGAGCGGCCTGCCGCCGTGGCAAACCGAGGCCCTCCAGCTCCACCAGCCGCTTGTACAGGGCGGTCGCTTCGGCGTCGCGGCGGGCGTCCGCGAAGTGCGCGGCACATTCCAGGACATCCGCGTCGTTAGGTGACGCGTGCAGCGCGTCTTCCAGCAGTTGGCGGGCCTGGTGCGCTTCTCCAGCCAGTTCCAGGCTGCGGACCCGATCCTCCAGGCCCGCATCCAATGCCCACCCCGCGCCGACCGTTCCCAGAACGGCGGCTACCGTCGTCAGCAGCTTCACAGGATCCCCTCCCTGTCATGCAGCCTTACATCGACTAATGGCTAGCTAGTTTACACCAAACCAGTCCTGTAGGCGTGATGCAAACGAAACGCCAGTGGATTCAACGCTACTGCGCCGATCTCATATGCTGTTTGGGGAGGTCCGAGAAACGAGACCATGCGCCAGATCGCCAGCCTGCTCTTCTTCCTGCTGCTGCCCGCATTCGGGGCCGAGCACACCATCGCCGTCGTGGGCCTGGTGCATGCCCACGTCTGGGGCCATCTCAAGGAGGTTCTTCCCGGCCAGCCGGCCAAGCTGGTCGGCGTGGCGGAGACCGAGCCTGAACTGGTGGCCGAAGCCGAAAAGCGCGGCGTGCCCGCCAATCTGGTCTTTGCCGACTGGAGGAAAATGATCGACCAGCAGAAGCCGGAGATCGTCTGGGCCTTCGTCGAAAACAACCGCCATCGCGAAATCGTCGCCTACTGCGCGCCGCGCAAAATCCACGTCCTGTTCGAGAAGCCCCTGGCTTCGACCTACAAGGAAGCGTTGGCGATCCGCGATCTGGCGCGCAAGAACGGCACTTACGTCATGACCAACTACCAGATGGCCTGGTGGCCGGCCAACTACACCGCCAAGGAACTCGCCGACAGCGGCGCCATCGGCAAGGTGTGGCGGCTGCACGGCATGGTGGGCCATGGCGGGCCGGGCGGCCCCACGGGGCTGAATAAGTACTTCTTCAACTGGCTGACCGACCCGGTAAAGAACGGGGGCGGCGCGCTGGTGGACTTTGGCTGCTATAACGCGCTGTGGTCGTTGTGGTACCTGGGCCGCCCGGAGAGCGTCTACGCGCAGTCGAACCAGTTGCGCCCGAACGAGTTTCCGAAGGTCGAGGACAACGCGGACATCGTTCTCAGCTACAAGCAAGGCGTGGCGCTTCTGGAGGGCAGTTGGGACTTGCCGTATGGCTTCCAGGACCTCGAGGTGTTTGGCCTCGGCGGCGGGCTTTATATGAGCAACAGCGGCGTCACCCTGCATAAGGGCGGCCAGCGCGAGCCCCAGACCGTGCCCACCAGACCATTGGCGCCGGAGGCCTCCAGCCCGGTTGCGGCCATGATTCACTCCATCGAGTCGAAGACCGAGCCGCAGGGCCTGACCGGACTCGATATGAACGTTCAGGTCGTGGAGATCCTCGACGCCGCCAAGGAATCCCTCAAGAAGGGCCGGGCCATCCGCTTGGCCGCCCGGAAGTGAGCCCGTCCTTCAAAGCCCCGTCCCGGCCTGGCGCCTGAGGCGGGCGGTCCGCGAGGCCCCTGTTTTCGTTACATCCGCCGGCCTCCGCATGGCATCTATACCGATCTATGGGGAAACTAGCGAAAGCCACAATTCTGACCGGAGTACTCGTCATGAACCTGGCCGCGGCCGACAGTATCTACGAATTCACCATGAACAGCATCGACGGAGCCCCCAAGCCGCTCAGTCAGTTCAAGGGCAAAGTCGTGCTCATCGTCAACGTCGCCAGCCGCTGCGGCTACACGCCGCAATATGCCGGGCTGGAGAAGCTCTACGAAAAGTACATGGACCAGGGACTGGTCGTCGTCGGCGTCCCGGCCAACAACTTCGGCGCGCAGGAGCCGGGCACCAACGAGGAGATCAAGACCTTCTGCACGCGCAAGTACAACGTCTCGTTCCCGATGCTGGCCAAAGTCTCGGTGAAGGGCGACGACATGACGCCGCTGTACCAGTACCTGACCTCGACCCAGGGCGGCGACATCAAGTGGAATTTCACCAAGTTCCTGATCGGGAAGGATGGCAAGGTCGCGGCGCGCTTCGAGCCGAAGGTAACGCCCGATTCGCCCGATGTGGCGGAGGCGATCGAGAAGGAACTGAAGCAGTAGCGGCCGGGCGCGCCGGTGCAGTGCTAGCTTAGGAGATTGGGCCCTCGCGCCCGGCACAAGCATGGCACGGATCCTCGTCACCGGCGGCGCCGGTTACATCGGGTCGCACACGGCGCATTATCTGCTGCGCCTGGGGCACGACGTTCAGGTGGTCGACGATCTTTCCTACGGCTACCGGCACAACGTGCCGGAGGGTCGCTTGCATGTCCTGAATCTCCTCGATACGGCCGCGCTGGACGCGGTGCTCGCGCGCTTCGAGTTCGAGGCCGTGGTGCACTTCGCGGCGTTCATTTCGGTGGGCGAATCGACGCGTAAACCGGAGATGTATTTTCGCAACAACTGCGGGGCGACGTTCAGCCTGCTGGACGCGATGGCGCGGGCTGGGGTTCGCCGCATCGTCTTCTCTTCGACCGCCGCCGTCTACGGCAATCCGGAGCGCACGCCGATCACCGAGGACATGCCCCATCGCCCGGTGAACCCCTACGGCCAGACGAAGCTGATGGTGGAGACGGCGATGCGCTGGATGGACCAGTGCTCGGGCCTGCGCTTCGTCGCGCTGCGCTATTTCAACGCCTGCGGCGCCGAGGAAGCCTACGGAATCGGCGAGGAGCACGCGCCCGAGACGCACCTGATCCCGCTGGTGCTGCGCGCCGCCCGGACCGGCGAGCCATTGACGATTTTTGGCCAGGATTATCCAACCCCCGACGGCACCTGCATCCGCGACTACATCCACGTGACCGACCTGGCCGCCGCCCATGCCGCGGCGCTGGACCATCTCCTGGGCGGCGGCGCCAGCGCCTCGTATAACGCGGGCACGGGCCACGGCTATAGCGTGCTGGAGGTCATCCGCGCCGTCGAGCGGGTGACCGGCCAGACGGTGCCGTTCCAGATCGGCCCGCGGCGCGAGGGCGACCCGGCGGTGCTCGTCGCCGATTCAACGAAACTGCAGCAGACGCTGGGCTGGAAACCGGGCTACACGACGCTGGACGCAATGGTCGAAAGCGCGTGGAAATTCGACCGGCGCAAGCACGGGCCTTAGCGGCCGGGCTGCCCGCGCGCCTCCGCAACCTCCACGTGAGGATTGCGGTTGCGCGCCGCCACCACGCCCCGCTTGACCCGGCTCGTCGGCATCTGAAGGATTGGGAAGTAACATGAACTGGGCAGGTTACGCCGTCCTCTCGGCCGTCTTCGGCGCGCTGGTGGCGATCTTCGGCAAGGTCGGCGTGCGTGACGTGGACAGCAACCTCGCCGTCGCGCTGCGCACGGTCATCATCCTCGGCTTCGCCTGGGGCATCGTCGTGGCGCAGGGCAACGCGCGCGACATCCTCCGCATTTCGCGCCACTCCTACCTGTTCCTGTTCCTATCGGCGATCGCGACGGGCTGCTCGTGGCTGTGCTACTACCGCGCGCTGAAACTCGGGCCGGCCTCGCGCGTGGCGCCGATCGACAAGCTGAGCGTGGCGCTGGCGGTCGCGCTGGCTTTCATCTTCCTCGGGGAAAAGCCGACCGTCGGGAGTGTCGCCGGCGCGGTCCTGATCACGGCCGGCGTGCTGGTGGCGGCGCTGGTGCCCTGAGGAGCCTGCCTCCGCGGCGGGAACGGCGCGCGATGCAGCCGCCTGCGGGCTGGCTCCGCGAGGCGCCCCGGCGGTTGCAGTAGAATTGCTGTCAAAAGCCATGTCACATGCCAATCGTCTGTTCCAATGCGCGTGCTGCGCTTTCTTGCTGATTGCGCCGGCTGTGGCGGAGGCCACGCTGCCCGCGCTGCTCGCCGACCACATGGTGCTGCAGCGCGATCTGCCGGTCCACGTCTGGGGCAGCGCCGCGCCGGGCGAAGCCGTCAGCGTGACCTTCCACGGCCAGACCCGCTCGGCCGTCGCCGACCACCTCGGCCGCTGGAGCGTCTATCTTCCGCCGGTCGCGCCGGGAGGCCCGTTTGAACTCACCGTCAAGGGCACGAACACGATTACGCTGCGGGATGTGCTGGCCGGCGACGTGTGGGTGGCCTCGGGTCAATCCAACATGGAGATGGCGGTGGAAGGCGTCGTCAACGCCAAGGACGAGATCGCCGCTGCGAATTACCCCCGCATCCGTCTATTCAAGGCGCTCAACAAGGTTTCGATGTACCCGTTGGAGGATATCGCCGCGCACAAGTGGAGCGATTCCACCTGGACGGCGGTGAGCCCGGACACCATCCCCAAGTTTTCGGCCGTCGCCTACTTCTTCGGGCGGCACATCCAGCAGAAAGAAGGCGTGCCGATTGGGCTGATCGAGTCGAACTGGGGCGGAACGCCGGCCGAGGCCTGGACCAGCCTCATCGGACTGGGCGCGGACGCATCGTTGATGCCCGTCTTTGCCGCCTGGGGCCAGATGATGGACGCCCAGACGACCATCGAACTGCAGCGCAGTCTGGATGAGAAGAGCTATCAGGACTCGGTCGCCAAGGCCAAGGCGGCAGGCCTTCAGCCGCCTGAGCGGGAGCAGCGCTGGCGCCCCAACCAGGACTTCTGCTGGCAGCCGGCGGGGCTGTTCAACGCCATGATCGCGCCACTCACGCGATTCCCCATCCGCGGGGCGATCTGGTATCAGGGCGAGAGCAACGCCTCGCCGGAGCGCGCGCCGCTCTACGCGCGCCTGTTCAAAACGATGATCCAGGACTGGCGCCGCGCCTGGGGCCAGGGCGACTTCCCGTTCCTGTTCGTTCAAATCGCCAACTTCAAGACCTCAGCCGAAGCCATGTGGCCCACCGTGCGCGACGCCCAGCGGCGCACGCTGGAGCTGGCCAACACCGGCATGGCGGTGACCATCGACATCGGCGAGGCAACCAACATTCATCCGCTGAATAAGCAGGAGGTCGGCCACCGCCTGGCGCTGGCCGCGCGGGCCATCTCCTACGGCGAGCACATCGAATACTCGGGGCCGCTGTTCCGCCTGGCGACGCAGGAAGGCGCTGTGATGCGCGTCTGGTTCGATCACGTCTCCGGCGGGATGAAGTCGAAAGGCGAGAGCGTGGCGGGTTTTGAAGTCGCCGGCCAGGACGGGAAGTTCGTCCCGGCTGAAGCGCGCATCGAGGGGACCACGGTGGTCGTCTCCGCCGCCGCCGTGCCCGAACCTAAGTTCGTGCGCTACGCCTGGAAGGACGTGCCCGACTGCGACCTTTTCAACGGTGAGAACCTGCCGGCGTCGCCCTTCCGTTCGGGCGAGTAGGGGGGCCGTCCGGGGCCGCGAGGCTCCAGTCCCGCCCATTTTGAGCCGCGCGGGGCGCTTGCTGGAAACCTCCGGCGCCGGGCGAACATCGTTGTACTGGGGGCGTTGCCCGCGCTGGCCCCGTTCACGTCAGAAGCATGCTCGACGATCCACGCACAAGCAATCGGCACGCCGCCAGCCTCCGCTCCAGGCGCCAGTTCCTGCGCGCCTCGGCGTCGCTCGCCGCGGCGCTCCCCGTGGTGCGCGCGCAGCAGCAACCGACCTTCTCCACCGGTGTGGATGTGGTGAACCTGTTGGCGGGGGTGAGGACCAGGCGGGGAGATATCGTCCGCGACCTGACCCAGGACGATTTCGTGCTGCTGGAGAACGGCCGTCCGCAAACCATCCGCTATTTCTCGCGGGAAACCGATCTGCCCCTGACGCTCGGCCTGATGGTGGACACCAGCATGAGCCAGGCGCGCCTCGTGGATGCCGAACGCGCCGCCAGCTTCCGTTTCCTGGACCGCGTGCTGCGGGAAAACAAAGACCAGGTCTTCATCATGCAGTTCGATCTGTCTTCGTTCCTGCGCCAGCCGCTGACCTCGTCGCGCAAGGCGCTGGACGACGCGCTTTCCATGGTCGACACCCCCACGCGCAAGGAGCTCGATGCGGGCATCGGCGACGGCACCTCGCTGTACGATGCCGTCATCAAGGCCTCGGGTGAGATCATGTTGCGGCAGAAGAACCGCAAGGCTCTGATTCTGCTGACCGACGGCGTCGACAACACCAGTGAAGCCTCGCTCGGCGACGCGGTGGAGGCGGCGCTGCGCTCCGAGACGCTGGTCTATTCGATCCTGTTTTCGGACCCCGGCGCCTACGCGTTTGGAGGGGGGGGCAGCGGCCGGAGCGTGCTGATGCGCCTCTCCCGCGAGACCGGCGCGAGCTTCTTCGAAGTTTCCCGCAAGCAGAGCATCGACCAGATCTTCGACGCGATTCAGGACGAACTGCGCAGCCAGTACAGCCTGGGCTTCGTCCCCGACCGGCCGGTGACATACCCGGAGTTTCGCAAGCTCGAACTGACGACGAAACAGAAGGGGCTGATCGTGCAGACGCGCGAGCGCTATTGGGCCCATCGCTGACGCGGCTCGGGACCGCGCCGGGTGGGTTGCACGGGCGTGGATTGGAAGATGGGAAAGGACTCCGATGCGGGCGCGAAAACGCCTCGCCGCGCGACAGCCGGCGCTATATCATGGAAACCAAGGAAGGACTTTCGTGCGGCGACTGGGCACACTGCGGGGATTCTTCGCTCCGGCTCTCCCGCTGATGATCTCCCTCGCATTCGGACCCGTCTGCGCTAGCGGATTCGGGCCGCAATATCCGACCGGCCAATATCCGACTGGCCAATACCCACCGGGCCAGTACCCACCCGGGCAATACCCGCCCGGGCAATACCCGCCCGGACAGTACCCCTCTCAACCCGGCATCTCGCTGCCCAAAATCCACCTGCCCAAGCGTCATAAGGACGACAAGCAGGACGATTCAAAGGTCACCCTATCCGCGATCGACGGCACACTCCGCAACCTGGGCGAGAAGGACCTGGTGTTGCAGGCCAAAGCGAACCGCCTGTTGCGTTTCCGGCTGCTGGAGAAGACCCTGTTTGAAAACAAGGAAGGCCAACCGGTCCGCGATTCGCTGCTCCATCCCGGCGATCAGCTCTCCGTCCTGGTGAGTCCGGATGATCTGGAGACCGCGCTGCGCGTCGTGCTGAACCACGCTGGGACTTCGTCGGAACGCGAGGTCGCTTCCCGTCCCTTCGATCACGACCAGGTCATCGCGCCCGCGTCTCAGGACATCACCAAGGCGAAGGTGGTTGTGGATAAAGAACCCTCCGCCGGCCAGGCCAGCCCGCCGCCCGACAAAGATACCGGCGCGGCGCCGGATAAAGAGCCTGCCGCCAAGCCTGCCGATGCGCCCTCCTCGCCCGCCGAGGCCAGCGCCAAAAATGCCGCGCCGCAAGCCGCGACCACCGCGGAGCAGCCGCGCGAGCCCGTGGACGCGGCGCCGCTTTCGTCCGACGCCATCATCATGCTGGCGCGCGATGCGGCCGAGTCGTTCACGGCGGACCTGCCCAACTTCCTGGTCCAGCAGTCCACCACCCGTTATCAAGGCCATACCCGGTCCCAGGATTGGCAGGTGATCGACGTCGTGACCGCTGACGTCGTGTGCGTCGACGGCAAGGAGGAGTACCGCAACGTGGCCATCAACGGCATCCCCAGCCAGCGCCCGATCGAAAGCACCGGCGCATGGTCCACGGGCGAGTTCGTCACCACGCTGCAGAATACTCTCTCGCCGGTCGAGGAGGCCGCTTTCGTCCCGCGCGGCGAAGCGCGCATTGGCGGGCGAATGGCCTATCTCTTCGACTTCTCGGTGCAGGCGCAGAATTCGCATTGGATGCTCGCCAGCGACCGCAATCCCAGCTTCCGCGCCCCTTACAAAGGCAGCATCTGGATCGACAAGGAAACGCGCCGCGTCCTGCGCATCGATGAAAAGGCGCTATCCATCCCCCGGGATTTCCCTTACGACTCGCTGGAGTCCATCCTGGACTACGGCTTCGTCAAGATCGAAAACAAGTCCTATCTCCTGCCCGTTCAAAACGAGACCGTGGCCTGCCTGGGCGTCGCCAGAACGTGCGAGCGGAACGTGATCGAGTTCCGGAATTACCGCAAATTCACGGCCGAATCGAATATCAAGTTTTAGCGGTTCACCTCTGCGTTCCGAGAACGCTGCCGGAGATGCGCCCCGCCGCGGATTTCCTGCGATCGCGATCAACCGGGTGAAAAAACGGCGCAGTTCCCGGCCGGCTCGTGTATGCTAACCGCAGGTCCACTCTAGCCTCCCCCGATTTTTCAGCCGTGGACCGTTTCCCGCCCGCTTTCGACACTACTGTGGAATATCCACCTCCTGCCGGCCCGGCGGCAGCATCCGCTCTTTCCAACCGCCCTGTCCGTCGCTGACCAGCGCGATGGCGCGCGAGCGGCTCTCGTACTTCACACGGATCCGGCCGCGCACGATGCGCGCATCCAGCAGCGTCCCGTTGAAGTCGGCCAGACGGTGCGGCGGCAGATCCTGGCAATGCATGAGCTTGTGTTTACCGGCGGCGACGAGCACGCGCTCGCCGTCCTGCACCGGCCACTCCCGCCCGTCCACCAGCGCGCAACCCTTCCAGGCCACTGAAACCGGCTGCGGCGAATCGATCTCCAGGCCGCCGCCCGTCCACGCCGCCTGGCGCAGCGGGGCCGCCGCGGCCGCCAGCAACGGCCAGTCCGGGCCCAGGATCGAGTTCTCGAAGTACAGCGCGACTCGCTGGAATGAGGCCGCCGCGCTGCGCACCAGCTGGAACAATTCTGTCCCGGTCTGTTGCTTCACCGGATAGACGTCCTGGTAGCGCTCGACGATGTTCAGGTCGATCGCCAGCAGGTCCGCGCGCCTGGTCAGGTCGGCATAGCGGCGCGCCATCTCGGCGTAACGCTCCGGGCCCAGATGCCAGATCGTCGCCGGATCCTCCACCAGGAACGTGACGCGGCGCCGCTGCGCCGACGCGAGCAGCCGCGGCGCATCCGCGCCCAGCTTGTCATGCATCGAAGGATCGAAACGATCGTCGATGTGCGTCAGCACCAGGTCCACCTGCGGCTTCGCCTGGCGCAGCGCCTCCAGCCGCTTCAGCCAACCCTCCTGCAGCCGCGCCGCCAGCGCGGCGCGATAGTCCAGAAACGCCCGCAATGCGGCCGGGTTCCGCGCGTAAGAATGCGCGCCGCCGGCCTGATACAACTCCTGTGGATCGAAGCCCCGCTGCGCCTTGAATTCGGCCCGCACCCGCGCATTGAACGGTGTGAAGCGCGCCGGGTTTTCATGACCCTCCAGCGACTCGAAGTACAGCTCGCCCAGATTCAACCCATCCCAGTCGAAACGCCCTGTGAGTCCCTCCAGTCCGGCCGCGACGCTGCGCTCGCACGCCGGATCGGCCAGGTTCATCAGCTTGCGCCAGTCGAGTTGCGCGTCCTGGCCCGAGGCGGTCTTCTCGCGCCACTCCGGATGCTCGTTCCAGAAGGCGTCGCTGACGTGCGGGAACTCGACCCAGGCGTACACCAGAATGCCGTGGCGGTGGCACGTGGCAATCAGACTGTCCAGCCACTCGTCGCGCCCGCGGTCGCGTTCCCAGAAATGCCACGCCGCCACTTGCAGCGCCGCCACGCCGCCGCGCCGCCACCTCGCGGCGAGGTAATTCAGGTCGGCGCGCAGACGGTACGAAGAATCGAAAAAGACCCACAGCGAGCGCGCCTCGAATTCCGGTTTCAGCCCCAGGTCCACCAGCGCCTGCGGCAGATAAGGGAACCTTTCGACGCCTCGTGCGCCAGGCGCCACGGCGGTCCACAGCACCGGCTTGGCCCGCCCGTCTGCGCCGGCGGTGAGGCCCGCCACCAGCGGCGCGCCGGACCAGCGCTCACGCGTGAAAACGCGCGCCCCGGCGGGCATTTCGAAGACTGGAACATCGAGCGCCTGCTCCCATACGATCTGCAGTCTCGGCTGGCGGTCGTCGATCAGGCTCCGCACGTTCACCTGCTGCCTGGTCGGATGGAAGCCGTAGGCCCGCGCCTCGGGCGAGTCGCCGACCACCAGTACGGCCCGAGCCGGGTCGATGTTCAGCGGCGCGAGGATCTTGTCGAGACCCTGCCCGCGGCACTGCCAACTTGCCATGAAGAGGATTGAAATCAGCAGCCTAGCGCGTAATGGCATACCACAGGCTGGCGCGCGCGTCCCAATACGTCCGCGGATGCGGATTGTCCTGCTGATCCGCCAGGTATGCCCCGCGCACAAAGTCCGTGCGGAACGACAGTTTCGGGGGCAGCGCGGCCCAGCGGAACCGCACGCCGGGGCCCGTCTCCATGAAATTGCCCCACCACTGGCGGCGCGCATCGACCGTCCAGTTGGCGTTCCACAGCGGCTGCAGACGCAGGCCGCCGGGCAGATCCGGCAGCGTGTAGCCGCCACGGAACTGCGTGTAAAGAAGCGAGTTGTGGTCGTAGCGGGAGACGTAGACCGCGTCCCCGCCAGTCTCAGCGAACCAGCCGCTCTCGCCATTGTTCGCCGCCGCGCCCCAGCCGCGCAGGTAGGAGGCGCCGCCGCGGTAGTCGGCCTGACCCGACCCGGCGGCGGGGTTGTAATTCAACAAAGTGGAGTTGTCGCCGGCATAACTGAACGCCCGCCCGGCCTCGCCCCACACGAACAGATGGGGCGTAATGTAGCGGTTGACGCCCGCGGCGGCGATCACCGCGGAATCGGAGAGCATCGGGCCCGGGCCCGCGGCCGCGCAGTTGACCAGCAATGGACACGTCTTGGTGTCGCCCACCCAGCGCAACGATATGTATGGCTGGAAACCCCACTTCTTCGCTTTCACGAAGTCCAGTTTGGCCTGTGAATACAGGAACATGGAGCCCCAGCGCGACGAGTACATGGGCAGCGCCCAGACCGTCAGCCGGACTATCTGGTGGCTGGCGCGCAGATGGTGGTACGCGCGGTCGGCCTCGCGCGCAGTCTCGGCCCCGCCGCTGCGCCGCGCCCGGTCAAACCATACCAACGCCTCATCGTCGCGCTGCAACAGGTTCAGCGTCCAGCCGAGCTGCAGAGCCACCTCGGCATCGCCCGGATTCTGCTCCCAGGCCGCCTGCAAATACCGCAAGGCATCCTGCAGATAGCCCAGATGGTAGCTCTTGATGCCCATTTCCCGGGCCGAAATCGTCTCCGGCGGCTGGCCGGTGGGACGCGCCACCAGGCCCGCCGCAGGCTGCTCCGGCGGCTTGGACGGTGCATTCATTACCCTCAGCTGCTCGCTGCTCAGGCGGTCGTCGGGGTGCTGCTGGACCTGGATCTCCAACTGCCGCCGTGCCTCCGTGTTCCGGCCCATGGCCAGCAACAGGAAGGCGTACTCGCGGCGTAGATTCGGGTTCTCCGGGTCGGCCTGCAGGGCATCCTCGAACTCATACGGATACGGGTACCGCGCCGGCATCAGCTCGCGCGCCGTCTCCGCCACGCGCGCCGCCGGTGAGCGCGACGCCGCCACCAATAACGCCATCGATTCCCGTAGCTTGCCCTGCTCTTTGAGCACCCGCGCCAGGTCGATCATCAGCCGCCCTTCGCCCCGGCGAAGCTGCCACGCTTTCTGATAATGTTCCGCCGCCAGCGCCAGCTCATCGCGCTGCTCGGCCAGGCGCGCCAGTTCCTCGTGCGCCGTCCATTGATCCGGCGCGGCCGCCACTGCGGCCTTCCAGCGCTCGATCCCTTCACGCAGCGGGCGATCGATGTTTTCAAACGCCGCAGCCGCCTTGGCGCGCGTCTCCTGCGATCCCAACTCCTTCCAACGCAGGAAGATACGGCGCGCCTCGACGGGCTTCTTGGTCTCGTAACACAGGAACCCGTACTCCAGCGCGCTGTGTTCGTCGTTGGGATCGATACGCAGCGCCGCGGCGAACTGGTCGCGCGCCTGCTCGCGCTCGCCGGTTTTCAGCAACGCGTAAGCGAAGTCCTTGCGCAGATTGGCCGCGTCCGGCCGGGCGGCGGTGGCCTGCCGGAACAACGCCACCGCGCGGTCGAGATCCCCCGCGCGCAGCGCGCTGTAAGCCGCCTCCCCGGGATCGGGACCCGTTTGGGCGGGCGCGGGACTTCCGGCCAGGCCCACAACCAGCAGCAACAGCAGGCACGTGCGCATAAGGATCCTGCACTACAGTGCGCCGCCGCGGCCGGGGCTCTCATGCCCCGCCCGTCTCCCTCCCGAAGAAATACGATGATGTGGATATGGCGGCCTATCGCGGCACGGACTATTTGCTCCTCGACACCCTCCTCTCCGACGAAGAGAAGCTGGTCCGGCAGACCGCCCGCCAGTTCGTCGAGCAGCGCGTCCTGCCGCTCATCAAGGACTGCTACAACCAGGGCCGCTTCCCCGCCGAACTGATTCCCAAAATGGGCGAGCTGGGCTTTTTCGGCGCCAACCTCGAAGGCTATGGCTGCGCCGGAATGAGCAACGTGGAATACGGCTTCGTCATGCAGGAGTTGGAGCGCGGCGACTCTGGCTTGCGCAGCTTCGTCAGCGTCCAGGGCGCGCTCGTGATGTACCCGATCCACACCTACGGCAGCGACGCGCAGAAGGAGCGCTGGCTCCCCGCTCTTCAGAGCGGCCGGGCGATCGGCTGCTTCGGGCTGACCGAGCCTGGCTTCGGCTCCAACCCCGCTGCCATGGCCGCCCGCGCGCGGCGCGACGGCGATTCCTGGATTCTCAATGGCGAAAAGACCTGGATCACCAGCGGCAGTGTCGCCGACGTCGCCCTCATCTGGGCGCGGACCGAGGAGGGCATCCGCGGCTTTCTGGTGGAGCGCGGGACGCCCGGCTTCACGACTTCCGACATCCACGGCAAGCTCTCCATGCGCGCTTCCATCACTTCGTCGCTCTCGCTCTCCGATTGCCGCGTGCCGGACTCCAGCCGCCTGCCCGGCGCAGTGGGGCTCAAGGCCGCGCTCGGCTGCCTCTCGCAGGCGCGCTACGGCATCGGCTGGGGCGTCCTCGGCGCAGCCAGCGACTGCTACGAAACCGCGCGCGCCTACGCCAGGCTGCGGAAGCAGTTCGACGACCGGCCCATCGCCTCGCACCAGCTCGTCCAGGAGAAGCTGGCCTGGATGATTACCGAAATCACGAAAGGCCAGCTCCTGGCCCTGCACTGCGGCCGCCTCAAGGACCAAGGCCGCCTCGAGCCCGCCCACATCTCAATGTTGAAGCGCAACAACGTCGCCGTCGCGCTCGAATGCGCCCGCCTGAGCCGCGATCTGCTAGGCGCCAACGGCATCATCGACGACTATCCGATCATGCGCCACATGTGCAATCTCGAATCGGTGAAGACCTATGAGGGCACCGACCACATCCACACGCTGGTCATCGGCGAGGCCGTGACGGGCATTCCAGCCTATAAAGGATGATCTGAAGGTGGGAGACTCCATGCAGCAGCAATTGAATTGGGGCACGTGTGTGGGACTGAGGCCGACGCGCCGCTCCTGGCTCGCCGGCCTGTTCCTGGCCGCCGGCGCCTGCGCCCGGCGCGGCGTCTCCTACGACTACGGTGAGCCCAAGCATCGTTATCAACTGCACGGCCAGGTCCTGCGCCTGCGGCCTGAAAACCGCATCGCCGTCATCAAGCACGAGAAGATCGAGGGCTGGATGGAGGCCATGACCATGGAGTTCCCCGTCCCCGACGCGTCCCAGTTCGAGAAGCTGAAAGAGGGCTCCTGGATCCGCGCGACAGTCAATGTCAACGATATGTATTTCTGGCTGACGGATATAGTCGCCGAGAAATGATCCGCGTTATGGCCGCAGCGTGATCTTGTGCACCGCGACGTTGTCGTTCTCGTCCGTGGCTTTGACCGCCACGGTCCACTCGTGGCCCTTGGGCAGCTCCGCCTCGACGACGTAATCCTCCGCCTGCGAGTCGGTCATGCCGGTGGTCGGCCGCGCGGCCTTCCACTCGCTGCCGTTGACGCTGTATTCGGCCGAATCGAGCACGCTCAACGCGTCCGCCGCGCGGAACCGGATCACCAGTTTCCCGCCTTCCGCCTTGGCCGTCAGACCTTCGATCTGCGGCGGCGTGTTGTCGATCAGGAACGGCTCGCTCTCGATCACCGCCGTCAGCGCCACCGAATCGTAGTTGTCCGGCGCATCCGAGGCCGTGACGCGCAGCCGGTAGCGCCCGTCGGCGAACGAGGTCGTGTCCCAACTGAAGCGGTTCTCCTTGACGTGTTCCTTCAGCAGCTTCCACTCGTGCTCTTCCACTCCGCGGTACTCGATCTTGAACTCCAGTTCGTCGCCGTTCTGGTCGGAAGCCTTCCAGCGCGCGCCGATCCAGCCCTTGTCGTAGTTCATGCTGGCCGCGCCGGACGGTTCCGTCGACGGCGCGGATGGGCTGCTGCGCCGCACCTGCCCGATCGGCGGCAGCGAGAGCGAGGTCGAGGCCGAGCTGCCCAGCGCGGAAGGCGCGGGAAACTTGTGATTGAACGGCGTGATCTCGATTTTCTCGATCACCGGCGCCACGTTCTTCTGCTGATACGCCACCTCCACCAGCTTGAGTTCCGGCGAGGCGCTGCCCGGCGCCGCCGTCAACGTGGCGCGCCACTCGAGGAATCGGGCTGCCGGCGATGCCACCCGCGAGCCTGTCGCCGGATCCACCACCGCCCACGCGCTCCAGTCCTTCTCCGGCTCGTCCAGGTTGCCGCTGCGCGTCTCCAGCTTCAGCGTGCCGCCGTTCAGTTCGCCTTCCCACCGCAGCCGCCCCCAGTAGGTGAAAGACGCCGCGTCCAGCACTTCGCTCTCCAGCGTGCCCGTGCGCTCCGTCTCCGGCCCGAGTTGATACAGCTTCCCCGGATTGGCCGACACGGCCACGCTGCCGCCTCCCGGCAACGGCGCCAGCGCCGTAATCTGTGCCGCTTCGGCATGCGCAATGCGCGTGTAGCTCTGCGGCGTGTCAATCCGATAGATCCTCCCCTGGTTGCCGGTCGCGGCCAGCAGCCGCCCTGCGGCATCGAAGCCCAGTGCGTACACCACCGCGTGCGCGTCGCTCCAGTCGAGCGTCGGCTCGCCGTCCGTTCCGATCCGCCAGATCTCGCTCCCGCCCGGCGCACTGCTCACCGGCCCCAGCGTCGGCGGCATCGCCGCCAGGCGCGCCGTCACCGCCGTCGCCGGTTGCGGCTGCTGCACCCCCGCGGCCGCCGGTTGAGCGGAAACCGGCACTGGCATGGGCGTGGGCGCCGGAGCGGGCGCCGGAGCGGCCGTGCGGTTGCCCGTCGCCGCGGCGAAAATCGTTCCATCCTGCGCCACGGCGATCGCCGTCACTTCCCGTTTCCCGGTCTGATGCAGGACAAACCCCTCGCCCTTCGCATTCACCCGCAGCACCACGCCCGAGGCGTCCGTGCCCGCGATCAGGTTCCCGTGCCCGTCTTTCGCCAGCGATCGCACGTGCGTCTCTCCGGCGTCGTATAACACCGTCGCCTGCCCGCCCGGCTGGAGCTTGAGAATCTGCCCCGGATCGCCCGTCGCGGCGTACAGCACGCCCCCCTCGCCCGCCACCAGCGCCCACACGTAATGCGCCTTCGCCGCATGGACCAGCGCCGCCTTGCCGTCCTCGCCCACGCGCCAGATCTTCCCGTCAGGGGACGTCGCCGCGTACACCCCGTCCGGCGCTGCAGCCAGCGCATAGACCGTCCCGCCGCCTTCGAGCCTGGCCAGCGTTCTGGACTTTCCATCGGCGTCGAGAACGAACACCTTCCCCTCGCTGCCGCCCGCATACACCCGCCCGCCGGCTCCCGCCGCGGCACACCACAGTTGCGCGGCGCCGGCATCCAGGCGCTCGCTCAGCTTCGGCGCCAGGCTGATGTGGCCGTCGTTCGCCATCGCCACGCCTTTCAGCGTGCCCTTGTCGAACTCGCGGGCCTCGGATTGAATCCACGTCTTGGTTTCGACGGCCAGCGCCGCCGTGGCCGCGCAGGCGGCCGTAAGGATCAGAATTCTGGAAACGTGCATGGGATATTTTGTTCCGGCTACTTCACCGTGATGTGCAGGCTCACGCTGCCCGTCACCACCGCGTCCAGCGCAATCGATTCGCTGGCCCGCGCCGTATCGGGCGTGGCGATCGTCGCTCTCGGCGCGCGCGCCGCGTTCATCACATTCAGCACCGACGCCGGCACCGCCTCCAGCGTCCGGTCCTCTTCGTAAACCGTCGGCCGCGACTCCATCAGCGCGATGTTCACCAGCGAGTTCGGCCGCTCCTGGCGCAGCAGGCTCACCGCCTCGGCCGCCGTCAGATGGCGGTTGACGTACGCCGCGGCGTTCCGCGCGCGGTCCATCACTTCACTGTCGGCAATCTCCACGCGGTGCTCGCCCCGGACCATGGATAGCGGCACTTTCAGCTTGAATTCGCGCATCTCCCGCGCGCCGCTCCAGGCCCGCAGAAACACCCGCCCGCGGAGCTCGCCGCCCGGCGCCACTTCGCTGGAATCCAGCACCGCGCTCTCGATCGTGACCAGCCGCCGCTGCGGCCGCATCTCGATGCTGCACTCGATCCCGCGGATCTTCGGCGGCCCCTCGCCCAGCGCATACAGGCGGTTAAACCGCTCGCCCCACCACATCGCCAATTCCAGCGGCGCCGGCATCGGCGCCTCCGTCGTGGTCACGGTATTCATCAGCTCCGCGGGCGCCAGACCCTCGAATTCGATCTTCCCCTTCAGCGTGTACGTGGCTTCGTCGCTGTTGCCGATGTTCAGGTCCTGCAGACTGTCGAACGTCGTCAGCATCAGCAGCGTCGGCGTCCACTTGGGATGCACGAACATGTTGAAGCGCAGCTTCTTCTCGAGCGCCGTCCCGCCGGCCGCCCCGCCCGCAAAAGACCGCACCGTCAGCGTGACCGGAATCGTCTGCGCCGTTTCGCCCAGCACGCCCAGAATGCCCGAGTGCCGGTCCTGCCTGAGCGCCCCCACGATTTCGGTCGCGTTGGCGATTTTGTTGGGCTGATACGCCGAGCTCAGCACGTGGATCACTTCTCCGCCGCTCATCGGCATCGAAATCGGACCGAGGCTGAAGAAACTATGGCCGAACGCCAGCACCCGCCGTCCGTCGTTGTACGTCACCGTCCCCAGGCCCGTGACCGAGAGGTCGCCGTTCACCAGAACCCCGGCGATGGCCTGCCCCGGCTGCAGCGCTTTCTCCCAACCCGCGGCGGGCTTCGCGGAGGAATCGCTGCCCCCCGCTCCGCCCAGCACCGGTTCGACGCCCAGCTGCTCGAACAGCGGCTGGAATTGTTCCAGAGTCGCCCGGTGAAATCCGGAAAAGCCCAGCGGCAGGCCGATCGGCACAAACGCCGCCTTCGTCCCGCCCAGGCGCGGCCCGGCCGCCGCCAGCAATTCTCCCGGCGCCGCCAGCGCCGTCAGGGCCGCTTGGGACGCGGGCCCGCGGGCGTCGGAGGGCCGTGAGCGGTCGATCTCGTCGATCTCCAGCATGTTCTCAATCGGCGTGATCCCGCAGATCGCGTCCGGCGAAAAAACGCTCAGCCGCAGCGCGATCGCGCCCACCAGCTTGCCGTCGATGTACACCGGGCTGCCGCTCATCCCGCCCGCCACGTTGGTCCGCGCCGCCGCGCCGCCCAGCTTGGCCAGGATGACATCCTGCTTCGGCCCCAACGCATTTTTCCACCGCCCCAGAATCTCGACCGGGATCGCTTCCGGCTTCGTTCCCAGGAACACGCTCCAGGCCGTGCCCTTCAGCCCCGGCCGGATGGCCGACAGCGGAAAGATCTGCACCGGACCGGCCTGGGGCGGCACGGGCACGGGCTCCTGCGCCTTCGCCGTCATCACCATGCACCCCAAAATCGGCAATATGAGCGCGTCCCTGACGGCCCTGCGCGCCAGTTTCATGTTTCTTGGATTCCTCGCCGGGGATCGCTCCCCATTGAACTCATTATCAGTGAGATGCTCAGACGCTGCCGGAAGGCTGCACTCTGATGCCCCGGCGCCTGCTCGCTCCCCTGGGCTCCGCGCCATCTTGCACCCGGGCGCGCTGGCTCCGCTGGCAGGAATCTGACCCGTGGTAACATCTCCCCAAGGCTTCCGCATAGGCCGTTGGGCATCGGGTTCCGTACGGAGGCCCCCAAACAGGGCATGGGGTGACTTCAATGAGTGCTCTTCAGAACTTTCCTCGCATTACGCCGTTTCTGTGGTTCGATTCGAACGCCGAGGAGGCGGTCGACTTCTACCTGTCCGTGTTTCCCAACTCGCGCCGCCTCAACGTCCTGCACAAGAACGACCCGATCCAAGGCCCGCCCGGCGTCCTTACCATCTCCTTTGAGCTCGACGGCCAGAGATTCACCGCGCTCAACGGCGGCCCGCTGTTCAAGTTCACCGAGGCAATCTCCTTCGTCGTGCGCTGCGACTCGCAGCCGGATGTCGATTACTATTGGTCCAAGCTCACCGCCGGCGGCGCCGAGAGCCAGTGCGGCTGGCTCAAGGACAAGTTCGGTCTCTCCTGGCAGATCGTGCCCGCACGGCTGTCCGAGCTCATCCAGCACCCCCAGGCGATGCAGGCCATGCTGCGGATGAAAAAGCTCGACATCGCGGAGCTCGAACGCGCCGCGCAATCCTGACCGTTTCTCCCGACGCTTCGCCGCCAGGCGCTAGCCCGTCCGGCGCAACTCCTCCCGGATGACCCGGCGGATGGTCGATTCCAGCGCTACTGATTCGCCGCTAGGCCCGCCTTGTCGCCCTGATGCCCCGGGGATACAGTGAGCGTATGCGAATTGCAGCCTGTGCGGCCGTTCTCGGAATGGCACTGCTCTCCAGTCCTGGCCTTCGCGGTGACTGCCCGGACCCGGCTGCCCTCGATCTGTTCAAACATCAGCTCGCGTATCAGAGGCCTGAAGCATCTGATCTCTTGATCAACAACTGATCACCAAAAGGCTCTGGTGCGATTCCATCGCTGAATTAAAAAGCCGCGACCGAGGTAAACTAGGGTTGTGGCGGAAGCGGACATCCAAATCGTCTCCAACGAAGCCGGGGAACCGACCGCGGTGATCGTTCCGATCGCGCTGTGGCGCGAGATCGCCTCCGAGCGCGAGACCGCCTATCTGCTCAAGTCGGGGACGATGAAGCAACGCCTCCTGGCTGCAATAGCCCGCCCGGACGGAATCCCCATCGAGGCGGCTCTTGAGAAGCTTGGAATTTGATCCCTCCGCCTTTGAGGATCTGGCTTGGTGGGTCGAACAGGACCGAACCCAGGCGCTCAGAATTATTCGCCTCATTCGCGAGATTCAGCGGGAACCGTTTTCGGGTCTCGGCAAGCCCGAGCCACTCCGGCACGAGTTGGCCGGTTGTTGGTCGCGGCGCATAAACCAGGAACACCGGTTGGTCTATCAGGTCCTCCCCGAAAAGATCCGGATTCTTGCCTGTAGATACCACTACTAGCTATCGCAACGCGCTAATTGCATCGGTCCTGCAGTTGCCGTTTGTCAAAATCCCGCCAGGTGCTCCCCACGCACCTGCGCCTCGGCCACCGCCCGCCCGAATTCCATGAGTTCGTCGATCTGAGCCACCGCATCCATCTTGCGCATCGTTGCGGCGCGCAGATGCCCCACCCCCAGCGCGCGCAGCGTCTCGTCGTCCAGCTCTGCGTTGTACCGGACGTAGCTGAACAGCCTCCGGCCCCCGGGCGCGCGCGCACCGATCAAATCGCCCACTTCGCGGTCGATCGGCAGGCCGAACCGGCACTCCCCGAAGATGCGGCACAACAAGTCCTGCTGCACCTGCGCGCCGCCGATCAGCGTCTCCGGCAGCGTCGTCGCGATCTCGACCACCCCCAGGTCGAACACCGTCACCCCCGGGTCCGCCTCCGTCGTCAGCCCCGTGCCCACGCTCACCACCAGCAGATCCTTGCGCGTGGCCTTCCACCCCACCCGGTACGGCGACGCCGTGGCCATGACGAACATCTGGAACGCGGGGTTGTTGCAGGCCGTCACCCCGCCGTCCTGGAACAGAAACTGCCGTTCGCCGATCCGCATCTTCTCGGCCGGAAAATACACCGGCGCCGCCGTCGACGCCCGCAGCAGTTGCCACAGCGGGAGCCGCAAATTGCAGTCCACCCGGCCGGGCTCGTTGTAGCGCGCCCGCGGATTGTTCGACACCGGCCACGCCGAATCGGTCGTGGCATTGCGCATCATCATCAGCAGCAGCGTCTGGATCCGCTCCGACCCCAGCGTCGTCTCCGGTCCCACGATTTCGCGCAGCCGTTCCTCCAGCGGGCCCTGCTCGTAGCGGTACCACAGTTGCTCCACCAGTTCCGCCCGCCGGAACATCGCCGGCCCCGCCTCCTGGTAAAACCGCAGAATCTCGCCTGTTTCGTACCCCAGCGCCAGGCACGCGGCGATGATCGCCCCGGTGCTCGTTCCGCCGATGAAATCGAACCACTCCCCGAGCCTCAGCGCCCCGTCGCCCGCTCTAGCGCGCAGCAACTCCTCAATCCGCGCCAGAATCTCCAGGCTCACCACGCCGCGAATCCCGCCCCCGTCCAGCGCCAGGATCCGTTTCGGACCGGGCGCGGCCATGCGCTGTTCCAGGTTCATTCCGCCATCCGCTCCTGCCTGTCCTTCGCACCACCGTCACCCGGTGCGCCCCTGCGATGCTCGTAACTCCTGGAAAACAGGCGGTAAATTTCGCCGTTTGCATTGTCATCATTTTGCAGCCGACCCTCGATTACCATGGATCTCTGCGGCTTCCGCGCCCGGCCTCGCGCCGGCCGTCTTGAATCACATGGCCGCTGATTCCAGGAGGAACCCCGAGCGTGTCCACGCGACTCCTTAACCCGCCCTCGCCCCGCCTACTGGCGGTCATCTTCGATTGGGCCGGAACGGTCGTCGATTTCGGCAGCCGCGCCCCCGTCCAGGCCTTCGTCGAGCTGTTCCACCGCCACGGCGTGGCATTGAGCGTGGAACAGGTCCGCGGGCCCATGGGCATGCACAAGCGCGAGCACATCCGCCAGTTGCTGCTGCTCCCCGACGTGGCCGCCAGCTGGGCCGCCGTCCACGGCCAGCCCTCCACAGGCCAGGACCTCGACACCCTCTACGCCGAATTCATCCCTCTCCAGACCGGCATCGTAACGCACTACGGGCGCGTCATCCCCGGCGTCCCGGAACTAATGCAGGCGCTCGGCCGCCGCGGCATCCGCACCGGCAGCACCACCGGCTACACCCGCGCCATGATGGCCGCTCTGATCCCCGCCGCCGCCCGGCAGGGCTTTGCCCCCGAGGCCATCGTTTGTGCCGACGAGGTCCCCGCCGGGCGCCCCGCCCCGTGGCTGGCTCTCGAGGCCCTCAAGCGCCTCAATGCTTACCCCGTCAGTGCCTGCGTCAAGGTCGGCGACACCGTGGCCGACATTGATGAAGGTTTCAACGCCGGCCTGTGGACCGTCGGCGTCTTGCTCACCGGCAATGAAACGGGCCTTTCGGAAGAGGAATTGGCGGCCCTCGACGCGCCCGCCCGGGAGGCCTGCCGCTCGGCCGCCGGCGCGCGCCTGCTCCAGGCCGGCGCGCACTTCGTCATCGACTCCGCCGCCGACCTTCTCCCGACCCTCGATCTCATCGAGGACCGTCTGGCCCACGGCCAGCGCCCCTGACCCTCTGCCCCCTCCCGGTCCCCCGGCCGCTCACCCGCCCCGCCGCCTGGACCTGTTCCGGGATAAGTGTAGCCCGTCGCGTCCACCCGCAATGAGGCCACTCCCGGACGGGGACACCGAGGGCCGCGGCGCTTGATCGCCAGCCTCTGAACGTCGCGCCGAGGGAACCCAAGCGTGCCGCCGCGGCACGCGCAGAGTGTCCCCTCCGGCCAC
>JBKQPG010000005.1:0-42149 GCA_052145115.1 Bryobacteraceae bacterium
GGCGGACTTCTGCGCCTGTTCGAGAGCCTTGACGGCCTTCTTGGGAGGCGGACTGGCCAGCTCCTGCATGGAAACGTAGCCCGCGGCCGGCTTGTCCGCCGGATCGGGCCGCACGACGAACCGGACCGACACGGACTCGAAGCCGACCTGCGTCGAGCTGCCCACCTGCGTGGTCTTTTGTTGGACCATTTTCCCCTGTTGGCCCATCACAATGCGCACCACGTAGCAGTCGGCTTCCAGGCCGCGGAACTCAAACAGGCCGTTCGGTCCGATCGACGTTCGCTGGCTCCCCACCTGGCTCTGGCAGGGCTCAAGCTCCGCGCTGTAGTCCTCCAGGCGCCCTTCCCCCTCGATTTTCAGCTCTCCGCGCACAGTGAACAGCCTCCGCGCGGAGCCGCTCCCGGAGACGGACGGTATCTGATCATGCGTCTGGGCCAGGCAGGCAGCGGAAAAAACCAGCACGTACAGAGCTCTCAACCTCATTCCCGCACTCCTCGGGACGGCCTCGCCCTGCCGCGCCCACCGGGGACTCCATCTTTAAGCAGATGCGTGCTGCGGTGGATCGGCTCGCGGGTATTGGCGGCGGCCCGGCCAATCGCACTCCAGACGTTGAGACAAAATCAGTTTGGCACCGCATCGCGGCGCGTACAAGGGTCTCGCGATGTGCGCCGTCACCTCACGCCCGGCCAGCCCCAGGCGATTACGGAACGACCACGAACTCGCCGCTCACACCGCGGGCCGAATCCGGCGCGATCCACACCTGGAACCGGCCCGGTTCGGTCTGCCATTGCATCTGCTGGTTATAGGCCGCCAGGTCGCCGCTGCTCAGCCGGAACAGAACCGTCTGCCGCTGGCCGGCCTGGAGATGCACGCGCCGGAATCCTTTCAACTCCCGCACCGGCCGCGTCACGCTCCCGGCGTGTGAGCGAATGTACAACTGAACAATCTCGTCGCCCTCGCGCCGGCCCGTGTTGGCCACTGCGGCCGAGACCTCGACTTCTCCGCCCAGTTTCATCCGCGGCGCCGACACCCGCAGATCCGAGTACTCGAAGGAGGTGTAGGAGAGTCCGTAGCCGAAGGGATACTCGGGCGTGAAATCGACGTCCAGGTATTTCGAAGTGAATCCTTTCGGGTCGATCGGGTTGCCGATGGGGATGCCCAGCTCGCTCTCGGCCGGAGGCCGGCCCGTATTCATGTGGGCGTAGTAAATCGGCACCTGCCCGACGGTGCGCGGGAAAGTGATCGTCAGCTTGCCCGAGGGATTGGCGTCGCCGAACAGCACAGCGGCGATCGCCGGCCCGCCCATCGTCCCCGGATGCCAGGCGTACAGCACCGCGCCCGCCTTGGCCGCGACGTCGTGGAACGTCAGCGGGCGGCCGGCCATGATCACGACGACCAGCGGCTGGCCCGTTTTCGCGATCTCATCCACCAGCGCCTCCTGCGCGCCGGGCAGATTCAGGAACGCCCGCGAATGGGCTTCGCCCGAGAGGATCTGCTCTTCGCCGACGAACACCACAGCCGCGTCGGCCCCGCGCGCCGCCTCGACTGCGGCGGCGAACCCGTCGTGACTCAGGTCGCGGCTCGATTTCAGGCCCGGCGCATACGCCACGCGCGCCTCGCCCAGCCGCTGCCGCAGCGCCGCCAGCGGCGTCCGGACCTCCTGCGCGCGGCCGTCGACGGTCCACGCGCCCATCTGGTCCACCGGAGCGTTGGCCAGCGGTCCGATCACCGCCAGGCGCCCTATCGCCGGCGCCAGCGGCAGCGCCGCGCGCTCGTTTTTCAGCAGCACGATGCTCTCCGTGGCCAGCTTCTGCGCCACCGCCAGCGCGTTCTCATCCGGCTGCGCCGGCAGTTCGTGCGGATTCGGATCGCCCTTGTCGAACAGCCCCAGCCGGAATTTCACCCGCAGAATGTTCTTGACGGCGGCATCGATCAGCTGCCTGTCGATCTGCCCCGCATCCATCGCCTGCTTCAGATGGTCAAAGAAACTGGTGCTGACCATCTCCATGTCCACCCCGCCGCGCAGGCCCTTCACCGCGGCCTCCTGTTCGTCGCTGGCGTAGCCGTGGTCGATCATTTCATTGATCGAATTCCAATCGCTCACCACGAAGCCGTCGAAGCCCCACTCCTGCCTCAGCACCTGGCGCAGCGTGAACGCGTTCCCGCTCGCCGGCACGCCGTTGATGTTGTTGAACGCGCTCATGTAGGTCGCCACGCCGGCCTCGCGCGCCGCTTGGAACGGCTTCAGGAACACTTCGCGCATCTGAATCTCGGGGATCCACGTCGTGTTGTAATCCCGGCCGCCCTCCGCCGCGCCGTAGCCCACGTAGTGCTTGGCGCAGGCCGCGATCGAGTCCGGCGCGTCCAATGAATCGCCCTGGAATCCGCGCACCATCGCCGCGCCCAGCGTCGAGGTCACGTACGGGTCCTCGCCCATCGTCTCCGCGACGCGGCCCCAGCGCGGGTCGCGCGTGATGTCCAGCATCGGCGCGAAGGTCCAGTGCAGGCCCGTCGACGCGGCCTCGCGCGCCGCGTTGCGCGCCCCTTCCCGGACCAGCTCCGGATCCCAGCTCGCGGCCTGGCCGAGCGGGATTGGCAGCATCGTCCGGTAGCCGTGGATGACGTCCCGCCCGAACAGCAGCGGAATCCCCAGCCGGCTCTCATGCAGCGCAATCCGTTGCGCCGCCGCGCGGTCGGCCGCATTGCCGGCGTTCAAATACGAACCCCAGCGCCCCTTGCGGATCTCTTCTTTGTTCTGCTCCGACAGCGGCGTTTGCAGCCCCGTCGCCTGCGACATCTGGCCCAGCTTCTCTTCCAGGGTCATTTTGGCCACCAGAGCGTCGATGCGGGCTTCCATATCGGCGGGCGGCGCGGCGTGCATGGGGTTGGTCATCGTCAGCAGCAGCGGAAGGACGGGTGCGAACAGAACCGGGAACTTCATGGCGTCCCGATTCTATCGAAATCCCGTAGTGGGTCAGTTCGTCAGTCGGGCTGTGCGAAGGTCCGGAAGCGCAGACTCGCCGGCCAGCCATGTCCGATAACACCACTTTCCGGACACGGCTCTCTCCGGGCGGCCGTCAATCTGGCAGTTAGTGGCCACCCTGATCCCGGACGAATGCCTTTACCCGCTCGTGAATCTGGTCGCGAATGCGGCGGAAGGCGGCCAGCCGTTCCGTCTCGCTGCCCTCCACCGCCGCCGGATCTTCAAAGCTCCAATGAATGCGCTTGACGGCGCCGGGAAACACGGGGCAGCTGTCCCGCGCGTTGTCGCAGACCGTGACCACGTAGTCGAATCGCTGGCCGGCGAACTCATCCACGGACTTCGAATGGTGTCCGGAGATATCGATTCCGATTTCCCGCATGACCGCGATCGCCTCCGGCCGGACCTGGCTTGGTCTGGTCCCGGCGCTAGAGACTTCGTAGCCTGCGCCGCCTTCGGCGCGAAACAGCCCTTCCCCCATCTGGCTGCGGGCGGAGTTTCCGGTACAAAGCACCAGTACACGCCTCTTTTCTATTGGTGACCCCATTGAATCCTCAGCCTCCGTGTTGAGCAACTACTGAATGGCCGAAACCGCCTGCAACACATGCAGGGCCACATCGCCGGGCAATGCCGCATAATGCTTGGCCGCGGCGAACTTCTGTCCGTCGGTCAAGACCCACCTGAGAAACTCTACGATCGCCTTGCGCTTCTGTGGGTCCTCAAACTTTTCAGGCACCAGCAGCCAGGTGAAGCTTGAGATCGGATACGCCTCTTCGTCCTTCGAATTCGTGATTGAGACGCGGAAATCCCGTGGCATGTTGGCCGCTGTGGCCGCGGCGGCCGCGGTGATGGTTCCGGGCTCCGCCCGGACAAATTGGCCGATGGCGTTCTGGACGACGCCGTATTGAACGTGATTCTCAATCGCATAGGTCAACTGTAGGTACCCGAAGGAGTAGGGATGGCTCTTAATCTCTGCGACGACTCCTTCGTTGAACCTGGCGCCCAGACCAACAGGAAAAGATACAGTTGTTCCATAGCCTACGCGCGCCTTCCACTCGCCGCTAACTTTGGAAAGGTAATCTGTCCAGACGTAAGTGGTGCCACTGCCGTCGGTCCGGAAGTACACTGAGATTTCGTGATTGGGGAACTTAATATTCGGGTTGGCGCGAACCAGCGCGGGATCATTCCATCTCTTTATCTTCCCGAGATAGATTCCGGCCAGAATTTCCGGAGTAAACCGCATCTCATCCGCAATTCCCGGCAGAGAGTAGGCGGGTACCACGGCGCCGAGTACTACTGGCACATGCAAAATGCGCTTGGAAGAGTTATTCAATTGAGTATCTGAGATAGGACCGTCCGAGGCGCCAAAATCGACAATTCCGGCGAGAGTCCTGGCGATGCCTTTTCCCGATCCTACGGGATCGTAGGCCAGCTGGAACTCTGGATGGATCTTCTTGTACTCCCGCAGCCACACCCCGAGGACTGGGTAGATAAAGGTCGAGCCTGCGCTGGTGAGTTGGACGTCCTGGTAGCTGGCTGCTCCAGCGCCGCCTCCGGATAAGACTAACGCCAAAGCCAGGCTGAATGCCCGTCGCGTCGTAAACATGTTCCCCTCCATGAGGCTTTCGCGTCCTATCGAGACTTATTGGATGGCTTCCGAATTCGGAAACCAGTGTTTTGTGCGGTTGCAGAACGCGCACACAGAAAGCATGACAGGAACTTCGATCAATACCCCCACAACCGTAGCCAGTGCCGCCCCCGACCCCGGACCGAAGAGGGCAATCGCCGTAGCAACCGCAAGCTCAAAGAAGTTGCTCGCGCCGATCAAAGCGCCTGGGGCGGCCACCGCATGGCGAACCCGCAGCAGCCGCATGAGTCCATACGTGAGCGATGAGTTGAAATAGACCTGCACTAGGATCGGAATCGCGATAAGAACGACATGGGACGGCTTCCCCAGGATGTTATCCGCCTGAAACGCGAAGATGAGAACCAGCGTTGCCAGCAAAGCAACAATGCTGACGGGCGCGAAGCGAGGCAACAGTTGCCTTTCAAACCAATCGCGCCCATGAGCCCGAATGAAGTAGGTCCGCAACGCGGTCCCCACCGCAAGTGGAACCACGATGAAGATACCCACGGCGTACAGCAGCACCTTGAAGGGGACGTGCAGCGACGACGCGCCATTCACCAGGAAGCGCACAATGGGTGCGAACAGGAAGAGCATGATGAGGTCATTCACCGACACCTGGACTAGCGTATAGGCCGGGTCGCCGTCGGTCAGATAACTCCATACGAAGACCATGGCGGTGCACGGCGCGGCGGCAAGAATGATGCAGCCGGCAATGTACTGGTCGGCGTCTGCCGGCGCAATCCAGTGCGCGAACAGGAAGCGGAACGAGAGCCAGGCGATGAACGCCATCGAAAAGGGTTTGACCAGCCAGTTCACGAACAACGTGACGAGCAGGCCGCGCGGCTTCTTGCCGACGTCCCGGATGGAGGCAAAATCCACCTTCATCATCATCGGGATGATCATCAGCCAGATCAGGACCGCGATCGGGATGTTGATCTGGCTGCCGGCGCCGAACTCCATCCCGCGCAATGCGACTGTGATGTCTGGCAGAACCCGCCCCAGCAGCACCCCGACAGCCATGCAGGAAGCCACCCAGACGCTGAGGTAGCGCTCAAAGGGATTCAGTCTCTTCGGAGTTGCCATTTGTGCTGCCGTTTGAGTCATGGGTCCCTTACCCGCGTTCTGTCGTTCGAAGCCGAGATGAGACCAACACAAGCCCGCGTTATTAGATCGTACATCGACGATGAACGATTCACTATATACACAAAAAACGCCCGAATTAGATGATCGCTACCAACCCTTTCAGGCGCCGGAGTCCATCGAAATTGATGCAGTAGCCGACGCGCGGCCCGTCTTGTGAACATCGCACCAGACCGGCTTCCTTCAAAATGCGCAGATGCTCAGACACAGTGGATTGAGCCAGCGGAAGTTCGTCCACGATCTGGCTGCAAACCCGGGCCTCCTTGCGCGAAAGCAGCCGCAGAATTCGTACGCGGGCAGGGTGGCCAATCGCCTTCGCCAGTCTGGCCAGCTCATCGTCTGCGTCAGATCCTTCGAGCGATTGCAGACTGATCTCGGGCGCAGCCGGCGCGGGCGGGCAACACAGGTCTTCGTGGGGTGGTTTCGAATTCATAGAATATCGTCGATTAACGATAACTCTAGAGACCAAGCTTGTCAAGGCTTCCTTTGCGCACATGCGGAATTCGTCGTAAAACGGCGTGTCACCAAGAACGTTGCAGATCGCCGACGAGGGCTGGAAGTCCTCAGGAGGGGAAGGTCGAAGGCGCACCGAGTCAATTTCGGACTGATCCCAGCGCACTCGGAGACTGTGCATGTGGTCGGCAAACGGCGTTATCGGAAAGGCCCTTGCTGCCGCCAAACCCAAACTGATCCGCTACCGACCGTTTAGAGTCGTTGGTCAGCGGCTACTTCTGCGATGCCGCCAGCGCCTGTTCCAGATCCCAGGTCAAGTCCTCCAGGTCCTCCAGGCCGATCGACAGCCGCACCATGTCGCCCGTCACGCCCGCCGCCGCCTGCTGCTCAGCGTTGAGCTGCTGGTGCGTCGTGGAGGCCGGGTGAATCACCAGGCTGCGCGCGTCGCCCACGTTGGCTAGGTGCGAGAAGAGCTTCAGCGCGTTGACGAACTTCACGCCGGCGTCGTAGCCGCCCTGGATGCCGAAGCTGAAGATCGCCCCCGCGCCCTTCGGCAGGTACTTCTGCGCCAGCGCGTAATAGGGGCTCGACTTCAGCCCCGGATGCTTCACCCAGGTCACCTGCGGATGGTTCTCCAGCCACTCGGCCACCGCCTGCGCGTTGGCCACGTGGCGCTCCATGCGCGGCCCCAGCGTCTCGACGCCTTGCAGGAACAGGAACGCGTTGAACGGGCTCAGCGCCGGACCCATGTCGCGCAATCCCTCCACCCGCGCCCGCAGGATGAATGCCAGGTTCCCGAAAACTTCGGCGAAGTTCATCCCGTGATACGCCGGCGAGGGCCGGTTCAACAGTGGGTGCGCCGACTTCTTCCAGTCGAACTTGCCACCATCCACGATGATCCCGCCGATCGAGTTCCCATGCCCGCCCAGGAACTTCGTCAGCGAGTGCACCACAATGTCCGCGCCGTGCTCGATCGGGCGGCACAGGTACGGCGAGGCGAACGTGTTGTCGATCAGAAACGGCACGTTGGCCTCGGCCGCGACCTTGGCCACCGCCTCGATGTCCAGCACGTTGCCGCGCGGATTCGAGATCGTCTCGCCGTAAATCGCCTTGGTGTTCGGCTTGAGAGCCTTACGGAAGTTCTCGGGATCGTCGGGCTCGACGAACGTGACGTCCAGGCCGAAGCGCCGGAAGCTGACATCGAACTGTGTGTAGGTCCCGCCGTACAGTGTCGACGACGAGACGAAGTGGTCGCCCGCCTCGAGCAGGCTCGTGATGGCCAGGAACTGCGCCGCCTGGCCCGAGGCGAGCGCCAGCCCGGCCACGCCGCTCTCGAGCGACGCCACGCGCTTCTCCAGCACGTCCGTGGTCGGATTCATGATGCGCGTGTAAATGTTGCCGAACTTCTGCAGCGCGAACAGTGCCGCTGCGTCGGCCGAATCGTCGAAGACGAACGAAGTCGTCTGGTAGATCGGCACGGCGCGCGACTTGGTTGTCGGGTCCGGATCATAGCCGGCGTGGAGCGAGCGGGTGTTGAAGCCCAATTCCCTCTGGATGTCTTGTAGTTTGGACATATTCCCTAAATCCTACCAACGATCAGGTATTGAATCAACTGCCAATCGGCGTCCGAATTGGCTTGACCTCGGGTGTAGCGTAGAACAGCGGGCGGAGCCGCGCCGGATGCCGCTGCCCGAAGAGAGGGGGCCGAAGCAGACCATATGCATCAAGAATGGCACGATAGCTAATTGAATCTAAAAGCCTAACTCGACAATTGGCTTTGTTTCGCATTTTTTGTTTTTCGATGCCGCGGGACAGACAAATCCGCCCTCCGACCAGGGCCGGGCCAGAAGATCGCCGCATGGCGCCAAGAACCCGGCGTCAACGCGCAGGAGCTGCTCTTAGATGGCCGAATTCGCTCGACGTTGCGCCGCAACGCCACCAAAACTAGCTCGCCGCCGGCACTGGCTCGGCCGCCACTTCATTGAAGCTGTAGCCGAATCCGCGCACCGAGCGGATATAACCGGGGTTGGCCGGATCCTGCTCAATCTTCTGCCGCAGCCGCAGGATGTAAACGTCCACCGTGCGGTCGGTGACCGCGCGGTCGTGCCCCCACACGGCGTCCAGCAGTTGCTCACGGCTGAACACCACGCCCGGCCGGCTCATCAGGAACTCCAGCAGCCGGAACTCGGTCGCCGTCAGCGACAGCGCCGCACCGTTCAGCACCACCCGGCAGCTCGAGCGGTCCAGTTGCAGGCCGCCGATTTGCAACGTCCGCGTAGGCTGTTGCTGGCTGCGGAACTGAATCTTGATGCGGGCGATCAGCTCGCGCACAAAGAACGGCTTGACGATGTAGTCGTTGGCACCCAGTTCGAGGCCCACGATGCGATCCGTCTCCGAGGCCCGCGCCGTCAGGAAAATCACCGGGATGTGCGCCAGCTCGGGGTGATTGCGGATGCCCTTGCAGATGTCCAGCCCGTCCGAATCGGGCAGCATGATGTCCAGGATGATCAGATCCGGACGTTCGCGGCGGCAAAACTCCACTGCGCCCTTGCCGGTCTGCGCCCCGACCAGGTTAAATCCCTCCTTCTCAAGGTTGTACTTGAGCAGTGCGAACAGGTCGGAGTCGTCCTCGATGAGCAGGATTTTCTTCATTTCGATTACCCTACCCTACGATTGCCATGACAATCATGTCAATTCAATGACTAAATGGTTAACTGCTCTTGAACATCGAAATCTTTGTTGCCCCCGAGGTCGTTGACCGGGAGGGTGAAACGGAAGGTCGATCCCTGGTTGGCCACGCTGTCCACGTGCACCTCTCCGCCCAGGGAACGCACCAGGTGCTTTACGATCGCCAGGCCCAGGCCCGTTCCGCCCAGCGCGCGCGAGCGCGCCTTGTCCACCCGGTAAAAGCGCTCGAACAGCCGCGGCAGCTCCTCGGCCGGAATACCGATGCCCGTGTCCCGGACTCCGATTTCCACCATCTCTCCGTGCAGCGGGTCGGTGAGCTGGTGTGTAAAGACTGCGATGTGCCCGCCTTCGGGCGTGTACTTGATGGCGTTATCGAGCAGATTCATCATGATCTGGTGCATCGCCTCGGAGTCGCAGAAGGCTTCCGCGGCCTCCGGCGCCGGCTCGTAGCGGATCTCGATCCGCTTCTTGTCCGCCATCGGCCGCAAAGTGGCAATGCTGTCTTCCAGCAGCGGGTTGATGTAGTAGTTGGCGGGCTGCAGCTTTTGCGTCTTCAGCTCCAGGCGGCTCAGCGTCAGCAGGTCGGCGGTCAGGCGCGCCAGCCGCTCGGCGTTCTGTTGGATGATGTTCAGGAACTTGACGTTGTTCTCCTGGTCTTCCAAGGCTCCGTCCAGCAGCGTCTCGGTGTAGCCCTGGATGGACGCCAGCGGCGTGCGCAATTCGTGCGAGACGTTGATCACGAAGTCCTTGCGGATGCGCTCCAGCTTCTCCAGTTCGACGTGCTCGCGTTGCAGCTCCTCGAACATCTTCTGCAGCTTTTCGCCGGTCTCGTTCAACTGCTTGCCCAGGATACCCAGCTCGTCGTCGCCGGGATGCTGCAGCCGCGCTTTGAAGTTGCCCATCGCCAGCGTGGACGCGTAGCGGATCACCGCGCCCAGCCGCCGCGAGAAGTATCGCGCCAGGAACGCCGCAATCAGGATGCCCGGAATGAACGCCAGGCCGGTGTACAGAACCAGGCTGTCGCGCAGCTCACTGACGTGCGCCTCCACTTCCTTGAGCGGCACCGCAAGCCGGACCACGCCGTCTTCCAGCGGACCGGCCGCATACAGGAACCGGACCCCCATGCTGGCGCTGGTCCGGACCGAAAATCCGACGCGGCCGCGCAGCGCTTCCCGCACTTCGGGCCGGTCGGCGTGATTCTCCATCCGCGCCGGGTCGACCTCCGAATCGAGTACCACGCGGCCGTCCCGCGCGATGAAGGTCAGCCGCGCGCTGGCCGACTGCGCCAGCTCACGGACCGTATCCGGCGTGAGCGGCAGCAGCTTCTGCCGGTGCATGAGCTCGAGCAGCGCGATCTTCTGGCCGAGCTCGGTCTTGAGGTCGCCGATGTAGGCCCGTTCCGCCAGCCGGGAGGAGAGCAATCCGATGGCGGTCAGTGCGACCACCATGATGATCAATACGGCGCCCAGGAACTTGAAGAAGAGTCTGGCGGTCATGGCGGCGCAACCCGTGGAAAATCGCCCCGCTGCGGGATTCCGCGGCCGCATCCGAGCGCGCCGCCGCAGCCCCCGCGGCAGTTCGATTTATTGTCACATGCAAGGCCGGCCTTCCATATGACGTTTTGGCGTCAAAGAGAGATGTCCGCGCGTCAGGAGCGCAATCGCGCTGCGCTGTCCAGGTGGTACAGCCCGTGGGTATGGATGTACTCGCTGACCGCCGGCGGCACTTCGTCGGAGCTCTCGCCCTGCTCCAGGGCGCGCCGGATTTCGGAGGAACTCACCGCCAGCGCCAGCGTCTCCAGCCGGTGGATGCGCGCCCCCGCGGGGATCGGATACACATACCCCGGCCGCGAGACGACGATGAACTCCACCGCCGCCAGCACTTCCGGCGAGCGGTACCACGTGCCGATCTCCGCAAACGCATCGGCGCCGATCAGGAAGAACAGCCGGTCTCCCGGCTGTAGCATGGCGCGCACGCGTTCCAGGGTCTGGATGGTGTAGCTCGCGCCAGCGGCTTCCTCCAGCCGCGGAGACTGGAAGCGCGGGTCGCTCGCGCACGCCAGTTCCACCATCCGCTGGCGATGCTCGTACGGCGTCGTGCTGCCGGCCGGCTTGTGCGGCGGCTGACCGGCGGTGATGAACCACACCGCGTCGAGTTGGAATTGCTCGGCCGCCTCGCCCGCCACCGTCAGGTGGGCGCGATGGATCGGATCGAAGGTGCCGCCGTAGAGCGCCAGGTTCACTCGGGAGTCCCTGCCCGTCCTGCCGACTTTATCGTGAGCGCGGCCTGGCGCGCCAGCTCGTCGCAGCGATTGTTGTCGGCATGCGCCGCATGGCCCTTGGTCCAGACCCACTTCGTCGTGTGGCTCTCCAGCGCGCGGTCCAGCGCCTCCCACAGGTCCTGATTCTGCACCGGCTTCTTCGCGGCCGTCTTCCAGCCGTTCTTTTTCCACCGCGCCATCCATGCTTCGACGCCGTTTTTCAGGTACTCGGAGTCGGTCACGATTTCAACCTGGCAGGCTTGCTGCAAGGCTTCCAGCGCGCGGATCGCCGCCGTCAGCTCCATGCGGTTGTTGGTGGTGTGCGCCTCGCCGCCGCTCAGTTCCTTGATGCGCTTGCCGTAGCGCAGAATGCAGGCCCATCCCCCGGGACCCGGATTGCCCAGGCACGAGCCGTCGGTGATGGCTTGGACTTTCTTCAGCATCCGCGGAGCATCACTCCCGGCCAACCAGCGCTTCCTGCATCCGTGGAACGCTCTCCGGCGGCGCCGCTTCGATGCCGCGTTCGGCGTCCCGCAGTTCGCGTTCGAAATGCGCGTCGACGTGCGCCAGGATCTCGGCCGGCTCTTTCGACTGGTAGATCAGAACGCGCAGCCTGGCGCCGTTGCGCACGCCGTGCGTGAAGTACGTCGCGAACTGTTTCATCTTGCCGGACATGTCATGCCCGCCGCCCGCGATCAGCATGGCGTAATAGCGATGCATGATGCGCCAGCGGTCCTGTTCCGACGGTTGGACATAGCTGCCGGTCTCGACGAATTCCCGGATCTGACGGAAGATCCACGGGTTGGACGAGGCCGCGCGCCCGATCATCACGGCGTCGCACGCGGTCTCGCGCACCATGCGCAGCGCATCTTCCGGCGTGCTGATGTCGCCATTGCCGATCACCGGGATCCTCACCGCGGCCTTGATTTCAGCGATGCGCGACCAATCCGCCCGTCCCGCGTAGCCCTGTTCGCGCGTGCGCGGGTGCAGCGCGATCGCGTCGACGCCATTGGCTTCCGCCATGCGCGCCAGTTCCACGTGCACCAGTTCGTTGTCGTTCCAGCCGGCGCGGAATTTCATCGTCAGCGGGATGCGGATGGCCGCGCGGCAGCGCTTTAGCAGCCCCTCCACCAGCGGCAGATTGCGCAACAGGCCCGAGCCGCCGTTGCAGCGCACCACCTTCTTCACCGGGCAGCCGAAGTTGATATCGACCGCATCGAATCCGTGGTCTTCGCAGACCTGCGCCGCCTGCGCCATGATCTCCGGATCGGAGCCGAACAACTGCGCCGAGATGGGGTGCTCCTGCGGTTCGAAGTACAGGTAGCGGGACGTGCGCGTCTGCCGGCCCGGCCGGCCGCGGGTGGTCGCCACCACCCCGTGCGAGCTGGTGAATTCGGTCATCATCAGTCCGCAGCCGCCCTGGGCGCGGATCAGCCGGCGGAACACGGTGTCGGTGACGCCGACCATCGGCGCCAGCACCGTGGCGGGCTCGACCCGCACCCCTCCCATGCTGTAGCCGGCCGGGAACTGAATCATTTCTTCCATTATTGTAACGGGTTCGTCGCGGGCCTCATCAAGCGCGCGGCGGCGCCCCCGTAACGCACCGGCAATGGCGCGCGTAATATTAGTTTGAGGCAGGAAAGATCCATGTTGCAGAAGTACCTGCTGGCGTTTGTCTGCGGAGGAGTGTTCATCGGGGGCCTCATTTACTTTACGGCCGGTCATAGATCCGCTCCCCCTCCGGCGCCCGCAGCGACTCAATCGGATTCCACCGCCGCTCCGCCCGAGACCCCCGCGGCGGCTCCCGAACCAGCGCCCGCGCCCGAGCAGCCGGCTCCCGCCGCAGCGCCGCCAGCGCGCACCGCACGCCGCCACGAATCCGCGCCGCCGGAGCCCGAGCCGCCGTCCGAGCAGCCTGTCGAGCAGCCTGTCGAGCAGGCGCGAGCAGATGCGCAGCCAGTGCAGCCGGTCGAGGAGGCGAATCCTCAGCCGCAACTCCCGCCCCCCTCGCCCAACGCGCAGCCACAATTGCCGCCTCCGCCCGCGGCCGCATTGCAAACCCAGCCATCGAACGTCATGCGGCCCGACCCGCTGGCCGAAACCCGCGACCGCACTCCGCACACGGTGACGATTCCCGCCGGGACGGCGCTGAGCGTGCGCCTGCGCGACAGCATCAGCACCGACAAGCAGTCGGAAGGGGATCCATTCAGCGCGACGCTCGACAAGCCGATCGTGATCGACGGCTTCGTGATCGCCGACCGCGGCGCTGTCATTCAAGGCAAAATCTCTTCGCTGAAGCGTGCCAGCCGCGGCGAAAGCCGCGCCGCGATTGGCCTGGAATTAACCGAGCTGAATACCACCGATGGCCAGAAGGTAGACATTCGCACGGACGCCTCGCGTAAGACCGCCGCGTCGGACACGAAAGGCGCGGTGACCAAGGTCGGCGTGGGCGCGGTCCTCGGCACGATCATCGGTGCCGCGGTCGGGGGCGGCAAAGGGGCCGCCATCGGCGCGGGCGCCGGCACCGCGGCGGGCGGTGGAGCTGCCCTAGGCTCGAAAGGCCAGGAAGTCCGCCTGGCCAGCGAGACCCTGCTGAGCTTCAAGCTCACCGAAGCTGTCAAGCTGACCGAAAAACTGAACTGACCGCGCCAGTTCGGCGTTAAACGGCTGTTGCCGGAGCATACCCGGCAGGCCTGTTCAGCCAGTTGATTTCTGGGCAGCGGGTCAGTCTCCGAGTGGCCGACCAACTGCCAGGTGACCGTGCTGTTATCGGATGGGAAGTGATAAGGGTTTTCTCGCCAACGAATGCACTGGGTTGGCAATTGCTGCCCATTTTCTGAGCCGCGTGGGGGAGCGGATGTGCTTGCTTTTTCTTCGCGACAGGCTCTAGTGGAACCGCTGCAGCAGTTCCCCAATCTGACGCATATATACCTTTTCAGCCGTTGGATCCAGATGGCTGGTGGCCGGTTCATAGCCGCCTTCGGCGAACGCCTGTTGCTCGGGAAAATACCCGATGTAGCCATTCGTGTAGCCCATCAGGAACGCGTGTTTCGCCGGACAGGCTGCCTTCACCCGCTGGCCGATCGCATGGAATAGCTCGCCCGGAAACGTCACCCACATCAGGTCGCCGATGCGCACCGCCGTCGTGGGCGCATGCACCACCGTGTTGCGGAAATCCTGGACCACTTCGCGATACGCGCGTGGCAACCCGATGTCCTGGCTGTCCACTTCGATCGACGCCTCCCAGCGCGCCGGCGCGAGTGATTTGTAAACGTCCACGACCTCGCGCCCGATCTCTTCCCCCAGCGTCCAGGTCGTCCGGATGTCGTCCGCGTTGCCGTCCAGCCCACCGACAACGCGCGGATTGATGTCGCCCGCGGCCCCTTGCAGATAGATCGCTCCGCCGCCCATCTGGCGTTCCACAACCTCCTGCATCCGCCCCATCCACTCACCGGAGATCTTGCTGTTGCGGCCGCCCAGCGACGTTCCGTGGCAGGCGTAGTGAATCATCACCGCCAGCGGTTTACCCGCCTCCGTGTCGATCCGCACCACCTGCACCGCATCGTCGATCGCGCCGGCCGGATTGGCGCCCAGCCGCATCACACCGCCGAATTCGTGCACCTTTACGGGGTTGTCGGTCTTGTACTTCCCGAAAGTCTGGCTGCTGTTGTTCTCGTCGAACGTGAGGTACGAATCCCTGTCCTGCGGCTGCACCTGCCGCCGGTTCATCGCGATGCGCGAGCGCCCGTCGCCCGCCGCCATGCGCACCGGCTGGAGGTTGGCGATGGCCTGTTGCGCCGTCGCCGCCAGCGCCGCCCCGAACTGGCGCTCCCAGTTGCTCTTGGCCTCGGCGCCGGGAGCCGGCGCGGCATGATTGTGCGCATCCCCGAGCAGGATGTGCTCCGCCGGAACTCCCGTAGCCGCGGCGATGTGTTTGCGGAACTCGTCGTGGCCGCTGATGCCGATGACGTCGGCTTCGACGAACAACACCCTCCGCGCGCCGTCGTCCAAGGCCAGGCAGCGGACGTACAGTTTGTCGCTACCGTGCACGCCCTCCGCCGGCGCGTTCCGCAAGTCGTAGCCGCCCAGGAACACGGGCTCCCGCGGTGTGACGTCGGTCTTGGCGAATCCGGCCCGCATGGCTCCCGCCGAGGCCTGTCCCCATCCGCACAGGGCCACAATGGCCGCAAGGATTACTGCTTTCATGAGTCGAGCATATGGCCTCGCGCAGCGCGACGCAATCGGTGGGGCGGAGAAGCAGGGAAGACCAGCCGGGGCGTCCAGCGGATCAACCCAATTCGACCAGCGCTCGCGCCGCCGTTCCCGCTCTCCATCCGCTGTTCACGCTGCACTGAAGCGGGAACGGGCCCGCGCCCAGACCATTTGCAGGACGGACCAGCGGTAGGGCTGATGGTGCAGCGTCCGCAGCCGTCGCATCGTCCAACAGAATCCCTGATGCAGATTCCACCCCAGCCGCTCCGGACCTGAAATGCGGCGTGTGCGCCCTTCGGTCTCGTAACCCAGAGCCTCCAGCAGATCCCCGGCCACCGATTCGAATACCACTCTGTCCCGGGGTAACATCTGCTTCCTCCACTTCCCGCGGTTGCCGGGGCGGATTTCCTGGCGCGAGCTGTGCCGCTCCATCGCACCCGTGTGCAGATCTGGTTTGCGCCGGGAGAACCCCAGGACCGCCTCGTCGAACGGCTCGCCGATAAACTCGCACACCCGCTGCATGGTCTCGCGCGGCTGCTCGAGCAGCTTTTCGTAACATACTTCCAGATACGTTTCGCGCGGCAGCGCCGCGCCCGCCTGGCGTCCGCTGCCGACAAAGCTCTTCCACAGTCTCGCCGCCGTGTAAACGTTTTGGGGCTGGTAGCGAATCCGGATCCAGGACAGCGCCGTGTCCCTCCCATCGCGGTAAATATGGATGATCCTGGCGCCGGGAAACAGCGTCACCAGAAGAGGAATCTCCGTCACGTAATTCGGCGTCTTGTCGCCCCAGCGCGGCTTGTTCTCCCGGCGCGCCCAGGCTTCGTACAGCCGGCACAAGAGCTCCCGGAACGAGCGGCAATCGGCAAACGACTGCGCTTCCAGCTCCAGCCCCCACCGGCTCACCCACTGCAGGCTGAGCACCCGTTCAGCCAGCATGCGCGCCTGCGCCTCGTCCCGCGGATTGCCGTAACCCCGGTAGAACTCCGGGATGAAGTGCGACTCTTCCGGAAATGTCAAATGGGGATGCGAGCTGAGCAGGTTGCGCAGCAGCGTCGTGCCGCTTCTTGGGCAGCCGACGATGAAGATCGGGCGGCCACTGTCGATGTCCATCATCGCGCGCTGACTGCTCCCATGCTAACCCGGATGTTTCACCGCAATCGGCTGCGGCGCGCGATAGGGCCGCATCTACTTCGTTGCGCTGGGCCCAGAGGGCGCCCCCCGTCCTCGACGTACTGTCAAGTACGCCTGCGGGCGTCCCGCAAGCGCACCTTGTGGCGTTGCTTGATGTTGGGGCCCTCTCATCGCGCCTCGCTGCGATCGTGGTGCAACATCCATGCTAACGTCAATGCGTTCCCCGCGGAGACGCCGCCACGTCATTCAATGGAGCTCCGGCTTGATTGCGCTGACCGGGACGCCTATTCTTCTTTCAGTGACCGCTCCATCAACTCGCGCAATGCCTCGCGCGGATCGCGGCCGTCGCGCAGGATGGCGTGGACCTGGCGCGTAATCGGCAGTTCGACCGACAGCCGCTGCGCCAGTTCCATGGCCGCGTAGGTGGTATGAACCCCCTCGGCCACCATCCGCATCCCGCCCAGGATCTCCGTGAGCTTTCGTCCCCGGCCCAGTTCGAACCCCACATGCCGGTTGCGGCTCAGCTCCCCGGTGCAGGTCAGCACCAGGTCGCCCAGTCCCGCCAGGCCGGCCAGGGTCTGGCTCTGGCCGCCCGCCGCGACGGCCATGCGCGTAATCTCCGCCAGGCCGCGCGTGATCAACGCAGCCAGCGTGTTGGCGCCCAATCCAAGTCCGGCGCACACCCCCGCCGCAATCGCCACGACGTTCTTCAGCGATGCGCCCAGCTCCACGCCCACCGGGTCGGTATTCGTGTACAGCCGCAGCGTCGGGCCGGAAAAAGCCGTCTGGACCGCGCGCGCCAACCCGATATCGTGCGACGCGATCACCACCGCGGCCGGTTCGCCGCGCACCACTTCCCGGGCAAATGTCGGCCCGCTCAATATGCCCACGCGCGGCGGGAAGCGGTTGCCCACCACGTCGTTGATCACCTGCGACATTCTCAACAGCGTGCCGTTTTCCAGGCCCTTGGTCGCGCTCACAATGAGCATCTTCTCGTCGAGATGTGGCAGCAGGTCGTCGTACACTCGGCGGGCGTGATGGGACGGCATCGCGCCCAGCACGATCTGCGCGTCCTCCACCGCCTCGGTCAGGCTGGTGGTCACCGCGATATTGTCCGTGAGACGCCCGCCCGGCAGGAAGACGTCGTTCTCCCGCGCGCTCTGCATGCGCTCGGCCAGGTCCTGCTCGTACACCCACAGCCGCACCCGCTCGAAGCGCGGCGCCAGAACGATCGACAGCGCCGTCCCCCATCCTCCTGCACCGATCACTGCCAGTCGCTTCACTGCTCTTTACCTCCGAACCGGAACACGTTCTCGGCGCCTGCCCTCAACCGCTGGATGTTGGATTTGTGCCGCCAGATCACCAGTGCGCTCGCCGCGACCGTCGCCGCCAGCAGCGGCCACCCCGGCCGGTACATCAGCCACACCACCAGCGGGAACACGGCCGAGGCGACGATGGAGCCCATCGAAATGTAGCGCCATACCGTCACTACCAGCACAAACACCACGGCACACACCCCCACCGCGGCCGGGGCCAGGCATAGGCCCGCGCCGATATAGCTGGCCATAGCCTTCCCGCCCTTGAAATTCAAATAGACCGGGAACGCATGCCCGATCAAAACCGCCACCGCCGCCGCGCCAGCGAACAGCTCCGACCCGTGTGTGGCGCGCAGCATGATCCACACCGCCAGGTAGCCCTTGGCGACATCCAGTAGCAATGTGAGCACGCCCCAGCCGCGCCCCGTCGTACGCAATACGTTGGTGGCGCCGATATTGCCGCTGCCCATCGAGCGCACGTCTTTTCCGGTCGTCATCCTCACCATCAGGTAGCCGAAGGGAATGCCGCCGATGAGGTAAGCCAGCACCAGCAGTCCGGCAATCAGCAGGGTGCTGGACGGGCCGGCGGCAGCTGGGGAATCGAGGAGTGTGGCGGGAATCATAGGGCTAATGGAAACGACGCCAGCTTGGTGTAGATGGACCCGCGCGCATCGAGCTGGCTGCGGTACAGATGGAAGTTATCGGCCTGGAACGCGCCGAAGTCCGTGCCGGGCAACCCGGCGATGGCGTCTTGCAGCATGGTGAGCGGCTCGGGATGGCGAATGCGCGCCAGCGTCAGGTGCGGCCGGAATGGCTTGTCTTCCCGCGGGATGCCGAGCGCCGCGCAGGCCGCTTCGGTGTCGCGCGCCAGCTGGGCCATCTCCGGCGGCGCCTCGATCCCGGCGAAGAAGATGCGCGGCCGCTTAGGATCGGGAAACCACCCCAGCCCGCGGATGGCGATGCGCAGCGTGCCGGGGCGCGGCGCCGCGGCCAGCGCGGATTTCAACTCCTCCAGCCGCTGCTCAGGGAAATCGCCGATAAACTTGGTGGTGAGATGGAGGTTGGCCACGGGGCTCCATTGGATTCGGGCCAGCGGTTTCACCAGGTGCAGCAGCAGCTCCAGGTTGCGCCGCATCTCGTACGGCAGATCGAGTCCGGCAAACAAACGCATCAACGATTTGTACCTTGTTACGTCGCCTAATGGTAGCGCGAGATGACTGCCTCGTTACTAGATCGTGAATTCTACTCAAAACCGACCATCGAGGTGGCGCGAGCGTTGTTGGGGTGCGTGCTGGAGGTCGCCGCGCCGGACGGGACGGTGCGCGGCGGACGCATCGTCGAGGTGGAAGCCTACCCGCCGTATGTGGACCAGGCGGCGCATTCCTTCCGCGGCTTGACGCCGCGCACGCGCGTCATCTTCGGCCCGCCAGGCCATGCCTACGTCTACTTGTGCTACGGGATGTACCACTGCCTGAACATCGTCGCCGAGCCGGAAGGCACGCCCGGCTGCGTGTTGATTCGCGGTGTCGAAGGCATCGGGGACGGGCCGGGCAAGATGACCCGCGTGCTGGGCATCACGCTCGAACACTACGGCTGCGATTTGACGCGCGGTCCGATCACCGTCCGTCGCGGCCGCGCCCCGCGCACGATCGAGGCCACGCCACGCATCGGCATCCGCAAGAACGCCGATCTGCCGCTGCGCTTCGTAACCCGGGACTAGCCCGGATGTTGCACCACGATCGCAGCGAGGCGCGATGAGAGGGCCGCAGCCGATTGTTGGCGGAACATCCGGGCTAGTGGCCACATCCTGGTCCAGTCCCGTCATGCCTGTGCGACGGCTTGCCGATATGACAGAGTAATAGGGAGCGCAAACCGTATGAGTATCTTTTTCCTCTTCTTTTTCTTGTCCGGATTCTGCAGCCTGCTCTACCAGGTGGTGTGGCTCAGGGTGGCGATGGCGGGCTTCGGGGTGACCACGCCGCTGGTGTCGATCGTTCTGTCGATCTTCATGGCCGGGTTGGCGTTGGGAAGCTGGGCCGGCGGCCGCCTGGTGCGCCGGCTCGAACACCGTCCCGCCGGCTTCTTCATTGCCTTGTATGGCGCCATAGAACTGGTGATCGGGATCTCGGGCCTGACGGTGGCGCCGCTGCTGCGTGCCGGACGGACCGTTCTGGCGGGGCAGAACGCATCCTGGGACTCCGCGGGCTACTATCTTGTCTCCGCCGCCTGGATCGGAGTGGTGATGCTCCCGTTCTGCACCTGCATGGGCGCCACCTTTCCGCTGGCAATGGCCGGCATCCGCGCGGCGTTCCGTGCCCGGTCCTCCACTTCATTTAGTTACCTGTATCTCGCGAACGTCCTGGGGGCGATGGCGGGAGCCGTGGGATCGGCGTTTGTATTTATCGAGCTGCTGGGTTTCGCCAAGACGCTGCTGATTGCGGTGGCGCTCAACGCAGTGATTGCCGCAACGGCCTTTGCGGTCGCGGTTGCACGGCGGCGCGCCTCCGGCGACAGCGCTTCGGAGGCCGTCCCGGTTGCCGGCTCCGACCAGTCCGCCGGGGAGGCTGCGGACTCCGCCCGGAGTAGCCCGGCCGCCCTGCCGCTGCTGTTTACGTCAGGCCTTGCCAGCCTGGGGATGGAGGTGGTCTGGACGCGCCAGTTCATTCCCATCATGGGGCCGGTGGTGTATTCGTTCGCGGCCATACTGGCGGTCTACCTGGGCGCCACGGCGCTGGGCTCAAACCGCTACAGGAAGCGGATCCAACGGGCCAGCTCCAAAGGCGCCGGTTTATCCGTGGGAGTGGCGGCCACTCTGGCCGGAGCGTGCGCGTTTCTGCCCCTGCTCGCAACGGATCCGCGGCTGAGCGCTTACGCCACGTCGAATCCGGTGCTGTTACTGCTGTGCGGCATAGGGCCGTTTTGCGCCGTGGTGGGATTCATGACGCCGATGCTGGTGGATCGCTGGTCGTTGGGCAACCCGAACCGCGCCGGCAGGGCCTATGCGGTCAACGGAGTGGGCTGCATCTTGGGCCCTTTGCTGGCCGGCTTCGTGTTGCTGCCGGCCGTCGGGGAACGCTGGACCCTGCTGCTTCTGGCGCTGCCATTGTTCGGCTTCGGCGTCTGGTTCTTGGCGGCGAAAGGACTGCAGGGCGAGCCGCGTCCAGCCCTAGGCCGGCTGCTGGCCGCCGCCGCGGTGGCTGCGGTGTTGCTGGTGACGCTGACGCGCGACTTTGAAAGCCTGCACCCCGGGGCGCGCGTGCGCCGCGACTACACAGCCACCTCGATCGCCACCGGCCAAGGAATGGGCCGCAGGCTGTTCGTCAATGGCACCGGGATGACCCTGCTGACCGCGACCACCAAGATGATGTCCCACCTGACGCTGGCATCCCTGCCGGCGCCCCCCCGCAACGTACTGGTGCTGTGCTTTGGCATGGGCACATCCTTCCGCTCCGCCATGTCATGGGACGTGCCGGTAACGGTCGTGGAACTGGTGCCCAGCGTGCCCTTGCTGTTCAGCTATTTCCACGCCGATGCGGACCAACTTTTACGTTCGCCGCACGCGATTGTAGTCATTGACGACGCCCGGCGATATCTCGAGCGCACGCGCGATTCGTTCGACGCGATCGTCATCGATCCGCCGCCGCCGGTGCCGGCAGCCGGATCGAGCCTCCTTTATTCCACTGAGTTTTACGCCCTCGCGCGCAGCCACCTGCGTCCCGGTGGCATCCTTCAACAGTGGTTGCCTTCGTCGGACGCCACGGTCAGGTCGGCGTTCGCCCAATCCTTGCTGCACAGTTTTCAGGATGTGCGCGTGCTCGGTGCGGTGGATGGCTGGGGCGATCATTTTCTGGCCAGCGACACCCCCATGAACCGGCTGCCGGCCGAAGCCCTGGCCGCGCGTCTGCCGTCGGCGGCAGTGCGCGATCTGGTCGAATGGGGTCACGGCGCGAGCGCCTACAGCTACTTCGCCACCGTTCTGAGCCGGGAGCGGCCAGTCCACGATGTCATTCACGACGACCCCGCAGCGCCGCTACTGACGGACGACCGGCCGGTCAACGAATACTTCCTGCTGCGGACTATCGGCGCCTCGAAATCCCGCGGAGGGCGGCTCGCGGATAAACAGTAGCGGCGGTGGCCGCGGGTGTTTTCCACATATCCACTGCCCCGGACTCAATAGAATCGCCTATGCTCACCCCAAAGGAACAAGACTAGCGGTTCAAAGTGAATTCCACGACAATCGATGAGATCACTTCGACCGGTTCGCCGTTGAGCAAAGTGGGCGCATAGCGCCAGTGGCGCACGGTCTCCAGCGCCGCCTGGATGAACAGCGGGTGTCCGGAGACCACCGTGAGGCTCTGGACCGTCCCATCGCGGGCGATCACGGCCGAGAACTGCACCTGGCCCTCGATTCTGGCGCGCAGCGCCAGCAGCGGGTAGGACGGCTTGGGCCCGTAAATGAGTTTGCCCTGGAGAATGTTTCCGCCTATCCTCACCCGCGGAGGAACCGCCGCCGGTTGGGCTTTAGCGATCGACGGCTGGGGCGCGGGCGCCCCGATGATGTCGTTGAAAATAGGGCTTATAGCAGTGCCAGTGCCGCCCGGCACGCCGTTCGGAATGCCGCCTGGAACGCCATTCTCGACAACCGGCAATTCGGCATCGGTCAGAATGGCGACCTTGTCTGGGACCTTTCTCGGTTCGAAGAGTTTGGGGCTGTCAAATGGGCGCAGCGTCGTCCGCTGCCGGTGCGCGGCCGGGGTCGCCGCCGGCGCGGGTGGCGGAGGCGGCGGCGTGGGCGGAAGCGCCAGCATGGTCCGCAGCAGCGTCTTAGGCAGCATCTCGGGACACATGAGCGGAACCACCAGCAACGCGCCGATCAGGGCCAGTTGCGCGGAGCAAGAGACGAGCACGGTCCAGCCCCGATTGGTGCGGGCGGTTGCTTCAGTGAATGTCTGTTGGAACATATGCGCCGCTCCTTTCCAGCGCGGCCATCATAATGTCGATGCGCCGCTTCACTCTTGTCGAACACTTATTTTTGACACTAGTTTTGATGAGTAGTTCCCATAGTGTCCTGCATTATTTATTTGCAGAGACAAGGCTGAAATGGGCACTGGCAGCGGGCGGATGGTGTCTAAAAAAAGCTGGTGTTTCCCAACGGTCGTGGGGCCGGGGCGTGTTTGAGGCTTAGAGGAAGCGGCCGGCGATGCTGTTGCGGCGGATCGGAACCGACGGAGCGCGCGCGGCGATCAAGGACCGCCAGGCCGCGAGTGCCTGGCCGTCGGGGAAAAAGCGCTTCGGGATGATGTTTCGCTGAGTCGGGTTGAGATACAGCAGAAACATACTCTTGCTTTCCCGAATCTCGCGCACGGAGGTCCAGTCCACGCGGTATCGCCACACGGGCTGGACCACTTCGTAGCCGTTGGCGTCGAATGTGTAATGCGTCGGGTCGCTAAGATCAGGGCCTTTGTATTGCTCCCGCGCGATGAGGTAGGGAAGGATGAACCCGCAAAACCCGAACGCCACCACAAACACCAGCGGAGACGTTCCGTTGCCGGGTAAGAAGCGATCTGCGCCTCCCAGGGGAGGAATCAGATTCAAATACCTCAAAGCGAGAAACGCAATGAATCCCAAGATGGCGAGGGTAGCCCAGTTGGACCAATAGCCGCAGCGGTGCAAGAAAGTGTAGCGCAGCGTTTCCCCCCAAGTCAGGCGGCCTTCGAGTTCTACGCCCCCGGTCCAAGCGACCGCTTGGGGAACCTCACCGATTCGTTTGAATTCCTCACCCTCCACGGTTCCTGAGAATACCAGGATTTGGGAGAGCTTATTTGTACTTATCCCGAGGGAAGATCGGATCGTCAGTTACCACCTGCCTCGCGGCTCCTCGTTCCCGGCGCCAGTCTCCAGATGAGCCGCCCCGCGCGATTTCCACCACGCGCCTGCTAACCTGACAGACATGATTATTTCGATGAAGCGCCACGCGTCGAAGGCGGAAATCGACGAGGTGACGCAGCGCATTGAGGAGTTCGGCTACAAGATTCACACCATCGAAGGCGAGGAGCGCGTCGTCATCGGAGCCATCGGGGTGGGCGACACCAGCGCGTGCCTGGAAGCGCTGGAGGCGATGTCGCAGGTCGAAAAAGCGGTCCGGATTTCGGCGCCGTACAAGTTCGTCAGTCGCGAATTCAAGCGCGAGAAGACGCTTGTTCACGCCGGGCGGGGCGTGGAGGTCGGCGGCGCGGAGTTCGTTGTGATGGCCGGGCCGTGCTCGGTGGAGAGCGAAAAGCAGATTCTCGAATCGGCGGAACTGGCGGCGCGCGGCGGGGCGAAAGTGCTGCGCGGCGGAGCGTTTAAGCCGCGCACGTCGCCCTACGATTTTCAGGGCCTCGAAGAAGAGGGGCTGAAACTGCTGGCGCGGGCGCGGGACAAGACCGGGCTGGCGATCGTCACCGAGGTGATGAGCGACGCCGACACGGCGCTGGTCGGCGACTACGCGGACATCCTGCAGGTGGGCGCGCGCAACATGCAGAACTTCGCGCTGCTGAAGGCGCTGGGGCGCTGCGGCAAACCGGTGCTGCTGAAGCGCGGCCTGAGTTCGACCATCAAGGAACTGCTGATGTCGGCCGAGTACATCGTGGCGCATGGCAACCCCGAAGTGATTTTGTGCGAGCGCGGCATCCGCACCTTCGAAACCGAAACGCGCAACACGTGCGACATCAGCGCGGTGCCGGTGCTGCGCGAGTTGACGCACCTGCCGGTGATCCTTGATCCGAGCCACGCCACCGGCAAGCGCAGCCTGGTGCCGGCGTTGTCGCGCGCGGGCGTCGCCATCGGCGCGGACGGCTTGATCGTCGAGATCCATCCCAATCCGGCCAAGGCGGTGAGCGACGGCGCGCAATCGCTCGACCCGGCGATGTGGTTCGCCATGATGAAGGATCTCGAGCCGTACGTCGCGCTGTGGAAGCAGACGCGCAATGCGGAGCTGGCGGCGACGGCGTAGAAGCCACGCGACTGCCGGGGGGCGTGGGTCCGCTGGAGCGCCGGCAGGCCTGCCGGAGGAGCGGCCATCCGGAAGCCGGACGCATTCGCACGCGCGGGATGCGAATTGAGTAATCTGCAGAAGTGAACCTCTCCAAGCGGCGCAGGCGCATCGCGCTGGGCGCGGCATTTTTCGCCATCGTTCTGGGAAGCCTCTACATCTTCAGGCCGGGCGCGTCGCCGTCGGCCATGCTGGCGTGCCTGCCGCCGGGCGATGGTCCGGTGCTGTTTGTGGATGTGAGCACGTTGCGCCAGACCGGCCTGCTCGAACAAATTGCGGGCCAGCCGGGCGCGGAGGATCCCGAATACAAGTCGTTTGTCGAGGCCTCGGGGTTCGACTACCGGCGCGACCTGGACGCGGGCGTGGTGCAGTTGCGCGCCGGCGAAGTCTGGATGGTGCTGAAGGGCCGCTTCGACCGGCCGCGGCTGGCCCAGTACGCGGGGGCGCATGGCGGGCATTGCGCGGGCCAGTTGTGTTCGATGCCGGGGAGCCAGCCGCAACGCTACATCTCGTTCCAACCGCTCGGCGGCGGGCTGCTGGCGCTCGCCGCCGCGCCCGATCCGATGGCCGCGGCGTCCATCCGGAAGGGCGCTTCCGTGCCGCCGTTTGAAACGCCGTCGGCGCCGGTGTGGATGCATCTTCCGGCGTCGGCTTTTCACGCCCAGCCGGAGCTGCCCGTGGGCATCAGCGCATTTCTGGAAGCGCTGGATGGGGCCGAGCAGGCGTTGCTGCGAGTCGAGATGAACGGCGGCGGATTCGAGATCGTCCTGGCCGCGCCATGCGCCTCAGCCGATAAGGCCAAGACCATTGCGGACCGGCTGAGCCGCGCCACGGCGACGTTGAAGGAGCTGGTCGCGCGTTCCGGCAAGCAACCGGAACCGGCCAGCCCGGCGACGATCTTGCTGGCGGGAACGTTCAGCGCCAACCAGGCAGTGGTGCGGGGGCAATGGCCGCTGAGCAAGGCGGTGCTCGCAGGTTGGGCCAGGTGAAGCGGAGTCCAGCCGGCGCGAAGGACCCGCGGCCGGCGGCGTAAGCGGCGCCTTGGCGCGAGGACTGCGCTGCGCCGCCGTTGCTTCAAAATTCGATCGAGGCGAGGATCTCGCTGGGCTGTTTGTCGAACGCCCGGGCGATCGCCAGCAGGCTTTCGATGGAGGGCATGTTGGCGCCGCGCTCGATGGAACTGATCTGGCTGATGCTCAGGCGCGAGGCCTGGGCCAGGTCCTTGAGCGACCAGTCGCGCTCGGCTCTCAGCATGCGGATGCGATGGCCGAGCTTCTCCCTCAGCCGGTCTGGCAGCGCGCGGCCCAGGCTGAAAGTCTCGATCGCATGCGCCAGCGCCTGGCGGATCTGGGCCAGCGTAAAGGGCTTGGGGAGGTAGTCAAAGACCTTGAGCTTGAACGTCGCGCGCATGTCCTCGAGCGACGGGTAGCCCGTGACGACGATCACGCACAGGCCAGGGAAGCGCGCCAGAAGCTGCTCCAGGACGCTGTCGCCGCTCACCTCGCCCATTTTCATGTCCAGCAGGACGATGTCCGGACGGCGTTCGGCGGCCGCCGCGAACAGTGCGTCGGGTTGAGTGAAGGTGTGGACGGTGTAGTGGCCCTCGTCGCGCAGGAAGTCCTCCACGTAACTGAGAAAATCCAGGTCGTCGTCGAGCACGGCGACGCCGATGAGTTCCCCGGGCGGCGGATCGGTCTCGGGGGCGGCGTCGGTACGGTCGGTCATCGTTGTTTACTCCTGCACTCGCTCAAGGGTCTTTGCAATGCAGATGCGCGGATTGAACAGCGGATGCAAACGCGTGAGCGCGTGGGCGTGGTTCGGCCGAGGCTTCCAAAATGCGTCATGGCCGCGGCTCTTCTGGAGAAGCATCGGCCGGCAGCGTGACCACCAGGCAGGCTCCGCCGCCGGCGCGATTCGAGGCGGCGATGGAGCCGCCGTGCTGATCGACGATGCCCGCGGCGACCGCCAATCCCAGGCCCGTGCCGCGCGCGTCTAGGCGCGTCGTCACAAAGGCTTCGAAGATGTCAGGCAGGACCTCGGGCGGGATGCCCGGGCCGTTGTCCTCGACGGCAATGGCATGCGCCGGCCGGCCGTCGATTGTCGACGCGCGGCTCGAGACACGGATCCAGCCGCCCGCCGCGGCCGCATTCAACGCGTTGCGCAGCAGGTTGACGAAAACCTGGATCAACTGGTCGGGGTTGCCGCACACGCGCTGGCCCGCGAGAACAGTGTTCTCGAAACATATGCCGGAAGATTTGTCGTCGATCGCCACGAGTTGCCAGGCCTCGTCCACCAGCGGCTTCAGTTCCACGGGCTCGAACGCGCGGCGGCGCAGGCGGGAAAAATCGAGCAGGCCGGCGCTGATGCGCCGCAGACGCTCGGCAACTCTCAGCATGCGCTCCAGACGGCTGCGGGTGCGGGCGTCGGGGTTGGTTTCGAGCAGCTTTTCGATCGAGCCCTGCAGCACGGCCAGAGGCGTGTTGATTTCGTGGGCCACGCCCGCGCTCAGCAGGCCCAGGCTGACCAGGCGGTCCTGCGCCTCCAGGTGGCGCTTGGCCGCCTCGAGCAGTTCATTCTTGTTGCGCAGGTCGCGGGCCGCCCGTTCGAGATCGTCCTCACGGGCCCGCAAGCTGGTGAGCGTCTCGTTGTGCGAGCGCATGATCTGGCCGATTTCGTCGCCCGGAATCAGCTCCGCGCCGACGATCTCGGCCGCGCGGTCGCCGGCCCGCGAGGCGGCGTCGGCCTCGAGCATCAGGCGCAGCGGCTGGTAGACGTAGCGCGGCAGGATCAGCAGCTCGAGCAACAGGACGGCCAGGATGTAGACCACGATTAAAACAGATAAAACAGCCTTTTTCGCGGATAAAAGCAAATCCGAGTAAAAAGCCAGAGGCAGGGTGATGCGATAAAAGCGTTCACTATCCGGAATTCTTTTGAAAACGTGCTCGCTCGTGGCTGTTTGCCGCCATATTCCCTCAGGGTTTTGGATGAAGTAGGAATAGGCCGCGGGCGGCAGCCCAAAATCGGCGCCGGAGCCGGTCTGGAGGTCGTAAGGGCGCAGCGGCTGCCCGCCGGGTTCGGCGCTCAGATGGCGGAAGCTGTCCAGAATCAGGTCCACCTCGCGCGCTTGCGCGGCCCGCAGCTGGTGCTCCGCGAATGGCGCTAACGTGAAGTAAATAAATATAGTTAATACCAAAAAAAAGAGATTGTGAAGGACCATCAGCTTGGGCCGCACGCGCAGGTCCGCGAAGTGCCGGCCAAGCCCCGTGAGCGGCCGGTGAAAATCGGTGCGGCCGACGAGCAAAAAGGGCGCATCGCGAGCCCCGCGCGGTGCATCACTACCTGATGTGGAATTGCGGCCAGACAAGAAATTTTTCTCCCATTGCGGAAATTGTACCGCTATGCTAGAAATTCTCTAAGGAATCTTTCCATCCCATGAAATTTGTTCCGCTCAAGGCTTTCCCGGGTTCAGGCCCTGGCAGGTTTGGAGAGAATTAGACGGATGAGCGCCATCTTTCCGCGGGGTTTCGATACTACTTTACGCCTGGCCGGCGGCATCGCGATCGTGGCCCTGGGAGCGGTGGCCTCCGTGGTGCTGTACCTGGCGCATCCGCAGCAGCTCCACACCGGCTACATGCCCCTCCAGCCCGTTGCTTACAGCCATAAGCTGCACGCCGGCAACCTGGGGTTGGACTGCACCTACTGCCACTACACGGTGGACAAATCCAGCTTCGCGGCCGTGCCCCCGACCGAGGTGTGCATGAACTGCCACGCGCGGGTGAAGGAAAAAAGCCCGCAGTTGCAGATGGTGCGCGAGAGCTATGCGACGGGCCAGCCGGTGCCGTGGGTGAAGGTGCACCGTCTTCCCGACTACGTTTATTTCAATCACCAGGCGCACGTGACGGCGGGCGTTTCCTGCGTCAGTTGCCACGGCCGCGTCGACCAGATGGTGGAGGTGCGGATGGCCCAGCCGCTTTCCATGGCCTGGTGTCTCGACTGCCACCGCAACCCGGCGCCGAACATCCGGCCTGTCGAGTACGTGACCAGGCTGGACTGGAAGCCCGAAGGCGACCCGGCCGAGCTGGGGTGGAAACTGATTCAGGCCAGGCACATCAAGCCGCCGACGAATTGCTCGGGGTGCCACCGCTAGCGGGCAGGAGAACGGATCAGCACGTGATGAAGCCTTTCGCTCAAATCAATCCGGCCCGTCTGACGGGCAAGAAATATTGGCGCAGCCTGGACGAGGCCGCCGCGGCGCCGGAGTTCCAGGAGTGGGTGACGCGCGAATTTCCCGATGGCTACGCCACGGTGGACTCCACCAACCGGCGCACGCTGCTGAAGCTGATGGGCGCCAGCTTCGGCCTGGCCGGACTGACCTCCTGCCGCCGTCCGGTCGAGCACATCCTGCCGCTGGCGCGCGCGTCGGAGGGCTACATCCACGGCAAGCCTCTGCACTACGCCAGCGTGGCCACGCGTAATGGAACGGCGACGGGCGTGATTGTGACGACCATCGACGGCCGTCCGATCAAGATCGAAGGCAACCCCAAGCACCCCTATTCGCTCGGCGCGACGGACGCATTTTTGCAAGCTTCGGCGCTGAGCCTGTACGATCCCGAGCGCGCCAGGGAGGTCCAGCATCGGGGCGCGCGGAGCGATTGGGAAGAGTTCAGCGCGTGGGCCAAGGGCGAGTTCGACGTTAGCAAACAGGGCGACGGCTCGGGCCTGCGCATCGTTTCCGAGAAGAACGCGTCGCCGGCGCTCGAGTCCGTGCGCGCGGATCTCGTGAAGAAATTCCCCAAAGCGCAGTGGATCGAATATGAATCGGTGGACCTCGATGCGGTGCGCGAAGGCGCGGCGCTGGCCACGGGGCAGAGCGTTGAGCCGCACTTCCTGTTCGATAAGGCCGACATCGTCTTCTCGCTGGATTGCGACTTCCTGGGTCTCGACTCGGCCAGCATTTTGCCGGTGAAGCAGTTCTCGAAGCGCCGGCGCGTCGAGCAGCCGGGCGACAGGATGAACCGGCTGTACGTGGCCGAAGCGAATTACTCGCTCACCGGCGCGATGGCCGATCACCGCTTGCGGGTGAAGGTCGGCGACACGGGAGCTTTGGCGCTGGCGCTGGCCAAGGAACTGAACGTCTCCGGGAGTGAGCTGAAAGTAGTCGGCAATCCCGCGGACAAGGCTCAGAAGTTCATCGCGGAACTGGCCAAGGACCTGGCCGCGCACAAGGGCGCCTCACTGGTCGTCGCCGGTCCGCGGCAGCCCGCTGCCGTGCACGCGCTGGCCTTCGCCATCGACGCCGCGCTGGGCAACCTCGGCCAGACGATCGTGTTCACCAAGCTCCCGTCCGCGCCGGCGAGCTCGCTGGAACAGTTGAAACAGCTCGTGGCTGATCTGAATGCCGGCCGCGTGAAAACGCTGGTCGTGCTCGGAGGCAACCCGGTCTACACGCTGCCCGCCGATCTCGATTTCGCCGCGGCCGTCAAGCAGGCGTCGGCAACCGTCGCGCTGACTGAAGACGAAAACGAAACCTGGGTGGCGAGCGAGTGGCGTCTGCCGCAGGCGCACCTGCTCGAGTGCTGGGGCGATGCACGCGCGCTCGACGGCACGGTCTCGATTCAGCAGCCGATGATCGAGCCGCTCTACGGCGGCAAGAGCGTGTTGGAAGTGGCCGCGATGCTCGCGGGCAGGGAACCAGCCAGGAGCTACGATCTGGTCAGCGCCTACTGGACCGCGCAGTGGCCGGCCGCGGAGCGCGAGAAGAAGTGGAAGGCATCGCTGTTCGACGGCAGCGTGGCGGACACCAGGGCCGCGACGGTGAATGCGGCGGTCGATGCAAGGAAATTGATGGCCGCCGCCGCAGCGCGGATCCTGCCCGCCTCAGCAGGCCTCGAGGTCGCGTTCTACCCGAGCCACGGCGTCTACGACGGGCGTTTCGCCAACAACGCCTGGCTGCACGAAGCGCCGGATCCGATCACGAAAGTCGTCTGGGACAACGTCGCGCTCCTCAGTAAGCAGACGGCCGGCTCGCTGGGCTTGCACGACGGCGACATGGTCGAGCTTTCCGACCTCCAGCGGAGTGTCGAAGTGCCGGTGATGATTCAGCCCGGCCATGCCGACGGTTCGATTTCGCTGTTCCTCGGTTATGGACGCGCGGCCTGCGGGCGCGTGGGCCAGGGCGTCGGGCATCGCGTCGAAGCTCTGCGCACGATGGAGCACTTCTTCTTCGCGCCTGCGGTTGATTTGAAGAAGACCGCCGAGACTTATCAGATCGTCACATCGCAGGAGCACGGCCGCATGGAGGGCCGGCCAATCGTCCGCGAGGCCACCAGCGAGGAGTACCTGAAGCAACCCGGCGCCATCAAGGAGATGGCCGAGTCGCCCCAGGGCGCCACCATGTTCCCCTTCTACGACTATTCGAAGGGCTACCAGTGGGGCATGTCGATCGACTTGAACGCCTGCATCGGCTGCAACGCCTGCCTGGTGGCGTGCCAGTCGGAGAACAACATCGCGGTGGTCGGCAAGGACCAGGTGCGGCGCGGACGCGTGATGCACTGGATCCGGCTGGACCGTTACTACTCCGGCTCGGACGAAGATCCGCAGATCGTGACGCAGCCCATGGCGTGCCAGCAGTGCGAAAACGCGCCGTGCGAAACGGTGTGCCCCGTGGCGGCCACCTCGCACAGCCCCGAAGGCCTCAACGACATGGTCTACAACCGCTGCGTCGGCACGCGCTACTGCCTCAACAACTGCCCCTACAAGGTGCGCCGCTTCAATTTCCTGGCCTGGAACAAGGACGTCCCGGAGGTCCGCAAGCTGGTCTTCAACCCCGATGTGACGGTCCGCATGCGCGGCGTCATGGAGAAATGCACTTACTGCGTGCAGCGCATCGAACATGGCAAGATCGCCGCCAATGCCGATGGGCGCCGCCAGCTCCGCGACGGCGAAGTGATCAGCGCCTGCCAGCAGGTTTGCCCCGCCGACGCGATTGTCTTCGGCAATATCAACGATCCCCAAAGCCGCGTCTCGAAGCTCAAGCAACAGGCCCGCGATTACGCCCTGCTGGGCGAGCTGAACGTTCGTCCACGCACCACTTACCTCGCCCGCCTGCGCAATCCCAATCCAGCGCTGGAACCCGCCGCGGAGAAGGAGAACTCCTAGCTCATGGCCGATCTGGCGCTCGATCCCCAAATGGAGCTGAACCCGCCGCTGGTGCAGGGCGGCCTGACCTACGCCGACGTCAACCAGCAGATCAGCGCCATCACCGAGAAAAAGCCTCCCAAGCAGTGGTATTACGCGATTGCCGTGACGAGCCTGATGACGCTGATGCTGTTCGGCTGTTTAACGTATCTCGTCATGACCGGCATCGGCGTGTGGGGCAACAACAACCCGGTGGGCTGGGGCTGGGACATCACGAACTTCGTCTGGTGGATCGGAATCGGCCACGCCGGCACATTGATTTCAGCGATTCTGTTCCTCTTCCGCCAGAAGTGGCGGACGTCGATCAATCGCGCGGCCGAGGCCATGACGCTGTTCGCCGTGGCCTGCGCGGGCCTCTTCCCGCTGTTCCACACCGGCCGTCCGTGGCGCGCCATCTACTGGCTGTTCCCGATACCGAACGCCTACCTGCACATCTGGCAGAACTTCCGCAGCCCGCTGATGTGGGACGTATTCGCGGTTTCCACTTACGGCACTGTGTCGTTGCTGTTCTGGTTCACGGGCCTCATTCCCGACCTCGCGACGCTGCGTGACCGCGCCACCAGCGCGCCCCGCAAAATGATCTTTGGAATCCTGAGCCTCGGCTGGCGCGGCTCGGCCTCGCAGTGGCGCCACTATGAGCTGGCCTACCTCATCCTGGCCGGCCTGGCCACGCCGCTGGTGCTCTCCGTGCACTCCATCGTCTCCTTCGACTTCGCCGTGGCGCTGTTGCCCGGCTGGCACTCGACCATTTTCCCGCCCTACTTTGTCGCCGGCGCGATCTTCTCCGGCTTCGCCATGGTGGTGACGCTGCTGACCCTGGCCCGCTGGGTCTACAACCTCGAGAACCTGATCACAGTCAAGCACCTCGACAACATGTGCAAGGTGATTCTGGCGACCGGTTCGATCGTCGCCTTTGCCTATGCCACCGAGTTCTTCATCGCCTGGTACAGCGGCAATCTGTATGAGCGCTTCGCCTCCATGAACCGCTTCTTCGGCCCCTATTACTGGGCCTCCTGGCCGATGCTCATCTGCAACGTGGTCGTGCCGCAGTTGTTCTGGTTCAGGAAGTTCCGCACTACGCCCGTGCTGATGTTCATCCTCTCGATCCTGGTCAACGTCGGCATGTGGTTTGAGCGCTTCGTCATCATCGCCTCCTCGTTGCACCGCGATTTTCTGCCCGCTTCATGGGGTTATTTCAGGCCGACCTGGGTGGATATCTGCACCTTCGCCGGCACCATTGGCCTGTTCCTCACGCTGTTTTTGTTGTTCCTGCGCTTTCTCCCTATGATCGCGATGAGCGAAATCAAGGGCGTGTTGCATCAGCAGGATCAACTCTCGAATGGAGCCCACGAATGAGCTTGAGCTTCCTCGACAAGTTGCCTTTGCCGGGGTTCCTGAAACCCGCCGCGGGGGCCCGGCACTACGGCGTCGTCGGCGACTTCGCCTCTCCTGAGGATCTGCTGCGCGCCATTCGCACTCTGCGCACGGCCGGCTTCACGCGCCTCGAAGCCTACTCGCCGTTTCCGATTCACGGCATTGATGAGGCGCTCGGCGAGCCCCGCTCGCCGCTCGGGCGCATCGTCTTCGTCGCGGCGATGCTGGGCCTCGCTAGTGCCATCGCGCTGCAATGGTGGACCGGCGCCGTGGACTACAAGCTCGTCATCGCCGGCAAACCGTATTTTGCCTTCGAGCCTTCGGTGCCCATCATGTTCGAGCTGACCGTGCTGTTCGGCGCCTTCGGAGCCGTGCTGGGAATGTTTCATCTCAACCGGCTGCCGACTTACTACCACCCCTTCTTCAACTACTCGAAGTCGGAAGGCGCCACGAACGACCGCTTCCTGCTGGCCGTCGAAGCGGCCGATCCGAAATTCAGGGGCGAGGAAGTCAAGACGCTGCTCGATTCGCTCGGCAGCCGCCACACGGAGCTGGTCGAAGCTTGAGGAGCCGTTCTCATCCCATGGACTTGCGAATTGCCAACACGCGCACTCCAGCGGCCCTGGCCCTCCTGCTGCTCAGCCTGTTGAGCGCCGGCTGCGCCAATTTTCCCTCCCGCGAGCCGCCCTACAACCTCTTTCAGGACATGAAGCGGCAGGACAAAGTGAAGTACGAGACCAGCAGCGCCTTCTTCGCCGACGGCCGCGGCAGCCGCCGCCCCGTGGCGCACACCGTCGCCCAGGAAACCTATATCCCGGATGTCGCCTACGCCACCGGCATCAATGCCGATGGCACCTACGTCGCGCGCAATCCGGAGACCATCGATCGCGCGCTGCTAGAGCGCGGGGAAGCCAAGTTCAACGTCTACTGCTCGCCCTGCCACGACCGCACCGGCTCGGGCCGCGGAATCGTTGCCGCTAGGAGCACCTGGATCCCCGGCAACCTGCACGACGCGCGCATCGTCGCTTTCGTCGACGGGGAGATCTTCCATGTCGCCACCAACGGGCGCCGCACCATGCCCAGCTACCGTTTTCAGATTCCCGAAAAGGACCGCTGGGCGATCGTGGCCTACGTGCGCGCGCTGCAGCGCGCCTGGCTGGGCAAGCTCGATGATGTCCCGGCGGACATTCAAGGGAGGTTGAGGTAAAGCCATGGCACACTCCCCCAAGCTCGTCCGCGCCGGCGCCTCGCACCCTCAGGCCGATGACGTGTATTTCATGCCCGTCGACGCCTGGGCGCGTGTCCGCAACTCGCTACTCTTCGTCGCCATCGCCGGCTGGATCGGCGCTCTCATCGGCCTGGCGAGTGAACCGGAAAGCTTCTTCGCGTCTTACCTGGTGGCGTTTCTGTTCTGCATCAGCATCGCCATCGGGGCCGCCTTCTTCGTGATGGTGGAGCATTTGACGGGCTCCGCCTGGAGCGTAACCGTGCGCCGGCTGATGGAGGCGCTCATGCGTACCATGCCGCTGTTTCTGCTGCTGTTCGCGCCGCTCCTCGCCGGCCTCCACTTCCTCTACTCGTGGTCGCTCTCCGGCGCCGCGCAGGATCCGCTGCTCCGCCTGAAGCTTGGCTACCTCAATCCGCAATGGTTTGCCGTCCGCGGCATCCTGGTCATCGGCTTCTTCAGCCTGTGGGCGCTGATTCTATACAACAAGTCGCGTCGCCAGGACAGCTCCGGCGCCTTACAACTGACCATCAGCGCCGGGCGCTGGAGCGGGCCGGGGATCCTCCTGCTGTTTATCGGCGGCTCGGTGGGCGCCTTCGATTGGATCATGTCGCTGGACGCGCGCTGGTACTCCACCATGTTCGGCGTGATCTTCCTCGCCGGCGGCGCCATGAGCTTCATGGCGGTCCTCATTATTCTCTGTCTGTGGCTCCGCGCCAACGGCTACCTGGTGAACGCCGTCAACACCGAGCACTACCACGATCTCGGCAAATGGCTGCTCACGCTGGTCGTGTTCTGGGCCTACGTTGCGTTTTCCCAGTACCTGTTGATCTGGTACGGCAACATGCCCGAGGAGACGGCCTGGTTCCTGCGCCGCCTCGAGGGCTCGTGGCTCTACGTGGCATTTCTGCTCATCATCGGCCACTTCCTGTTCCCGCTCTTCGCGCTGCTGCCGCGCGCCGTCAAGCGCAACCGCGGCGCGCTGGCCTTCTTATCTACCTGGCTGCTGCTGATGCACTACGTGGACCTCTATTGGCAGGTCATGCCGCAATTCTATCCGCGCGGGTTTGGGTTGCACTGGCTCAGCCCGGTGTGCCTGGTTGCCGTCGGCGCCACCATGGGCCTGGCCTTCTGGTCCAGCTTCCGCCAGACTCCGCTGGTTCCGGTCGGCGACCCGCGGCTGAAGCAGTCCCTGGCCTTTCATAACGCCTAGCGTCGTCAGGAGGAATCAATGGCCGACATCGAACAAAATCACGGTGAACAGAATCACGGTCAGGACGTTCGGTTCGCGCCCGGAGTGGATTTCGACCGCCAGGACCCCAAGCCCGGCCTGATTGCCTTGATTTCGACCATCACAGTCATCCTCCTGGCTGCTCTATGCGGCGGGGTTTTTTGGCTCTATACCGTCTATCTCGAACAGGTTGAGTTCACCCAGTACACAGGTGTCGCCGGTAAAGAACTAATTGCCATTCATGAGCGTGAAGAGGAGCAACTTCACAAGTACGGCTACATCAATAGAGAGAGAGGGCTCGTTCGCCTGCCCGTGGAACGCGCCATGGAAGTTGTCGAGATGGAAGCGCGGCAGGGCAAATATGGCTGGAATACCAAGACCTATCCGGCTCAGCCCGAACTGCCCGGCGGCGCCGCCGGCATGAGCTGGAAGCCGGATGGAACCGGCGTCGCGGCCGTTCTCGCCGCGCCCGTGGTTGGAGCGAAAGGATCGACGGCTGCTCACGATGCGTCTGCTGCGAAAAAGTAGTCTCCTGGCCGCGGCCCTGCTGGCATTCGGCGCGAGCCTGTGCGCCGATACGCCCGCCGAGCGCACGCCGCGCGAGCTGGAGCAGGTGGGAGTTACCGAGCATCTCAACGAAAAGGTGGATCTGAATCTTACCTTCATCGCCGAGGATGGCTATCCGCACGCCTTGAAAGAGTACTTTCACGCCGGCCGGCCGGTGATCCTCAACCTGGTTTATTACACCTGCAAGATGCTATGCAGCGTCGTGCTGAACGCCCAGGTCCAATCCTTGCGCCAGCTCGACTGGACGCCCGGCAACCAGTACGAGATCGTGACCGTCAGCATCGATCCGGCGGAGAACTTCCAGCTCGCGCGCGACAAAAAGGCGGCCTATCTGGAGAGTTTCGCGCGGCCCGCGCCGGGCTGGCACTTCCTCACCGACAATGCGGACCATGCGCGCCAGCTCGCCTCCCAGGTGGGTTTCGGCTACAAGTTCGACGCCCAGACCGGCCAGTTCGCGCACCCCGCCGTGGTCTTCATCCTGAGCCCGGAGGGCCGCGTTTGCCGCTATCTCTACGGCGTCCAGTTCAAGCCCTTGGACATTCGCCTGGGTCTGACCGAGGCGGCGCGGGAGCGCTTCGGCGTCACCGACAGGATTCTGCTCTACTGCTACCACTACGACCCCGTGGCCAGGGGCTACGTGCCGTTCGCGGAAAACTTGATGCGCGCCGGCGGCGTGCTGACTGTCCTCATCATGGCTCTTGTCTTGTATAGCCTGTGGCGCCGTGAGCGGATCACTGCGGCGGCGTCTCGGGGAATGGTGACTGCCAAATGAATTGGTTCGAGAGATTCCTGCTGCCCCACGCGGCCGCAACCCACGCCAGTGAAGTAGATGGGCTCTTCATGTTCATCATCTACCTCACTATCTTCTTCTTTGTCTTTAACAGTGCCCTGGCCTTCTACGCGGCCCGCCGCTGGCGCCGGCGCTCGGCCGAAGACGTCACGCCGCACGTCACCCACAACACCCGCATGGAACTCATCTGGAGTATCATCCCGCTGCTCGTCGTGATGATGATCTTCTTCTGGGGCTTTAAGGGTTACATCAAGGCCTCCGTAGCTCCCAACGACGCTATGGAGATAGTCGTGACCGCGAAGAAATGGGTCTGGCAGTTTGAGTATCCCGACGGTACCCGCACTCTCAATGAGCTGCATGTGCCTTTGAACAAGCCCGTAAAGCTGGTGATGCACTCCGAGGACGTCATCCATAGCTTCTTTGTCCCTAGTTTTCGTCTCAAGCGCGACGTCATTCCTGGCCGTTACACGCAACTCTGGTTCACGGCCACCGAGCCCGGCGTCCAGCAGGTCTTCTGCGCCGAGTATTGCGGCAAAGGCCACTCCGACATGCTCGCCAATATTTTCGTCGACACCGACGAGCAGTATGAGACCTTCCTGCGCGAAGGCGACGAGCAGGTCCGCCAGATGCCTCTCACCGATCTCGGCCGGCTGGTCTACGAGAACAAGGGCTGCGCTACCTGCCACTCTATCGACGGCACCCGAAGCCAGGGCCCTTCCTGGAAAGGCATCTATGGCCAGATGCAGATCGACGCCGGCGGCAAGCCTCACCTGGTGGACGAAAACTACATCCGGCAGTGTATTCTCTTTCCGCTCTCCGTCACCGTGCAGGGCTATCAGCCGATCATGCCAACCTTCCAGGGTCTATTGCGCGAGCGCGAGATCCTGGGCGCGATCGAGTACATCAAGTCGTTGAAGTAATCGGCCATTCTTACAAGGAGGAATTACACCCATGGCGGATGCACTCTCATCGATACCTGCCGGCCACGCCGCTCATCCTCACGGCGACTATCTCGAGGATCCCGCCGGCCTGAAGAGCTGGCTGACCACCATCGATCACAAGCGCATCGGCCTGATGTACCTCTGGTCGGTCACCTTCTTCCTGATCGTCGGCGGCCTCTTCGCCATGCTGATTCGTCTCGAGCACCTCACGCCCGGCCGGACCATCATGGACGCCGAGACCTACAACCGCGTCTTCACCCTGCATGGCATCATCATGGTCTTCCTGGTGATCATTCCGGCCATCCCTGCCGCGCTCGGTAACTTCGCCATGCCGCTGCTGCTCGGAGCCCGCGACGTCGCCTTCCCGCGCCTCAATCTCCTGAGCCTGTACCTGTATTGGACCGGCGCCCTGATGGCTCTGAGTACGCTCTTCATGGGCGGCGTGGACACCGGCTGGACTTTCTACACCCCCTACTCCACCACCACCGGCGGCGGCGTCACCATGATCGTTCTCGCCGCCTTCGTTCTCGGCTTCTCGTCCATCTTCACGGGTGTCAATTTCATCGCCACCGTGCACAAGCTGCGCGCCCCCGGCATGGGCTGGTTCGACATGCCGCTGTTCTGCTGGGGCATGTACGCCACCGCGCTCATCCAGATCCTGGCCACGCCCGTGCTCGGCATCACCTTGCTCCTTCTGGTCATGGAACGCGTGCTCCACGTCGGCATCTTCGATCCCCAGCTCGGCGGCGACCCCGTCCTGTTCCAGCACTTCTTCTGGTTCTACTCCCACCCCGCCGTCTACATCATGATCCTGCCCGCCATGGCCGTCATCTCCGAGGTCATCCCGACCTTCTCCCACAAGACGATCTTCGGCTACAAGGCCATCGCCTTCAGCTCCGTAGCCATCGCCCTGCTCGGCTTCTTGGTGTGGGCCCATCACATGTTCGTCGCCGGCATGAGCATTTACGCCGGCGCGATCTTCTCGTTCCTCACCTTCTTCATCGCCATCCCTTCGGCCATCAAAGTCTTCAACTGGATCGCCACCATGTGGCAGGGCTCCATTGAGCTGCGCGCGCCCATGCTCTACGCCATCTCCTTCATCCTGCTGTTCACCATCGGCGGCCTGACCGGCCTGTTTCTGGCCTCCCTGGCCACCGACGTCCACCTCCACGACACCTACTTCGTCGTGGCCCACTTCCATTTCGTCATGGCCAGCTCGAACCTCTTCGCGCTGCTCGCCGGTCTGCACTATTGGTGGCCCAAGATGTACGGCCGCATGTACAACGAGAAGCTGGCGCGCATCGGCTGCGTCCTGACCTTCATCGGTTTCAATGCAACATTCCTGCCCCAGTTTGTTTTGGGCAGCCGCGGCATGCCGCGCCGCTATTTCAACTACCTGCCGCAGTTCCAGGGCCTGCACGTCGCCTCCACCATCGGCAGTTGGATCCTGGCCGCCGGCCTGTTCCTCGCCCTGGCCGTCCTGCTCGCTTCGTTCCGCCGGCCCAAGGGTATGGTCGACAATCCCTGGGGCGGCAAGACCCTGGAGTGGATGACCTCCTCTCCGCCCCCGACCCACAACTTCGACGGCCAGCCCGTGCCGCTGCATGGTCCTTACGACTACCGCCCCATGTCCTCTGCGCCCGCCGCCGGCGCCCACGCCGGCTCAGCGCCGCGCCACGCCAATCCCTGAGAGATTTCCACGATGAGCGAAGCCACCACCACCCTCCCCGCCGCACCGGAAAATCCGCCTTTCCTCCAGCATCACTACCACGCCATGGGCCAGCAGTTCGATGCCGGCAAGATCGGCATGTGGCTCTTCCTGGTCACCGAAGTGCTCCTCTTCGGCGGCCTCTTTGTCGGCTACGCGATCATGCACGCCAAGCACCCCGCGGCCTTCTTTGAGGCCCATCATCAGCTCAGCCGCACCCTCGGCACCGTGAACACGGTCGTGCTGCTGGTCTCCAGCTTCACCATGGTCCTGGCCGTCTGGTCGGCCCAGACCTCGAAACGCAAGCTTCTGATCCTGTTCTTAACCCTGACGCTCCTCTGCGCCGCCACATTCATGGTCGTCAAGGGCTTCGAGTACCACCACAAGTTCGCCGAAGGTCTGCTGCCCGGCAATTTCTACTCCCATCGCGGCGACACCGTGCCCGGCCAGTTCATGTTCTTCAGCTTCTATTTCATGATGACCGGCCTGCATGGCATCCACGTCCTGTGCGGCATGGGCGCCATCTCGTGGCTGCTCCGGCGCGCCATTCGTGGCGACTTCTCGTCCGCTTACTACAATCCCGTCGATCTGGTCGGTCTCTACTGGCACCTGGTGGACCTGGTCTGGATCTACCTCTTCCCGCTCTTGTATCTGATCTCCTGAAGGAGCCCGGCGTCATGGAACACATCACCGTTGGACAACCCGCCGCGGCCCACTCTCATCCCCTCACCGGGCCCCGCACCTACGCCGTCGTCCTGCTCGCCCTGCTCACGCTGACGGCCCTCACCGTCACCGCCGCGGGCATCAACTTCGGGCCTTACAACATGGTCATCGCGCTCGTCATCGCCACTGTCAAGGCCTCGCTCGTGGCGCTCTTCTTCATGCACCTGCGCCACGACAAATTCAGCGCCGTGATCTTCCTGACCGGCCTGCTGTTCCTGGCCCTGTTCCTGATCTTCACCCTGTTCGATATCAATACGCGCACCCCGCTGTTCCCCGACAACCTCAAGGAACCGGTCAAGGAATTTCCCGGCGCGCCCTTGAACAAGCCCGTCCAGCCCTCCACCGGCGCCGCGCCCGCCGGCTCCTGATCCGCATGGGCGACCTGATTCTCCAGGACGCCTGAGTGCCTTCTCGCGAGTGACAGACGCTCAACCCTCCACCAACGCCTTCAGCCTTCCCAGCGCCTGGTCCCACTGCTCCGACACCAGGTCGAGGTACTCCCGCGCCTTCCCGATTGGCTCTGGATTCAGCTCGAACAGGCTCTCCCGCCCCGCCCGCGCGGAGTGCACGATCCTCGCCCGCTCCAGCATTCGCAGGTGCTTCGTGATCGCCTGCCTTGTCAGCCGCGATCCCTGCGTCAACTGCGCAATCGAGCGCGCCTCCCCGTCGCTGAGCCTTACGATGAGGGCCAGCCGCGTCTCGTCGCCCAGCGCCGCAAACACCGGCGCCTGCGCCCTCCGCCGCTCGAGCGTGCTGCTATGGCTGCTCCGCGACATAGACCTCGATGTTCTTCATCTGCTGCGCCCAGCCGCCGTCGTTCCTGCGGAATGCCTCCGCGCGTCGGCTCTCGGGGACGTTCTCGAAGCCCGACTCCGTCAGCGTCAGCAGCGTGCCGCCCGCCGTCTTCTCCAGCCGGAACTCGACCAGCGTCGGCGTCTCCTTCGAGTAATCGATTTTTGGATCGATCGAATACGGGTGCCAGGTGTACGAAAACAGCCGCCCCTCCTCCATCTTCTGCACCGTGGCCTCCCATTTCACGTGCTCGTAGCCCGGCCACGTGACGTGGCCGCGCGCCATCTGCCCCGCCACGAACGGCCCCTCCAGCTTCACCCGGAACCACTCGCCGAACTCCCGGTAATCCGTCAGCGCCCGCCACACCCGCTCGACCGGCGCCTTGAGTTCAATCCGTTTCTCAATCCGGTTTTCCATTCTTACGCAACCTCCAGGTTGCAGATTAACTCACCCCGTCACTTAATGCAACCGGAACGTTGCGTTTCCAGGCAGCCGCGTGTGACGGAGCCGCGTCTTGTTACGGAGCCGCGACTAGACCTGTTTCGGAATAAGTGTAGCCCGTCGCGTCCGGTGGCAACGAGGCCGCTCCCGGACGGGGACACCGAGGGCCGCGGCGCTTGATCGACAGCCTCTGAACGTCGCGCCGAGGGAACCCAAGCGTGCCGCCGCGGCACGCGCAGAGTGTCCCCTCCGGCCACCCCATTGAGGCCTCGGCCGCGCTAGCTCCGCGGACAGAGCAGCCGATGCGACCCCGCCCCGGT
>JBKQPG010000006.1:0-95956 GCA_052145115.1 Bryobacteraceae bacterium
GAATGCCGACGCGGCAGACAAGAGTGTCTGCGCCACGGTGCAAAAACACGTTTTTGGAGGAACAAAGCCAAATATCAACTTTGCTTTTTAGATACAAAGACTTAAGAGGCTATCTTTCGGACAGGTATTCGCCAGTTATTCGGTTTTCAAAGAACGATCTTGTCAGGCGCGCAAATACGGACTCCCTGATTGATGCTACGCCCGGTGTCAAGCACGAGAGTTGTCCAATACAAGAAGAGCCCGAAAAGGGAGTTTGATTCCAATACAAGATGAGCCTGAAGTGGGGATGGGCGAAGATGCGGGGCGATGTCGCCCACGATGCAGAATCCCGAGCAATTGAATTTGGCGGAGCTGCGCGAGTTTCTGGCCGGGAGCCGGAGCGCGAGCTTTGATTGCCGCGACCGGGGCGCCCGCAACGGGCTGGTGCAGCGGGTTTTGGAGGCGCACCAGTATCCGGGGCTGAGCAAGAAAGACAAGAGTTTGATCCGCCGCTATTTGGGCAAGTTGACCGGGCTGGGCCGGGCGCAGCTGGGACGGCTGATCGGGCGCTGGCGGCGGCAGCAGGAATTGACGCCGCAGGCGGCGCGGCGGCGGCGCTTCCCGCGGCGCTACCGGACGGAGGACATCGCGCTGCTGGCGCGGGTGGACGAGGCCCATGAGGGGCTGAGTGGGGCCGCGGTGCGGCGGGTGTTGCAGCGCGAGTTCACAGTCCACGGGCGGGCCGAGTTCGAGCGGCTGGCGGGGATCTCGGTGGCGCACATCTACAACCTGCGCCACAGCCGCGCTTACAAATTGCGGCGGGTGGTGGTGGAAGCGACGGCGGGGCAGAAACGGCCCACCTGGGCGCAACGGCGCAAACCGGAGCCGCAGGGGGCGCCGGGCTACCTGCGGGTGGATACGGTGCATCAGGGCCACCACGAGGGGCAGCGCGGGCCGTATCACATCAATGCCGTGGACACGGTGACGCAATGGCAGGTGGTGCAGTCCTGCGCCACGCTGGGGGTGCGGGATCTGAGGCCCGCGCTGTACTGCCTGCTGGAGCAGTTTCCGTTCCGGGTGCGGGGTTTCCACAGCGACAACGGATCGGAGTACGTCAACGCGGCGGTGGCCCGGCTGCTCGACCAGATGCTGGTGGAGTTCACGGTGTCGCGCCCCAGCCGCTCGACCGACAACGCGCTGGTGGAGGGCAAGAACGGGGCGGTGGTGCGCAAGTGGCTGGGCTGGGGGCTGCTGCGTCAGGACGAGGCCCGCGCCAGCAGCCAGTTCTTGCGCCAGTTCCTGAATCCGTATGTGAACTTCCACCGGCCGTGCGGGTTTGCCGAGGTGACGATCGATGCGCGCGGGCGGCGGCGGCGGCGCTACCGGGGCGACGACTACCGCACGCCGTACGAGAAACTGCGCTCCCTGCCGGGGTGGGAGCAACTGCTCAAACCGGGCCTGAGCGGGGCCGCGCTCGAGCGCCAGGCGATGGCGCACAGCGACACCGAGGCCGCCCAACGCGTGCAGGCCGCGCGGGATCGGTTATTCGCTCCGGCCTTGTGGCCGGAGGTGCCGACGTTGCTGCTGCGGGGAACGGGGGACCAGCCCCTCTCCCCGCACCCCACTCCCCCAAACAAACAACGAAAGGAGGGTCAGAACCCCGAAATCAGGCCTTGAATTTCAGGCTCCTCTTGTATTGGAATCACTCTCCGATTTGAGGCTCATTTGTGGATTGGATAATGCTGTGAATCCTGGACCGATGAAACGGCGCCGCGGAGAAGGGACCTAGCACTCGACGGGCATGCCAGCGGCGCACCAGGCGCGCCAGCCGCCATCGAGGGAAATGGGGTTGAGGTAGCCCATTTTCAAGAGGTTATCGGCGACCAGGGCGCTGCGGAAGCCGCCGCCGCAGTACAGCACCAGGGTGGTGGATTTGTCGGGAACGCGGCTCTCGATGTCGCGCTCGATGACCCCTTTGCCGAGATGGATGGCGCCGCAGGCGTGGCCGGCGGCCCACTCGTGCTCCTCGCGGGTGTCGACGAGGACGTGCGGCGTGGCGGCGGCGAGCAGGGCACGATAGCCCTCGAGATCGATCTGCCGGATGCGCGATTTGGCGTCGTCGACCAGGGCCAGAAATGCGGGCGAGTGCTTCATTGTGTATGTTCCAAACCACTACTTTAGCGCGTCCCGGATGCGCCCCTGGCAGGCGGCCAGGCGCGCTTCGGCCTGGTCCCGCGGGAGGCCCAGCTTGCCCATGACAATGGCCGTGGGCACGCTTCCGGCGGAGGCCTCGAGCAGGTCCGCGGCAACGCCCGCGGGCACGCCGGCCAGGGCGGCGACGATGCGCCGGGCGCGGTCCAGCAGCTTGGCATTCAGCGGCCGCACGTTGACCATCAGGTTCGAATAGACATGGCCCAGGCGGACCATGACGCCGCTCGAAAGCATGTTGAGGGCCAGCTTGGTGGCCGTGCCGGCCTTCAGGCGCGTCGAGCCGGCGATCACCTCGGGGCCGGTCAGCAGTTCGATCGGAATCCGCACCCGGGCGGCCAGCGGCGAGCCCGGCGAGCAGACGATGCAGGCGGTCAGCGCGCCCAGTTGGTTGGCGGCGTCGATGGCGCCGAGCACATAGGGCGTGCGCCCGCTGGCGGCGATGCCGACCAGGGCGTCGTGCGAACTGAAGCCCTGGGCCAGCAGGTCGGCGGCGCCGGTTGCGGCCGAATCCTCAACCGCCTCGACGGAGTGGCGCAAGGCGTGGTCGCCGCCGGCGACGATGGCCGTGACGAGCTCCGGCGGAACATTGAAAGTAGGAGGGCATTCGCTGGCGTCCAGCACGCCCAGCCGGCCGCTGGTGCCCGCGCCGATGTAGAACAGACGTCCGCCCAGGCGCAGCAGCCCGGCAATGGCGTCGACCGAGTCGGCGATGCGCGGCAGCGCCTTTTCGACGGCTTCGGGAACGCGCCGGTCCTCACGCTGGAAAACGGCCAGCATTTCGAGCGTGGGCAGGGCGTCGAGGTTTTCCGAGGCGGGGTTGGGCTGCTCGGTCAGGAGATGACCTAATTCGAGGGGGCGGTCCATAGGGCCATTGTCGACCCTAGCCCGGATGTTTCACCAACAATCGGCGGCGGCGCGCTCAGGCGCTGAAGCTGGAGCCGCAGCCGCAGGTGGACTTCACGTGCGGGTTATTGAACTTGAAGCCGGAGCCTTCCAGCGTCTCGACATAGTCGACCTCGGCGCCGTCCAGGTAGAGCATGCTGGCCTGGTCGATGAAGACCTTCAGGCCCTCGAACTCGTAGGATTTGTCGAGCAGGCCGGGGCTGTTCTCGAAAGCCATGGAATAGCTGAAACCGGAGCAGCCGCCGCCCACCACGGCGATACGCAGCCCGCTGGGCTTGGGTTCCTGGGCGTCGAGAATCTCCTTCACTTTTCCCACGGCGACGGGGGTCAGAGTAATCATATTGGTCCTGCGGCCTCCTACTAAATAGTCCTGATTGCTATTCTACCATCCTGCAACTATAAGGGTAGATGCAGCGGGGAGGAAAAAGTATCCAAACGGCGGCGCAGGCGTTGCGATCTGCTATGGTGAGTCTCAGAAGCGCCGGGCGCGAGGATCGGCGGAGGGTTTCGCGGTCCTTGAAACCGTACCAGGAGGTCAGCCGTCAGACCCCATGTATGAGCGGATACGTCACCGTAGTCCCCTACCCGGCCAGCGGCGTTGGGACGGCTGAGCGCCGGCAGGGCAAGACACGCGTGGATTACCGGACAAGCGAAGAAGCCGAACTGGTGCGCCGGGTCCAGAACCGCGACGAGATGGCGTTCCGCGAGATTGTCGACCGCTACCAGTCGAAGGTTTTCAATATCATTTACGGAATCCTGCGCAACCGGAACGACGCCGAGGACATCGCGCAGCAGGTTTTCTCCAAGATCTACTTTTCTATCAACAATTTCGACTTCCGCAGCACGCTGCTGACGTGGATCTACAAGATCTCGGTCAACGAATGCTACGATTACCTGCGTAAGAAGAAGGTCCGCAAGTTGGTGTATGAAAGCGACTTCAGCGCCGAAGAGGCGCAGAGCATGGAGCGCACCGAACCGGACGGAGCCAAGTCGGTGGAAGTGTCGCTGGCGAATCGCGACCTGGTGGTGAAGCTGCTGGCAAAGATCAGCGCCGAGGATCGCAATTTGATGTTATTAAAGGAAGTTGAGGGTCATTCGGTGGAAGAACTGGCCGCCATGACGGGCCTCAACGAGAATACAGTCAAGGTGAAGTTGTTTCGCGCACGCCAGAAATTGTTGAAGGCGGCGCAGCGGCTGCTCCGGGGATCGTCCCTGGAAGCGTTGGAACGGTGAGTGAATTGGGGACCGGGCCGCGGCCCCTCGTGGGCTGGCCTGCCAGCGTCAAGCGTTCGTGAGTGGAGTGGGCATGGACTCCGCGGAGAGAACCGGTCGGGAACCGGTCCAGAAGCGAAACGCGGCGGCAGGGGAAGATGGTCTTTTGAGGGAAGAGTTATGCATGAGCTGATTCGGAACGACCTTGAGGATTACCTCGGCGGGCGCCTGGGGGGCGGCCGCGAGGTGGAATTCCGCCAACATCTGGCCGGGTGCGGCGCGTGCCGAGAGCAGGTGGCGCAGTTCGAAGCGCAGTCGGTTCTGGTGCGCAGTTTGCGCCCCGGCCGGGAAGAGCTGGCGCCGGAGGCCGGCTTCTATGCGCGCGTCGTGGAGCGGATCGAGGCCCAGCGCGCGGCCTCGCTGTGGTCGGTTTTCCTGCAGCCGATATTCGCCCGCGGCCTGCTGTACGCCAGCCTGGCGCTGTTCCTGATTGTCGGCTCGTCGGTGCTGTGGACCAGCGAGAACCATGAGGTGCTTTCCAACGACGCCAACCCGGTGGGCCTGATCGCCGGCTACGGTCCGCATGCCCAGCGGGCCACGGATGCGGACGCCGCCAAGGACGCCGTGATGGCGGAGGTCCTGTCGGACCGTTCCGTTCACCTGGTCAATGTCTCCGAGTAACGCCGGCCACGTAAAACGCCCGTGACTCTCCACGACACGCTCACCGACACGCGGCCCACATGGCACAATCCGCGGATTCTGGCCCTGCTGCTGATGGTGTTCGTGTGCGGCCTGGCGTGCGGCATCTTCGCCACGCGCTACGCCTTCTCGCGCCTGGCGCCGCGCAACTCCGCGGCTTCGTGGCAGGCCAGCGGCCGCGCCAGCACGATGGCGCATCTGAAGAAGGATCTCGACCTGACGCCCGCTCAGGCCCAGCAAATTGAGGTGCTGCTCGACGACCTGGCCAAGTATTACGACAATCTGCAGGGGCAGATGGACGATTTCCGCCAGGACGGCAAAGAGCGCATCATGAAGATCCTGACCCCCGAGCAGCAGAAAAAGTTCAGCCGGATCCTCAACGACATGTCCACGCGAATCCACGCTGAGCCGTTGGATGCCCCGCCGGCGGGTAAAGCGGCGCCGCCGCCCGCCGCCGACCCGCAGCGCTGAGGGGCCGCTGCTCGGCCCGAGCTGTTCTCTCCGGGACTTCTCTCCGCGACAGCGCCTCCGGCGCGGCGCGCGTGTGCTACAGTGCCTGCCATGAAGCGACTCTCCGTTCTAATCATGGGCGCCGCGCTGGCCGTGACCGCCGGCGCCGAGACCGTTCCCCCGCGTGATCCGGGATTTAAGGCCATCGTTCAGGTGGCCCTGGTCACGCGCAACATCGAAGCCAGCGCGAAGCATTGGGCCGCGCTGCTGGGCGTCGAGCTGCCCAAAATCACGACCTCGCGGCCGGGCAATGAAGTACACGTGATGTACCAGGGCAAACCGTCGAATGCCCGCGCCAAGCTGGCGTTCCTGCGCGCCGGGCAGGTTCAGGTGGAACTGATTCAACCCCTGGGCGGCGATTCCGCCTGGCAGCAGTTTCTCGACGAACACGGCGAGGGCGTCCATCACATCGCATTCAACGTGCAGAACCTCGGGCAGGCCGAATCGGAGATGAAAGGCCTGGGCTACGATGCGATCCATAGCGGGCGCTGGGACTCGGACAACGGCGACTACGTCTACTTCGACACCACCAAGGCGCTGGGTCTGGTGGTGGAACTGCTGCACGCCGACGCCACCAAGTGAGGCCCGCGCCCTGCTGCCCCGCTGCATCGTTTTCAATAAGCCGTACGGCGTCCCGTCGCAGTTCTCCGATCCGGCGGGTGAGTTCGGCCGCACGCTGCGCGACTACGTGAGCGTGCCGGACGTCTATCCCGTCGGCCGCCTCGACCGCGACAGCGAAGGACTGCTGCTGCTCACCGGCGACGGCGTCCTGCAGCACCGCCTGACCGACCCGCGCTATCGACATCCCAAAGCGTATCTGGTCCAGGTGGAAGGCGCGCCCACGGACGCGGATCTCGAACCGCTGCGCGCCGGCGTCGTGATCCAGGGTTATCGCACGCGCCCGGCCGAGGCCCGCGTTCTCAATGCGGAGCCGAAGCTCTGGCCGCGCGATCCGCCGGTGCGGTTCCGGCAATCGATCCCCACGACGTGGATCGAAGTCACGCTGCACGAGGGGCGCAACCGGCAGGTCCGGCGCATGACGGCCGCCATCGGCTTTCCCACTCTGCGGCTGGTGCGATGGGCCATCGGCCCGGTCACGCTAGGCCCGCTCGCTCCCGGCGAGTGGTGCGACCTGCGCCCGCGCGAGCTGCTGCTGTTGCGGCGGCTGACGCGGTCGGCCGTATGATTTACGGTAGCCTGGATGTGAAAATGGGAATCCGCGACAAGAGCCTATGACGACTCCGACGCTCCGCGCGCGACCTTTTCCGGCTCGCTTGATGAGCCAGACGAGTGATTCCCTGGAACGGCATTTCTGGCGCTGGGCCGCTCTGTTTGTGGTGTTGCTTCTGGCCTGTTCGATCGTAAAAGACGTACAGGTCAAAATGTGGAGCGACGAAATAATCACTGTCTACCTGGCAAGGCAGGCCAATGCCGCCGCCATCGTCCAGTCCAGCGTCGAGGGCTGCGATGTGGCCCCGCCGCTGTATACCATCATCGTCCATTCGATCCTCCCCATCGTCAGGCACGAAGCGCTCGCCGTCCGCCTGCCCTCGACTTTGGGCTACTGCGGCATGGTGCTGTGTCTGTTCGCATTCTGCCGCCGGCGGTTGCCAGCCGTCTATTCGTTCATTGCTGCGCTGCTGGCCTGTGACGCGTGCCTTTTTTACTCGACTGACGGCCGCGCCTACGGCCTCGTCCTGGGCTGCGCCGCGGGGGCGCTGCTGTGCTGGCAAACCGCGGCCGAAGGCCGCCGCAGAGGCCTGGCCATCCCGCTGCTGGCCTTTTGTCTGGCGCTCATGGTCGCGTTGCATTATTTCTCCATCTTTTTCCTGGCGCCTCTGTTCCTGGCGGAAATGGTGCGCGCGCGGTCGTCGCGCAAGCTGGACTTCGGCATCTTAGCTGCCCTGGCGCCAGCCGTACTGGTTTTGGTTTTGCATTACCCCGTGATCGCGGCCAATCGGCGGTTCCAGGCGCACTACTGGTCGCCAGCGCACTGGAGCATGATGAAGTCCTTCTATAACTATTTTTTCTTCCAGATCCTGTATGTCTGCTCACTCGTTTTAATCGTGCTTGTCGTTTCCCTCAAGTCAAAGGCGCAGCACACTCCGGATAAGACTGACCTACCCGCGTATGAATGGGTGGCCATCGCCGCGCTTGCGTTGACGCCACCTGTGGTTGTCGCTGTTTCCAGGTACACCACGCATATCTTTGTCAGTCGTTATGTCCTTTGGGCCCTGATCGGCACTGCATTGCTGCTCGGCACACTGCTATGTAAGGCATTCCGTGGACTGGCCGCGGTTGGGTTCACCCTGCTGGGCTTCCTGATGGCTTTCATTGCTGTGCGAGAGGTTGGGCCGCTGCGCCTCATGCCGGAGATGCTCGTCGGTGAACCAGTGCGCCATGACCTGGAGACATTGCCGGCTAGCCGGGAGCCCATCGTCATTCCCGACCAGCACGTATTTATGGAACTCTCTTACGACGAGCAGCCGCGGCTGCGCGAGCGCTTCATCTATCCTCTCAGCCGCGACTTGGAATTGCGCTATCGGAATTACGACGCGTTGGCAATCTCCATGGGCGCGCTGCGCCATCGTACACAACTCCACATCGAAGACTATGATGCGATCCTGGCCGAGTATCCCCGCTTTCTACTCGCCGCGGTCGCCGAGGATTACCTGCCCCAGCATCTCGCCGATACGGGATATCGCGTGGTCCCCATCCGTTCGGCCGCTCCCGGGGCTGTGGTCTATGAAGTGGAAGCTCCCCATAAGAGCGAGACCTTGCACCAAAGCGAGTAGTACGGCCAGCATTCAATCGATCCGCCGGACTTCCTGGCCCAGCGTGCCCAGTGTCCTGAGGGCGTTAGCAAGTTCCACCGAGGCCCGCGCTCTCAATGCGGAGCCGAAGCTGTGGCCGCGCCCGCCGCCGATCCGACTTCGAAAATCGATTCCGGCTGCATGGATCGAACTGGTGCTGCATGAGGGGCGCAACCGGCAGGTCCGGCGCATGACGGCCGCCATCGCCTTTCCCACTCTGCGGCTTGTGCGATGGGCCATCGACCCAGTCACGCTAGGCCCGCTCGCTCCCGGCGAGTGGTGCGACCTGCGCCCGCGCGAGCTGCCGCTGCTGCGGCGGCTGACAGCCCGGCCCGGTGATTTGCGGTAGCCTGAAGGCGAAATTCGCAATCTGTGACAAAGACTTATGACTCCGTCGATTCTCCGCGATCGATCTCCCCTGGTTCGATTCATGGGCGCTGTTGACGCTTCTCTGGAACGGCATTTCTGGCGCTGGGCCGCTCTTTTTGTGGTGCTGCTCCTGGCCTGTTCGATCGCAATCGACTTGCGGGAGAAGATGTGGAACGACGAGTTGTTCACCCTCGCCATGGCGCAGCAGGGCGGCCCGGCCGAGATCGTAAAGGCGGCCGCCGCGGGCTGGGATACAGTACCGCTGTATGCCATCATCGTTCGTTCGCTGCTCCCGATCGTGAAAGATGACGCGCTCGCCATTCGCCTGCCCGCGACGCTTGGCTACTGCGGCATGGTTCTGTGCCTGCTGGCGTTCTGCCACCGGCGATTGCCGGCCGCGTACGCGTTTGTCGCTGCGCTGCTGGCCTGCGATGCGTGCCTTTTCTACGCCACCGACGGCCGCTCCTATGGCGTCGTGCTGGGCTGCGCCGCAGGGGCGCTGCTGTGCTGGCAAAGCGCGGCCGAGGGCCGCCGGAGAGGTCTGTCCCTCACACTGCTGGCGGTTTGCCTGGCGTTGATGATCGCCATGCATTATTACTCGATCTTTTTCCTGGTGCCGCTTTTCCTAGCGGAACTGGCGCGTGCGCGGGTGCCGCGAAAGCTCGACTTCGGCATTTTGGCAGCCATGCTGCCGGCCCTGCTGGTCCTAGCTTTGCATTACCCCTTGATGGCATCCAGCAGATATGTGACGACGCACTTCTGGTCGCCGGCACGCTGGAATATGATTCAGCCATTTTACAACTATCTTATCTTCCAGATCCTGTACGTTTTTTCAGTCGTGCTAGTTGTTCTTGTCGTTTTCCCCAAATCGCCGGCACCGCAGAGTCCTCATGAGATAGAGATGCCGACGTATGAATGGGTGGCAATCGCCGCGCTTGCGTTGATGCCGCCCGTTGTGATCGCTGTATCAAGATACACCACGCATATCTTTGTCTATCGGTATATCCTCTGGGCCATGATGGGTTCCGCAGTGCTGCTCGGCGCGTTGCTGTGCACGGTGTTCCGCGAACGGACCGCAGTGGGTGTGACTCTGCTCGGTCTCCTGGTGGTCTTGATTGCTGTGAAGGACATTATGACTCTGCGCAGCGCGTCCCTCCTGCGCGCGGGTGAAGAGGTGCGCCGGGAATTGGAGATGTTACCGGATGGCCGGGAGCCCATCGTGATTCCCGACGAGCACGTATTTATGGAGTTGTCTTACTACGCCCAGCCCCGGCTTCGAGAACGCTTTATTTATCCCATCAGCCCCGAGTTGGAACTGCGCTATAGGAAGTACGACAGCATCGCGCTCGGTATGGCCGCGTTCAGTCATAGTACCAAGCTCCACATCGAGGAGTTGGATCGGATCCTGGCGCAGTATCCTCAGTTCTTACTCGCCGTCGTCCCTGAGGATTACCTGCCCCGGCATCTGGCCAGCGCGGGATACCGCGTGGTTCCCGTTCGCTCCGCGACCGCTCAGGCTGCTCTTTTTGAAGTGGAAGCGCCTCCAAGACAGTGATGTCGGGAATGACTCCCAACGGGCGGTCCTGCAGACGATGGGTTCGATCTGGGGGGAAGAGGTCATACCGAGACGCTGTGGGTAAGGGACGTCTTACGGCAGGCTAGCCGCCCTTGGTCGTAGAGTGGCGAGTTTCCGGTCGCGCCGTATCTGGAAGCTTCTCGTAGTCCACAATATAGAGCGGCCGGCCGCGAGCCTGGTCCAGAGCGCGCCAGAGATACTCGCCGATTACGCCGATCATGAGCATTTCGGTGCCATGCAGGAGCAGCATCGCGATCATGAGCGATGACCATCCCGCTGCGCGGGTGCCGAAATAGACAACCTGTATCACCAGCGCGATCGAGCCCAGAATCCCCAAGCAGAACAGCAGCACTCCCAGGACAGCGATCAGACGAATCGGAGTAAAGGAGTAGGCTATGAAACCATCCAGAAAGTACTTCACTTTCTTGGCGAAGGACCATCCCGATTCCCCGATCTCCCTCGGCCGACGCGTATACGGAATTTCGTGGACCGGTCCGCTGGCGTTTATTACCTGCCCTTGCAGGAAGCCGTTGGGTTCGGGACGCACCAGCATCCGGTCGATCACGGCGCGATCGATCAGAAAAAAATCGAATCCGTTGGCGGGGAGATTGGGCAGCGCGTAGGCCTTCATGAGTCGATAGAAGAGCTTCGAAGGGACAGCGACAGACAGCGAATCCAGACGGTTGGCGCGAATTCCGAGGACCGTCTTCTGGCCCTCCTGCCACTTGTGGAACATCTCCGGAATGAGCTCGGGAGGATCCTGAAGGTCGGAGGAAATCACCGCCGCGCAGTCACCGGAGCAGGCGCGCAGCCCGGCAAAAATCGCCGCGACCTGGCCGAAGTTCCGAACCAGGTTCACAACCCCAGTTACAGCCGGATACTGGCGGTAAAGTGCTTCGAGATGCTCCAGGCTGTTATCCGGCGAACCGTCGTTCACCAGGATGATCTCATACCGGAATTCGCCGGCGTGCCGGTCGAGGACGTCCTTGATGATGTGAAAGTTCCGTTCGATGCTCAGGGCATCGCGGTAGACGGGCACGATGACGGAGAGCAGGCGCATTGGTCAACTCGTCCTGATCACCCGGGCGGGCACGCCCACGGCGGTCGAGTGAGCAGGAATATCGGTGGTGACCACTGCGCCAGCGCCAATAATGGTCCCCTCGCCGATGCGGACACGGTCGATCACCGTGGCGCCCGCCCCGATGAAAACACTGTCCCCGATGTGGCACCAGCCGCAAACGGCGGCGCCGGGATTGACGTTGACGAAATCGCCGATCTCACAATCGTGCGACACCGAGGCATTCACGTTGAGGATGGCATAGCGCCCGATCCGTGAGCGCGAAGTGACCACGGCGCCCGGCGCCAGGAGCGTACCTGCGCCAATCTCCGAGCTGCCTACGCAGGCGGATGGATGGATCAGAGTCCATGGCCGCACCAGTCCCCCGCAGAGCTCCTCGATCTTTTTGACCATTGTGCGGCGGTCGCCATTGTCGCCCAAGGCGACCAGGCACCGGATTTCCCGCAGAGTGTCCGGCGGCTGGGAAAAAAACTCGGGCACTCCGCCGATGATCTCCAGACGCCCCTCGCAGCCTTTCGGCTTGGTGTCATCCACGAAGCCCAAAAACCGGCCACGCCAGCCTGTCCGGATCAGATCTTCTATGTAGGTTTGGATCTCGCTCCCGTGCCCGCCCGCGCCGACCACCACGACCGTTTCTTCAGCGGTCTGCATGTTGCTCTCCCGACGGCGGAGGGGGCACGCGCATGTCGCAGCGCAGCTCGCGAATTGCCGCGCTGTTCCGCTCCAGCAGGGCGCCGACCTCGCGCGGCTGTTCGATGCAGGTTCGGATCATCCGGCAGATCAATGCGATCTCATCCTGCGTCACCGCATCTCCGGCAGGCAACACGAGCACCCGCTCCACCAGCCGCTCGGTCTCGGGCAACAGCAGCCCGGCGTTGGGGAACAGGGACTTGTAAGGCTCCATGCGATGACACCCGGGATAAAAGTAACGGCGTGCCAGCACATTCTCGCACAGCAGCACGGTCAGCACATCGTTGCGGGAAATGCCCGTGGCGGCGGCGTCGATTTCCGCCACGACGAATTGGAAGTTCTGCGCTTCAGCGGTGTCGTAGCGAATGAGAGAAACGCCCGGCAGCCCGGCCAGCAAGGCTTCGTATTGGTTATAGCTGCGCCGGTTTTGCTCCACGATGGTCTCAAAATCCTCCAGCACAGTGAGTCCCATGGCAGCGGAAAGCTCGTCCATCTTGCCGTTGGTGCCAATGTAGGTGACGCGATCGTAGCCCTCGAAACCGAAGTTCTTCATCAGGCGGCAACAGCGGGCCAGTTCGGAATCGTTGGTGACAACGGCCCCGCCTTCGCAGGTATGCAGGCACTTGGTGGCGTGAAAGCTGAACACTTCGGCGCGGCCGAACGAACCGATCCTGCGCCCGTGGCAGGAACAGCCGAAGGCGTGGGAGGCGTCATACAGCAGCGTGAGGCCGCTGCGCTGCGCGATCGTCTCCAAGGCGTCCACGTCGCAGGGGCGGCCCCACAGATGGACGCCAATGATGCCCGTGGTGCGCGAAGTGATCATGCGCTCCACCAGTTCAGGGGCGAGGTTATGCGTGCGCGGATCGATGTCGCAGAAGACCGGGGTGATCTCCTGCCACTGCAGCGCATGCGCCGTAGCAATGAAGGTAAATGACGGAACGATTACCTCGCCATGCAACCCCAGCGCGCGAATGGCGATCTCCAGGGCCACCGTTCCGTTGCACATGGCCACGCAGTGCCGGACTCCCAGTTTCTGCTCGACGGCGCGTTCGAACTCCGTCACGAAACGGCCGGCATTGGACAGCCAGCGCCGGTCCAGCGCCTCGTTGACGCGGTCCAGGAAACGCTGACGGTTGCCGATGTTGGGCCGGCCCACGTGCAAAATGTGGTCGAACGCTCTTGGAGCGCCTGCGATGGCGAGGCCCGAAAGAGTAGTCTTGTCTACTTGTGAATTCATGCTCATCCCTGCCGGCCCCCGTCTGCCTTCTTCTATCACCGGTCTTTCGCGCTTTACAGCTTCTTAGATAGGCACGTGAATCAGCGGAGCAGTCGTCACGGTGTCCTACGATCCTTCCACTGGATGATCGCGTCGGAGAAAACCCTTGTTGCGGTTTCAGTAACTCTGCCAAGTTCCGACAACGCGTAACGCGTCAGGCGCTCGCTGTCCTGAGTGTCGTAATAGAACGTCGCCAGTCAATCTCGCGAATGCTTCAGCCCAAACGCCTGTAGCCACGGATTCCCAATTTCGCTTCCAGGCTACCGCAAATCACCAGGCATTTCCGTTTTGCCTTTCCGGATTTCGCGATTGCACACCCAGCCGGAGCTGCGGTTGCCGACCGAGGGTATTCCGTGACCCATATTCAGTTCGCAGATTTTGGAGGCGGGCCCTTTGAACCCGCTTGTGCGGTCGAATTGCTGTGGCCAGCGCCGTGATTCGACGTGGTGGCGGGTCTCCAGTCCTCGCAAGGAGTCTGCTCCGCTTCGCGATGAATTCTGGCACGATGTAGATTGATGCGAGTCCGAAAAGCCGTCATTACTGCCGCGGGACCGAGCCAGCGCCGGTTACCGCTTCAAAGCCTGATCGACCGCGATGGAGTCGAGCGCAGCGTCCTCAACATCCTGGTGGACCGGATCGTTCAGGCCCGTCTCGAGGAGATCTGCGTGGTCATTGCTCCGGGGGATGAACAGGCTTATCGTTCCGCCGCGGGCGAGCATGCGGGCATTGTCCGATTCGTCGAGCAGCCGCAGCCCCAAGGGTACGGCCAGGCGATCTATTGCGCGCGCGAATTTGTGGCGGGACATCCGTTCCTCCATTTGATGAGCGACCATATCTTCGTTGGCGGCGCGGGCGCGAGCTGCACCGAACGGCTGATCGAAACGGCGGAGACCGAGGAGTGCTCGGTCTCGGCGGTTCAGGCGACACGGGAAGGTCTGCTGCCGCACTTCGGTGCGATTGGCGGGCAACAGGAGCCCGGCCATGCGGACCTGTATAAGGTGGAGACGGTGCTGGAGAAGCCGACGCCCACGCAAGCGGAGCAGGAACTCATCGTCTCCGGATTGCGGTCGGGCCATTATCTTTGCTTTTCCGGGATGCACGTCCTCACGCCGGCCGTGATGACCATCCTGGGCGAGCTGCTCGACCAGCGCCCTGCCGAACGCTTTTCTCTGTCGGCCGCGCTGGCGGAGCTGGTGCAGCGCGAAAGGTATCTGGCCATGCGGACGACGGACCGCCGGGTCGATCTCGGCGCGCCGTACGGTCCGTTCATCGCGCAATTGCTGCTGGCGATGACCGGGCGGGACAAGACCGAAGTGCTCTCGCAAATTCTCGAGGCTTTGATTCTGCGCGAGGAGGCGGAGGCGAGGCCGGGCCAATGAGCGAGTTGGTCCGCACCATTGTTTCCACCGATCCGGCCATTCGAAACCGGTCGCTCGAGGGCTTGTGCCGGGGCGCTTCCGCCGCCAGCCTGCTGGCCGAGTGCGAGGCCCTGGAGCGCTTGCGGCACAGCAGCGGCAACCTCTACGAGCGGGTGCGCGCGCTGGCCTTTCTGGCCGCCATCCAGCGCTACCATTTGGCCGCCCGGCCAGAAATCGCGTCCCGCGGCCACATTCCCGCGGACGGCTACGCGCACCTGCTGGCGCGGCATTTTGAGGAGGCGATCCGGTGCTTCCTGAATGCCCAATCGAGCGCCGGGCCCAGCCGCGCGGTCTCGAGCGCGCTCGCTTCCGCCTACCGCGGGCTGGCCTTTCAGACGCTCGCCAACCAGGTCCGCCGCAGCGTGCGCAGCGTGCGCGGCAATCAATGGATGTTCCGCACCGGTCATCCCAGCGACTACCCGCTGACGTTGCGGCCCGAGCTGCTGCGCAAAGACCCCGCCACATCGCTGTACCCCGTGCTGTGCGAAGCCACGCCCGTGAGGATGGACCTCTCGCACAGCGCCTGGAGCGACATCTTCTATCTCGGTATGGACGACCCCGAAGGCGCCCGGGTCCTGAATGTGAGCATCGATCTGGCCGTGCTCGGCGCCGGCGCGAACGAGCCCCAGCCTCCGGTGGAAGCATACCTGAGGTTGATCGACGAGCCGGTCCTGCGCCTGACCAGCGTCGACCTGGGCGCCACGGCGGATGTCACCTCGATCGCCGAAGTCTTCGATTTCTCGAAGGACTACCTGGGGCTTCTCAAAGCGGGCATCATCGCCGCCGGCCTGGTTCCGCCCAGCATGGAGGGATCGACGGAGCCGCTCGCCGATCTGCTCGGCCGTTTGACGAGCCAGCCCGGCCATGGAATCGAAATCGTCAGCCAGGTCAACGGGATTCCCAAAGGATCGCGCCTGGCCGTCTCGACCAGTCTGCTGGCCTGCATCATCGCGGCCGGAATGCGCGCCACGGCCCAGATCCGCGCTCTCACGGGCGGGCTGGAAGAACAGGACCGGCGGATCGTGGCCGCCCGCGCCATCCTCGGCGAATGGCTGGCCGGCAGCGGCGGCGGCTGGCAGGACTCGGGCGGCGTGTGGCCGGGCATCAAGTTGATCGAGGGCGTGGTGGCGCGCGAAGGCGACGTCGAGTGGGGCGTCAGCCGCGGCTGCCTGCTGCCCCGCCACCGCGAGCTTTCCGCGGCGGAAGTCAGCCCCAAGGCGCGGGCCCGGCTCCAGGAATCGTTGGTGTTGGTGCACGGCGGCATGGCCCAGGACGTCGGCCCCATCCTGGAACTGGTCTCGGAGAGGTACCTGCTGCGCAGTGAGGTGGAATGGAACGCCCGGCAGGAGGCCGCGGCCTTGTTGGACCGCATCATCGAGTGTTTGAAAAACGGCGACATCCGGGGCCTCGGCGCTTGTACCCAGCGCACTTTCGACGGACCTATCCAGACCATCATTCCGTGGGCCGGCAATCACTACACCGAACAGTTGATCGAGCGCGCGCGGGAGGAGTTTGGAGCCGAGTTCTGGGGCTTCTGGATGCTCGGCGGAATGGCCGGCGGAGGCATGGGGTTCCTGTTCGATCCGCGCGCCAGGCCGCGCGCTTTGGAGCGCCTGGCCGGCCTGATGAGCGAGGTCAAGCGGTCGCTTGAGCGCGCCGTGCCCTTCGCCATGGAACCTGTGGTCTACGACTGCGCCATCAACGAGCGCGGGACATGGGCCGCATTGCGCGCCGGCGAAACCGCCCTGCTGAGTCCGGGCTACTACGCCCTGCATGTGCCGGCAATGGTGCGGCGCGATGGGCGGTCGCTCACGCCCGCCCGGCGCGGCGAGCTGGATACCTTCGGCCAGGCGTGCCGCGACCGGCCGGCCCTGGCCGGCATGGCGCGCACGGTGTTCGACCGCATGGCGCCGCACGCCGCATCGCGGGCCGGCGGGACGCTGCCCGGCCTCGAAGCGCTGCTCGCCGAATATGGCTTCGACCGCGATCAGCATGAGCGCTTCCGCTCCGATCTGCGCGCCGGCCGCGTCGGTCTGGCGCAGAACCGGTTGCCCGTCAATAGCAGCGTCGAGGACGTCGCGGCCGAAGAAATCCCCGATGCCCAGCAGGGGCTGCCCGCGCGACTGCGGCGGCTCGGCGAAGACGCCCTGCGCGCCGGCAGCGTGGCTGTCGTTTCGCTGGCCGGCGGCATCGGCACCCGCTGGACGCGCGGCGCCGGCGTGGTGAAAGCCCTGAATCCGTTCGCCCGGCTCAATCACCGTTTCTGCACCTTTTCCGAAATCCACCTAGCCCAGTCGCGCCAGATTTCCAGCCTGTGGTCGCGGCCAGTACCGCATGTGATCACGACCAGTTATCTGACGCATCAGCCGATTGAAGATACGCTCCGCGCGGCCGGCAATTACGGCTATCCGGGTCCGTTGTACGTCTCGCCCGGGCGGGTGGTCGGCTTGCGCCTGGTGCCCATGGTGCGGGACCTGCACTTCGCCTGGGAGGAACTGCCCCAGCCGCTGCTGCACGCGCGCAAGCAGAAAGCCCGCGACAGCGCCCGCGCCGCCTGGATGCACTGGGCCCGCAGCCGCGGCGAAGGATCGGATTACACCGATAATGTGCCCGAGCAATGCCTGCACCCGGTCGGGCATTGGTACGAACTGCCGAACATGCTGCGCAACGGCGTATTGAAAAGAATGCTGGACGAGAATCCGGCGCTGCGCTTTCTGCTGCTGCGCAATATCGACACGCTGGGTGCGAACCTCGACGCCGCGCTGCTCGGATGGCACATCGAATCGGGCGCCGCTCTGACCGCCGAACTCATTCCGCGCGAGGTGGAAGACCGCGGCGGCGGCCTGGCGCGCATCGACGGCAAGCTGCGCCTGGTGGAAGGCCTGGCGCTGCCCGACGAGCGGCTGGAGTTCGAACTTTCCTACTACAACTCCAACACGATGTGGATCGGCATCGACAAACTGTTGGCCGTCTTCGGTCTCGCTCGCGCCGATCTGGGCAGCCAGGAAAAGACCACCGCGGCCGTCCGCCGCGTGGCCGCGAAAATGCCCGCCTATGTCACGCTCAAGGACGTCAAAAAGCGCTGGGGGCAGGGCCAGGAAGACGTCTTCCCGGTCACGCAGTTCGAGAAGCTGTGGGGCGACATAACGGCCGTGCCGGGCTTCGATTGCCGTTACGTCGTCGTGCCGCGAATGCGCGGCCAGCAGCTCAAGGATGTCTCACAGCTCGATGGCTGGTGGCGCGACGGCTCCGCGGCCTACGTCGATTCGCTATGCCAATGGTGAGCGGCCTCGAATGCGCCATGTGATGGCGGAGAGGGTGGGATTCGAACCCACGTTACAGTTTCCCGTAAACACGCTTTCCAAGCGTGCGCCTTCAACCGCTCGGCCACCTCTCCTGGGGTTGAAACGGAGCCTCGGACGCCATGTCCGGGGCCGTTTCCGCAGCTTTCATTGTCAGTGTAACATGCGGCTTCGGCAGGCCCCTATTTCAAACGGCTGACGGCGGCCCGCACCTGGAGAATCAATCCGCCGGACAGCCCTCCTAATCCTCCGTTCGGGCGGCAGTTTCGCCCTTCCAGGCATCGAAAAGCCATCTCGCCGAATCTAAATGTTTTAATAGAGATAATCCTCATGACCGATCACGGTTTCCGCGCGCGGCGGGACTGGGCGGCGCTGCGACGCCGGCTGCGCGAAATCAAGATGCTCGCTTGGGGGGCGGCCGACAAGCGCCACCCGATCATGGCGCACATCATCCCTATCCGCCGCTGCAACCTGAGCTGTACATACTGCAATGAGTACGACGACTACTCGCGCCCTGTGGACACCGAGGTAATGCTGGAGCGCATCGACGACCTCGGCCGCCTCGGGACGTCCATCATCACCATCAGCGGCGGCGAGCCCCTGCTGCACCCCGACCTGGACCAGCTCATCCGCCGCATCCGCCGCCACGGCGCAGTCGCGGGGCTGATCACCAACGGCTATCTGCTCACCGCCGACCGCATCCAGCGCCTCAACCGCGCCGGTCTTGACCATATGCAGATCTCGATCGACAACGTCAACCCCGACGAGGTGTCGAAGAAGAGCCTGAAGGTCCTCGATCGGAAACTGAAGCTGCTGGCCGCCAACGCCCTGTTCCACGTCAATATCAACTCGGTGGTCGGCGGCGGCGTCCAGCACGCCGATGACGCCCTGTCCATTGCCCGCCGCTCCATCGAGCTGGGCTTTTCTTCCACCATCGGCATCATCCACGACCACGCCGGCCAATTGAAGCCGCTGTCCCCGCGCGAGCGCGAGATCTACCTCGCCGTGAAGGCCCTGGAGAAGCGCAACTACGCCCAGCTCAGCTTCTTTCAGGAATCGATGGTCCACGGCCGTCCCAACCGCTGGCGCTGCCGCGCCGGCGCGCGCTACCTGTACATCTGCGAGGACGGGTTGGTCCACTATTGCTCGCAACAGCGCGGCTACCCGGGGCGGCCGCTCTCCGACTACGGCCCCGCCGACCTGCGGCGCGAGTACTATACCGAAAAGGCCTGCGCCCCGCACTGCACCATCTCCTGCGTGCACTACGTTTCGCTGTTTGACTCCTGGCGCGCCCCCCAGACGCTCGCCGACCCGCGTCCCCCCGACCCGCGTCCATTTGATACGGCCGCCAGCGAGCCATTAGTGCAAATCCACTCTGCCTCGCGCTGAGGACGCCCTGACCATGGCCCCGCGCGAGAGCTTCCCCGGTATCCGCATCGCTCCCGCCCCGCCGCGCGGCCTGCTGCTCTATGACGGGGAATGCGGCTTCTGCTCGCGCTGGGTCCGCACCCTTGAGCGCCTGGCCCGCCGGCCCTTCGACAAGCGCCCCTCGCGCGCCGTCCTGGCCCAACTGCCGGAGCCCGTCGCCCGCACCGTCTCCGGCCAGATGCTGTGGCTCGAGCCCGACGGCTCCGTCTGGGGCGGCAGCCAGGCCCTGTTGCGCGCGCTCCGCGCCTCCGGCTGGCCGGCCTTCGCCTGGCTGTTGGGAAACCCGTTGGTCCGGCCCTTCACCCGCTCGGGTTATCGCCTCGTTGCCCGCCTGCGCCACCGCCTCGCGCCGTCGGTCTGCCCGGTGCCGCCGGCCTGAGCCTCGCCCTGCCGTCTGCCGCACGGCCCTGGCGGGATCTCCGCGCTGCCGATGGCTACTGCACTGCCGCCACGCTGCCTGACCGGTTTCCGTCGCCGTCGATGGCCAGCACATCATAGCGCCGGTCGAGGCCCGCGCCCGGGCTCGCGTCGAAATAGAACGTACCGATGCCGACGTGGTCCAGCAGCCTGCCGTCCCGCATTACCTCGTACCCGGCGACGATCACGTTGTCGTGGCTGGCCGTCCAGCGCAGCGCCACGCCCGTGCGCCCGCCCCAGCTCTCGCGCTTCAGCCAGGCCTTGCCAGGAACCGTCGGCGGCGTGTGATCCGCGCCCCGTCCCGGTGCGTTGTCCAGGTTCAGCAGGATCACCTCGTGCTTGTTTTCCGGCAGGAAGCGGATGCCGGTCCGCATCACCTCGGCGCCCGTCGCCGTGCGCTTCTCCGGGGCGTAGCGGAAGGTCACGCTGTACACCTCGGCCGGCGCCAGCCGTTTCGGATACACCACCACCTCGCCTTCGGGCAGCGTGTCCTGAATGATCGCCGCCTTGGTGTTTTCCGCATTCGCAATCTGCAGATACGTGTGCGCATCGGGCGCGCCTTCGGTTGTGGGATGATATACGCGCATGTAGCGGTCCAATACGCGCTCCTGCCGCAGGTAGCGGTGGAATACCACGTCCTGCCGCAATTGCTCCAGGTCCTCCCCATCCAGCCGGTTGGACCCCGTGCCCCACTCCAGTTCTTTGGCCACTGGCCAGAAATACGTCAGGTAATACAGATCGTCCGGCCCGCCGCCGTCGGAGAACTGGTTATTCTCCAGCAGTTCCAGCTTGTCCCAGTTGCACCATTCGCCGCCCGAGTTGCACCCCTGTAACCCCATCCCCGGGTTGGCCTCTTTCACCTCCCGCAGCATCTGCAGGTAGTGCCGGTACTGCTGCACGTGCGGCTGACCCGGCGGGTGGTCGTGATTGGTCGCATAGCACGGCGCCTGCACCCATCCATCCAGCCGGTAGTAGTAATCCCCATACCGCTTCTCGCGGGCGTTCATGAACTCGCGCATGTACTCATGCGCGCCCTTCGCCGCCGCGCACAATCCCAGTCCGTACCAGCCGGTAATGCCGTCCGGCGCTTTCGGCACCAGCGCCCAGTCCGCGTGCGCATCCGGCGGCGTGCCCGGCGCGAAGTGCTGCGGCGGCATCCACAGCCGGAATCCGATCCCCGACTCTCTCAGATACCGCACCAGCTCCGCCCAGTCGATTCCCTCCCACACGCCGCGGCCGCGCTCGTCAAACCAGAAATCGTCCTCGTGCGCGATCTCCGCCCCGCTGCGCAGGCACAGGTCGGCAATACGCCACATCTCCTTCGTGTGCAGGTCGATCCGCTGCTTGTGCCGCGGGTCGTCCCAATATCCGTTGTAGATCGTCGTGGCCCACAGGTACCGCTCGCGCGTCAGGTCCCACTTGTACGTCGCCTGCCAGTCCTGAAGCTGTTCTCCGGCCGTATCCAGATCGCCCTTGTATACCCCGATGAAGCTGTTCGGCGCCTCGAAGCTCGCCCCGGCGGCCAGCGGTTCGGTGTGCAGCTGCACCTGCGAGCTGACCAGGAATCCGCCCCGGCCGTGATACTCGCCGGCATTCCATACTTTGGTCGCCCACGGCCCCAGGTAATTGAAGCCCAGGAAAATACCCTCTCCCCCCGCCGGATCGTCCAGCACGAAATAGGGATGATACGTCGCGCTGCCGCTGTAGACGTCGTCCGCGCGGAACCCTGCCGCCCCGCTCAGCGAGTCGAATGTGCGGTTGCGCTGCCCGGCCAGCGCTTCCGTGTGCATCTCGTTGGTGCCGTGCTGCGCCCCGCCGCCCCGCCACCAGTGCAGCGACAGCCGCCCGGCAAACTCCTCCCGGATGCGCATATGGTTCATGCTGATCTCGGTCAGCGGCTGCGTCTGCGCGGTGCGGTTGGTCACCTCGTACCACTTCCGGATCATGCCCATCGGCGTGCGCGGCGTGGACGCATAAATGTCGTAGTGCAGTCGGACGAGAAACTGCGGATGCTCCAGCGTGACCACCAGCGTCAAGCCGGGTTCGATGCCTGGAGAAGCCTTGGGAACGGCCATTCGCGCGATCTGAAAGTCCTGCAGCTTGTAATCGCCGCTGAGCCCCGTGCGCTCCATGCCGGCGAACACGAACCGGAACTCATCCGACTCGGCGCGAGCCGTGAATTCGGTCCCGCTAGCGCGATTCCGCAGCTCCGCCAGCCGGAACTGGCCCTTCGCCAGTTCCAGCCGCTGCTCGATCAGCTTCGTGCCGCAGGTCCAGCTTGTGGTCGCCGGGTCGAAGCGCACGTAGGCATCGCCCGAGGTCATCGAATCGGCTGCCCAAACGGTCGTCACGAGCACCGGCAGAAAAAGGAATCGCTTCATGGAACGGACCTCCCGCGTCAGATCCGGGGCTTCCATCGTCAGGCCCGGGTCCCGGTCATTCTACGCCAACCAGGTTTCCCCCAGCGGGGTTGTCGGAGGAGCTGGAAGCAGAATCGCGGCGAGGTGTCGAATCTGGCGCTGGCTCAGCGCGGCGGCAAGGCCGAGTGACGTGGCACTATCTGTAGGATGGGGAATGGATTAGCAGGAATAGACGGGGTCTCGGCAGGGTGCTCCACCAGGTCGCCCACCAGGTCGTAGTCGTGCGTTTTGGTGATACGCATGCGCCGCATCTGTCCCGCCGCAAGCGGCGACGGGCCGGGGTCGGAAATGTAGCACACGCCGTCGATCTCCGGCGCCTGGCCGGCCATGCGCGCCTCCCACACGAGGTCGCTTTCGGCCGACGGGCCGCTGATCAGCACCGCCACTTCCCGCCCCAGCCAGCGCCGGTTGAGCTGGCGCGAGATGCGGCGTTGCAGCGCCATGAGATGCCGTTTGCGGTTGTAGATGGTCCGCGCATCGACCTTGCCATCGAGGTGAAAACTGGCGCTGCTCTCCTCGTCCGAGTAGCCGAAAACGCCCATCCGGTCGAACCGCGCGGCCTCGACGAACTGGCATAGCTCGTTGAAATCGGAGTCCGTTTCGCCCGGGAAGCCGGCAATCAACGAGGTTCTGATGGTGACGCCGGGCACGCTCCGCCGGATCCGCTCCAGCAATTTGAGAAAGAGGTCGCCGCTGGAGCCGCGCTTCATCCGCTTCAGCACCCGCGCCGAGGCGTGTTGCAACGGCATGTCGATGTACTTCACCAGCGCCGGATAGCGTGCCAACACGTCCAACAGCCGCCCGGTGATGCGGTTGGGATAGCAATACAGGAAACGGATCCAGGCCGGCTGCGGCGTCTCGATCTGGGCCAGCCGCGCCAGCAGCTCCGCCAGGCCGTTGCCGATCCCCAGATCGTCGCCGTAGGCCGTGGTGTCCTGGCCGATCAGGTTGATCTCGCGCACGCCCTGGTCGAACAGCCGGCGGGCCTCGATCAGAACGCTCTCAAAACGCCGGCTGCGGAAGCGGCCGCGAAACTGCGGGATGACGCAGAACGAGCAGGGGTGGTCGCAGCCCTCGTTGATCTTGATGTAAGCATAGTGGCGCGGGGTGGCGAGCAGGCGCGGCGTGGCGTCGTGGTAGAGGTATGGCTGCAGCGGATCAGACCGCCCCGAATGGCCTTCGCACAGCGCGACGATGGAGTCGAGTTCGTTGGTGCCGAGCACGGCGTCGACTTCAGGAATTTGCCGGCGGATGTCGTCGCGGTACCGCTCCACCAGGCAGCCGGCGACCAGCAGCCGCTGGGCGCGGCCGGTGCGCTTGTAGGCCGCCATCTCGAGGATCGTGTCGACGGACTCCTGCTTGGCCGGGTCGATGAAGCTGCAGGTGTTGACCACCAGGACGTCGGCCTCGGCGGGCGAAGCCGTGAGCTGGTGCCCGCGGGCGGCCAACTGGCCCATCATGACTTCGCTATCCACAAGGTTTTTGGGACAGCCCAGGCTGACAAATCCGATTTTCACGTGGGTTCCGGTGCGCGCGCGGCCTTGCTCCCATTGTAGCGGGCCGGCCGCGGCGGCTCGGAATCTCGCGCGATCCCAGCGCGCCGGTGCGCCGCGGTCAGTTAGGCTGCGTGAAGCGTCAGTTCAGCCTGCGCGGCGTGCCTTCCGATGGCTCGGCCGCGGGCGCAAAGCCGGGAGCTCGTCAGGAGCTCAGGAGGCTACTGTCCAGGCTATTGGTGACCGAGGCCTGGGTGGCCGAACTCGTCGTGGAATTCGACAGGGCGGCCGTGATCATCGACATCAGGTCGGAGGCGCTGGTCGTGCTCTGCTGCGACTGGCTCTCGGAGAAGTGATGGTGGTGATGATGATGATGTCCCGAGGCGCTTTGAGTACCCGAGGCGGCGGAGCTGGAGTTGAGATTCAGGTCCGCCGGATTGCCCGATTGCGAGGCGGCCTGGAACATGTTGGCCAGACTCTGCAGGAACTGGGACTGGGCCCCGGTGGTGGACTGCGCGTCGGAGCTGAGATTCGAGGCGATTTGAGCAGTCTGCTGTTTGAAGGCCGTCGGATCGTTCGTGGCCTCCTGCTGCAATTGACTGATGAACTGGGAGAAGCTGGAAATGTCCTGCGAATCAGCCGGAGCTGTGACCGCGGAAGAGGTCCCGGTTGTCGGCTGGGAGGACTGTGTGGAGTTGAGACCGCCCAGTTGCAGCAACGAGGTGCTGTAGAGGGAATTGAGTGGGGAGATGGACATCGTTTGAGCCTTTCTGTTCGCTTTTGCTCTCGCGGGCTCGACTGCGGCGTCCAGCGGCGATACCGGCGAGGGACGCTCCCGCAGGCGAAGCCCCGTTGATCATGAAATCGGCAGCAAGGCGTCGCGGCATTAGCAATCTAGACGAAAGATAGTGCGTCTGGCCGGACTAAGAACGGCGCCGGCCAGGCCGGCGAAGCGCAACCGAAGGGCCATCCGGCGGCAGCGCCACCGGGCAGGGCGTCTTTGGAAGCCGTCCAGAATCTGGCAGTTGCGCGAGGCGCGAGTCTATTCAACCACGAAGCTAGTCTCGCGAGCCGAAGTGAAGCGGCCGGCCGTGTCGGCGGCTTTCAGTTCGGCCCGGTAAGTGCCGGGGGGCAGATCGGCCAGCGGGAGTCGCATGCCGACCGGGACCACCGGGTTGCCGGGGATGATCATCTTGTTCACGTTCAGGTAGCCGCTGTTCAGCTTCTCCGCGCCGCTCTTGCCGTCCAGGATGCGGAGCTGCAACTTGACGGTGGGAGGACTGGACGAGACCAGCCCGGGCGCATAGACCTCGACATAGAGCACCGTGTTGTCGGTCTGCTTGAACGCGTTGTCGCCGGAAGGAGTGATCTGCATGCCCTGGGCGACGAGCGTCTTGCGGTCCTCAATGAGCGCCGCGTCCAGGCCCGAACCGAGGTTCTGGATGGGGCTGAAGTTCTTGCTGAGGACCACGCCGCTGAGGCTGAAGCGATTGTTGTCGAAGGGCTCGATGGTCAGCGGCGACTCCACTTTGCCGAAGCTCGTGCCGCCGGTGTGGAAGACCACCTTGAGGGTGTACTGGCCCGAGGCGACGTCGAACTGGCTCTCATAGTGCAGCGGCTTGGACTTGAAGTCCTCGACCTCCTTCTTGCTGTTCATATCCAGCTTGAGGGTGTCGCTGAAACGGGCGGCCACGGCGCCGTCGGGCCTGGTGACCAGGCCGAGGATTGGGACCAGGGCATGGAACTTGCCCTTCTCCTTTTCGAACTTGATGCTGTCGGTGGGGATTTCCAGGGCCACGTCGACGCGGGCGATGTTGGGCGCGGTGTAGAAGAAGGGCGCCTCCATGGCGCCATGCACGGAGCCGGGTTCGGAGCTGGCGGCGCGGGCCTCCAGGTCCTGCTCGGTCGAATTGCCGGCCAGCACGTCGAGCGGTTTCACATTGCAATAACCGCTGCGGGCGCGCACGCTGAGGCCGCTGACGCCGGCCAGCTTGACCTGGATATTGTGGCAACTGCCCTCAGGAGACTCGGAAGGAGTGTAGCCCAGGAAATAAAACTCGTTCAGCTCCCGGCCGATCCTCTCCAGGCCGCCCAACAGGTCGTTGGTGTTGACGATGACAAAGCCGCCGGTGCCGGAGGCCAGGGCGTACATGAACTGCTGATTATCGGAGGCGCTGGGCGGGAAGGGCGGCAGGATCGTGCGCGACTGGCCGTAGGGGTTGTTCAGGTACTGATTGGCGTAGGCGGGGTTCGTATTGGTGCCGCCGCCGCCGCTGCTGCCGCCGCTGCCTTTGGAGCCAGTCCCGGTGCCAGTGCCCGTGCCCGTTCCGGTGCCGGTGCCGGTGCCTTTGCCCGAACCGGAGCCGGTGCCCGTGCCGGTACCCGTACCGGTTCCCGTGCCAGTGCCCGTTCCCGTGCCGCCCGTTTTTCCACCGCCGCCGCCGGGAGATCCACCACCGCCGCCGGGGGATCCGCCCGGAGCTCCGCCGCCGCGCTGGAAGGCGAACGCCACCGGGGCCAGGGTCGCCGGAGCCGCGACAGGGGACGCCACGAGAGAGGCGAGATGGAACAGCGACCGGCCGGCCGAGGCCAGCCCGCCGGCCAGCGAGGACGGCGGCCGGAGCGCGGCCGACTCCAGGGCGTCCGCCGGGCCGCGCGGGGTGAGCGCGGAGATGGGCGTGGTCAGGCCGCGCACGTCGATCGGATAAACGGCGACGTTGGAGCGGTTACAGACACTGATGAGCGCGGTGAGATCGGACATTCCCTCAGGGTTGAGTGGAAAACCGGCCGTGAAGAGAATCAGGCTCTTGCGGCCGGGCACCGGGGCCAGATTCTTGGCCATGGTTCGCAATGCCATGAAGAGGGTTTCCATGCCGAAAGAGGCCTCCGCTTGGCCCAAGCTGAGTCCGCCGGTGGGGGTCATGTCGACCGGGGAAGGTCCCACGGAGGAAGTGTCGCCATTGGGCGCAGTGGTCGAGAATTTCACGCCGCTCACGACGCGCTTCAGGCGATCGGCATCGGCCGTGAAATTCTGCGTGATCTGGAGCTGGCCGGTGAAATTGGCGATGGCCATCAGGCGGTTGGGGCCGGCGTTGGCGTCGATGAATTTGCCGGCCGCTTCGCGGGCGTAGTGCTGCATGGCGAAGTCGATGGTCGAATTGTCAAAGAACAGAACCAGATAATGGGGCTGGCTCTTGGACTGGGCGGCGGCGTCGGCTTCGAAGGAGAAGCTCTTGATGGCCTGTTCCTTGCCGTCCTCGAGGACGCGGAAGTTGTTCTGGGTGAGATCGTGGACGTAGCCGCCCTTCCGGTCGGTCACGACGGTGTCGACGATGACCAGGCGGACCTCCGATTTGATGACCGGCGTGGCCTCGGCCGGCGCCTGGGCGAGCGCGTGCGGCGCCTGAAACAGCGTGGCGGCGAGGCACAACAACCCCGCCCGCGAAAAGAACCGGTAGTTCCTGGCCATATTCAATTCCCCTGCTTCCGATCCCTGCTCAAGGGATCTCGACGGCGCCGTTTTCGGCGGCCATCATCTGACCTTCACTATCGCGCACCACGAGCCGGACAATGTAGCTGCCGGTTTTGACGTCAAATATTGATTTGACGGTCAGGCCGGCGCCGAAGCGCTTATCGGCGTTGGCGAGCGTCTCATCCTTCAACGCCAGATCAACCACTTTCCGATTAGAGGTGATGTAGTTGCCATTGGGGTCGAACAGCGCCGAGACGACCGTCACCGAGTTCTTGTTGCGGCCCTCCTGCTTGCGATATTGCAGCCGGCGGAAATCGATCCGGGCGATCACCGAGAGCCGCGCATCGATATCGGTGGACTTGAAGAACTGGGTATGCAGATCGACCGGGAAATCCTTGAGGACTTCGCGGTTGAAAACAGCGTCCTCGATATCCTGTTGCGCCTGCCCGGCGGCGTCGCTCTGCCGTTTGGGGGCATAATAGCCCTTGCGCGCCTGCAGCGTGAGGCCTTTGGAATTGGTCAAGGTGACTTTCAGGTTGTGGAACTTGCCGTCCGATTTCAGGCTGGAGGGTGAGAAGCCCAGAACGTAGATGAACTCGGGCGAAGCGGCCACCATCCTCAGACCGCCGGCCAGGTCATTAGTATTGTGAACGAAGGAGCCGCCGGTGCCATAGGCCACCGCGGAAAGAACGTCTTCCTGGGCCAAAGCTTCGTCGCCGGCAAACATGTTCTTGATCCGGTTGACGTCGGGGCCGCCGTGGGCGGCGGCCTCGGTAGCGCTGAATCCGGGCAGCGTCCACAGGCCGCGGGCGTCCAGACTGCTGATGATGACGCTGGAGTGGATCGCGCGGTTGATCAAATCGGCAACTTCGTGATAGTAAAGCGGCGTGAGGAAGCCGGGCGAGGTCAGGATGATGCCGCGCTGGCCGGGCATGGCCGACAGGCGGCGGACCACCTTGCCGAGGACATCCAGAGCCAGGCGGGTTTCATGCTCGCCGCGGCTGAGGGCTATCTGGGCGGCGGACCGCCAGGTGGAGTCCACGCTGGCCACCGACTCCAGTTGAGTGTTGATGTTCAGGCAAGAGATGGTTTCGGCGCGGGCGGCCTGGATGGCGATCTGATCCACCTTATTCACCAGCATGTCAGCCATGTAGTAGGTGAAGTAAGGGCACTCGACGCTGCTCGAGCCAGGGCCCGTCGCGGGCCGCGGCTGCAGGCGCATCAGGGTCGCCTGGAGCTGCTCCTGGTCGGAGGTGAAATCGAGCATAGTCTGGCCGGAAGTGGTGTAAATGGCGGCGCGGTCGGAGGGCTTAAGCGACGAGGCCAGGAACAGGCGGGCGGCATCGCGGACCCGCGCCAGGTCGTCCCATTGCAAATGGACATCGTCAAACAAATAGGCCGTGAAGCGGGTTGCGATCACGGGCGGCGGGGTGTTGGCGGGTTTGGGCGCCTCACCGGGTTCGACGGTTTCAGGCTCGATGACAACGGGTATGTCGCCCGGCTTTTCAACCGTGAAGCGGCTGATCACCTGCGGCTTGCCGTTGTCCAGAATGCGGAAATCTTCCTTCGTCAGGGTGCCGACGGCGTGGCCCTTGTCGTCCCGCACGACGACGGTAATGGGGACCAGGTTGACCCGTGAGGTGAATGTGGCCGGCGCATCCCGGGTGGCGACTTCGGTGGCGGGCGCCGGAGCGGCCGGCGGCGTTTGCGGGCCCGCGCCGGCGGGGATGGCGAAGCTCAGAACCGCGGCTACGGCACACAGCACGCCGGCAAGCCGGAGGCGCGCGCGCGGCCGGGTGGCGGGTCTGGCGCCGGGCGGATTAATGAGGGACTCGGCCATCGGGTGGGGCGGCGTCCTCCGCGGCCGCGGCGATTCGGACGGGAGTGAAGCGGCCGCGGCGCTACGCATCAATTCTACTCCCGCTGAAGCCCCGGGCCGGCTAAATCTGGAGCGCCGGGCGGGCGCTGAGAACGCGGTGTTGCACTCCGCCGGGTGATACGACGCCGCGGTTCCATCGCCGGGCCCGAAATACGCATCGCGACGCCGGGTCATGGGATGTCCACGACCGCGTTCTCCGCGGCCATCGAATGACTCTCGCCGTCGCGCACCACCAGCCGGACCACGTAGTTGCCGGGCTTGACGTCGAAACTGGTGCGGATGGTGAGCCCATTGGTGGCGGGCGTGGCGAAGCCGGCCAGGGTCACGTCCTTGAGGCGCAGTTCGACGATTTTCTGGGTCCCGGCGATGTAGTTTCCGCCGACGTCGAACAGCGCGGAAACGACGGTCAGATCGTCGGAGTTGCGGCCTTCGGCTTTATGAAATTGCAAGCCCCTCAGATCGACGCGGGCCATGACGGAGAGCCGGGCGGAGTCTTCGCTGGGCTTGAAAAACTGGGCATGAAGCTCCACCGGGATGTCCTTGACGACATCGCGCGTGAACACGGCGTCCTCGAGATCCTGGCGGGCCTGCTGCGCGGGCGTGATTTCACGGCGCGGGGCGTAATAGCCTTTGCGAGCCTGCAAAGCCAGGCCTTTGGGGTCGCGCAGCGTGACCTTCAAACTGTGATATTTGCCGTCGGACTTGAGGTTGTCCGGGGAGTAGCCCAGGACATAGATGAATTCGGGCGGGGTGGCCAGCCGGTGGAAGGCGCCGCTGATGTCGTTGTTGTCGTGGATCCAGGTTCCGCCCGTGCCGTCGGCCAGTTCGCCCAGCACTTCCCCGTTGATCTGGGCTTCCTGCTGCAGGTATACGTTCATCATGTTGACCACCTGCGATCCGCCCATCGGCGTGGGGGTGCTGGCATTGTAGCCCGGCGGGGTCCAGGCGCCGCGCGCGTCGAGCGTGTTAACGATGACTTTGGCGGCGATGGCCTTGTTGATGAGGGCGGTGATGTCGGAGTGCCCAAACATCTCGACGAAGAAGCCGGGCGAGGTCAGGATGATGCTGCGCTGGCCGGGCATGCCCGACAGGCGGCGGACCACCTCCTGCAGGACGCGCGTTGCCGCCTGGGTCGCCAGTTGCTCCTCGGAGAGCGTGTTGTTAGCCTGCATTAACGTCTCCTGCTGCGTGATATATGGATTCATGCTGCAGGCCTGGTACATGGCCAGCCCGACGCTCAAGGCATTTTGATCGTCCTTGTTCACGATCAGGTCGGCCAGGTAGTAGCCGAAATCGGGGCACTTGTTGGCGCTGCCGCCGGTTAACGGATTGGGGCGCAGGCGGGCTAGGGCGTCCTCGAGCTGGGCCCGATCGTCGGTGAACTCGAGCATGTCGCGACCGGACGTAGTGTAGATCGCCACCCGGTCGGTGGGCAGGAGAGACGCAGCCACGTGACGGGCCGCAGCATCGCGGGCGTAGGCCAGGTCCTCGAACTTCAGATGGACGTCGTCGAAAAGATAGGCGAAGAAGCGCGTGGCGAGAACCGGCTCGGGGCGCGCGGGGGCGGCCGGCGCCTGCAGTTCGGGGTTCTCTTTTTGCACCACGACGGGCGTATCGGCGCGCTCGATGGAGAATCTGGTGATGATCTGCAGCTTGCCGTTATCGGTGAGGCGGAAATCGTCCTTCGTCAGGTGGCCCACGGCGTGGCCCTTGTCGTCGCGTACCACCACGGAAACGGGCACCAGATTCACCCGCGAGCTGAAGGTCGGGGTGGCGTCCTTGGTGACCACTTCGGCGGCCGGTTGCGATTGCACCGGCGGAGTGGGCAGCAGGAGCGGCTCCTGGGCGGCGGCGCGGCCTCCCGCGCGCGAGCCCAGGATCAGGCAGCAGACGGCCAATACCGTCCAGCGGATCAATGACTGACGGTTCGGAGCCGGCTGGCAGGCGTTCATAACGACCCTCTTCTCCCTCGCGTCGGGTGCAAATCCGAGTTCCGGATGCCGGAAACGGAAGCGGAACAACCGATGCTGGTCCTAATCGATACTAAGCCCGCGCGGCGGTTTCGGTTCATGGCCCTTTAGGACTACCATGTCTGAGCTGCGGATGCTGGTTCCGGACGCGCGCCAGGCGCGGGGCAGACGTGCTCCACCGCGGCTCAATGGACGGCCGGCGCCGCCGCCGGCGGGTCGAGGCCGCCGGCGCGCAGGATCGCCTGCCCGGCAGGTGCCAGCAGGAAGCGCAGGAAGGCGCGGGCCCGGGCCTCGTGCGGCGTGCCCTGGACGACTCCGCCGGACTGGCGGATCGGCGGGTGGCTGGCGGCGGGCAGGAGCTTGGCGCCGGGCTTGGCAACGAGTAGCGTCCAGGACGTGATGACGGCGTCGGCGTTGCCGGTGGAGGCGTACTCGAAGGCCTGGCGGACGTTTTCGGCAAACACCGCCTTGGGCTGAAGCTTCGGCCACAGGCCCTGTCGCTGGAGCATGACCACCGCGGCGGCGCCATAGGGGGCGTGTTGCGGGTTGGGGATGGCGATGAGGAGGTAATTGGGGCCGGCCAATGCCGGGAGATCCGGGACCGGCGCCCGGCGGGACCATACCCCGAGGCGGCCGCTGGCGTAACAGGCCACACTGTCGGCCAGCAGGCTGCCCGAAGCCGTCAGTTGTTGAACATATTGTTCATTTGCAGATAGATAGACGTCGTAGGGGGCGCCGTTCTCCAGTTGCCGGGCGAGCATTCCACTGGAGGCGAAGATGAACCGGACCGATCCTCCGCCGGCTGCGGTAAAGCCATGTGTGAGTTGGACTTCGAGAGGCGCGAGGTCGGCCGCCGCAGCCACCAGGAGCGGCCCGGAGGAAGGGGCGCGGTCCGCCGCCACGAGGCAAAGACTGGCACTTACCAAAAAGAGGAGAAAGTTGAGGGCGAATCGGCGAATCATGGTTGACAATAACCCACTCAGGTTACATACTATGAACAGGCGCAGTGGCGCGGCAGGTTGCAATCAACCGGTCAGCGCTGGCAACGCCCACAGATCCAGTTTCAACGACTTCTTGCGACGAACCAAGGACAAAGCAACATGAACAAGATCATCGGTATCGACCTCGGCACCACGAACTCAGTGGTAGCGGTGGTGGAGGGCGGACAGCCCGTAGTCATTCCGAATCAGGAGGGAGGGCGAACGACGCCCTCGGTGGTTGGTTTCACCAAGACCGGCGACCGGCTGGTGGGCCAGGTGGCAAAGCGCCAGGCGGTGACCAATCCGGAGAACACGGTTTACTCGATCAAGCGCTTCATGGGGCGGCGGTTTGACGAAGTCTCCGAAGAGATGAAGCTGGTGCCGTACCGGGTGGCGCGCGGCGAAGGTGGCGACGCCCGCGTGGAGGCGCAAGGCAAGAAGTATTCGCCGCCCGAAGTGTCGGCCATGATTCTGACCAAGCTGAAGGAGGCCGCCGAGGCCTACCTGGGTGAAAAGGTGACGCGGGCGGTGATCACCGTGCCGGCGTACTTCAACGATGCCCAGCGCCAGGCCACCAAGGACGCCGGCCAGGTGGCGGGCCTGGAGGTGATGCGGATCATCAATGAGCCCACGGCCGCGGCGCTGGCCTACGGCCTGGACAAGAAGAAGGAAGAACGGATCGCGGTCTACGATTTCGGCGGCGGCACGTTCGACATCTCGATCCTGGAGGTGGGCGACGGCGTGGTGGAGGTGAAGTCGACCAACGGCGACACGCACCTCGGCGGCGACAACATCGATCAGCGGCTGGTGGACTGGCTGATCACCGAGTTCAAGACGGAAACGGGCGTCGACCTGTCGAAGGACCGGATGGCGCTGCAGCGGCTGAGGGAAGCGGCGGAAAAGGCCAAGATCGAGCTCAGTTCGGCGATGGAGACCGAGATCAACCTGCCGTTCATTTACGGCGATCCGCAGACCGGGCCGAAGCACATGGTGAAGAGCCTGACGCGGGCACGGTTCGAACAGATGGTGGAGGACATTCTGGAGCGCTCGGTGGGCCCCTGCAAGCAGGCCCTGAGCGACGCCGGAATCGCGGTCGAACAGATCGACGAAGTGGTGCTGGTGGGCGGTTCGACGAGAATCCCGCGCGTGCAGCAGATCGTGCGCGAGGTTTTCAAGAAGGAACCGAATAAGACGGTCAATCCGGACGAGGTGGTGGCCGTGGGCGCGGCGGTGCAGGGCGGCGTGCTGGGCGGCGAGGTGAAGGACGTCCTGCTGCTGGACGTCACGCCGCTTTCGCTGGGCATCGAGACGCTGGGCGGCGTCTTCACTAAGCTGATCGAGCGCAACACCACCGTGCCGACGCGCAAGAGCGAGGTCTTCTCGACCGCGGCCGACAGCCAGACCTCGGTGGAGATCAAGGTCTATCAGGGCGAGCGGTCGATGTCCAAGGACAACCGGCTGCTGGGCGTGTTCCAGTTGGTGGGCATTCCGCCGGCGCCGCGCGGCATCCCGCAGATCGAGGTGACGTTCGACATCGACGCCAACGGCATCCTGCACGTGTCGGCCAAGGATCGCGGCACCGGCAACGAGCAGAAGATCACCATCACCTCCTCCTCGGGCCTGAGCAAGGACGAGGTGGAGAAGCTGGCGCGGGACGCTGACTCGCACAAGGCCGAGGACGCGCGTCGCAAGGATGAGATCGAGGCGCGCAACCAGCTCGACTCGATGGTTTACACCTCGGAGAAGATGCTGAAGGAGCATCACGACAAGATCTCCGAGGCCGAGGCCACGGCCGTTCAGGATGCCCTGGCGGAGGCTAAGAAGGCGATGGGGTCGGGCAGCGTCGAGACCATGCGCCAGGCGCAGGATCAACTGACCAAGGCCAGCCATAAGCTGGCCGAGGCGATGTACCGGGCGGCGGGTGCGCAGGGCACGCCGGGCGACGGATCCGCGGCCGGGGGCGCCAAGGACGCGGGCGCCGCCAAGGACACCGTCGTGGATGCCGAGTTCGTCGACGTGGACGACAAGAAGAAGTAAGCGCGCGCCGGAGCGGCGGCCGGCAAGGTGCTGCTCCGGCAGCGTGACGGCCAAGCCGATGGCGGGCTGGTGCCGGGCTCGGGCGGGAGCACTCTCGAGGGACTTAGGGTCGCGGCCCGGCGGGCAGGGGATGGAAAGGGTTCAAAAAATGGCCGGGGGCCGCGACTACTATGAAACGCTGGGCGTCAAGCGCGAGGCTTCGGCGGAAGAGATCCGCAAGGCCTACCGCAAGCTGGCGCGCAAGCACCACCCCGACTTGAACCCCGGCGACAAGATCGCCGAGGAGCGATTCAAGCAGGTGCAGGAAGCCTACGATGTCCTGAGCGAACCGAAGAAAAAGAAGATGTACGACCAGTTCGGCTTCTATTCGGAGTCGGGCTTCCCGGCCGGCGCGGCGCACGATGGCGCGGCGGAGGGTTTCAATTTCGGCGGCTTCGATTTCTCCGCGAACCCGGGCGGCGAGGGGACGGGATTCGGGGGCGGGCGCGCCGGCGGCGGGGGCGATTTTTCCGATCTGTTCAGCCAGTTTTTCGGCCGCCAGAGGGCCGAGGCGCAGGCCCAGCGTGCACCCCAGCCGGGCAGCGACCTGGAGTACGCCCTGACGGTGGATTTCTGGCAGGCGATCCGCGGGACGCAGGTGCGGTTGAACGTGAGCCGGATGGAGCCCTGCGCGCAGTGCGGCGGGACGGGCTCGGCGGGCCGCGGCTCGGCGGTGTGCCCGCAGTGCAATGGCACGGGCACTGTCACGCAAATGGCCGGCGCGATGAAGTTTTCGCTGAGCTGCCCGCGTTGCGGCGGCTCGGGAAAACTGAAGAACGCCTGCCCGGCGTGCCGCGGCGAAGGGCGTATCGCGCAGAACGAGAGCGTCGAAGTGCGCATTCCGCCCGGCGTCGCCACGGGCGACCGCCTGCGGGTGGCGGGCAAGGGCAGCGCAGGCACGCAAGGCGCGCCGGCGGGCGACCTCTACATCACCATCAACGTCGAGGAGCACCCGGTTTTCAAGCGCGAAGGCGACGATGTTTTCATCAAGCTGCCGGTTACGGTGACCGAAGCGGGCCTGGGCGCGGCGATCGAAGTGCCGACCGTGGACGGGCGCGCGCTTCTGAAGATCCCGCGCGGCTCGCAGAACGGCCAGCGGCTGCGGATGCGGGAAAAGGGAGTCGACAATTCGCGCCGGCACACGCGCGGCGACCAGATTGTCGAACTGGAGATCCAGGCGCCGGATGTGCGCGACGATCGCATCCGCGAGCTGCTGAAGAAGCTGTCCGAACTGGACCAGGCCAATCCGCGCAGCGAGCTGTGGTCGAGGGTCTAGGGGTTGAGGTGCAACAAGGTGCCTAGAACGCGCTCCAAAGCGGCCTACATGATTTCGGCGGTGGCCGAGAAGTACGCCATCCATCCCCAGACGTTGCGGCTGTATGAACGCGAAGGGCTGTTGAAGCCCTCGCGCAGCGAGGGCAACACGCGGCTGTACACGGACGAGGATCTGCAGCGGCTGGAGGTGATCCTGGAGCTGACGCGCGAAATGGGCGTGAACCTCGCCGGCGTGGAGATTGTCCTCAACATGCGCGAGAAGATGGCGGCGATGCAGGCGCAGATCGAACAGTTCGTCGCCGGCCTGAACCAGGAACTGGCGCGCGGGCTGCGGCCCGACGAGGCGGAAGCGAGACACTCGCTGGTGCGGGTGGTTCGCGGCGACGTGGTGTCGCGCGTGGACGAGGGCCAGCCGGGGCCGCGCGCGGCGCGAAAAGCGCGCTAACCCGCTCGCACCCGCCGCAGCGCGTGAGCCGTGTATCCTGAGAGGCGCAAGAGACAATCCCATGCGCCCCATCCTCGTGTTCCTTTCCGTTACCTGCCTGGCTGCCACCCTGGGTGCACAGCCGATCTCCCAACTGCCGTATTCTCCGAGTCTTGACAAGAGCTCGATGGACCTGTCGGCCAAGCCGTGCGAGGACTTTGCCAAGTATGCCTGCGGCAACTGGGTCAAGCAGAACCCGATCCCCAACGACCAGGCCTCGTGGGACGTTTACTCGAAGCTCACTCTCGACAACCAGCGCTTCCTGTGGGGATTACTGGAGCAAGCGGCCAAGCCGGCGCCCGATCGCACGGCGGCGCAGCAGAAAGTGGGCGATTTCTACCACGCCTGCATGGACGAGGGCGCGGTGGAGCAGGCCGGGCTGCAGCCCATCCGGAAGAACCTGGACGCGATCGCGGCCATCCGGACGCTGGCCGACCTCTCGCGCGTGGTCACGGCCGGCCACATGGACGGGACCGGCGAGGGGACCCTGTTCGAGCTCTCCTCCGATCAGGATTTCGAGAACTCGCAAAGCGTCATCACGTTCGCGGAACGCGGCTCGCTGGGACTGCCCGACCGGGATTACTACACCAAGACGGACGCGAAATCAGTCGAGATCCGGGCCAAATACGTGGAGCACATGAAGCTCGTCTTCGGCCTGCTGGGCGACACCGGGGCCGAGGCCGAGGCGCACGCGCAGCAGGTGATGGCGATCGAGACCGAGCTGGCCAAGTCGATGCTGACGCGGGTCGAGCTGAGAGACCCGCACAAGCTGTTCCACAAGCTGGGCCGCGGCGAATTCGCGGCGCTGGCGCCGGCGCTCGATTGGGACGGCTACTTCGCCTCCGCCGGACTGGGCCTCGTGCAGGTGGTCAATGTCACCGAGCCGGCCTTTTACAAGGCGCTGGAGCAGCAGCTGCACGCCCATCCGATCCGCGAGTGGCGGAGCTTCCTGCGTTGGAACCTGATTCGCGACGCTTCGCCGTACCTGTCGTCGCCGTTCGTGAACTCGAGCTTCGAGTTCTACAGCAAGTATCTGCGCGGCGTGCCCGAGCAGCGGCCGCGCTGGCGGCGCTGCGTGCGCTGGGTGGACCGGGACTTAGGGGAAGCGCTGGGCCAGGTATTCGTCGCCCAGACCTTCACCCCCGAGACCAAGGCCCGCACGCTGGCCATGACGCAGGAGATCGAACTAGCCATGGAGAACGACCTCCAGACGCTGCCCTGGATGGGCGAGGCGACGCGCCGGCAGGCCCTGACGAAGCTGCACGCGATCGTGAACAAGATCGGCTATCCCGATAAGTGGCGCGACTACGGCAAGCTGGAGATCAAGCCCGGCGACTTCGCGGGCAATGTTCTGCGGGCCTCGCAGTTCGAGTACCAGCGCCAGTTGGCCAAGATCGGCAAACCGCTCGACCGCGGCGAGTGGGGCATGACGCCGCCCACGGTCAACGCCGGTTACAACCCGCAGATGAACGACATCACCTTCCCCGCCGGCGTGCTGCAGCCGCCGTTGTTCGACCCGAAATTGGACGACGCGCCCAACTACGGCAACACCGGCTCGACCATCGGCCACGAGTTGACGCACGGCTTCGACGACGAGGGCCGCCAGTTCGACGCGCTGGGCAACCTCAAGGATTGGTGGACCGAGAAGGACGCCAAGGAGTTCGAGCAGCGCACCCAGTGCGTGGTGGATCAGTATTCGGGCTACATCGCCGTGGGCGACATCCACATCAACGGCAAGCTGACCAACGGCGAGGACATCGCCGACCTGGGCGGAACGATGCTGGCCTACTACGCCTGGAAGCACGCCACGCGCGGGCAGAAGCTCGAGCCCATCGACGGCTTCACGCCGGAGCAGCGCTACTTCATCGGCATGGCGCAGTGGGCCTGCGGCGACGCCCGGCCGGAGATGAAGCGCGAATGGGCTCTCACCGACCCGCACTCGCCGCTCGAGTACCGTATCAATGGCGTGGTCTCCGACATGCCGGAGTTTGCCTCGGCGTTCAGTTGCAAAGTGGGCCAGCCGATGGTGCGCCATCCGGCCTGCCGGGTGTGGTGAAACAGCGGCGCGGGGCCGGGCCGGGACGGTAAGCGGACACACTGTCTGTCACCCGGTTTTTCCCCCCGATTCATCACTTTTCATCACCCCTGCCGCCCGCCGCCGCCTCAAATTCGACAATTCGACACGACACTGATTTGGAAAACCGGTGACTGACTTTTCTGTCCCAAGGCGCAAGAATCCCACCGTCAGGTGATCTCCTCTCTGCCGCGTGGACAGAATTGTCTGTCACCCGGGTTTCCCCCCCGATTCATCACTTTTCATCGCTCCCCGCCCCCCGCTCCCGCCGCGTATCCGACAATTCGACACGACACTCGTTTTCCCGTTATCAGAACTCCCTTCGAGCCCTTCACCCGCCCTTGGAATGGCACGCTATCCCAATGAATCGGAAAGCCTTTATCCCCATCCAGCCGCCTCTGCCAAGCCCCTCCGCCCACCCCGCAGAATGCGACACTTTACGACACTACTGTCGCATTCTTTCGAATTGTGTCGAATGCCGTCGCGCCGCCCACGCCGTGCGCTTCGCTGATTCGTCTCTTCTTCGCTCTTGACAACAAGGTGTATCCTTAAGCAGGGACAGGGGTTGTTCGAAATTGGCTTTGTTCCGCCAAATGCGTTTCCATGGCGCGGGCATTCCTGCCTGCCGGGCCGGCATTTGTGCCCACGCTTGGCGCTCTTTGACAATCGAATACATAGCGAAAGACTGCCCGAAAGATAGCCTTTTAAGTCTTTGTATCTAAAAAGCAAAGTCGATATTTGGCTTTGTTCCTTCAAAAACGTGTTTTTGCATCGTGGCGCAGCCGCTCCCACACGGTCGCGGCTCTGAAACGTGGTCCAGCAGGCAGCCCTAGAGCGTGCGCGTCACTTTGCTGAGGCCGCGCGGGCGGTCGGGGTCGAAGCCTTTGACGCCGGCCAGCGCCGCGGCGAACAGTTGCGCCGGGATGATGTACGGGATGGGCGTGTAGACGTCGGCCGGCAGGGGACCGGAGTGGGCCAGGCGGGCCGGCACGATCAGCGCCGTCGGCGTCCGCGCCTCGGCGTTGGAACGGTCGGTGATGGTCATGCGCTCGGCCTTCAGGCCATCCAGCCGGACGGTCAGCTCCTTCATCGCCGGCCAGGTGACGCCGGGGGGGCACAGCAGAAACGTCGGGAACGCCGCGCCGACCATGGCGATGGGGCCGTGCAGAATATCGGCCTGCGAAAACCGCTCGGCGACGATGTAGCAGGTCTCCATCAGCTTCAGCGCCCATTCGAAGGCGTTGGCGTAGTTCAGGCCGCGGCCGATGACCACGGCGTGATCCATGAAGCGGAAGCGTTCGGCCCGCGCCTGGATAGTAGCCTCGAGGCGCAGCGCGGCATCGGCCCACCCCGGCAGCCGCAGCAGGTCGTCGGTCTCCAACGGGGCGCCGAGCGCCCAGGCCAGCAGGTATAAGGACAACAACTGGCCGCTGTAAGTCTTGGTGGCGGCGACGCTCTTTTCCCGGCCGGCGCGGACCAGAATCACGTGGTCGGTAATCCGGGCCATCGAGCTGGCGCTCTCGTTGGTGATCCCGATGGTGAAGGCGCCGCGCCGGCGCGCCTGCTCCAGCAGGGCGTTGGTGTCGGTGGATTCGCCGGACTGGGAAATCGCGACCACCAGCGCGTCGTCCAGCTTCAGCTCGCGCTGGTACAGCGTGCAGACCGACAGCGCGGCCAGCGAAACGGGGATGCCCGTGGTGATCTCGATGAGGTACCGGCCGAACTGCGCGGCGTTGTCCGAAGTGCCGCGCGCGGCCAGCACCACCAGGCGCGGCGGCTTGACCTGAAAGCGCTTGCGCAGGCTTTCAAAACCGGGCAATTCGCCGCGCAGGGTCCGATCCAGCGCATCCGGCTGCTGCCGGATCTCTTCGAGCATTTTGGACATGGACAAGACGAGTCCTAAGCCTTCATGGTAAGCCCGGCGCCGGGAGCGCGGCCCGGTCCCAGAAGTCGAGCGGGAGCGCGCGAACCTCGGTGCCGCACCACACGGGCCAGGCGGGGCTCTCGTCGGGCGGCAGGCTCAGGAGCTTGGGACTGACGATCAGCAGAACGTCGCTGGTGGTGTGAGAGCGGGTCTCGGAGCGCAGCCAGGGGATCCGGCTCAGCAGCGGCCAGCCGCTGGTGGACGTCGAGTCGTTGCGCTGGACGAGGCCGGCGATCACCGCCGACTGGCCGAACCGCATGCGGATGGGCATGGTGAATTTGCGGCTGGAGATGACCGGTAACCCGTTGGCGGTGTCGCCGGTCAACTGCGTGTACTCGGCTTCGAGGTCCAGCGTGACCGAAGCCGAGTCATGCACGTGCGGGGTGATCTTCACGACCACGCCCAGATCCTCGAAGGTGATGCTCGGGGCCGGCGTAACGGTGCCGCTGGGAGCGCTCTGCGCCACTTCGTAGCTTTGTTGGATGATGGGGTACTTCTCCCCGACGTGCATCGTGGCCGGCTGGCCGCTGACGCCGCGCAGCGACATGCGGGTCATGGTTGAGGCCGACGTGGCAGTCAGCGACGCCAGGATCTGGGCATCCGACAGCCCGACTCCGACGATGGACGAGCCGCCGCCCAGGGTGCCGAAGTTCGTGGTGCCGCTGGGAGGCGAGGCAATGTTGGTGAACGACCCGACCTTGGGGCCGAAATCCACGATCGGGAAGCTGGTCGGGAGACTCAGCCCGCGGCCCAGGTCCGACTGCCGGTCCACGCTCACCAGGTCCACGTCGATATAGACCTCCGCCTGGCCGTTCATCAACTGCCGCGCGATCTCCATGGCCGGGGCCACGCGGCTCAGCCGGTCGCGCAGCACCATCGCCCGCTGGGCGGAATCGATCGACACCTTGGTCAGACCGAAGATCGAGCGTATGGCGTTGGCGACATCCTGCAGATCCTGGGGGCCCATGGTGTCGGGGAACGGGATGGCGACGGCGACGGTCGGCTCGACCTCGGCGCGCTTGACCGCGGTCTCCTTGGCGAACAGGGCCAGGCGCGCGTTCACGGGCACATAGAACGCGCCGGTGACCAGTTGCAGAGCGTAAATGGCTTCCGACCAGGAGGCGTTGTCGAGACGCAGGGCGCGAGGCGGCTCGGCCGGGGGGAAGTCCGAGTCGAACACCACGCGGATGCCATAGCCGGAGGCGACTTTGGCGATCAGGACGCGTGGATTGTCGCGCAGGTCGAAGCTGCGGCGGACGTTTTCGGGGTGCAGCGCGGGGGGCGGCTCGAGGTCGTGCCGGTCCTCGGCCGACACCTCGGGCAGCAGCGGCCGTTTCTCCGGCTCGGCCCCCGGTTTCAGGGACTTGAAAGCTTCCAGGGCCTGCAGCCCGAGGCGTTGATAGGCGGCGGCCAGGGCCTTCAGCGTGGGGTCGTTGGGGCGGCGCGCCACGGCCTGCTGGGCGGCCATGTAGGCGCCGGCGTAATCGCCCTTGGCGGCCAGCTTGCGCGCCTTGCGCTCCAGCGCGTCGGCGCTCGGCTCACCCGCCGACAGCATGGGCTGCCCCGCGATCACGAGGCACAAGGCGAGCGCGCGCGCTACCCGTTTCCAGCCCATCTAAACCGAAGACGCTCGCGGGGCGCACAACGTGGAGCCGGAACGGGCCCGGGCGACCGTCACAGGGTCCGAAGCCTGAGCCACCACCTGCCTGTGGGTACAAAGCGCCAGACTGCGGGTCAGAATCGGGTGCGCTGGCCAGACCTGAGCCTCAGCCGCCCGTATCCATATCCGATAACCGGACCTTATCGTTGTATTAGAATGGACTTGGCTGAAAGGAGCCAGCATTTCGTGCAGGATCGAGCATCCATTTTGAGAGCCGCTCTGGAGCGCCGTCAGGCCCTGGTGGTGCCGGGGTGTCATGACGCGCTGAGCGCCAAGGTGATCGAAGCGGCGGGCTTCGAAGCCATCCAGGTGAGCGGCTTCGGCCTGGCCGGCAGCCTGCTGGGGCAGCCCGACGTCGGCCTGGTGGACATGAAGGATGTGCTGGACCTCACGGCCAACATCATTCGCGCCGTGGGCATCCCGGTGATGGCGGACATCGACACCGGCGGGGGCAACGCCCTCAATGCGGCCGCCGTGACTGAGCGCCTGATCGCCATGGGCGCGGCCGGCGTCAACATCGAGGACCAGGTATTCCCCAAGCGCTGCGGCCACATGGAAGGCAAGCAGGTGATCCCGGCCGAGGAGATGGCCGGCAAGGTGCGCGCCATGGCCGACACGCGCCGCCGACAGGGGTCGCAGCTGGTCATTAACGCGCGCACCGACTCCTACGCCGTGCACGGCCTGGACGAGGCCATCCGCCGCGCCAACCTGTATCTGGAAGCCGGGGCCGACATGGCGTTCCTCGACGGCATCGGCACCCGCGCCGACATCGAGCGCGCCGGGCGCGAAATCCACGGCCTGCTGTCGGTCAACCTGATGGATGCCGTGACGGGCGTGAAGACCGAGCTCATTCCGATCCCCGAACTGGCGAGCCTGGGCGTGGCCCGCGTCAGCATCCCCGTGGCCTCGATCATGGTGGCCCACAAGGCGCTCATGGATTTCTTCACCGCTCTGCGCCGCTCGCCCAGCGGCATCCTGGCAGGCGAGACGCAGCGCCTCTCCTCGTTCCAGGACTACACGGCCTTCGTCGGCCTGCCGGAGTACCGCCGGCTGGAGAACGAGTACCTGCCGGGCAAGGCCGAAGCGCTGGTTTAGGAGCGTCCATGGGAATGACACTCGCGGAGAAGATTCTGGCCCGCGCCTCGGGGCGCGAGAGCGTTGCACCGGATGAGATCGTCGTCGCCCGGGTCGACCTGGCCATGTCGCACGAAAACGGCGACCTAGTGCGCAAGAGCTTCGCCGAGATCGGCGTGGCGCGGGTGTGGGACGCGGGCAAAATCGTCATCATCTTCGACCATCGCGTGCCGGCCGAATCGGAGAAGACGGCCACCACGCACAAGGCCCTGCGCGAATTCGTCCGCGCCCAGGGAATCGCCAATTTCTACGACGTCGGCCGCGGCGGCATCTGCCACCAGGTGCTGGCCGAGCACGGCCACGTCCGGCCCGGCATGGTGGTGGTGGGCACCGATTCCCACACCACCACGCACGGCGCTTTCGGGGCCTTCGCCACCGGCATCGGCGCCACCGAAATGGCCGGCGTGTGGACCGAGGGCAGCCTGTGGTTCAAAGTCCCGTCCACGTTGCGCATCCTGGTGGAGGGCGAGTTCCGCCCCTGGATCTCGGCCAAGGACCTGATCCTGTATATCATCGGAAAACTGGGCGCCGACGGGGCCGATTATCGGGCCGTGGAGTTCGACGGCCCGGCCATCCGCAAGCTCAGCGTGGCCTCGCGCATGGTGCTGGCCAACCTGTCCATGGAGATGGGCGCAAAAGTCGCCTTCACGCCGGTGGACGAGCGGCTGCTCGAGTACCTGCGCCCGCGCGCCGCCGGCCCCATCGAGGCCATCGCGCCCGACCCCGATGCGGTCTACGAACGCGTTGTGCACATCGATCTGGAACGCGATGTGCCGGAACCGCAGATCGCCTGCCCGCACGGCGTCGACAACGTTCATCCGCTTTCGGAGCTGGGCGACGTGCCCGTAGAGCAGGCCGTCCTGGGCAGCTGCACTAACGGCCGGCTGGAGGATCTGGAGATCGCCGCGCGGATCGTCCGCGACCGCCAGGTGCATCCCCGCACGCGCCTGATCGTGATCCCCGCCTCGCAGCAGATCTACCTGGAGGCCATGCGCCTGGGCTACCTGGAGACTTTGATCCTGGCCGGCGCAATGGTGAATCCTCCCGGCTGCGGGCCGTGCGTGGGCGTCCACCAGGGCATCATCGCCGCCGGCGAGAGCTGCGTCTCTTCCACGAATCGCAACTTCCTCGGCCGCATGGGCAGCAAGGATTCCAAGGTGTATCTGGCCAGCCCCGCCGTGGTCGCCGCATCGGCCATCGCTGGGCGGCTCGCGCACCCCGAATTGATCGTCAAGGAGGATTCCGAATGCCTGGCGACAGTTTGATTCTGCGCGGCCGCATTGCCGCCAAAATGGGCGAGAATATCGACACCGACATCATCTACCCCGGCCGCTACCTCAACGTCACCGACCGCGAGAAGACCGCCGAGCACCTGTTCGAACTGGCTTACCCCGAGTTGCGCGCCGCCCTGCGCCCCGGCGACATCATTGTCGCCGCCAAGAACTTCGGCTGCGGCTCCAGCCGCGAGCAGGCCGCCGCGGCGCTGAAATACGCCGGCATCGGCGCGGTCATCGCGCCCTCCTTCGCGCGCATTTTCTATCGCAATTCGATCAACCTGGGGTTGCCGGCCATCGTCTCGGCCGAAGCGCCGGCGGTGTTGGAGGCGGGGGACGAAATCGAGATCGACCTGGCCCGCGGTTTCATTCGCAAGCTGCCCGCCGGCCCGGTCTGCCCCGCCGCGGCGCTCGATCCGCGCGCGATTGAACTGCTGAACGCCGGCGGCTTGATCCCGTATCTCAAGCGGAAGCACGCCGCCTGATCCGGAGCGCGCATGAAGAAACACCGCATCGCCTGGCTGCCCGGGGACGGCATTGGCCAAGAAGTCTGTGAGGCCGCGCGCATGGTCCTCGACGCGGCCGGATTCGACGCCGAATACATCCCCGGCGACATCGGCTGGGAGTTCTGGCGCCAGGAAGGCGACGCGCTGCCGCCGCGCACGCTCGATCTGTTGAACAGCACGGACTGCGCCTTCTTCGGCGCCATCACGTCCAAGCCCGTCAAGGACGCCGCCAAGGAACTCGCGCCCGAATTGCAAGGCCGCGCCCCTGTCTACCGCAGCCCCATCGTGCGCATGCGCCAGCTCCTGGACCTGTACATCTGCATGCGCCCGTGCCGCGCCTTCCCCGGCAATCCGCTCAACTATCGCGACAACATCGACATCGTCGTGTTCCGCGAAAACACCGAGGGGATGTACGTCGGCGTCGAGTTCCCGGTCGTGCCCGAGGTCTTCTTCCAGGATCCCGGCATGGCGCGCATCCCGCGCGACGCCGCCATCTCTCTGCGCAGCGTCACTCGCAAGGCCTCGCTGCGCATCGTCGAAGCCGCGTTTGAATACGCGGTCCAGCACAATCGTGGCAAGGTCACCGCGGTGCACAAGGCCAACGTCCTACGGGCTACCGACGGGGTGTTCCTCGAAGCCGCCCAGGAGGTGGCCGCGCGCTACCCCCAGATCCAGTTCGACACCGCCAACGTGGACGCCATCTGCATGTGGCTGCTCAAGAACCCGGCCAGCTACGAAGTGATCGTCACCACCAACCTGTTCGGCGACATTCTGTCCGACCTGTGCGCCCAGATGGTAGGCGGGATGGGCTTCGCCTACAGCGGCAACATCGGGACCAGCTACGCCGTGTTCGAGCCTACACACGGCTCCGCGCCCAAGTACGCCGGCCTGAATAAGGTGAATCCCATCGCCACCATCCTGGCCGCCATGATGATGGCCGACTGGCTCGGCGAGGCGCTCACCGCCGCCGCCATCCACCAGGCTGTCGCCCGCGTCGTCTCGGAAGGCAGAGTCCGCAGCTACGACATGGGCGGCTCGGCCTCCACGCTCGACGTCGCCCGCGCCGTCGCCGCCGGCCTTCGTGCCGGCAGTTGCTCAGCGCACGCAGGCGCAGCCAACGGTTCGCCATGACGCGCTATACTGGCCGCCATGCCCAACCACCCCGTGTCCGGATCCAGCATGAAGGATCCCCTCACCTGGCTGTACCCTCCTATCGAGCCCTACAACACGGGCCGACTGCAGGTCTCGCCGGTCCACGAAATCTATTACGAGGAGACAGGCAACCCGGCCGGCAAGCCGGTGATCTTCCTGCATGGCGGTCCGGGCGGCGGCTCCGATCCGAAGCAGCGCCGTTTCTTCCATCCGGAGAAGTACCGCATTGTGAACTTCGATCAGCGCGGATGCGGCAAGAGTACGCCCTACGCGTCGCTCGAAGCCAACACCACCTGGGACCTGGTCTCCGACATCGAGAAGATCCGCGAGCACCTCGGCATCGGGCGCTGGCAGGTGTTCGGTGGAAGCTGGGGCTCCACGCTGGCCCTGGCGTACGCGGAAACGCATGCCGATCGCGTCACCGAATTGGTGCTGCGCGGCATCTTTCTGCTGCGCAAGCAGGAGATCGACTGGTTCTACCAGCGCGGCGCGTCGGTGCTTTTCCCCGATGCCTGGGAGCCGTATCTCGAGCACATCCCGGAGGCCGAGCGCGGCGATCTGCTCAGCGCCTACCACCGCCGCCTGACCAGCGACGATCCAGCCGTACGGCTGGCCGCCGCGAAGGTGTGGAGCGGATGGGAAGGCGTCACCTCCAAGCTACTGCCCGACCAGGCTTTCGCCGGCCATTACGAAGAGGACGAGTTTGCTCTGGCCTTCGCGCGGATTGAAGCCCACTACTTCGTCCATCGGGGGTTCTTCGAAACCGATGACCAGCTGCTGCGCGACGCTGCGCGCATCCGCCACATCCCGGGCGCGATCGTGCAAGGCCGTTACGACGTCGTGTGCCCCATGGAAAGCGCGTGGGCTCTGCACCGCGCGTGGCCCGAAGCCGAGCTGATCATCACTCCCGACAGCGGCCACAGCGCTTTCGATCCGCCCAACAGTCGCGCCCTGGTGGCGGCGGCGGACAGGTTCGCCGGCAGTTGACCTGGGACGGAATCCCGGCGCGCGGCGCGGAAAACCGGCCCTGCGCGCGCTATTGGGCCCACACGATCCAGGGCAGCTCGTAGGGCAGAATGGCGTCCGGATTGAACGGCACCACGCGCACCGTGTAGCCGCATGACCCGCTGTTGCGGCATTCCACTTCACCCTGGTAGACGAAGTCGGAAGCGGTCGTTTCGATCAGGCTCATGGCGGCCTTCTGGCCGGCCTCGATCTGGCCCTCGGAGTCGACGTTGCCGTAATAGAGCTGCACCTGCACGTCGCCGGGACCTATGCCGCCCAGCACCACCCGCGCGGTGACCTTGAACTTCGCGCCGACCACCACGCCGCGGGCCTGATCGCTCGAGATGTCGGCGATCTTCACCTCGGCGCCGTGGTCGCGGACCCGTTTGCGCCATTCCACCAGCGGCAAGACGCGCTTCCCGCGGTCCTCGGCCAGCCGCAAATGGCGCGCGTGCGCCGGAATATAGAATTTCTCGGCGTACTCGGCGACCATGCGGTTGGTGCTGAAGACCGGCGTGAGCTTCTTCATCGAGGCCTTCATCTTGGCGATCCAGCCGCGCGGAATGCCCTTGGAGTCGCGGTCGTAAAACAGCGGCACTACCTCGTGCTCCAGCAGGTGATAGAGGGCCCGCGATTCCACGTCGTCCTGATAATTCTCGTCGCTATAATCCTCGCCCTTGCCGATGGCCCAGCCGACCTGCTGGTCGTAACCTTCGTCCCACCAGCCGTCCAGAATGGACAGATTCAGGCCGCCGTTGGGCAGCAGTTTCATGCCGCTGGTGCCGCTGGCCTCGTTGGGCCGGCGCGGCGTGTTGAGCCACACGTCGCAGCCCTGGACCAGGTAGCGGGCCACCGAGATGTCGTAGTTTTCGAGGAATACGATGTGCGGGCGGATCTCGGGATCGCGGGCAAAGTGGATGATCTGGCGGATCAGCTCCTTGCCGTCGTTGTCATGCGGGTGGGCCTTGCCGGCGATCAGCATCTGCACCGGCCGCTGCGGGTTGGTCAGGATCTTCTTGAAACGCGCCGGATCGCGCAGCAGCAGGGTGGCGCGTTTGTAGGTGGCGAAGCGGCGCGCAAAGCCGATGGTCAGGGTCTCGGGCGCCAGGACGTCGTCGGCGGAGGAGACGTCGGAGGCCGAGCCGCCGCGCTGCTCGATGTAGACCGCCAGCCGCGAGCGGGCATAGCCGATCAGGCGCTCGCGGCGGATCTGGTGGACGCGCCACAGCTCCTGGTCCGGAATGCGGTCGATGCGCTCCCACAGGGCGTGATCGCTGGGATCGTCGGCCCAGCGCGGGCCCAGATAGCGGTCCAGCAGCCGGACCATCTCCATCGAGGTCCAGGTGCGGGTATGAATGCCGTTGGTGACGTAGCCGATCGGCACCTCGGCCAGCGGGTAGCCGGGCCACATCGGCTGCGCCATTTTGCGCGTCACCTCGCCGTGCAGGCGGCTGACGCCGTTGGCGCAGGAGCTCATGCGCGCGGCGAGGAAAGCCATGTTGAACGGCTCACCGGCGTCGTGATGGTTCTGCCGCCCGACGCCCATCAGTTGCTCGAAGCTCATGCCGAGCTGGCCGGCATAGTCGCGGAAGTACTTCTCCATCAACCAGGTATCGAAGCGGTCGAAGCCCGCCGGAACCGGCGTGTGGGTGGTGAAGACATTGCCCGCGGCGGAGATCTGGCGAGCCTCAAAGTAGGGCAGGCCCAGCTCTTCCATCAATTCGCGTGTTCGCTCCAGGCCCAGAAACGCCGAATGGCCTTCATTCATGTGGCACACCGTGGGGCGGATGCCGAGCGCTTTCAAGGCCCGCAGCCCGCCGATGCCCAGGATGATCTCCTGCTGGATGCGCAGTTCGCGGTCGCCGCCGTATAGCGCGCCGGTGATGCGGCGGTCGTCGGGCGAGTTCTGGGGCACGTTGGTGTCCAGCAGATACAGCGGGATGCGCCCGACTTGAACCTGCCAGACGCGGGCGAAGACCGCGCGGCCGGGGAATTGCACCTGCACCATCAGCGGCTCATCGCTCTTGTCCTCGAGCGGTTGCAGGGGCAGATTGTGGAAGTCGTTGATGGGATAAGTCTCCTGCTGCCAGCCGTCGGCGTTGAGATATTGGCGGAAATAGCCGCCCTGGTACAACAGGCCGACGCCCACCAGGGGCAGGCCCAGATCGCTGGCCGATTTGAGGTGGTCGCCGGCCAGGATGCCCAGGCCGCCGGCGTAGTTGGGAACGCACTCCGTGAGTCCGAATTCGGCCGAAAAGTAGGCCGCGACGAGCCCCATCGCTTCCGGATGGGTGCGCGGGAACCAGCCCTGGCCGGCCATGTATTCCTCCAGGCTGGCCGCGGCGCGGTCCATCTGGGCCAGGAAAGCCTCGTCGTTGGCGAGGCCGGACAGGCGCCGCTGGTCGATGCGGCCCAGCATCAGCCGGGGGTTATGGCCGGTCTCCTCCCACAGGTCGGGATCGATGCCCCGAAACAGCTCGATGGCGGGGTGGTCCCAGCACCAGCGCAGGTTCAAGGAAAGGTCGTTCAGACACTTCAGACGCTGCGGCAGGGAGGGGGAGACGTGGAAGCTGAAAACGCGTGGCATAGGTTGGTGAGGCGGGCGCTCTCGTTCAAAAGTACCCGTCAATTATGAGAGTAGTACGACAGAACCCGAAATTCTCCGTGCGGCGGCAACGTGGGAGGGCCGGAAAGCGGGCCGGCGCCGCCGCCGGGGAGACAGGGCGGCTTCAGGTGCGCCCGAAAAAGCGGATGCGGACCTGAACGTGGCGGCCTTCGTCGCCCAGGAACTGCCCGAAGTTCGGCGCGCCGAGAACATTGTAGACCGCGGTCGGGTTGCGGCTGTTCGTAATGTTGTTGAATCCGCCCCGAAGGGCGAAACGGCGGCCCTGGAACGTAAATCGCCGTTCCAGGTACACGTTCAAGTCCAAATTCAATGGGTAGCGTTGCGCGTTGACTGCACCGGCGATCACCCCGTTCTGGTCGATGATGGAGTAGGGGAAGCCGGAGCGCGTGTCGCACAGCACGGAGACAAACCAGTTCTTCAAGGGAAGGGGCGCGTAAACCCAGCCCAGGAAGCGGTTGGGCGCGTCCCAGGGCATCGGACCGAAGTTGTCCTGCACCTGCAGGACCTGGTCGACCTTGAGATCCAGGATGGCGTTGGAAGTGGCGCTCGAGCGGGTGTAGCTGGCGAACCACTCGAACTGGCCGCCCAGATTCTGGCGCAGGCTCGCCTGGACGGATTGGTAGCGATCGCGACGCGAGTTGGTGAGGTCGAAAAGCTCATTCGCGGACAGGACGGGCAACGGGGTCAGCGGCTGCTCCAGCGGCAGCGCCGGCGAGCCGGCGGCGGGGAGGTAGCTGAAGCCATCGGTTCCAGTGCGGCGGACGTAGTTCAGGGCGAAGTACATCTTGTGGGACAGCCGCTGGTCGAAGGTGGCGCTCCAATTGTCGCTGCGCGGAGGCTTGAGGCGGCCGTAGGGGACATTGAACAGGATCTCGGCGGGGGGGCCGGCCAGGGTGCCATCGGGGTTGAAGCGGGAGGTGACGGAGACCTGATCCAGGGGCTGGCTGAAGATCTCCAGGGGCGACGCGTCGTAGGTGATGGCATAGCCCGCCGAGAACTTGGTGCGGCCCGCTTTCCAGGGCGACCAGGAGGCTGCCAGGCGCGGGCCGGCGGCGATGCGGCGCACGAGCTCGTCCCAATCCTGGCGCAGGCCGGCCTGGATCTGGACGTTGTCGCGCGGACGCCAGTCGTCGAGTATATACGACGAAAAATCCAGATTGGGCCGGGTGTACTGGCCGCTGCCCTGGAACACCGTTTGCGACAGCAGTTGACCTTCCACGCCGAGCTGTTCATAGCCCGAGCGCCGGAAATCGGCATCGTAATTCAGACGGTCGAGGCCGACCCCGGCTTTGATCTGGTGCACCCCGGCGGCCTTGAAGTGGGGCAGAAAGGCGTCGGCGAGGAGCTGATCGCGGCGCGAGCGCTGGTTCGACTGGACGAAATAGTTCCCGCTGTCCCCTTCGGGCGAAATGACATACAGAGCGTTGCCTTGCGGGATCTGGCGCAGGTCGAAGCGGTTCTGTGCCACGCCCAGGTCGATGAGGACGCCGCCGCTTAAGTAGATCTGATCCTTCAGACTCCAGAAGTATTCGCTCGAACGGTCCGTGGTGGTGGTGGGTGGGGGATCGAGGACGCCCAGCCCATAGCGGTTCTGATTGTTCTCATTGATCAGGAAGTCGCCGAAAAGGAGGTTGGCCGGCGACAGGTTGAACTGGGTGTGCAGGACATTCCCTCCCTGCCAGCCGGTTTGAGTGTCCTGCCCCTTGGGCAGGCCGTTGATCCAGTGATCGGTGTATTGAAAGTTGAAGTCGTCGGAGAACCAGGCGCGGCCCTTCCAGATGGGTCCGGAGAAGACGACGCGCGGCGTAAAGCCTCCCAGGTGGATGCCTTCATGGGTGTCCAGCCCGGGAATGAAGTTGGTGGCGTCAAAGCGGAATTGATCGGAGCCGTTATCGGTCTCGAGGGCCAACATGCCCGCTGAGCCCTGCCCGAACTCGGGCGAATAGCGGCCGGTCAGGAACTGCACGGAGCGCACTCCATCCAGACCGATCTGCGTATTCAGCCGCCCGGTGACAGGATCGCCGATGTCGAATCCATTCAGCGTGTATAGCGTCTGGTTCTCGGAGCCGCCCGCAAAATGCAGGGCGCCGCTTTGATCCTCAATCGCGCCCGGCATGAGCTGCAGCGCGTTGCGCAGGCTGTTGCTGGAGCGGAACGGGACGTCGTTGATCTCAGTGCCGGTGAGTTGCTCCTCGTGGTGCACCTGATCCAGGTCGACCGGAGAGGGGGTTCCACTGACGTCCAGGGATTGAAAGACTTCGCGGATCGGACTCAGGACGAACGTGAGGGCGGTGGAGGCCTCCAGGTCGAGGCTGCGATTGCGCATTTCGAAGAAGCCCTCGCGCTGGACATTCAGCGTGTACGTGCCCGCGGCGGGGAGGCGCGCCACGAAGCGGCCGGCCGGATCGGTGGTGGTCTCAAGCAGGGCCGGGCCGGATGAGCCTGGCAGGCGCAGCGTGATCCGCGCACCGCCGACCGGGGCGCCGTTCTCGTCGACCACCTGCCCCGACAGCACGGCTCCCGGGCCGGAGGCCGGCAGCGGGACCGGGAGCAGGCCCGCCAGCGTCAGGAGGATGACCCTCAGAGCATAGATGGAGCGATCGCGCAATAATCAGCCTCTGGGTCCAATATGGCCGATGCGAGGGTCCACCGCCAGCACGGAATGTAACAACCGGACGCCGCCCGGCGGCGCATTAGCTCGTCCGCGAAGGCGCGGGTCAGCGTGTTTCCAGTGCGCCCTGCAAGGCGTCCCAGGCGGGCTTGTGCTGGTAATCGGCGTCGAAGGGCAGGGCTGCGCCGGTGTTCTTGAAGAAGGCGGGAATCCAGGAGTAGCGATCCGTGAAGCCCCAGGTCTGGATGGCGCTGCAGGCGCGCACCGCGAGGCAGGCTGCGGCGACGTCGCGATAAACCGCGGCCTGCGCAGCGAGCTGCTCCGGCGTGGGGCCGGCGCCGGGGGGCAAGGGCAGGCGCACGTCGAGCTCGGTGATTTGCACCTGGACGCCGAGATCGGCGAAGCGTTTGAGATTGGCGGTGAACAGTTCGCGATCGACGCCCTGCTGTTCGAGGTGACACTGGAAGCCGACGCCATGGATCGGCACGCCGCGTTGTTTGAAATCCTGCACCATGGCGTAAATGGCGTCGGACTTGGGGTTCGCGACCTCGGTGTCGTAATCGTTGTAAAACAACAGCGCCTTCGGATCGGCTTCGTGCGCCAGGCGGAAGGCCTCTTCGATATAGGCGTACTTGCCGGGCAGGCCGATGCCGGGCTTGTTGTACCACTGCGCGTCGCGCACCGCGCCGTTGGATTCGAAGGCCTCGTTCACGACATCCCAGGCATAGACGCGGCCGGCGAAATGCCGGGCGACGGTAGCGATGTGAACGCTGAGAAGCGCGCGCAACTCGGCGGGTTGGAAGCCGCCGCCGGTGAGCCAGCGCGGATTGTTGGCGCGCCACACGAGGCAGTGCCCGCGGACTTTCATGCCGTGCGCGGAGGCGAACTCCACCAGGCGGTCGCCGGCTTCAAAACGGAACTGGTCGCGAGCCGGACGCAGGTAGCCCCACTTCATCTCGTTCTCCGGTTCGACCTGGTTGAATTCGCGCGCCAGGACGGCGCTGAACTGTTCCTCGCCGAGATTGCTGACGGTCACGGCGGTGCCGATGGCGATGCCGCGACCGGCGGCGGCGTCGCGCAGCGTGGCGGCCGGGCCGGCGGCGCCGGCCGATAAGGCCCAGACGATCGCGCCAAGGGCGGGAATGGACGCGATGAACCAGCGATTGAGTTGCATGGAGTTACCTCAAACTACGTCTGCCAACGGTATTAGCCTATCTGAAGCGGGCGCCCGCGGGAATGGCGGGCGGGCTCACTTCGCGGGCAGCAGCGACAGCACGGCCTGGCTGGGGCTGGGGATGACGTGCGCGGCGATCAGGCGGCCCAGTCCATTGACCCTCGCGCTACCCGCATCCACGGCCGCGCGCACGGCCGCGACGTCGCCCTTGATGACGACCGTGATGTAGCCGCCGCCGAGCTTCTCGCGCGCCAGCACCTCGACTTTGGCCGTCTTGACGGCGGTGTCGATGGCCTCGAAGACGGCGGTGAAGCCCTGCGTCTCGATCAATCCAACCGCAAAACTCGCCTGTTCATCCATCTCGTCCTCACCCATTCCTTTCGTTCGGCGGGGCAAATGTACGGACGCCTGTTCGATCAGCGGACTGAAATCCGAGGCGGCTTCATAGGCCGCGCGCGAGCCGCCGGCGGGCGCGGGAATGAGACTCACCACGGCCGCCACATCCATCGCCCGGGCCGCGCGTTCAGCGGATTGTACGGCGGCTTGGAGACAGGCGAGCGCGCCGGTGAGCTTCAAACAAACGCCCGGCTGGTCGTTCAATTCCGCCTGCAGCACGCGCACGCCGGCCGTCTTCTCCATGGCATCCAGGACGACCATGGCAGGCGCCCAGCCTCCGATCTCGACAAATGCCAGCGCTTCGCTCAGAGCATCCCCCGCTTATCCAGGATGGCCATCACTTCGTAAACCACCTGCCCGATCTTGTCCTGCTCCAGGATCCCCGTCCGGGGCGCGCACCCGGCAGCCGGCGGCTGGACCAGGCCGAAGTCCGAAAGGATGCACTGCAGGATCGATTCCAGCGGCTGCTTGTCGGTCTCCTGGGCGCTGCTCAGCGGCTGGCGGCCATGGCCGAAACGGAATCCGCGCAACTCCGCCGCCGCGCGGAACCCGTCGGGAAATTCGAACGGGTAGAGCATGGCATCGAACAGCTCGAGGATGCGGTATTGCCAGCGCATCGCCTCGTCGAACTGGCCGGCGCGGCACAGGTCGTAGATCCGGCGGGTCACCTCGGGCACGGCGTTCGAGCTGGCATTGGTGCCGCCGTCGCAGCCGATCATCAGCATCGGCGCCAGCACGGCTTCCCAGCCGGTCAGAAACGAGAAGTCCGGCCGCGACGGACGCACGGCGGCGATCAGGCGCATCATGAACGCCAGGTCGCCCGAGGAATCCTTGATGCCGACGATGCGCGGGAACTCGGCCAGCCGGCGGATGGTAGGCAGGTCGATCGGGCTGGCGTACATCGGGATGTTGTACAGTGTGACGTCGATGGGCGAATGGCGCGCGATTTCGGCGAAATAGGCGTACACGGCGTCGGGCGTCAAGCGGAAGTAGAACGGCGAGACGATCGCCACGGCCGCGGCGCCCATCCCGGCGTAAGCCTCGCAGGCGGCCAGCGTCTCCTTCACATTCGCCTCGGCCGCGCCGGCGAGCACCGGCACGCGGCCGCGTGCTTCGTCGCACGTGAGCTGGACGATGCGGCGGCGCTCGGCGGCGTTCAAGCGCGTGAATTCGCCGGTGGATCCGTTGGGATACAGACCGTGGACGCCGCGCTCGATCAGCCACGAGACGAAGCGCCGCAGTTCGGCCTCATTGATCGCGCCGCGGTCGTCGAGCGGCACCAGCGTCGGCGTGAAGATGCCCTGCAGTTTTGCGCCCATCGGTTGCCTATTGCGCCGCGGCGCGAGGCGCGCGGCGGCCTTCCGCGAAAAGCCTATTCGCGTCCTACAGTATCAAACATCGTCGGCTTGGAGCGCACACAGATGAGAAGCGGCTGTAAGATCTTGACATGAGAACAGGACGCGTTTGTCTGGTCGCGGCGATTGCGCTGTGGGCCGCGATGGCGGTTGCCGCCGATAGGGATGTCTCCGGGCTGCGGGCGCGCGTGCCGCCGGAGTGGGTGCGGGACGGGGTGATCTACGAGATCAACACGCGGACGTTTTCGCCGGCGGGGAATTTTGCAGGGATCACGGCGAAGCTGGACGAGCTGAAGAAGACGGGCGTCACGATCCTGTGGCTGATGCCGGTGCACCCTTCGGGCGTCCTGAAGCACAAAGGCACGTACGGGAGCCCGTACTCGGTGCGCGATTATTATGCGGTGGACCCGGCGTTCGGCACGGCGGACGACCTGAAGACGCTGGTGCGCGAGGCCCACGCGCGCGGGTTCCACGTGATCATCGACATCGTGCCGAACCACACGGCGTGGGACAGCGTGATGATGGCGCATCCGGAGTTCTACAAGCACGACGCGCAAGGGCACATCATCCCGCCGATCCCGGATTGGGCGGACGTCGCGGCGCTGGATTATTCGAACCCGAAGCTGCGCGAGTACATGACGGCGATGATGGAGCACTGGCTCAAGGACTACGACCTGGACGGCTTCCGGTGCGACGCCGCGGGCATGGTGCCGCTCGATTACTGGGAGCAGATGCGGCCGCGGATGGAGGCGGCGAAAAAGGACGTGCTGATGCTGGACGAGTGGAGCGCGCCGGAGCTGCTGGTGAAGGCCTTCGACCTGGATTACGACTGGCCGTTTCACACTGTGCTGACCGAGGTGCTGCAGACCGGCAAGCCGGCGAGCGCGATCCGGCAGGTGTGGGAGCAGCAGAAGGCCAGGTTCCCGCGCGGCGCGCTGCACATGGTCTTTTCTGACAACCACGACGAGAAGCGCGCCATCGCGCGTTTCGGGGAAAAGGGCACGCTCGCGGCGTCGGCGCTGGTGTTCGCGCTGCAGGGCGTGCCGATGCTGTACAACGGCATGGAGGTGGGCGACACGACGGAGTCGGGCGGGCCGGCGCTGTTTGAGAACCTGCGAGTTTTCTGGCCGATCGTGGAGCGGCGGCCGGAGTTCCCGAAGACCTATGAGGCCCTGATCCGGGAGCGCCGGGAGCATGCGGCACTGCGGCGTGGGGATCTCGAGTGGGTGGGCAACAGCGACGAGTCGCGCATCGTTTCCTTCGTCCGCCGGGGCGCGGGCGAGCAGATCGCTTTCGCCGTGAATCTGTCCAACCGGCCGTTCGAGGGAACCCTGAATCTCAAACCGGAGGGGCTCCATGAGGCGCGCGACACCGACGCGATGGCGGGCCTGCAGAAGATTCAGCTCGATGCCTGGGGCTGGCGCTGGATCCAGCGCGGCATGAAATAGGAGCTACCGCAGAATCACTGCGCCGGTGCCCTGGATCTGGTAGATCGTGACGGGGCCCATGACCGCAGCCGGGTCGAATTTGCGACCCTTCTCTTCGGCCTCTTCCTTGGCGCGCTCGACGGCCTGGTCGTGGGTGAGCCTGGTCTGGGTGAAGGTGCCTTCGGCCACGGCCATCTTGCCGGCCGAATCCTTGGGGAAGACGATCTCGCCGTCTTCCACCTTGATCCGGATGGACGCGCCGGTGGCCGCGTCGGAGAGCATCATCCAGCAGCCCATCTTCTGGCAGACGTCGGTGATCTTGCCCTTCACCTGGACGCTGCGGCCGACGAACCGTGACGGCTTGGCGAGCAGCTCGGCGATCGGCGTCTGTGTCTTCAACAGGAGCGGCGCGCCCAGGTTTTCGTCGGCGACGGCGAGCGGCGATGCCGCGAGGCAGGCGGCGAGGAAAACGGCAGGCAGACGGCGCATACCTCATTGTGACGCCTGGGCGGGGCAGTTGGGGTGCAGGGGGGGTGGGGATGGGGAACCAATCGTCGGCACGAGTGTCGACGTTTGGCAACAGTTCCCGCGCGATCGCCGGCTTCGGCCCGCGGGACCACGACAACTCCTGCGACAATGATCCTCCACGGCCGCCGCCGATTGACAAATGTCAATTGACGTTTTACACTACAAACGGGTGATCGGAAGTTTCAAGCACAAGGGTCTGCGAATTCTGTTTGAGGAGGAGGATGACCGGCGCAAAATCAGGGCTGATCTCGTGGATCGCCTTCGTCTGATCCTCTCGGTGCTCGATCAGGCGTGCGACGTGCGGGACCTGGACCAACCGACATTCCGCCTTCATCCGCTGAAAGGTGACCGTGAAGGCGTCTGGGCCGTCACGGTGAGAGCCAACTGGCGCGTGACGTTTCGATTCAAGGATGGGGACGCCTGCGAAGTCGATCTGGAGGACTACCACTAATAGGAGAAGCAAGCTCATGCCGATGAAGAATCCTGTTCACCCCGGCGCGCTGGCCAAGGCCAATCTTGAAGAGTTGGGACTCAGCGTGGCCGCCGCCGCGAAAGCCCTGAAAGTCACGCGCCAGCAGCTTTACAACGTGCTGCAGGCCCGCAGCGCCGTCAGCCCGGAGATGGCGTTGCGCTTCGAAAAGGCGTTCGGCGGCGGCGCCGACATGTGGCTGCGGATGCAGGCCGCCTATGACCTCGCGCAGGCGCGCAAGCGTCGGCGCAACTTGGACGTCCCGCGCCTGGCCGAGCTAGCCGCGCCGTAGTGCGCCTGCGGCGCGAGATCCCACAAAGGGCCCTTTGAAAGACAACACCGGGCCTGCGCGGGCCGCTGCAAGCCCGATCCCCTCCCCGGCGCCTGCCGCCCAAGCTCCACCGCGCCTCTGACTCGCGGCCGGGATTCTCAGTGCCCATATACCGCTATACGGCCATTTCGCGATAGGATACAGGGTTCCTCGGCGGCTGTCTATGACGCTTTCTCTCACCCCACTCGACTACTCGATTCTGCTGATTTACTTCCTCTTTGTCCTGGGCATTGGATGGTTCCTGCGCAAGAGCGTCAGCTCGAGCTCGGACTTCCTCACCTCGGGCCACTCGCTCCCGCTGTGGATCACCAGCCTGGCATTTCTGGCCGCCAACATGGGCGCGCTGGAAATGATCGGCATGTGCGGCTCCGGCGCCAAGTACGGCATGATGACCTCCCACTTCTACTGGGTGGGCGCGATTCCGGCGATGATCTTCGTCGGCGTCTTCATGATGCCGTTCTATTACGGCAGTAAGGCCCGCTCGGTGCCCGAATACCTGAAGCTGCGCTTCGACGAAAAGACGCGCGGCTTCAATGCCATCACCTTCGCCGTGATGACCATCCTCAGCTCCGGCATTTCGATGTACGCGCTGGGCATTCTGCTGCAGGGCATCTTCGGCTGGAGCTTCACCATCTCGGTGATCGCGTCGGCGGCGATTGTGCTCGCCTATACCTACCTGGGCGGGCTCAGTAGCGCGATTTATAACGAGGTGCTGCAGTTTTTCCTCATCGTGGCGGGCTTCTCGCCGCTGACCATTCTGGCCGTGCGCAAGGCCGGCGGCTGGGCCGGCATCAGCCACACCCTGGGCCCCGTCATGACCCAGAGCTGGCGCCACATGGCGCATGCCCGGGACAACCCCATGGGCGTCGAGATCTTCGGCCTGTTCATGGGTCTCGGCTTCGTGCTCAGCTTCGGCTACTGGTGCACCAATTACCTGGTCGTGCAGCGCGCCATGGCCGCCCGCAACATGACCGACGCGCGCAACACCCCGGTGGTCGGCGCGTTCCCCAAGATGCTGATCCCGTTCGTCGTCATTGTGCCCGGCATCGCGGCCATGGCGCTGGCCCAGATGCACCTGGGCTACGCCATCCCGTTGAAGCCCGACGGCATCACGCGCGACTACGACAAGGTTCTGTTCAGCCTGATGAGCCAGTTCTACTCGCCCGGCATGCTCGGCGTCGGCCTGACCGCCCTGATCGCGTCGTTTATGTCCGGCATGGCCGGCAACGTGACGGCCTTCAATACCGTTTGGACCTACGACATCTATCAGAGTTACATCTGCAAGCACGCTCCCGATTCGCACTACCTGTGGGTCGGCCGCATGGCTACTATCTGCGGTGTCGCGCTGTCCATCGGCGCGGCTTTCCTGGCCACGCAGTTCAACAACCTGATGGACTTCCTGCAGCTCATCTTCGGCTTCGTCAACGCGCCGCTGTTCGCCACCTTCCTGCTGGGCATGTTCTGGAAACGCTCCACCGGCCACGGCGCTTTCACCGGGCTGCTGTCCGGCACCGCCGCCGCCGCCGCCACCTACGGCCTGACCGTCGCCGAGGGCAAGGGCGGATTCCTGGGCAATGTGCATCAGTTCCCATCCTCGATGGCGCAGAATTTCTGGGTCGCCATCATGGCCTTCATGACGTGCCTGGTGGTGACCATCGTCGTCAGCCTGCTCACCGCGCCCCGGCCCGTCGCCGAGCTGGAAGGCCTGGTGTACGGCGTCAAGCCCATCGCAGTGGAACAATCGGTGTGGTGGAAGCGCCCGCCTGCGCTGGCCATTCTGGCGGGTGTGGCGTGCCTGCTGCTGAACCTGGTGTTCTTCTGAGGCGCATCGAAACTGGATCTGGGAGGCCCCTATGCTTGACCTGAGAAAACCCGCCGGATTTTACTTCCTGCTGCTGGGCCTGCTGCTGGTGGGCGCCGGCCTCGTGAACCCCGGCTACTCGGCGCCGCTGCTGAACGTCAACCTCAACCTGTACTTCGGCATCTTCTGCGTCTGCTTTGGAGGTCTGTTCCTATGGCTGTCCCGCAAGCCGGCCTGAAGACCTACCACGCCCCCGGCCGCGTCAACCTGATCGGGGAGCACACCGATTACAACGGCGGCTTCGTCCTGCCGGCGGCCATCGGCCTCGGTTGCACCATCGGCGTCCGCCCGCTGCCGGGCGGCAAGCTGCTCATCCGCTCGCGGCAGATGCCCGATACGGCCGAGGTGGAGATCGACTCGCTGCTGTCGGCTGAGCCGCAGCGCCATTGGAGCGATTACGTCATCGGCGTGGCCAAGGAGCTCGCCGCCAGAGGCTTGCGGCCCGCCCCGGCCGAACTGACCATCGACGCCACCGTGCCCACCGGCAGCGGCTTGAGCTCCTCGGCCGCGCTCGAGGTCGCCACCGCCTACGCCCTCCTGGACGGCCGGCCGCTCGAGAAAATCCTGATCGCCAGCCTGTGCCAGCGCGCCGAGCGCAACTTCGTCGGCATGCCCTGCGGCATCATGGACCAGTACACGGCCGTCTTCGGCGTGGCCCACAACGCCATTCTGCTCGACTGCCGCGCGCTCACCCACCAGCTCGTGCCGATCCCCGAAGGCGTCGCCATCGTGGCCGTCAATTCGATGGTCAAGCACGAGCTCGGCTCCTCGGCCTACCGCCAGCGCGTGGCCGAATGCGCCATGGCGCTGGCCTACTTCCCGGGCCAGCCGGCGCTGCGCGACGTCACCCTGGAGGAGCTGGAATACGCCGCCTTGAGGATGCCGGAAATCCCCCTCGCCCGCGCGCGCCACGTCATCCTCGAGTGCTGGCGCGTGCAGCAGTTCCACGCCGCCGCGCAGGCTGGCGATCTGGACCGCATGGGACAGCTGTTCGTCGAATCGCACCGCTCGCTGCAACACGATTACGCCGTCAGTTGCGCCGAGCTCGACTGTCTGGTCGATACCGCGCTCACTATACCCGGCGTCTACGGCGCGCGCATGACCGGCGGCGGCTTCGGCGGTTGTACCGTCAACCTCGTCCAGCCGGCCGCTTTAGAACGATTCGAAAAGGAGATCGTTGACCGCTACCGCGAGCGCTTCCATAACCACGCCTCCGTCATCCGCTGCGTGCCCTCCGCCGGCGGCGGCCTGGTGGCTGAATAGCGCCTGTTCTTGAAATGGGCTATCGCGCGCCCGCCCGTCAGTTGCTGACCGGCTCCGGCGGCTTCGCTGGGGCTTTCGGGGCCTTAAGCCCTTTCGGCGTCCTGGCCGGCGGCACGGGGGCCGCGGCCGGCGGCGCGGCCGCCTGCGCAGGGCCTGGCTCGGATTTCCGCAACGTCACGTTGCCGTGATCGGTCGCCACCTTGACTTCGGTCGCTCCGCCCAGCACGGCCGCCAGCCGGGCCTTCTGCTCGTTGCCTTCCTGCTTGATGCCCTGCTCATCGAAATCGTTGGTGATGCTGCCGTGATTCGTCGCCACGTTCAGCGTGCAGTGCGGCGCGGCCGGCAGCGCCAGCTCAATATCGCCCGAGTGCATGTGCACGTCCATGTGCGGCACCGGGAGCCTGGTCTGGTTCACCTCCACGTCGCCGCTCTGGCCGTCGATGGTCAGCGCATCGCTGACGTCGGTGAGCCGGATGTCCTTGGTCTGCGTCTTCAGGAACACCGGACCGGTCAGGTTCGACCCGGTCACGGCCGACAGCCCCAGCGTCAGCTCGCCCGGCACCTTCTCCAGGCGCACTTCCGTGACGTTGCTCATGAAGCGCACCGGCCTGGCGATATTGTGCAGAGTGGTTTCACCCGAGTAGCTGCCGTTGATCGTCACCTGGCCCTGGATGTTCTCCAGCTCGACGTCCCGCCCGCGGCCTTTTACCTCGACGTCACCCTGGACGCCCGTCGCGCGGATGATGTCGCTCTTGCGCGTCTCCACCCGCAGCGCCCCGCCCAGGTTCTGGGCGCGCACGCCGGCATTGTCGCTGTCGACGCTCACCTCGCCGTTGACGTCGCTGATGTCGAAGTCGCCGTACTGCCCGTGCAGCTCCAGCGTGGCGCCTTTCGGCACGCTCACTTCCAGGTCGCTGGAGATGCGCGCCGAATCCCCCGCGCCATTCATCTTGGCGCTGATCGTGACCGTCTCGCCGTTCTTCTGCACGCTGAGCGCGCTATTCGAGTTGGCCCTGTCGGCGGCCGCCTGGTCCATGGCCCGCACGTTCTTCCGCCCGCTCACGTTCACCGCGCCCGCCTCCGCGCCCGTCACCCTCAGGCTGCCCCGGGCCATGTTGACGATCACGCGCGGCGTTTTGCCGGTCGCGACATTGCTGGCCGGAACGTCGTAGTCGTGGCTCTCGCCGAACATCTCGTCGATGCCGTGCTGCATCGGCCCGAAATGTTCGTGGAACAGCCGCTCCGTGCCCCACACCGCCGAGCCGATCATCACCAGTACCAGGATCAGCACCCATTCGCCGCCCGTGACGCCGCGCTGCGGCATCGCCTTCTCGCTGAAATACCAGTAGCCGATCTCCAGCAGCCGCACGCCGCCCCACACGATCAGCAGCGCCGGCCAGTACGTTTCCAGCCAGTCCATCAGCGGCACGTCCGGCCGGATGTTCCTGAGCAGAAACACGCCGCCGATGAAAATCAGAATCAGCGGCCCGATGAATGATCCGCGTCTCATGACCAAGATCCTCCCGCCGGCGGGCCCTGCCCCGCGTTCTCGCCCGCGTGCAGCGCCGCCCGTTCGCCCAGCTTCAGAACGCCAAACAGGATCACCAGAATCGGCCAGCTTTGGCTCAGGCCAAAGTAAGTGAACCTCTGCATCAGCAGCAGAATGCCCAATGCGATCAGCATCAGCGGACCGCGCACCGCCCGCACCAGCACGAATGTCTTGTTCACAGCGTGCCTCCCTCCGCCGGAGGCGCCGGCGGGGGCGCGCCCGGGGCCGCGGCAGGCGCCTCGGGCTTGGCGCTGGGCCGCATACGTTCGTACAGCATCCACGCGCCCAGCACGATCAGCGCCGCCGGCCAGTATTTGAGGATCTCCTCAATCCGCAGCAGGTTCAGATTGTTGAGCAGGAACAACGCCCCCAGCGCGATCAGCAGCACCGGCACCATCGGGAATCGGCCTGCTTCCGGCCGCAACTGGATCAGCGAGCTGAACTCGTCCACCGGCTCTCCGGCCAGCCGCTTGCGGGCCGTGTGATAGGCCTCGAAGGCCATGTAGAAGTAGAACACCCCGATCAGCATGCCCACCAGCGCCTCCAGGCCGCTGGCGCCGCCCGAACTCTCGATGCTGATCAGCAGCCCCAGGATCAGCACGTGCACGATACCCTTGGCGTACTGGCCGTTGTAAATCGCGCCCACGCCCGGGATCAGGCCCAGCAGGAACGCCAGCCCCGGCGAACCGCTCCCCGGGTGCGGCGCGGCGCCCGTCGGCCGGACCGTGGTCGGCTGCCCCGTAGCCGGCACGTGCTCCGCGCAGAAGATCGTCCCCTGCGCCGGACGCGCCTCCTCCTCGCTGAGCGGCTTCCCGCAGACGCGGCAGTAGGCTGTAATCGGCTTCGGATTCGGTGTTGCCGTCGTCATTTTCGTGTCCTCCCGTTCAGGAACTCTATTTCTCCGCCTGCGGCCGCTTCTCAGTCGGCTGGTCCACCTGCTTTTCCGGGTTCGTCCCCGGGTTCGCCGCCGTCCCCGCTTCCGGCTTTTGTGCACGGCTGTTATCGGCGGCCTCGTTCAAATCGCTCAGCGTCTCCCTGATCTCGTAAACCAGACGCAGGCTCTCGTAGTATTTCCGGGCCTTCTGCCAACTGTGCCAGGCCCTGTCTTCCACCGTCGCCCAGACCTTGGCCGGCTGCAGGTCGGAAGGCTTCAGCGGGCGGATCGGCACGCCCGCCATGCGCCCCAGCATCGCGAACGAGAGTATCGTCATCGCCATGCCCATCGCGAATTTGGGCTGCAGCACCGGCTCGAGCCACCGCCCCAGCCACCGCCGCTTGCTCACCCGCACCGGCGCCAGGCCCCCGGCCCGCACCTCGAACAGAATCTTATTGACCAGCGTCGGCGGGACTTCCACATCCGCCGCGCGTTCCATGAACGCCAGCGCCGCGCGCCCGTCCGCCACCATTTGGCGGCAGCTCTCGCAGCCGCTCAGGTGCAGCTCGACCGTGGCCTTTTCGGCCTCCCGCACGGTGCCGTCAATGTAGTCGCAGATCAGCGCTTCCAGATCGCTGCATTTCATACCACTACCTTCTGCCTGCGCAGAATCCGCACCAGTTCGGCCCGGCCCCTGTTCAGCCGGGATTTCACAGTGCCCTCGGGCACGCTCAGCGCCCCGGCGATCTCGCGGTACTCCAGCCCCTCCAGGTCGCGCAGAATCACGGTCTCCCGCAACTCCGGCGACAGTCTCACCAGCGCCGCCTGCAGCACTTCGCCCGCTTCGCGCCCCGCCAGGATGGAATCCGTGCGCGACTCCACGGAGGTCTGCTCCTGCAGCATCGGCAACTGATCCTCAATCGAATCCGTCATCCGCTCGGCGCGCGTCCGCCGGTAATTGTCGATCAGCAGGTTGCGCGTTAATCTCGTCAGCCAGACGGTGAACGAACCCTCGCCCGCGCGGAAGCTCTTCAGCGTGCGGAACACCCGCAGGAAGACCTCCTGCGTCAGGTCCTGGGCTTCCTGTTCCCGGGCCGTGAAGCGCAGGCAGATCGAGTACACACGCCGGGTGTGGGTCTTGACAAGATCCTCCCACGCTGTCTCTTCTCCGCGCATGCACCGCTCCACCAGCAGGGCATCCTGGTCCGGCTCACCCACCGCAGGACGCCCCCGGCCTAACCCATAGCCGAACACCGGCCGCCACGGCTTCGCCGTCCATCGCGGAACGCCCGCTGCCGGCATCGCCAGACCATGAGTGATCGCTGCCATTGCCCCCGGGCGCTCCTTCCGGAAAGCGATTCCGGCCGCCCGGCCATCCTCCGGAAAGGGGCCGGCTGCCGTTTCTTGCCTTCCACCCTGAGAAACGACGAATTATCATTAGAAGTTCGCGTAAATTGCCGGGTTGGCGAATGGACCTTCATAATTCTATGCCATTGAAGCCTCGCCTGGAGAGCCCCTGCGGCCTTTTGAATGCTCTGCCGCTGCAGATTGCATTCCGGCCCAGGCGCCTCCTATGCTGGCTGCGCGGCCGCAGGCCGGACCCGGCTCCGGCCGCGCCTTCTATTCGATTTGTGTCATTTGACGCAATATGCCTGTTGGATCGTGTCACGACCGGGCCTGGGGTCGGGTTCCGAGCCATTTGGTCCGGCTCAGTCGTCTAAAGTGAGGGAGATCTCTTGAACTGCCCATTCTGTGGATTTAAGGAAGACCGGGTGATCGACAGCCGCGAGAGCAAGGAAGGCGACGTCATCCGCCGGCGCAGGGAATGCCTGCAGTGTTTGCGTCGATTTACTACATATGAGAGAATCGACGAAATCCCGTATATGGTCGTCAAGAAGGACGGCCGCCGCGAGAAGTTCGACCGCCAGAAAGTCCTGACCGGCCTGCTGAAGGCGTGCGAAAAGCGACCCGTGGGCATGGCCAAACTGGCCCAACTGGTCGATGAGGTGGAGGGGCTGCTGTCGGAGAAGGCCGAACGCGAAATCGAAACCACCGAGATCGGCGAGTTCCTGATGCGCCGCCTGGCCGGTCTGGACAAGATCGCCTACGTCCGGTTTGCCTCGGTGTACCGCGATTTCCAGGACGTTGAGGCCTTTTTCAACGAGCTCAAGGACATGATGAAAATGAAGGGAAGAAAGGAGTAAGGCACTTTTTTACAATGCCTTACCAGCTTTTTCGGTAGTGCGTGGAACGATCCCGCTCAGAATGCATCCAATACATTGAGGCTTAACAATGCGGAGGTAAGTGTGCTATCCTCGTTCGGAGCGTCTTCCCATCCTGCGGTTGGCCCCTGCCTCAATCGGTATAGTCGGAGCCCGGATGTCGCATCGGGGAGGGAAAAGGCTATCTCGACCGGCTGAAGGCCGACGGATTTTCCTCCGCCGGCTGACGCCTGGACCGGTCTCGTTTTGCATCGAGAGACTGTTGAACGAGATAATCTGTCCCCGGTCCGGGAGGTAATTAACCAGTGGATCAATTCGAAGATCAATTTCTTACAGATGCGCCGGATGGCCTCGCCATAGCGTTTGACGAGGACGCCAATTTCTTCCATCCCGAGGATGTGCAGGAGGAAGACCTGCATGCGGTGCAAGTTGTTGAGGAATCGATCTATACCGATGACCCGGTACGGGTCTATCTGCGCGAGATGGGCGCCGTACCGCTGCTCACCCGCGAAGGGGAAGTGGACCTCGCGCGCAAGATGGAGCGCGGCAAGCTGCGCATGCAGAAGGCGATCAGCCGCTCCGCGCTGGTACAGCTCCATATCGCCGAGTTGGCCGCGCAGATGCACCGCCGGGAAGCCGACCTCGAAGACTGGGTCGATCTCGGGGACGTGGAGGAGGGCTCGCCGGCTTTCGATAAGCGGATCAGTGATTTGCAGGCGCAGTTCGCGGCCTTCGGCGAGATCCACAAGGCGCTGCAAAAGGCCGAGGAAAGGGTCGAGCAGACGCCCGCCTCGAACAAGAAGCTGCGCCGCAAGGCGCAGGCCAGGTGCTATCGCGCCGCCGTCCATACTTCACTGGCCATCCGCCGTTTTCCCTGGCACTCGCCCAAGTGGCGCCAGTTTTCCATCTCCATCGAAAAGGTGGTCGATGAGATGGCGCACATCGAGGCCGAGGTTCGCCGTCTCGAGCAGCGCAAGGACAACCACCAGGGCCGGATCCGCGAGTTGAAGCGCGAGATTCGGCGCCGCGAGGCCTCCGCCGCCGCCACGCTGACCGACCTGCGCCACACCCTGCACATCATTCGCCAGGGCGAGCATGAGGCCGAACGGGCCAAGAAGGATCTGGTCGAGGCCAACCTCCGGCTGGTCGTTTCGGTGGCCAAGAAATACGTCAATCGCGGGCTGCATCTTCTTGATTTGATTCAGGAAGGAAATATCGGCCTGATGAGGGCCGCGGACAAGTTCGAGTACCGCCGCGGCTACAAGTTCTCGACCTATGCGACGTGGTGGATCCGCCAGGCGATTACGCGCGCCATCGCCGACCAGTCGCGCACCATCCGCATCCCCGTTCACATGAACGAGTCGATGAACAAGTTCCTGCGCGCCACGCGTGAACTGGAGAAGGAGCTCGGCCGTTCTCCTACAAATGAGGAAATAAGCCGCCGGATGGACATTCCGGTGGAGAAGGTCCAGAAGCTCAAGACCATCTCCCGCGACCCGGTTTCGCTCGAAACGCCCGTCGGCCGCGACGGCGAGTCGGCATTGGGCGACCTGATCGAGGACCGCTGGGTGGCCTCGCCCGTGGATTCGGTCATCGACTCCAACATCCGCGAGGAGACGGCGGCCATCCTGAAGACACTTTCGCCAAAAGAAGAGAAAGTCATCCGCCTGCGCTTCGGGATCGGTTGCGACCGCGAGCATACGCTGGAAGAGATAGGCCAGCAATTCGATGTCACGCGCGAGCGCATCCGCCAGATTGAAGCCAAGGCGCTGCGGCAACTGCGCTCGCCCGAGCGCGCGCGGCATCTGCGCGCCTTACTCGCCGCGCGCTGATTTTACAGATGTAAGATATTGGACCGAGGCCGTGGTTCCGCCCTGGTTGCGTCCTTCCGCCCTGCGCTCGGGGCTCATTCCACCCCGTGCCCGGCCCGGGCCAGCAGCGTGCGCAGCTCATCCAGCGCGGCGGTCATCTCCGGCAGGCGGTTCTGCAGGGCCAGGATCTCGAGGTACTGCTTGAGCGGGCGCGCCGGCACGCCCCAGTAGGTCTGGCCGCCGCCGGGCAGGATCTTGCCGGGCAGGACGCCGCACTTGGAGCCGAGGATTGCGCCGCTGCGGATGCGCACGTTGTCGCCGATGCCTACCTGGCCTCCGATGACGCACCAGTCCTCGATGGTGGAGCCGCCGCCGACTCCGGCCTGAGCGACGATCAGGACGTGGCGGCCGATCCGGCAGTTGTGGCCGATGTGCACCATGTCGTCGAACTTGGTCCCGTCGCCGATTTCGGTTGCGCCGAGCGCCGCGCGATCCACCGTGCAGTTGGCGCCGAGCTCGACGTCGTTGCCCAGGATGACGCGCCCGATCTGGGGGAACTTCTCGTAGCCTTGCGGCGTGCGGTTGAAGCCGAAACCGTCCGCGCCGAGCACGACGCCGGAGTGCAGGATGCATCGCGCGCCAACGATGGTCCCGGCATAGAGGGTGACGCGGGCGTGGAGCGTCGAATCCGCGCCGATGCGCGCGCCGGGTCCAATGAAACAATGCGCACCGATGGCACTGCGGTCGCCGATAACGGCATCGTCCGAGATGACGGCAAAGGGCCCGATCGAGACGTCCGCGCCGATGGCGGCCGTGGCGGCGACCAGCGCGGTGGGGTGGATGCCGGGCTCGGGACGCGCGGGCGGATGGAGGCGGGCCACGACGCGGCCGAAGGCGGCACGCGGATCGGGAGCGCGGATGATGGTGCGGGCGATAGTAACGTCGGGGGCCATGCCGGCGGATTTGTCGGGGGCGTTGTCAAAGTCCGGCGGGACGATCAGGCAGCCGGCGCGCGAGGCGGCGGCGTCGCGGCCGGCTTTGCGCGGCAGGGCGAAGGCGATGTCGTCGGGGCCGGCAGTGTCGAGCGGGGCGGCGTGGAGGATTTCCAGCGCGGCGTCGCCTTCGAATGGCAGGCCCAACCAGTGTGCGATTGCAGATACTGTCATGGCGTGGCTTGTACGATAGCAGTGTATGCCAGTTGATGCATCGGCCTATGTCGCCCCCACGGCGCGGGTCCATCCGGAGGCGCGCATCGGAGCCCAATGCCGCGTCGGCGAGTACTGCGTGATCGAGCCGGACGTGGTGCTCGGAATGGGCTGCGTACTCGAGCCGTACGTCTATATCAAGCGCTGGACCACGCTAGGCGAGGCCAACGAAATCTCGGCCGGCACGGTGCTGGGCACCGATCCTCTCGACAAGAACTTCAGCGGCGAACGGAGCTATCTGCGCATCGGCAACCGCAACCGGATTCGCGAGCATTACACGATCTCGCGCGGCACCGCGCCGGAGTCGGAGACCGTGCTGGGCGACGCGAACTACATCATGACCTCGGGCCACATCGCGCACAATTGCCGCATCGGGTCAAACACGGTGCTGGCCAGTTGTTCGCTGGTGTCGGGCTACGTCGAGATCGAGGACCAGGCGTTCGTCTCCGGCCAGATCGCGATCCACCAGTTCTGCCGGATCGGGCGGCTGGCGATGATCGCCGGCGGCGTGCGGGTGAACCTGGACGCGCCGCCGTTCTTCCTCTACGGCGGGCTGTACATCAAGCCCGACGGGTTGAACAAGGTCGGCCTGCGGCGCGCGGGATTCACTCCGGAGCAGATGAACGTCCTCAAGCAGGCGTACCAGTTGCTGTATCGCTCCGGGCTGAAACTGGCCGACGCGCTGGAGCGGATTGAGCGCGAGATTCCGGACGAGAACACGCTGCACCTGGTGGAGTTCATCCGCGGCAGCAAGCGCGGCATCGCGCGGGAGGCGGGGCGGAGCCAGGAAGCGCCGGAATAGGGTAGCGCGGCGCGGCGGGCGTCTGAACGCGCGCAGCGGCGCGAAGTTGAGTTGAGGAACTCACCTGGCTTCTCCGTTTCCAGAGCACCCCACTGAGCCGGTTGGATGTACAATCTACGGTGGCCGGGAGGCGGTAACGCCAATCATGGCCGCGTTTCCGATGGAGGAGGGGCGAGCATGGCGCTTTCTCTTGACGCGGGTTGGATCGGGATCTGCCTGGGTTGCATTGCCGGAGCGATCCAGGGGCTGTTTTTCCACCGCGAGCAGTGGCTGGGCGGCTACAACTCATGGGCCAGGCGGATGCTGCGGCTGGGCCACATCTCGCTGGTGGCGCTGGGACTGATCAACCTGGCATTCGCGTTCACGGTCAAAGCCTGTGGCCTCACGGAGGGCATCGCCTGGCCGTCGCGGCTGCTGGTCGTCGGCATCACCACGATGCCCGTGCTGTGCTACCTGTCGGCATTCCGGCCCGTCTTCCGGCACCTGTTCTTCATCCCGGCGCTGAGCGTGATCGCCGCGGCGGCGGTGACGGCGTGGCGTGTCCTGATCCGATGAAGATCGGCCTGATCGCGATGAGCGGCATCCGCGCCTGCGACGCGGAGCTGCTGCGCCTGGGGCTGACCCTGCCCGGATTCGTCGAGCGCAGCAAGACGATCGCGCAATTGCCTAGTCTGGGCCTTCTGACCCTGGCCGGCATGACGCCGGGCGAGCACGAAGTGCACTACATCGAAATGCCGGAGTTCACCGCGTCGACCAAGATCCCGGGGGATCTCGACCTGGCGGCGATCTCCACGTACAGCGCGCGAGTGGGCGAGGCGTACGCGCTGGCGGACCGGTACCGGGAGCTTGGCATCCCCACGGTGATCGGCGGACCGCACGTCACGGCGCTAAGCGAGGAGGCGGCGGCGCATTGCTCGGCCGTGGTCATCGGTGAGGGCGAGGCGTGCTGGGAAGAGGTGCTGCGGGATTGCGCCGCGGGGCGGCTGCGGCGGTTTTACGGATCGCGAGAGAGCCGGTTCGACATGGCGGACGCTCCGATGCCCGCATTCGAATTGCTGGATCCGTCGAAGTACAACCGGATCACGGTGCAAACGAGCCGCGGGTGCCCGCATCAATGCGAGTTCTGCGGGAGCTCGGTGCTGCTGACCGCGAGCTACAAGCAGAAGCCGATGGAAAAGGTGCTGGCGGAGATCGACCGGATTCAGACGATCTGGGAGCACCCTTTCCTGGAGTTCGCGGACGACAACACGTTCATCGATCGGAAGTACTGGAAGAGGCTGCTGACGGCGCTGAGGGAGCGGCAGGTGCGATGGTTCACGGAAACGGATGTCTCCGTCAGCCAGGATGCCGAATTGCTGCAGCTTATGCGCGAGAGCGGTTGCGCGCAGGTGCTGATCGGGTTCGAGAGCCCGTTCGAAGAGCGATTGCGCGGCATCGAGCTGCGGGGAGACTGGAAGCGGAAGCAACTGCCGCGCTACGCGGAAGCGATCCGCACGATTCAGGACCAAGGCATCACCGTGAATGGCTGCTTCGTGCTGGGATTGGATGGCGACGGTAGCGAGGTCTTCGACCGCGTGTTCTCGTTTGTCGAGGAGACCGGGCTGTACGAGGTGCAGGTAACGATCCTCACCGCTTTCCCCGGGACCCCACTGTACGCGCGGTTGAAGCATGAGGGTCGTATCCTGGAAGACGGGCGCTGGGACAAGTGCACGCTGTTCGACGTGAATTTCAGGCCGGCGGGGATGAGCGCGGAGGAACTGGCGGAGGGATTCAGGAAGCTCGTGGTGAGACTCTATGGCGAGGAAAACACGAACCGGCGGAGGGGTGCCTTCATGAACCGGCTCAGGAGCCTTAGCCAGGAAAGGCAGGTCCAATGACATGAAGAACAGAAAGGCGATTGCGGTGCTATTCGCGATCGCCGCGGCGTATGACGGGATCCTGGGGCTGGCGTTTCTCGTGGCCCACAAGGAGATCTTCGAGTGGTTCAAGGTGGCGCCGCCGAACCATGCGGCGTACGTTGAATTCCCGGCGGCGATGCTGGTGACGTTCGGGCTGATGTTCGCCGCAGTGGCGCGGGACCCGCTGGCCAACCGCAACCTGATCCCGTACGGAATGCTGCTGAAGGTCTCGTATTGCGGGGCGGCGTTCTGGCACTGGAGCCGCGCGGGGATTCCCGACATGTGGAAGCCGTGGGCCTTCATAGACCTGGTGTTCCTGGTGCTGTTCTACATGGCCTACCGCCAGATCGAACGGCAGGCGCAGGGCTCGCCAAGGCTTGCGTCGAGTGCCGCTTAGGCTGAGATTATTCGTAGCGCAGGGTTTCGACGGGCATCAGACGCGTGGCGGAACGGGCGGGGTAGAGCGTCGCGAGGAAGCTGACGGCGAGCGCCGCGGCGGAGATCCAGAGGGCGTCGGCGAAGTGTGGCTGGAAGGGGACGTATGAGATCGAGTAGATCTCCTCGTCCAGAGCGATCCAGCGGTAATGATCGGCCAGGAAGCTCAGGCCGTAGCCCGAGACGAGGCCGAGGAGCACGCCGCACAGGCCGATCAGCAATCCCTGGGCGATGAAGATGCGGGCGATCTGGGCCTGCTTGGCGCCGAGCGCGATCAGCACGGCGATATCGCGGCGCTTCTCCATCACCGACATCACCAGCGCGGTGAAGATATTGAGCGCGGCGACGAGCTGAATCAGGCCGATGGTGATGGTGGAAACGGTCCGCTCCAGGCGCAGGGCGCTGAGAAGCTGGCGGTTCTGCTCCATCCACTGGGTGGCGCCGAGTTTGTCGCGGCGGCCGGCGTTGAGCAACGACTCGGCGGCGCGCGCGACGGCGGGGGCGTCGTAGACGTCGGCCAGGCGCAACTCGAGCGCGTTGACGACGTCGCCGGTGGAGAAAAGGCGCTGGGCGTCTTCCAGGGAGACGAAGGCGAACTGGTTGTCCAGGTCGTAGAAGCCGGATTCAAAGATGGCGGCGACGCGGAATTGGGATTCGCCGGCGCGCACGCCGAAGGGCGTCAGCTCACCCTGCGGGCTGAGGACGCGCAGCACCGCGCCGGGCAACATGCCGGTGCGCTGGGCGAGGTGCGAGCCGAGGACGATGGCGGGCAGGCCGCGGAGGCCGCCGCGGAGACCGTCGAGCGAGCCTTTCGTGATGCTGCGGCGCAGTTGTTTCAGGACCGCGGCATCGAGCGGCACGCCCTTGAGCGTGGCCTCGGACGACTGTAGCGGCCCGGCGGCGAAAACCTTGCCGTAGAGGGCCGGCTCGGCCGAGGTGACGCCGGGCAGGCGGCGCAGCTTTTCACATAGCGCGCGCCAGTCGGCGATGCCGGAGGAGGGCTCCTTTTCGAGAATCGTGACGTGCGGGGTGGCGCCGAGGAGGTTGGTTTCGAGGCTGGAGCGGAAGCCGTTGTTGACGGCCAGGGCGATGACGAGCGCCATGACACCGGCGGCGACGCCAAGCACGGAGATGACGGTGATCAGCGAGACCACCGTCTGGCGCCGTTTGGCCTTGAGATAACGCGCGGCGATGAAAAGCTCGAAGGCTTCCAGCATTCGCGCAGCCCTACTCCCGCCCGGCGCGGGCGGTGGCGTCGCGCAGCAGATCGGCAATGCCGATGGGCCCCTCGGGGCGCAGCAGCGGGAACAGGATGACGTCGCGGATGGACCTGGAGTTGGTCAGCAGCATCACCAGGCGGTCGATGCCGAGGCCCTCGCCGGCGGTGGGCGGTAGGCCGTAGCACAGCGCGCGGAGATAGTCCTCATCCATCTGGTGGGCCTCTTCGTCGCCGCGTTCGCGCAGGGCGAGCTGCATCTCGAAGCGGCGGCGCTGCTCGTTGGGATCGTTGAGCTCGGTGAAGGCGTTGCCGATTTCCATGCCGGCGGCGAAGACCTCGAAGCGGTCGGTCATGGATGGATCGTCGGGGTTCTGCTTGGCCAGCGGTGAGACCTCAACCGGGTATTCGTAAATGATGGTCGGCTCAAAGAGGTGCGCCTCGGCGTGGCGTTCGAAGAGGTCGACGAGCATTTCGCCGGGTGTCGGCCGATGGCTGTGCAGGGCGAGCCAGGCGGGATCGCGCACCTGGTCCAGTGAGGGCTTATCGGGCGCGGGCCAGAACTCGACCAAGGCTTCGCGAATGGTGTAACGGCGGATGGCGGCGAAGTCCAGCGGGCGGCCCTGGTATTCGACTTGCGGCGAGCCGGTGGCGTCGATGGCGAGCTGCTTCAGAAGTTCGCAGGTGAGGTCCATCAGGCCGCGGTAGTCGGTGTAGGCCTGGTAGAACTCGAGCATCGTGAACTCGGGGTTGTGGCGCGTGGAGACGCCTTCGTTGCGGAAGTTGCGGTTGATCTCGAAGACGCGATCCATGCCGCCGGCGACCAGGCGTTTCAAATACAGCTCGGGCGCGATGCGCAGATAAAGATCGATGTCGAGCGCGTTGTGATGTGTGACGAACGGGCGGGCCACGGCGCCGCCGTAAAGCGGCTGCATCATCGGCGTTTCGACCTCGATGAAGCCGCGCGATTCGAGCTGGCGGCGGAGCGAGCCGACGATGCGGGCGCGCGTCGAGAAGACCGTCAGCACCTCGGGATTGGCGATCAGGTCGAGATAACGCTGGCGGTAGCGAAGCTCGACGTCCTCCAGGCCGTGGTACTTTTCGGGGATCCCGAGGAGGTTCTTGGAAAGGAAGACGAGCTGGTCGACGTGCACCGACAACTCGCCGGTGCGCGTGCGGAAAAGATAGCCGGCGACGCCGACGATGTCACCCAGGTCGAGCAACTGGTAGAGCTGGAATTCGGGCTCTGGGACGGCGTCCTTCTTGATATAGACCTGGAGCTTCGCGCCGCCTTGCTGGAGATGCATGAAGCCGGCCTTGCCCATGCGGCGGATGGTCAGGATGCGGCCGGAGAGGCGCACCGGGACGCGGGCGGCGTCGAGTTCCTCGGTGGTCTTCGAGCCGTATTCGGCCAAAATTTGGGGGACCGTGTGGGTGCAGTCGAAGCGCTGCCCGTAGGGCCGGAAGCCCAGCGCCTCGATCTGGCGAATGCGCGCGAAGCGCTGTTCAAACTGCTCCTGCTCGAGGGACAAGAAGGGACTCCTTGGAAAACATCATTATAATAATTTGTGCTTGGACTCCCTCTCCATTGTCGTCCCGGCGTACAACGAGGGGCGGCGGCTGCCGGCCACGCTGGAGACGCTGTGCGCGTTCCTGCACGGCAGCGCGATGCGGGAGCGGGAGATCGTGGTGGTGGACGACGGTTCGACCGATGAAACGGCCGAGATCGCGCGTCAGTGGGGCCGGCGGGAGCCGCTAGTCCGGGTGGTGGGGAATCCGGGCAATTGCGGGAAAGGCTACGCGGTGCGGGCGGGGTTCGGCGAGGCGCGCGGCGAGTGGGTGCTGTTCACGGACGCGGACCTCTCGACGCCGATCGAGGACCTGGCGCGGCTGGAAGCGGCGATTGCGCGCAGCGGGGCCGACGGGGCGATCGGGTCGCGGGCGCTCAATCGCAAGCTGGTGGGCAAGCGGCAGAGCCTAGCGCGCGAGATCAGCGGCCGCGTGTTCAATCTGTTCGTGCGGCTGGTGACGGGGCTGCCGTATCGCGACACGCAATGCGGGTTCAAGCTGTTCCGAGGCGACGTGGCGCGGGCGCTGGCGGCGCGGCAGAAATTGGACGGCTTCGGCTTCGACGTCGAAATCCTGTCGATCGCGCGGCGGCTGGGCTACCGGATCGAGGAAGTGGCGGTGCGGTGGAACAACGCCGAGGGCACGAAGGTCAGCCTGTGGAAAGGGCTGGCCGCATTCGGCGATCCCGTGCGCGTGCGCTGGAACGAGCTGCGCGGGCGCTACCGCTAGCCCGGAAGTTTCACCAACAATCGGGCTAGGCGCGGCGGGCCGCGGCGATTCGTCATCCATCGATGCCCGGCCCCGGCCCGCGATTCGGACCGGCCGGTCTTCAAACGATAGAATAAAAACCATGCGCACTCCTCAATTGGCCGGCAATTGGAAGATGTACAAGACGCCGGCGGAAACCACTGCATTCTTCGATAAATTCCTGCCGCTGGTGGCGCAGTCCACGCATGCGGATATCCTGATTTGCCCGCCCTACGTGGACATCGCCGCGGCCGTCGCGGCCACGGCCGGCTCGCGCGTGGAGGTCGGCGCGCAGAACTGCGAGTACCACAAGGAAGGCGCCTTCACGGGCGAGATTTCACCGGCGATGCTGAAGGCCGCGGGCTGCGCGTTCGTCATCATCGGACACAGCGAGCGGCGGCAGTACTACGGCGAGACCGACGCGACCGTGCTGCTGCGGACCAAGGCGGCGCTGGCGAACGGCCTGAAGCCGATCGTGTGCGTGGGCGAGCTGCTGGCGGAGCGCGAGGCAGGCAAGACCAACGCGGTGCTGGGGACGCAGTTCAACGGCGGCATCGCGGGACTGAGCGCGGAGGAGTTCGCGCAGATCGTGATTGCTTACGAGCCGGTGTGGGCTATCGGAACGGGCAAAGTCGCGACACCCGAGATCGCCGAAGAGGCGCACAAGCTGATCCGCGCGCTGGCGGCGGCGCAGTTCGGCCGAGAGGCGGCGGAGAGCGTGCGCATTCTGTACGGCGGCAGCGTGAAGCCGGACAACGTGAAGGGCCTGATGGCGCAGCCGGACATCGACGGCGGGCTGGTGGGCGGCGCGTCGCTGGACGCGGCCAGCTTCGCGGCCATTGTCAATTTCCAAAACTGATTTCTAGGACTCTTTCGCAGGCGGCGCGGGGCGCGGGCCTTTACCCGGCAGACCGACGGGGTTCTCGTGCACGCGCTCGGGCGTGTCGCCCTTGAGACCGCTGGCGAGGGAGACCATCTTCTCACCGTAGCGGTCGCGGATGCGGTCGGCGGCGTCCATGACGCGCTGCGCGCGCTCATTGTGCTCGGCGTCAAGCAGGTCGAGCTGGCCGGGGCCGGCTTCAAATCCGGATACACCGGCCCCCAGCAGGCGCACCGGCGCGCCGCGCTTCCAGTTGCGCTGGAACAGCTCGCGCAATGCCAGGATCAGATCGTGGTCGAGCTGCGAGGCGTGCTCGAGGGTGCGCGCGCGTGTGAGAGTCGTGAAATCCTTGTAGCGCAGCTTGAGATGCACAGTGCGGGCGTGAAAGCCATGCTCGCGCAGGCGGCGGGCGACCTTCTCGGTCAGGCGCGTGAGAGTCGTCTCAAGCAATTCCGGGTCGGCGGTGTCGTGGTCGAAGGTGTGCTCGTGGCTGATGGACTTGGGGTCCTCGTGCTCGCCGATAACGCCGTCGAACCAGGCGCCGGCGTCCAGGCCGCGGGCCTTCCCGGCCAGCGCCAGGCCCCATAGCCCGAAGCGCTGCCGCAGGAAATCCTCGTCCAGCCGCGCCAGGTCGCCGACTCGGCGGATGCCGATCTCGAGCAGCTTCTGTTCCATCACCTTGCCCACCCCGGGGAGTTTGCGTGCGTCCAGCGGCGCCAGAAAATCCGATTCCAGGCCGGGCTGGATCCACAGAATGCCGTTGGGCTTGGCCTGATCCGAGGCGACCTTCGAAACCAGGCGCGAGGTGGAGATGCCGATAGAACAATTCAGGCCGGTCGCGTTCTTCATGCGCTGGTGCAGGGCGTGCGCCGCGGCGAGCGGGGGCCCGAGCAGCCGCGCGGTTCCGGTGAGGTCCAGGTAGGCCTCGTCCACCGACGCCATTTCGACCTGCGGGGAGAACTCCTGCAGCACGGCATGGACCTTGTGGGAGTATTCGCGGTACCGGTCGGGGTGGCCGTCGAGGAAGATGGCGTGCGGGCAGAGCTGCGCCGCGGTGCGCAGCGGCAGGGCGGAGTGCACGCCGTACTTGCGGGCGGCGTAACTGGCGGCCGAAACGACGCCGCGCTCGTTCTTCTGCCCGCCGACAACGACGGCTTTGCCCTTCAGACTCGGATCGAAGAGCTCTTCAACCGAGACGAAGAAGGCGTCCATGTCGACGTGGAAAATGGTCCTCAGGGGCTCCATTGCACCTTCACGACTCGCGGCAGGCCGGCGAGATCCGGGATGACGGAGCACTCTTTCCAGCCCTGACCCAGGAGACTCGCGACGGACTCGGCCTGCGTTGCTCCGATCTCCAGAATGAGCCAGCCGCCGGGCCGCAGCAAGCGGGCGGCTTCGGGGATCAGGCGGCGGTAAACGGCGAGTCCATCCGCGCCCCCGTCGAGGGCGGCGCGGGGTTCCCAGTCGCGCACCTCGCGCTGAAGCGTTGCGAGTTCGGCGGTCGCGATGTAGGGCGGGTTGGACACGATCAGGTCTAAGCTCGCGTCGTCGAACGCCGCACCGAGGTCGCACTGAACGAAGTCGACCTGCGCACCGAGCCGCGCGGCGTTGGCGCGCGCGATGCGCAGGGCGTCGGGGCTAATCTCCGTCGCGCAGGCGCGGGCCTTCGTTTCGAGCACCAGCGTCACGGCGAGAATGCCGGAGCCCGTGCCGATGTCGAGGATGCGCCAAGCGTCGACACGAGTGTCGACGCGGCAGGCACGAGTGCCTGCGCCACCAACGCGAGTGCCTGCGCCACCAACGCGAGTGCCTGCGCTGTCCGATTTCGGCAACAGCGCGAGGGCGGCTTCGACGACGTGCTCGGTCTCCGGGCGCGGAATCAGCACGCCCTCTTCGACGTGAAAATCGCGGCCCCAGAATTCCTGCGTGTGGGTGATGTACTGAGTCGGCTTGCCTTGCAAGCGCTCGTGGAGGAAGCGGCCGTAATGGATCCACTCCATCTCGGAAAGCTCATGTTCCGGGTGAGTGAGAAGGTAAACGCGGTCGCGATGCAGAGCGTGGGTGAGCAGAACTTCGGAGGTGAGAGCGGGCGCGCCGATGCCGCCTCCCGTGAGCAGGTCAAGCCCTTGCCGGAGCGCGGTTTCTACTTTCATCGCCGGCGGCGTCGGCCTGCTCCTGGAGCTTGCGGGCGTTGTAGAAATTCGTGCAGGCGGAAATCAGCTCGTCCAGGCCGCCTTCCATCACCTTGTCGAGCTGATAGAGCGTCAAGCCGATGCGGTGGTCGGTGATCCGGTTCTCCTTGAAATTGTAGGTGCGGATCTTCTCACTGCGGTCGCCGGTGCCGACCTGGCTGCGGCGGTCGGCGCCGATGGCCTGGGCCTGCTTCTCCATCTCCAGGTCGTAGAGGCGCGAGCGCAGCACACGCTCGGCCTTGGAACGATTCTTGATCTGCGATTTCTCATCCTGGCAACTGACCACCAGGCCCGTCGGCAGGTGCGTGATGCGCACGGCCGAATAGGTGGTGTTGACCGACTGGCCGCCGGGGCCCGAGGAGCAGAAGGTGTCGATGCGTATGTCCTTGGGTTCGATCTTGATATCGACGTCGTCGGCTTCGGGCAGGACGGCCACGGTGATGGTCGAAGTGTGTATGCGGCCCTGTTGTTCGGTAACCGGCACGCGCTGCACGCGGTGCACGCCGCTCTCGTACTTGAGGCGCGAATAGACGCGGTCGCCGTTGATCAGCGCGATGACTTCCTTGGCGCCGCCGGCCGAGGAATCGCTGGAGGACGTCACTTCCACCTTCCAGCGGTGCGATTCGGCGTAGCGCGAGTACATGCGGAAGACCTCGGCCGCGAACAGGCTGGCCTCATCGCCGCCGGCGCCGGCGCGGATCTCCAGCAGGACGTTCTTCTCGTCGTTGGGGTCCTTGGGCAGCAGCAGCAGCTTCAGGTCTTCGGTGTACTTCGCGATTGCGGGCTCGAGGCGGGCGATCTCTTCCTGCGCCATGGCCAGCAGTTCCGCGTCGTCCTCGGCGGCCATGAGACGCGCGCCCTCGAGATCCTCGGCGATCTTCTTATATTCGCGGTACTGGGTGACGATCTCTTCCAGATCGCGGCGCGCCTTGGCCGTCTTGCGGTACTCGTCGGCGTCGTTGATCACGGCCGGGTCGGCCATGGCGGCGTTCAGCGCCTCGAAGCGTCTTTCGACGTCGTCCAGTTGTTTCGATAATTCCATCAGGCAATCACCAGTTCTCCGCCCGCCCGCTGCTCAATCTCCATCGCTCCCTCCAGGGCGCGGATGGCGACCGCGGTCTGATCGTCGGACGGAGGCTGGGTGGTGATGCGCTGCAGCCACAGCCCCGGGGCGGTGATCAGGGCCAGGAATCCGCCCTTGTGTTTGGCCGCGAAACGAATGATCTCGTAGCTCAGGCCCATGATCAGCGGCAGGGCCAGGATGCGCGTCAGAAACCGCAGCCAGAACGTCGGCGTCGGTATCAGCGCGTAGACGGCGATGGAGACCAGCATCACCACCAGCAGGAAGCTGGTGCCGCAGCGTGGATGCCAGGTGGTGAAGCTCTGGGCATTGGCCACCGTCAGCGGGCGGCCGGATTCGAAGTTGAATACCACGCGGTGCTCGGCGCCGTGATACTCGAACACGCGGTGAATGTCGGCCGACCGCGACAGCAGCCACAGGAAACCGAGGAAGATGGCCAGGCGCGCCACGCCGTCCACGAGGTTGAAGGCGATCCAACCGCTGAGCGCCGGGAAGCTCTTCTGCACCGCCGTCGCGATCAGCAGCGGGATGAACTTGTACATCAGGATGAAGAAGCCGAGGCTGAAAACGATCTGCAGGACGATCGCCCACCAGGGCATTTCGCCGCTGCCTTTTTTCGGATCGACGCTGGCCGGAGTCTGCCCCTTCGCCTCGGCTTCCCGCGCCGCTTCCGCCTGCAACAGGACATTGGCGGAGAAGCGCAGGGCTTTCAGGCCCAGCCACAGGGAATAGACCAGCGTGCCGACGCCGCGCACCAGCGGGACCTTGAAGATGGGGTATTTGTCGGAGAGCTTATCCAGTTGGGCCTCTTCGGTGGCGAAGGAACCGTCGGGCAGGCGCACGGCCACCGAATAGCTGTGCGGGGCGCGCATCATGACGCCCTCCATCACGGCCTGGCCACCGACCAGGATCTCCTCGCCATTTTCGAGGACGGGGAGCAACTGCGCGTGGGCAGCCCAGCGGAGATATGTCTTCCAAGCCAATCCGAAAAGCCCTCTCTATCAAAAGTATAGCGTGAGGCCGAAGCGGCTCTTGATTATGAGGATGCAGCGCCGTGGCCAGGGATTCGCCCGTCAGGCGGGAGCAGAGGCGAGTTTGCGGCGGGATGTCCGCCCGGCGGCGCACGGGGAATGGCTCAACCCGGCCCATCCACGGAGGTGGGGTTACGGCTCGTTGGTCCCGGTTGCCAAGGGGCAGGCCGGGGCGGCCGGCGGCGAACAGGCAGCGAATTAGGCCGCGGCCGCCGATGCGGAGCGCGGCTGCTCCCGGAGGGGGGCTTGCCGCATCCCGCCGGCATGCGTCTCGATCAACCAGCGCAGATGGACCATCTCGAACGGAGGAGCGCAGTAGTCCGCGGCGCCGGCCTCCAGCGCGTCCAGCCACTCGTCGGTTTCGGGCAAACGGCTCACCACGATCACCGGCAGATGCGGGAACATCGCCTGGGCGGCGTGGAAGGCGGGGCCGGTGGTGCAAAAGACAAGATCCCCCGAAACAGCGGACGAACCAGCCAGGCAGCGCTGAACGCGACACGATGCGGCGGCGAGGCACGCCGCCAGTTCCGCTTCCAATTTCTCTTCCAGGCGGAACAGGATGGCCTTACGAGCCGGATGAATCATCGAGTCCATAGCTTGCATCTCCAGAATGTACTGGACTCAGACGTTTGACGGCGCCTCATGCGGTGACCGTCACTTGGGACCGCCGGACGTTCCCAGATCCTGTAACCAGTATAAGACATGCGGTCTGAAATAGATGAAAATTAACCCGCAATCAGGCCGTTTTAATGCTTGAAATAAATGCGAAACTGAGCGCTTGTTAAACTGGAATATTACGGAGGTGGGATGGCACAAATTCAACGGCGGAAGTCGATTGCAACGGCGGTGGATGGCGTGGGCATCGGCGGATCGAACCCCATTGCCGTGCAATCGATGACCAATACCGACACCGCGGACGTCAGCGCCACGGTCAGCCAGGCGCTCGCGCTGGCGCAGGCCGGCTCCGAACTGGTGAGGGTGACGGTGAATACCGAGGAGGCGGCGCGCGCGGTCCCGGCGATCGTGGACACGCTGCGCATGTATGGCTGCCGCGTGCCGATCATCGGCGACTTCCACTACAACGGTCATATTCTGCTAAAGAAGTATCCCGAATGTGCCAAAGCTCTCGCCAAGTACCGCATAAATCCTGGCAATGTCAGCATCGGCCGGAGGACCGACGACAATTTCAGGACCATGATCGAGGCGGCCATCGAGCACGGGAAGCCGGTCCGGATCGGGGTCAACTGGGGGTCGCTGGATGCGGTTCTGCTGACCCGGATGATGGATGAAAACGCGCAGCGGCCCGACCCGCTCAGCGCCGGGGATGTGATGCAACGCGCCATCGTGGCCAGCGCCCTGGACTCGGCGCGCCTGGCCGAGAGCTACGGCCTGGGCCACGACCGCATCATCCTCAGCGCCAAGGTCTCGAATGTCCAGGACCTGGTGGACGTCTATCGCATGCTGGCCCGGCAGTGCGATTACCCGCTGCACCTCGGGCTGACCGAAGCGGGCATGGGATCCAAGGGGATCGTGGCCTCGACCGCCGGGCTGTCGATCCTGTTGCAGGAGGGCATCGGCGACACGATCCGCGTATCGCTGACGCCGCCGCCGAACGGCGACCGCACCGAGGAAGTGCTGGTGTGCCAGCAGATTCTGCAGGCGCTGGCGATTCGCAGCTTCACCCCGCAGGTGGCGGCGTGTCCGGGTTGCGGCCGCACCACTTCGACTTTCTTCCAGGAGCTGGCGCAAGAGATCCAGGCCTATCTCCGGCAGCAGATGCCCGTCTGGAAGGAGCATTACCCAGGCGTGGAGGAGATGCGGGTGGCGGTTATGGGCTGCATCGTGAACGGTCCCGGCGAATCGAAACACGCCGATATCGGGATTTCGCTCCCCGGCACGGCTGAGGAGCCGAAGGCGCCGGTGTACGTAGATGGACGCCTGGTGAAGACCCTGCGCGGCGAGAAAATCGTGGAAGAATTTACGGCCATGCTCAACGACTACGTGGAGCGGCGGTACTCACGGAAAGAGGCGGGAGCCATCGTCTAAGCCGCCTCGTGATAATCACTGAGGCGGCCCTTCCCATTCATGCGGAAGGAGTTGGAACGCGTGGCGCTGCGCCAAACGCCGGCCAAGCAGGAGTTTCCCCGGCAGTAGAAGACACGCGGCCAGGCTCCGCTTCGCCACGCGCGAAACTGTTTTGAAACCGGGGCCGCGAATTAAGGATCAATAACACAAGGAGGTCCATGCCAACTAATGAGCGCTCTGCCCATCGATTCCACCCGCCATTCGTCAGCGGCGCCGACTCCCCCGGCGCACGCCGCGCCCGGATTCCGCATTCAAAGCCGCATTGTGGATTTCATCACCGCGGAGCGGACCCAGTTGATGAACATCACGGAGCGGATCAACGAGATCGTGCGCCGCAGCGGAATCTCCGACGGAATCGTGCATCTGCAGTCGCTCCACACGACGACGGGTCTGGCGGTCGGCGAGTGGCAGGACGCCCTGCTGGAGGATTTCAAAGGCTTCGTGGAAATGGTTGTGGCGCGGGACGCGCATTACAAGCATAATGACCCGGCTTTTTCCGATTGCGAGCGCCACAATGCGGACTCCCATTTGAAGGGCAGCCTGTTCGGCCAGACGCTGCTCCTGCAGGTGCGCAACGCCGCCCTGCTGCTGGGCACGTGGCAGAGCCTGATCCTGGCGGAATTCGACGGCCCGCGCAGCCGTTCCATCGCCGTCCAGGTCAGCGGCATCTAATAGACAGAATCGTTCGGACGGGCCGCGGGACGGTGGCCGCCATGGCAAGGTACTTCAACTTCGAACAGGCTTCCGCGCTGCTGCCGGAAGTGGAACGGCTGTTGCGCGCGGCGGTGGAGGCGCGGGCGCGCTACGCGGAGACGGAAACCGCGCTCGTGGCGTTGCAGGAGCGCATTCAGATGATGGGCGGCGTGTCGGTGGATCGGGAGAGCATCGGCCGTCTGCGGGAGTCTCGCGGGCGCGCCGCCGAGAGCCTGCAGGCGGCGCTCGAGGACATGTCCGAGCTCGGCGTTCAGGTGAAGGACGTGGATACGGGGCTGGTCGATTTCCCTACCCTGTACCGCGGCCAGGAGGCCCTGCTGTGCTGGAAGCTGGGCGAGGACTGCATCGCGTACTGGCACGGCGTGAACGACGGGTTTCAGGGCCGCAAGCGCATCGATTCCACGTTTCTCCACGAGCACCGCGGCAGCGGCGCGCACTAATCTCGCCGCGCGCCTTTTGACACCCGTTTCTCCACAACTCTAGACTGGTTAAGGGAGACCCGCGAACGAGTCGCCCCGCGTTCCTCAAATGCTGCTGGCCAAAGAGTTCGTCGAGTACCTCGGGCGGCAGGTGGCCGCCAGGCTTCCCTCCAACATGATCGAGATTGCCAATCGCGCCGCGGTCGGCGAGATCCTGGTCGGCATCGTGATGGATGAGATGAGCATCGAAGACAAGCTCAACGACGAGGTGCGGACCATACTCGACGAGTACAGCGTCTACATGGCCAACAACGCCATCAGCTACTCGGAGATGTTCCGGCGCATCAAGAACCAACTGGTGCAGCAGCGCAAGATCGTGCGCGCCGCGGGCCGCGATACCGGCGATCCGATGCGGCTGAGCCGCGACAAGGTCAATGAGATCTCGCACAAACTGCTCATCGCGCTCAAGAAATCGCGCGAATGCCGCATCCGCCGCAATGAAAACGACCTGCGGCTGGAGATTGTGCGCGTCATCTCCGACATTTTGCAGAACGAGGATAAGGCCGACAAGGCGGCGCGCGCCAAAATCCGCACGCTGAAGCGCGAGGTGCAGGACGGCACCGAGGAGTGGGACCTGCTGCACAAGCGCTACTACGCCGACGAGCTGCGAAACTACGGCATCGACCTGACGCACTGAGCGCCCGCCCGGCGCCGCCCTCCAGTCCGGCCCGCGCATCTCCACGGCAGGCCAGGCGGCAGACCGAACCTCAGGCGGCCAGCGTCCGCTTGCGCATAGAATACCTTTCGTGTCCTCCCCCATTCCGACTCTGTCCGTCACCGGCAGCCTGAACATGGATTTCGTCGTGCAGGTGGAACGCCTGCCCGCGCCGGGCCAAACCGTCCTGGGCCGCGACTTCCGGATGATTCCCGGCGGCAAAGGCGCCAACCAGGCCTGTGCCGCGGGCAAGCTGGCGCGCGCCATTCGCGTGTGCATGGTCGGGCGCGTGGGCCACGACCCGTTCGCCGATCATCTGAAGGCCAGCCTGGCGGCGGCCGGCGTCGACGTCTCCGCGGTGCATGCCACGCACTCCCAGCCCACGGGCATCGCCCTGATCTCAGTCGAACGCGCGGGCCAGAACTCGATCGTCGTGGCCGGCGGCGCCAACGGCGAATTGTCGCCCGCCGACATCGAATCGGTGCGCGGCGTCTACCTCGCCTCCGCGGTGGCGCTGTTCCAGCTCGAAACGCCGCTCGACACCGTCGAGGCCGCGTTGGGGCGCGCGCGCGAAGCCGGTGCGACCACGGTGCTCGATCCGGCGCCCGCCCGTGAGTTGCCCGCCGCATTGCTGGCGCTGGTGGATGTGCTCACGCCCAACGAAAGCGAAGCCTGCATCCTGCTGGGCCGCCAGCCGTCGCGTGTTGGTTTTGCGGAAGCGCGCGAAATGGCCGCCGCGTTGCGGAAACTCGGGGCCCGCGCGGTGGTCGTCAAGCTCGGCGACCAAGGCTGCCTGTACGCCGCTGGAGACGCGGAATTCGTCTCGCCCGGGTTCCGGGTGGAGGCCGTGGACGCCACCGCCGCGGGCGATACTTTCAACGCCGCGCTGGGCGTCGCATTGTGCGAGCGCATGGGGCTCGAAGCGGCGCTGCGCTTCGCCAACGCCGCCGCCGCGATCTCGGTCACGCGCCTGGGAGCGCAATCCTCGGCGCCCTCGCGCGACGAGGTCGAGGCGTTTCTCAGCGCCCGGCCAAAGCTCTGACCTCAAACACCCGCCAGGCTTCGTTTTCATACACCGGCTGCCGGCCGGGCACGGTTTCTTGTGCTCCCACAACAATGAAGTCGATGCCCGCCGCGGCGTACTCCGCGGGCGTGCGCAATGGCGGCTGCGCCTGGTTGGCCCAGTTCCAGCGGCGCATCCACTCCCGCGCGAAGGCCCAGTTCTGGTTCACCTGCCCGCCGCCCTTCCAGTCCGCGAACAGGCTGCGTTGCGCTTCCACGCGAAACATGCCCGGCGTTACCTGGCGGCCCGCGCTGGCGAAGAAAAACAGCGCGTCGGGCGGCGTGCCGCTGCGCGCCCAGCGGGCGAGTGAATCGAGTTGCGGCGTGTGCAATTGCGGGTAGTTCGCGAGCTGGCCCCAGCCCGGGATCAGGAACGCCGCGGCCACCGGCGCCAGTAGCGCCAGCGCGCATTTTTGCCACCGTCCCGCCGCGCCCCGTCCCCACGCCGCCGTCAGCGCCGCCGCCAGCGCAAGGCCGATCACCAGCACCAGCCTTTTCAGTACGACGGGATCTTGAGCGGCATTCGTGAACAGCTCGAGCACGAGCTTGTTGGCCGGGATGGCGAACACCGGCAGCAGCCAGGCACAGCTTTCCAGCCAAGCGCCGCGCTGGGCCGCCGTCCACGCCGCCGCGCCGCCCAGCACGACCGCGAACAGCGTGACCAGAATCACGGCCCGCGCGGGCTGAAACTGCGACATCATGCTCCAGCCCAGCACGTTCAGTGTCAGACCCGAGAGCGCGATCGACGCCAGTCCATACAACGTCAGGCTGGCGCTCAGCACGGCCAGTTCCTTCGTCATGCGCCGCCGCAGCCGGAACCACGCGCCCGCGGCGAATAGCGCCAGCAGGACGTACTGCCGCAGCCATTCTGTGCTCCACAAATCCACCCAGATATAGGCGGCGCGATAGCGCATGGTGGAGATCAGATCGGCCGGAATGCGGCTGAACAGCGCTTGCGCCTCGTGCTCGCCGGCCTGCAGCGCGGCGCTCAGCAGCAGCAAAATAGAAGCCCCGAGAAAGGCCAGCGGCACCGCCCGCACGGCCTTCAGACGCAGCGACACGGCCGCATACACCAGCACCGCCAGCCAGTACGGCGCGCTGGTCGGCGGATGATACAGCAGCGCCAGTCCCGCCAGCACGGCCGAAACCGTCCATTCGTCGAACGCGGCGTAGCCCAGCGCGGCCACGATCAGCAGGAAGGCGAAGGCGCGCGGCACCGGCTCGTATTCGAGGGTCAGAATCTCGGGTCCGCCGATCACCGCCCCCAGGCCGAACAGGAAGGCCACGAAAATGGCGCCCAGCCGGTTCAGGCCCGCCGCCGCCGCCAGCAGGAAGACCCCCGCCAGCCCCAGGAAACGGAACAACAGCAATTGCCCGTCCAGAATGGCGTGATAGCCCACTCCCGTCGAGGCGTGCAACGCCCGTGCGATCTCATCGTAAACCGTCCACTTCACGTGCGGATGGGTGGCGACGAGGTCGCGCGCCAGCACCAGTGGATCGTCCAGATGCTGCAGGATCGCCACGTACGTCTGGCTGTCCTGCTGCAGCCACGTGTGTCCTGGAAATTGAAGATACGTCAGCAGCGTGAATGCGCCCAGCGCGAGTGCCGTTGCCGTATGTGGTCGGGTCACTGTTGGGGCGTCTTTTCCAGTTGCTGTTTGGCCCACACGCGGGCCGGGCTCAGCGCCAGCGCGGTCTGGATCGATTTGCGCGCCTCGGCGTTGCGGTTGAGCTTGCGCAGCACGATTCCCTGCCACAGCCAGGCGTCGGCGTTCCTGCGGTCCAGCTCGATCGCCTTCTTGATCCCCTCGAGCGCTTTGTCCGGACCTCCTCCGAACTGCGCCGGCAGATAGTAGTTGCCCACGCCCTTGCTGAGCCAGGCGATGGACGACTTGGGCTGCTCCTGGATGGCTTTGTCCACCTCGTCCATGGCGCAGCGGCCGTAGCGCATGGCCAGGAACAGGTTGCCGGGGATGGTCTGGGCGCACAGCGTGCCCAGCAGGCGGTGGTATTCGCCCCACCACTGGTTGAGCTCGACGGCGCGCTTGGCATAATCCATCCCTGACTCCGCAATCGCGCTCGATCCCTTTTTGTCACGCTGTTCCATGAGCACTTCCGCGTGCAGGCTGGTGGCCAGGGCCGCCAGGTATTGCAGATTGGCGTCCTTGGGATTGGAGTCCGCCCGCGCACGCGCACCCTGGGCGATGAGTTCCAGCGTCTTCCCATCCTGCGTGTCGCGGATCCTTCGCCAGCCCTCCGGGGTCTGGTCGTCGGCGCTGGCGGGCGGCGCCGAAAACGCCGCCACGAGACCGAGTGAAGCCAGCAAAACTGCGGAAACCCGCATGGATCTCATAATCATATTGTAGAGACGTCCCGGCCTCTGGCCGGGGTTGCCCCCTTTTCGCGCCGCGCACGCCGCCGCGGTTTCAGATGGTGGCCAGTTTGCGGTGCACCAGCAGCAGGTACAACGTCAGCACTCCCAGAAGCACTCCTTGTGCCCCGACGACATTGGGAGCGCCAAAGGCCGGAATTAGCGCTCCGGCGACCAGGCTCCCGATCGGCATGCCACCTCGAAAGGCGATGTTGTAAATGCTCATCACGCGCCCGCGCATGTTGTCGGTCGCGAACAACTGCACCAGTGAACTGAGCATGGCGAAACAGGTGATCAGCGCCATCCCGCCGAAAAACAGGAACACGCAGGAGAGAACCAACGACTTGCTCCAGGCGAAGGCGCACACGCAAATCGACAGCGCCAGCAGTCCCAGCAGCGCCATGCGCCCGAGCCCCGTCTTGCGCCCGAACGCGGCCACCACGATTGCGCCCGCAATCGCGCCCAGCGCCTGGATCGAGAGCAGCAGCGTATAGGTTTTCACGGTTCCGTGAAAGATGTCGCGGGCGAACACCGGCAGGAACGTAAGGATCGGAATGCCCAGGTAGGTGCAGGCGAATGAGACGACGAACAGCAGCACCATGTTCTCGCGCGCGCGGATGAATCGGATGCCCTGGCGCATGCTTTCGAACACCGTGTCTCCGGTCCTCGGGAACTCGTAGCGCACCGAGATCAGCAGCAGCGAAACGATCACCGCCACGAAACTGACGCCGTTCAACCCAAAGCACCATGCGGCGCCCAGGCCGCTCAGCGCAGCGCCGCCGAGCAGCGGGCCGACCAGCCGCGCCAGGTTGAACTGGATCGAGTTCATGGCGATGGCCTGCGGCAACTGCTCGCGCGGCACCAGCGCCGGAATCAGCGACTGGTAGGCCGGCGCGCCGAAGGCCTGCGCCACGCCGGCCACGAACGACAACGTAAGGATGTGCCACACGTGTACGCTGTGTGTGGCGAACAAAGCGCACAGCACAAACGCGCAACTCATCTGGATGAATTGCGAGCCCACGAGCAGCCGCCGGCGGTCGATGCGGTCCGCCGCCACGCCCGCGAACAGGGCCAGCGAGAAGATCGGCAGGTCGCCCAGAAACGAATCCAGTCCCACCCAGAACGGCGAACCGCCCAGCAGCAGCACCAGCCAGCTTTGCGCCAGCTTCTGCATCCAGGTGCCGATGCTGGACGTGCAGGCCCCGGACCACATCAGGCGAAAATCGCGCGACCGGAACGGCTCGAAAACTTTGGTGAACACGCGTCGGTTCCTGTGCGGCTGTCAAGCCGGCGATGGCGCTCCTGGGATCCCGCGCGGCATCAGTCCGAGGATAGCAGCAGGCGCGCGCTCGAGCGGCGAGGCGGGTCGGCAGCGTCCTCCACAACCGGCCTTTTGCCCCGCGGAGGCGAATTCCAATAGACTACTCTCGTAACCTCAATATCAGTGAGGATGGTCTGAAATTGGCGACAAGGACGATTGCCCGCCCGGCCTTCCACCCTATGAGCGCGCCCGACTTCGTGCCGCCGGCGCTGCTGCGCGAGTTGCAAACGAGCCGCCTCAGGGGCGTCGTCAGCCGCGCCTGGGAGCGCGTTCCCCTCTACCGCTCGCGGATGGACGAGCATCGCCTGCGGCCCGATGACGTGCGCTCGCTCGACGATATCGCGCGGCTGCCGTTCACCGTCAAGGCCGATCTGCGCGACACCTACCCCTTCGGCCTGTTCGCCAGTCCGATGGAGGAGATCGTGCGCCTGCACGCCTCCAGCGGTACCACCGGCAAGCCGATCGTGGTGGCCTACACGCAGCAGGACGTGGATGTGTGGACCTCGGTGATGGTGCGCAGCTTCGCCATCTGCGGCCTGCACCACGGCGACATCATTCAGAACGCTTACGGCTACGGGCTGTTCACCGGCGGCCTGGGCGCGCATTACGGGGCCGAAGGGCTGGGCGCGACGGTGATTCCCATCTCCGGCGGTAACACCGACCGGCAGATCATGGTCATGCGCGACTTCGGCGTCACGGCCGTCTGCTGCACCCCCTCCTACTTTCTGCACATGGCCGAGCGCGCCGCCCAGTTGGGCGTCGATATGCGCGCCCTGCCGCTGCGCGTGGGCGTCTTCGGAGCCGAGCCGTGGACTGGCGCCATGCGCAGCCGCATCGAAAGCCTGACCGGCATTCAGGCCTTCGATATCTATGGCCTCTCCGAGATCATCGGTCCCGGCGTGGCCATCGAATGCCCCTGCCAGGACGGTCTGCACATCTTCGAGGATCATTTCTACCCCGAGATCGTCGATCCCGACACCGGCGCCGTGTTACCCGCAGGCGTGGAAGGGGAGCTGGTCTTGACGACGCTCAGCAAGCAGGCCATGCCGATCATCCGCTATCGCACGCGCGACATCACGGCGCTGTTGAGCGGCCCCTGCCCGTGCGGGCGCACGCTGCGCCGCATGCGGCGCATCTCGCGCCGCAGCGACGACATGCTGATCATCCGCGGCGTCAACGTGTTCCCGTCGCAGGTGGAATCGGCGCTGCTCGCTGTCGAAGGCACCCTGCCGCACTACCAGATCATCCTCACCCGCGCTTACGGGCTCGACCAGATGGAAGTGCAGGTGGAGGTGACGTCGGAGACGTTGAGCGACAAGATCGGCGCATTGGAGCAGCTCCACGACACGATTGCGGATGCTCTGGAGCATGTCCTCGGCGTGCGAGTGGAAGTGACGCTGGTGGAGCCGCGCGCCATCCAGCGCAGCGAAGGAAAGGCCCAACGGGTGATCGACCGCAGGTTGCAGCCATGAAGCTTCAACAACTCTCCCTTTTTTCCGAAAACAAGCCGGGCCACATCATCGCGCCCTGCCGGCTGCTGGCCGGCGCCGGCATCGACATCCGCGCGCTGTCCCTGGCCGACACGCAGCGTTTCGGCATTCTGCGCATGATCGTCTCCGACTGGCAGCGCGCCAAACGCCTGCTGGAGGAGGCCGGCTCGGCCGTCAAGCTCACCGAGGTGGTGGCCGTCGAGGTGCCCGACCGTCCGGGCGGGCTGGCCGGCGTGCTGGACCTGTTCGCGGGCTCCAGCATCAACATCGAATACATGTACGCCTTCCCCTTCCGGCGCGGGGAACGCGCGGTCCTGATTTTCCGTTTCGATCAGCCCGACGCCGCCATCGAAGTGCTGCAGGCCGGCGGCATCAACGTGGTCGGCAGCGGCGCGCTGGACGATCAGTAGGCGAAGCCGAGATATGCTCGAACCGAGCGATTAGTCCGCAAAGAAAGGGGCCCATTGCCGATGACCCGCAGAGAGATCCTGGCCACGATGAGCGCGCTGGCCACGCCGCTGGAAGCGGCTGAGAATGAGGTTGACGCGAACGCCGGGACGGCCACGCCCGAGCCCGTCATCAAGGTCGATTTCCGCTACTCGCCGCTCGAGTGGCAGACCGCCTACTGTTTCCCCGACGACCCCCACAAGAGCCTCGTGGACCAGTCCGGTCGCCTGCTGTACGGCAACCCCGGGCGCAGGTCACAGGACTTCTATCCGACCATCGTGGAGTTCTCGCTGCGCGGCATGGAGGGCGGCCACGTCGTACGGCAGGAACTGGAAGCGCCCGCGGTGCCGGTGGTGCATACCATCATCGAGCGGCCGCGGGCCAGGGTCGAGCTGATCAGCTTTGCGACCAACCGTTCTGGCGAAGGCCGGGTCGACAACCTGCTGATGCGCATTGCGCCGTTCTCGGGAAGCAGGACGGAACTCGGGCCCGCCGGCCACGCCGTGCCACTGGTGCGCATCCGCACGCGCCAGCCGCTGGAACGGCAGAAAAACAGCGTTTTCCTCGGCGGCGAGGCCAAGGCGCAATTGCTGGTCTGCAGCCACGGATTCGGCATCGACGATCACGGCTCGTCGTGGCAACTGGGTCTGCCAACGCTGGAATTGCCGGCCGAGATCCTGCTGCGGTTTCCGCAGGAGGGGCAGACGGTGGAGACGGCGGATGCCGCGGCGCTGCTCGAAGAGGCGCGGGCGTATTGGAAGAACTGGCATCCGTTCGGCGGCGCAGTGGAGTGGGAGTTGCCGCGTCCGTACGCGGATTTTCTCACCGCCTGCGCGCGCAACATCCTGCAGGCGCGCGAGGTGCGCAACGGCAATCTGACGTTTCAGGTGGGTCCGACGTGCTACCGCGGATTGTGGGTCGTGGACGGGAATTTCATCCTGGAAGCGGCGCGCTATCTGGGCTACGACAAGGAGGCGCGCGCGGGGCTGCAGACCACCTGGACCTACCAACGGGCGGACGGCGCGCTGGACGCCGGCGGCGGTTCGGAGCACTATAAGGACGCCGCGATCGCGATGTTTTCGACCGTGCGGCAATGCGAGCTGGGCCAGGATTGGACGGACTTCCGCGCGCTGCAGCCGCGCATCGCCCACGCCGCGGAGTACCTCGAATCGATGCGCGACAAAGGCCGCGCGGAGGGCTCGCCGGCCGGCAAATACGGTCTGCTGGCGCTGGGCTTTTCCGACGGCGGCTTCACCAAGGGCAACGAATTCACGAATCCCCTGTGGTCGCTGGCCGGATTGCAGGCCGCCACGCAAGCCGACGGCGGAGCGGCGAAAAACGGCCTGGAACGCGCGGCGAAGTTCTACGCGGAGTTGCGGGCGGGCTTCGAGGCGGCGGCGCGGGAGGAGATGGTGCGCCATCCGGCGGGGTTCGATTACCTGCCGATGGTGATGAAGGACGACCCGGCGTGGCAGCAGAGCGAGTGGGAGCGCCCGCGGGCGCAGACCGCTCAGTGGGCGCTGTCGCACGCCATTTACCCGGGCCTGGTGTTCGCGCCCAACCACCCCGTGGTGCGCGGCCACATCGCCCTGATGCAGTGGTGCACGAAGGAAGACGTGCCGGCCGAAACCGGATGGCTGCACCACGAAGGTCTGTGGACTTACGACGCGCCGTTCGTGGCGCATGCCTATCTGTGGGCCGGCCAGGCGGCCTGGGCGCGGCGGGCGTTCCACGGTTTCCTGAACCATGCCTCGCCGCTATACTGCTGGCGCGAGGAACAGCCGCTGCGCGGCTCGACGGTGGCGGGCTACGTCGGCGACATGCCGCACAACTGGGCCAGCGCCGAGTGCGTGCTGTACCTGCGGCACATGCTGGCGCTGGAGGATGGGCCGGCGCTGCGGCTGCTGGAAGGGATCGGAGCGACGGAACTCGCCGCCCGGCAGCCCTACCGGCTGCAGCAGACGCCGACGCGCTTTGGGCGCGTCAACATCGAGCTGACGCCGCAGGGCGCGGGCTGGCAGCTGAAGTTCGAACGCGGAGCGGGGCCCGCGCCGCGCGCGGTGCGGCTGCCGGCCTCGCTGGCCGGACAGAAGTTCGCGCGGGTGAAAGGCGCGGCGGCGAAAGCGAAAGCTCGGGGCATCGAGGTCGAGCCAACCGCCAGTGCCTGGACCGCGGAGTGGGGCGCGTAGCAGCCACGACCAGCCAATCGCCGCGCGCCGCTCGTTTCAGAGCCGCGACCGTGAGTCGGCCAATTGGCCTTTTCGGCAACCTGCCAGTTTCAGAGCCGCGACCACAGGGAGCGGCCGCGTGTTGTGGGGCGGACGGAAACGTCTGCGCCGGACCGCCAGGTCCGGCTCTGGACCGCGACCGAAAGGGCGTCGGTCAATCGGCTCTTTCAGCAGCCTGTTGATCCGCGCCCCCGCCATCGGGCTGCGCCAGCGCCGCCAGCGCCGCCTGCCGTCCGCTGCGGATGCAATCCGGGATGCCGATGCCGTCGTAGGCGTTCCCGGCCAGGTACAGTCCCGGCAGCTCCTTCATCCGGTTGTGGATAAACCCCAGCCGCAGCTCGTGGCCGACCGTGTATTGGGCCATCGACCGGCGCCACCGGGCGATGCGCGTGAACCGCGGGACCGCCGTCCAACCCAGCAAACCCTCCAGCTCGCCCAACACGCGTTTCACAATCTCAGCGTCGTCCAGCTCCAGCGCCGCCTCCTGCCCGGCGCCGCCCGCGAAGCACCGCAGCACCACCATCCCCTGCGGCACCCGGTACGGGAACTTGGCCCCCACGAACGTGCACGCCACCATCGTCTGCCGCTCGCGCGCCGGCACCAGGAACCCGAAGCCCGCCGGCAGCGCACCGCAATCGCTCCCCCGGAACCCGATGGCCACGGTCATCGAGGAGCTGTAGTCGATGCCTTCCAGGCTGCGCGCCAGGTTGGCCTCGACGCCGCGCAGCAGCCGCCCGGCCTGCCACGCCGGCGTGGCCACAATCACCGCCGCCGCCTCCAGCGTTTCTCCCCCCGCGCGCACCCGGAAGCCTTCAGCCGTGCGCTCAATCCCTTCGGCGGCGGCGTGGCGCACCTCGATCCGCCCCTGGATCCGCCCTTCCAGTTCGCGCGTCAGCTGCGCCAGCCCGCCTTTCAGTGTCTGGAACAGCGCGTTCGGGCCGTTTTCGGCGCTCATCCGGTCGGGCGGCGCCTTGCGCCGGGCCGCCAGCACCCCGCGCGTCAGGCTGCCGTAGCGCCGCTCCAGCTCCGCGAATCGGCTCAGCACGCTGCGCACGCTCAGCCGTTCCACCGAGCCGCCGTATACGCCGGCCAGCAGCGGCTCGGCCAGATAATCCACCGTCTCCTGCCCGTAATGGTCGCGGATAAAGTCGGCTACCGAGCGGTCCGGCGCGGCGCAGCGCGGCGGCCGGCGGAAGTACTCCCAGCCCATTCGCAGCTTGGTGCGCCAGCCCAGCAGCGGGCTCCGCACCAGCGGCAGCACCTTGGTCGGCACCATCATCAGCAACCCGTCCGGCAGGGGCTCCAGCCGCCCCCCGCGCACCAGGTAGGTGACTCGCGAATGGTCATTCGATCCAATCACTTCCGGGCCCAACCCTAGTTCGAGGATCAGCTCCAGACCGGCCCGCTTGGCGCTCAGGAAGCTGTCCGGCCCGGCCTCGATCACGCAGCCTTCGATGGTCTCGGTCTCAATCACCCCGCCCAGCCGCGCCTGCGCTTCCAGCAGAATCGCCGGCCGTCCCGCCTTGGCCAACTCGTACCCCGCCGAGAGCCCGGTGATCCCGCCGCCCACAATGACAGTGCTGCGCTGGTCCATCCTCTACCAGTGTCGAGGGGACGGGGTCGGTTCGTCCAGCAGGGGGTGGTGTCCTAGAGGTGCGTTGCAGAAAATCGACGGCCAGTGGCGAGCGGCTAGGGCTAGCTAGGGGTGTTCGGTGGGAACCGACCCGCCCTCGTCGCTCGCGGCCGCAACCAGGACTGAAGAGAGCTGGACGGCAAGCATGTGGGCGAGGAGCTTTTCCATAGCCGATACATCGATCAGCCCCTTCGTCCAGGCTTCGTCAGCGGCGTCGAGTGCGGAATAGTACGGCTGCCGGTTTGCGACGATCTGGTCGGGGATTGAATCTGTTCCGGGGAGTTTGCCCCCTAGTCTTACGCAGAGAATCAGATACGAAACAGCTCGCGATGTGCGACCATTGCCGCCAGAGAAGGGATGAATCCAATTCAGCTTCCACATCACGAATGAGGCAAGGTGTAACGGCGACTTGCCCCAGTTGTCGTTCACGTACTCGCACATTGCTTCGACATGCTCGGCAACGTCTGATGCTGGAGGGGGCTGGTGCGTCGTGCCCTCGATACACACCGGCCCAGTCCGATAGTTCCCGGCGCAGGTATAGATGTCTTGAATAGCAAACCGTTGGAGTCGCTGGATCGTACTTGGCCTGAGCTTAAATCCCTGTGAGGAATCGACGACAAGCCGCGCAACTTCGTCGAATTGAAGAAGCCCGTTCCTTACTTCCAGTTCGGCCTTCTCTATGGGGTTGGAGAATAGTTGATGAGACGCGGGCCTGCTATCGCGCTGTATGTCCGTCCGTCGCATTGGCAGCCTTTAACGCTTCGGCGGCGCGATTGACCATCTCTCGGGTGATGCTCTCATTTTCAAAATGAGTATTGCCATACGCGAAGCTGCGGCGTTGCGCTTCGTCCTCTTCCGGCGTTGATCGCCGCCTGCGCGATTCCGCTAAGAGTATTTCGAGTTCTTTTGACATTCCTTCATTCCTCCGCCATCCCTCGACCTGTACACCGCAGGAATCGTCCGCTCGCATCATGGTGCCCGAACCGCGCAGCGTCCAGGCCTCGGTCGGCACTCTTCGCTACCGATCTTACTACTATGCCAGAATTTCGCCGATTGTCCAAACGTGATCGGTGATCCCTGTTTCCACCGCGGGCGTGACGCGCAGCGTTCCATGGACACGGAGAACGGGAGAACGGGAACGGGGACAGCCTGGAACGGGTCAGCCTGTACTGCACCCCTCCCCTGAGACACGACTGCGCATCGAAAGGGACACTTTGGTAGCGGTCGTGTGTTCGGTCATTGGTCAGTCTATTCCTGCT
>JBKQPG010000007.1:0-58160 GCA_052145115.1 Bryobacteraceae bacterium
CAGCCCCGGATACTGGTGCGCCTCCAAAACCCGCTGCACCAGCCCGTTGCGGGCGCCCCGGTCGCGGCAATCAAAGCTCGCGCTCCGGCTCCCGGCCAGAAACTCGCGCAGCTCCGCCAAATTCAAATGCTCGGGATTCTGCATCGTGGGCGACATCGCCCCGCATCTTCGCCCATCCCCACTTCAGGCTCATCTTGTATTGGAATCAAACTCCCTTTTCGGGCTCTTCTTGTATTGGACAACTCTTTCACTTGACACCAGGGAGTATGCTGAAGGTGGCCGGTGGCCTTCACGGCGCGCCGCCAGCGTTCTTTGAAAAGCGAATATTCAGCCAATAACACATCGAAGGATAGCCAAGTAAATAAATGATTCTAAAAGTAAAAGTCGATAATTGGCTTTGTTCCTTCAAAAATGTTTTTCGCGCTTCGCCGGCACCGTTCCTCCGCCTCGGGCACAATCGTGCCCGAGCGGCAATTACCAGCTCTCTGGGAGACCGATCAACCCGCCGCGTGCAGCGGCTGCGGCGTCTTGCGCGGCGGAATCCCCTTCGGGTGGCAGTCTAAACACTTCATGAAGTGAATGTTGTGCGTGCTCTGCTTGGTGAAGAACGTCGTGTCCATCTTCTCCACGTCGCGGCCGCAATTCGACAGCCGCGGGTGGCACTCGGCGCAGGAGACTCGCGTGGACATCTTGTGCTTGTCGTGGCAGGCGAAGCAGGAGAGGCCTTCGTGCACTCCGATGCACGTCCGGTCGTCGCCCGAATGGACCTGCGTGTCGGCCAGCGGCGCGTGGCACTGGTAGCACAGCGCCTGGCGCGGGTCGGGGCTCATCTTCACCGCGCGCTGGCCCTCGTGCATCGCCGGCAGCGGCAGCATCGACACCGGCACGGGCCCGTTCGAGCGCCGGTCCCACAGCGCCAGGGACGGCGTCATCACCGCCTCCTTGCGCGAGATGACGGCCCGCCGCACGTGGCCCTTGAGCGGCGCGCCGCTTTGGTGCATGGTGTGGCAGGTGAGGCACGGGATCGCCGGTTTCGTGGCCATCGCGGCGTCGCGGAAGCTCCACGGCCCCTGGTTGTCGAGCGGCGTCACCAGGTCGCGGATGCCGCCCGTGTAGTGCATGCCGTGGCAGCGCAGGCAGTCGTCCATCAGGTGGCGCTCGCTGTTCTGGCGCTTGTCGAGGAAGATCGGCTCGTAGCGCACTGAGTGCGGCCCGGCGGCCCAGGTGGCGTACTCCTGCGGGTGGCAGCTCTTGCACGTCTCGACCATGGCGAACACGTCGCTCGTGCGCAGGTGCGCCTGCTCGGCCACTTTGCCGAGGTTGTGGTCCAGCACGCGCCGCGCGTTGGTCATGTGGAACTGCGCGTCGGTGGTGAGCGCGTCGCCGTGGCACTTGGCGCAGGCCACGTTGCGGTGCGCCGAGCCGGCCCACTGGTCCACCGGCACGGCCATTTCGTGGCACCGCGCGCACGCGCCCGGCGCGCCGGCTTCATAGACGAAGCTGGCCGCGGGAATCAGCAGCAGGAGCGCGAGAAGGAGCAGGGCGAGGACGACTGCGATTTTCATGTCGGGGCATTCTCCTTCACGCGCGCGGTTTCAGGCCGCTTTGCGCAATGTACTCGCCGGCGCGGTAGGCCAGGGCCATGATGGTCAGCACGGGGTTGAAGCCGCCGTTGGTGACGTGCACGCCGGCGTCGACCACGAACACGTTGTCAACGTCGTGCACGCGCTGGTGCTGGTCGACAACCGACGTCCGCGGATCGTTGCCCATGCGGCACGTGCCGGCCTGGTGCTGCCCGCCGGAAGTGCCTTTGCCGGAGCGCTTCTGCCAGGTCTGCACCGCGCCGGCCGCCTTCAGCCAGTCCTCGGCGCGCTTGGCCTGCAGGTCGCTGATCTCGATGGTGTGGTCGTGCTTGGGCCCGGAGAGGCGCACGACGGGGATGCCGAACTTGTCGCGCACCTCCGGGTCGAGCTGCGCGCGCGACTCGAACACCGGCATCTCCTGCGTCGGCCCCTGAATCGCGATGATGCGGCGGTAGGCATGCCGCATCCAGTCTTTGTAGGCCTGGCCCCAGCGCGGCACGCCGGGGTCGCGCATGCCGACGAACTGGTACGGCAGGCGGATGAACTCGTTGCACAGCGCGCCGCCGCCGCGCATGCCAGGCGTGCCGTGGTTGTAGTCGCTGATCGCGATCGAAGCGCCCGGGCCGAGGTCGTCGTAAATGATGTCGTCGAACAGCGCGAACGCGCCGGTGTAGGTGTGGCCCTGCAGGTTGCGGCCCACCCAGTCATAGCGGTTGCCGACTCCGTTGGGGAACACCCGGTTGGCGGAGTTCAGCAGCAGGCGCGCCGATTCGATCGCCCCGCAGGATGAAACCACGACGCGCGCCGGCTGCTCCCAGCCCTCGCCGTTGCGGTCGAAGTAGCGCACGCCCGTGGCGCGGCCGCGCTCGTCGAAGGTGATCTCCCGGGCCTGGCACTCGGTGCGCAGCTCCAGCAGTCCGGTGCCCAGCGCCGTTGGCAGGACGGTGTTCTGCGTGCCGTTCTTGGCGTCCACTTCGCACGCGAAGCCCACGCACCAGCGGCAGCGCATGCACGCCGGCCGGTTGTTGTAGGGCACTGAGTTGCGCAGCATCGGGATGTGGAACGGATGCAGCCCCAGCCGCCGCGCGGCCTTGTCGAGGATCTCGTGCTCGCGCCCCTGCGGCGCAACGGGCGGCATGGGCAGGGGCTTGCGGCGGCGCCCCTTGAACGGGTTGTTCGAGTCGTCGCCGGAGACGCCCAGCTCCCACTCGGCCTGCTCGTAGTAGGGCTCCAGGTCCTCGTAGGAAACGGGCCAGTCGGCCAGCGTGGAGCCCGCCGGCACGCCGTATTGCGACGCCATGCGGAAATCGTTGGGGTGGTAGCGCCAGGCCATCGCGCCGTAACTCAACGTGCCGCCGCCCACGCAGCCGGCATTGTTGGAGTAGCCCGGTTCCCACGGCCCGACGATGCGCGTGCTGCCGTCCAGTTCCACCACCACGCGCGGGTTGCCCTCGTCCTCGGGGCCGAATGGATTGCCCAGGGTCGAATTGCGCTGGTTGCGCAGGTCGTCCTTCAGACCATCCCACGGCGTGTACCATTTGCCGCGCTCCAGCAGCACCACGCGCCAGCCGGCGTGCGTAAGCTGTTTGGCGACGATCGGGCCGCCGGCGCCGGCGCCCACGATGACGGCATCCACCAGCGGTAGGGACATCAGCCTTGTCCTCCCTTCGATGCCGGCTCGGCGATGGAGTACTGCAGCCGCCCGCGCACCGGCACCAGCGGCACGCCCAGCATCCGCCAACTGGCGTAGTCCGCATTCCCGCCGTGCCGCGGATTGCCGTAATAGCCCTGCATCGCATGGTCGAGGATCAGGTTGAACGCCGCCTTGTCGGGGCCTTTCTCATACTCCTGGAGCAGCGCAGTACGCTGCTCCAGCGGGAGCGCCGCGAACTCCTGCGAATAGCTGCGGCGGGCCTGCAGGTCGAGCGTCACCACGGCCTGCGCGTACAGCTTGCGGTGGCGCTTGAACTTCTTCGTCAACTGAATGTCGATGTAACGCACCACGCCCGCGCGCTTCGCGCCGGGGTCGGAGTCCTCGGGAATCAGGCACTCACACCAGGCGTTGAGCGTCCGCGCTTCATCGTCGGTCAAAGCACGCCAGGGCGAGTTCTGGGTGCGGGAACAAGCAGCCGCTCCGGCGGCCGCGGCGGTGGCGAGGAACTTGCGGCGATTCAGACTCTTTTCTCCTGTACGCATGAATCATATCCTGCACCGCGGCGCGGAGCAATTGCACCGGCATCGCCAGGTTGACCGGCGTGGGCCCGGGGCGATAGCGTCAAGAGGTCCGGCCGCGCGCGGACTTGGGCTCTGAGGAGCGTCTGCCTTGAACCGATCCACTGCCATACTCAGCCTGGCCGCGGCTGCCCTTTTCATGGGCGGCTGCGCGCAGAAGAGGGAATCGCCGATGTCATCTTCCATCACCAGTGCGCCGTTCGGCGCCACCGCAGCGGGCCAGCCCATCGACCTCTACACGTTGAAGAATGCCTCCGGCATGGAGGCCGATATCACCAACTTCGGCGCCATCGTCCAGGCGTTGAAAGTGCCCGGCCGGGGCGGCCAGCTGGCCGACGTCGTGCTCGGTTTCGACAAGCTCGCCGACTACGAGAAGCCCAACCCGTACTTCGGCGCCATCGTCGGGCGCTATGGCAACCGCATCGCCAGGGGGCGCTTCTCGCTCAACGGCGTGGAGTACAAGCTGGCCCTCAATGACGGTCAGAACTCGCTGCACGGCGGCCTCAAAGGCTTCAACCATGTGGCCTGGCCGGCGCGCGTAGTCCCGGGCGCCGATCCGGCACTGGAGCTGACCTACGTCAGCAAGGACGGCGAAGAGGGCTATCCCGGCAATCTCACGGTGCGAGTGACCTACACGCTGACGCCGGCCGACGAGCTGCGCATTGACTACTCTCTGGCGACGGACAAGGACACCGTGGCCAACGTGACCAACCACAGCTACTTCAACCTGGCCGGCCAGGGCAACGGCGACATCCTGGGCCACGTGCTGCAGCTCTACGCGTCGAAGTTCACGCCCGTCGACGCGACGCTGATCCCGACCGGCGAGCTGGCCGGCGTCGCCCGGACGCCGTTCGACTTCCTCCAGGCGACCTCCATCGGTGCGCGGATCGACGCCGATGACGTGCAACTGAAGCGCGGCAAGGGCTACGACCATAACTGGGTGGTGGACGGCGAGCCGGGCACGCTGCGCCCGGCGGCGCGCGTGTCGGAGCCTAGATCAGGGCGCGTGCTGGAGGTGCTGACCACCGAGCCGGGCGTGCAGTTCTACACCGGCAACTTCCTCGACGGCACGCTCACGGGCAAGGCCGGCAAGGTCTACCAGCGGCGCAACGGCTTCTGCCTGGAGACCCAGCACTTCCCTGATTCGCCGAACCATCCGGCGTTCCCGACCACCGTCATCAAGGCCGGCACGGAGTACAAGTCCACCACGGTGTTCCGCTTCTCGGTGGAATAACGCGCGGCTATCGGCAGGCTGGCGCAGCTCAGGGCGGGACCGCTCCGGCGTGCGCCCACTGAACCCCGCTACTGTTTGGGCGGCGCCTGCGGCTTCTTATTCGGGTCGCCGCCGACGTCTTCGTAGGTGATGGTCGACTCGGACTTGAACTGCTTATAGTCCTTGTACGTGATCAGCATCTTGATCGGCACGGACTCGTTGCGGAAGTTCAGCACGTCGTTGGAGACGGTGTAGGTCGGGAACCAGTACTTGCCGTCGATCTGTTCGCGGTACGTCTCGAACTTGGGCCACTTGTGGTCCGAGTTCCTCTTCTGCAGGCCCACGCCGCGCCCGTAGGTCTTCACGATTTGCAGGTCGCGGTCGTCCACCCAGATCTGCCCGGCGAAGTAGCGCTCGCCCTCCAGCATCTGCTTCGGTTTGACGGCGAACAGGTAGCAGGTGATCTCGTCCACCTGGTCACGGCCCAGGTAGTGGATTTCGTACTTGTCGATGTCCTTGGTGGTCAGGACGAAGGGCTGGATGCTGCGCAGGTCCTGCACGTCCTGGGCGTCCATCTGGATGCGCTCCAGCGTATCCATGGGCGCGTAGACGGTGCGCTCGGTGCGCTGGCCGTCGGGCGTGAAAACGACGTCCGAGACCTCCTCGTGTTTGCCGTCGGGGCGGCCGCCGGGGCCGAGCGTCTCGATCATGTAACGCTGGCGATAGGTGTAGTTCTCGCGGGCGTGGGCGAAAGCCGCCTCCTTGGCCGCGAACTTGCGGATGATCTCCTGCTGCTGGTCCGGCGTCAGATCGTCGGCGGCCGGCAGGGCCGCGAGCGGGACGGCGGCCAGCGCCGCCAACACAACCAGGCGTGTCATCGTCATCGGTCTCCTTCAGTGGCCCTCTAATCCCTTGATACACGATGCGGCGGCGGGGCGGGAGGTTACCCACAGGCGGCTCAGTCCAACAGGTGCTTGGCGATGGTCAGGAGCTGGATGTTGGTGGTGCCTTCGTAGATGCTGCCGATCTTGGCGTCGCGATACAGCTTCTCGACCGGGTAGTCCGTGGTGAAGCCGACGCCGCCGAGGATCTCCACGGCGCGCGAGGCGGCGCGCTCGGCGATCTCGGAGGCCCGCAACTTGGCCATGGCGGCCTGCGCCGTGAAGGGCGCTCCGGCTTCGCGCAGGCGCGCGGCGTTGTAGACCAGCAGGCGCGCGCCCTCGATATCGGTGGCCATGCGCGCCAGCTCGAACCGGATGGCCTGGAATTCGGCGATCGCCTGGCCGAACTGCCGGCGCTGTTTGGCATACTCGAGCGCGTGAGCGAGAGCCCCGGCGGCCAGGCCCGTCATCTGCGCGCCGATGGCGATGCGCCCCTCGTTGAGCGTCTCCATGGCGATCTTGTAGCCCTGGCCGGCCTGGCCCAGGATGTCGCGCTTGGGCACGCGGACGCCATCCAGCAGCAGTTCGCAAGTGGAGGAGGCGCGGATGCCGAGCTTGTGCTCGCGCTTGCCGACGGCGAAGCCAGGACTGTCGCGTTCGACCACGAAACAGGTGATGCCCTTGTAGCCGGCCGGCGGGTTCAAGTTGGCGAAGATCAGGAACAGGCCGGCCTCGGCGGCGTTGGAGATCCACAGCTTGCGGCCGCTCAGAATGTAGCTCTCGCCGTCTTCGACGGCGCGCGTGGCCAGCGCAAAGGCGTCGGAACCGGAGCCCGCCTCGGACAGCGCGTAGGCGCCCACGGTATCGGCGGCCAGGCGCGGCAGCCAGCGCTGCTTCTGCTCCTCTGTGGCCCAGCGCAGCAGCGCGTTGTTGACCAGCGTGTTCTGGACATCGACGACCACGGCGGCGGCGGGGTCCACCGCGGCCAGCTCCTCGATGGCCAGTACGGCCTGGAAGAATGTGCCGCCCGGACCGCCGCATTGCTCCGGGATCTCGATACCCATCAGGCCCAGCTCGAACAGCTCCCTGAGCAGGCCCGGATCGAAGGCCGCCTGCTCGTCCATGGCGCGCGCTTGCGGCGCGATCCGCTCGCGCGCGAAGCGCCGGACGGTGGAGCGGAACAGCTCTTCCTCTTCACTGAACAGGGTGAGAGGGCGCACGTGGCCCTCCGTATAGGAAAGCCCCTTGGACATGCCATTATTAGACCATGCGCGATTGGATGGCGATTGCGGCGGGGCTCCAGATCGAGCTCGGCGAGGGCGCGCAACGGACGCTCGAAACGCTCGACAAGACGATGCTCGGCCTGCGCGGGCTGATCGACTGGCAGGAGGAGCCGGTGGTCCAATCGAGCGTCCTGCCGCCCGAGGACGACGCCGGATGAGCGCGGCCGAAATGACCCTGATCGACGCCGCGCGGGCGCTGCGCGCGGGCCAGGTCTCGTCGGCCGAGCTGACCGAGCAGTGCCTGAGCCGGATCGAGCGCCTCAATCCCGGGTTGAACGCCTTTCTCACCGTGACGGCCGATATCGCGCGAGCCCAGGCGCGGCAGGCCGACGAGGAACGGCGCGGGGGGATGGACCGCGGGCCGCTGCACGGCATTCCCATCGCCCACAAGGACCTGTTCTGCACGGCCGGCGTGCGCACGACGTCGGGCTCGAAGGTTTTCGAGCACTACGTCCCCAACTTCGACGCCGCGGTGGTGGAGCGGCTACGCGAGGCGGGCGCGGTGATGCTGGGCAAGACCGGCATGCACGAGCACGCCTATGGCATCACGTGCGCCAATCCGCACTTCGGCGCGGTGCGCAACCCGTGGGACCGGGAGCGGATCCCGGGCGGGTCCAGTGGCGGCTCGGCGGCGGCTGTGGCGGCGGGGCTGTGCCTGCTGGCGACCGGCAGCGACACCGGCGGGTCGATCCGCGTGCCGGCGGCCTATTGCGGCGTGACGGGCCTCAAGCCGACCTTCGGCCTGGTGAGCAAATACGGCGCGCTGCCGCTGGCCTTCAGCCTGGATCACGCCGGGCCGATCGCCCGCACGGTGCGCGACGTGGCCGTGGCGCTGGCGGCGCTGGCGGGCTACGACCGGCGCGACCCCGCGAGCGCGAGGGGCCACGCGCCGCCGCTGCTCCAGGATCTGCTGCCGCCGCCGGCGATCGAGACGCTCGCCGGCGTCAAAATCGGGATACCCGAGAACTTCTTCTTCGAGCGCCTGGATCCGCAGGTCGACAACGCCGTGCACTTTATGGCCTACCGGGCGCAGGACCTGGGCGCGGAGCTGGTGGCGCTGAGAGTGCCCGATGGGACGCAGTTGAACGTCATCGCCCAGGTGACGCTGCTGGTGGAGGCGGCGGCCGTCCATGAGCCTTACATCCGCAAGCGGCGCAAGCTATACGGCGCGGACGTGCGCACGCTGATCGACATGGGCCGCGTGATTCCGGGCGTGGACTACGTCCAGGCGCAGCGGCTGCGGCGGCGGGCGCAGGGGGTCTACCGGTCGATCCTGAAGCAGGTGGATTGCCTGCTGGTGCCAACCACGCCGATCGTGGCGCCGATGATCGGCCAAACGGAAGTGGCCATCGACGGCCAGACGGAGGATGTGCGGCTGGCCTCGACGCGGCTGGTGCGGGGCTTCAATGCACTGGGCCTGCCGGCGCTGGCGATGCCGGCGGGGTTCACGCGCGGCGGACTGCCGATCGGGATGCAACTGGTCGGGCGGCCGTTCGGCGAGCGGGAACTGCTGCGCATCGCGGCGGCGCTGGAAGACGCCACGGGGCATGTCGCGCGACGGCCCGAGATGGCCGGCTGAGCGGCGTGACCAGGCCCTCCGGCAGCGCCTGAGGAGGCGCTCCGAGCGCGTGCAAAGGCAAATTTGGAGGAACAAAGCTAAATATCGACTTTTGCTTGTAGAATCAGTGATTTACTTGGCTATCCTTCGATGTGTTATTCGCTAAATATTCGTTTTTCAAAGAGCACCGCCGGCGCGCCGTGAATGCGACCGGCCACCTTGAGCTTACTCCCGCGTGTCAAGCTGCTGCTGCTGTGGTTTGACCGGGGCGTCGGCAGGTCGAAAGAACGGGCGCCGAAGATGGAACGGGGCTGGGGGGGACCAAACGTCGGCGCGATTGCCGACGCGGCAGACGAGAATGTCTGCGCCACGATGCAAAAAACGTTTTTGGAGGAACAAAGCCAATTTCGAATAACCCCTCTTCCTGCTTGAGGATACACCCTATGTCAAGTGCGAATACAAGGCGAATGAAGGGGCGATGGCGCGGCGATTCGACAGAATTCGACAGTAGTGTCGAAAACTGTCGAAAAGTGTCGAATTGTGTCGGGTGGGCGGAGGGTCTTTCCGGGGCGGGCTGGATGGCGATTATGGCTCTCCAATTCAATCAGATAGCGACCTATTTCAGGCGCGGCGGAACGGCTCGAAGGGGATGCTGGAGGCGAAAAAATGAGTGTCGTGTCGAAATGTCGGATGCGAGACTGCGGCGGCAGGCGGCGGGGAACGTCGAAATGTGATGAAAAGTGATGAATTGGGCTGGACCAGAGCACGGCTCCAGGCGTTACTTTTCGCCCGCGGTCGCTTCCTTCCGCTGGTAGTTGAGCACATCGGCCGCCGGAAGCACGCCCACGCCCGCCCAGCCGGTCTTAGGATTGAAAACCACCACTCGATAGCTGCCGTTGGCCGAGGTCGGGCTCGGCAGGTCGACGCAGACCTCGACTTTGCCCGGCACCTGTTGGTCTGCAACGGACGGACCTGCAGGCTGCCGGACCTTCAGGTGCATATGTTCCTCTACCTTTGCGTGCGCTGAATCGGCATCGAGGAGCTCAACGAAAGTTCGCACCCTGTCCTTCCCGTCGACGGCTGCGCTGGCCGGGGCCAGCACCGTCATCGAGATCTTCCTTGCGCCAGTTCCGGATCCCGCGTCGCAGCCGACCTTCCCCACGAGCCACTCGGTGTCGAAAAGAGGTATTGCCGGAGCGCTTGTTGTTCTTCCCACGAAGATCGGATCCTTTACCGGCATCCTTGCCCCCAAGACAAATGTCCGCTTGACGTCCAACACCGTGCGATCCGGTTGGTACCACAGCTCGAGGGACTTGAGGGAGTAACGGTCGGTCCATTCCACGGCCGGACCGGCAACCTGCATGATCCACCCCTGGGCTGAGGATGCCAGGGCGCTCTCCAGGCACGGCCCCAGATCCTGGTCGCAGGCGATTGCCTGGCCCCCTAAATATTGCGCGATTTTGGCGGCATTTTTCTGGTTGGCTACTACCTTTGCCCTTTCCTTCTCCCCGTTGAACCAGCTGATCGGTGATAGATTGACGCCCGCGCGCGTGAGCTCATCAATCCAAGGGTAAGCCTCGTTCGGAGAGTAGGCGATGTGCTCATCGATCTTGCGAAGAACTTCTCCCTTCATAGGAGTCACTAACCCGGTATAAAACCACAAGAAACCCTGGCTCACCCAAAAAACCCTGACAGGTCCGCGTTCAGTCTTGAGTCTATCCGCCAGACCTCCAAGTGTGTGCCCTGAATGATAATCCGCAAACCAATTCAAGTCTGACCTGAACCGTCCCTTCGACGGGGGCAGCGGGGAGCACGGGTCGGTCGTCTCAGTACCGGGTTCCGGTAGGAAATACTCAAACACAGTTCCATGCGGATAGGAGAATTGTTGGTGATATGGACTTCGCTCCGAGGAAACCACAAAGAGCTCGACGTTCCTATATCCGAGTAGTCGAGGAGCAACCAGCCTGGCCTGTTGAATCAGGCACGGCCTCGACTCCGGCGCAGTAGAGGCGAGATCGAAGACAATTACAGTCTTCAGATCCTTCCAATCGGCGGCCCGCGACACCGACTGCACTTCATACGCCTGCTTGCCGACGACGGCCCGAAAGTCGGCCGCGCGGGGCGTTTCCGTGGCGCTTCCAATTGCCTTGTTCGGGAGCACGAAGTAGTTCGTCTCCACCATGGGCGGGGGCGTAGGCGGCGCGGCGGGCAGCAGGATCGAGGACAAGCCTGCCGCGAGAACAGCAGCGCTGAAGATCCTGCGGATCGCTACTTCCCGCTCAGGCCACGACGACCTCATGACGCGATGCCTCTGCATCAATTAGACCACCGGGCTGGGCGAAATCAATGTGTCATTGGGGCCATCGCGCCGCATCGGAATCCAGGTGGCCGCCATTGTCCGCTGGCGGCGCCCGGGGAGAGTCCTCAGACGAACTCGACGCCGGCCTCTTTGGCGACCTTGCGGATGTAGGCCGCGCCCTCGGCGTACTCTTCGGCCGTCTTGAGGTGCTCGAGCATGAGCGGCGTTTCGCGGCCCAGCGCGGCGAGGGATTCGAGGTAGGCGCGGTAGTCGACCGAGCCACGGCCGGGGATGACCTCGACGAAGTGGATGTTCATCTCGGGCTTCCAGTCGAGATCCTTGGCGTGGCAGGAGAGGATCCAGGGCGCGAGCCTGGCGATGGTCGCGCGGATGAAGGGGCCGTTGTTGTAGAACTTCTCGGGCGAGTTGATGACGTTGCACATGTCGATGTGCACGCCGAACTGCTTGCGGTCCACGGCCTTGATCAGCCTGATGTAGTTCTCGGCCGAGTCGGGGATGGACCAGCCCATCATCTCGACGCAGAACTTGGTGCGCTTGGGGCTCACCTGGTCGATCAGCTTGCGGCAGTTCTCGACAGTCGCGTCCATGAACTCCGGGCTGAGGTTTTTGGGATGGGGGCCGTACCAGACCGTGGGGTTGTAGGAGCCGGCGATGTCGACGCAGTCGATGGCGCCCACGGCCTCAGCCAGCGCGAGGCGCGAAAGGACGTAGTCGAAGTTCTTCCGGCGCTTTTCGGCGTCGGGGTCGAGCAGGTTGACCCAGGCGCCGACCTCGGCGATCACCACGCCCTCGGCCTTGAAGGCCTGCTCGATGGCGCGGACGCGGTCCTGATCCTCGACCTTGGCATTGGGGCAGTAGGCCGCGGAGTAACCCAGATCGCGGTGGGCGCGGGCCAACTCGCGCGGGTCGTCGGTCTTCACGAAGACCGGCCCGCCGAACCGGATCTTCGATTTGGTCTTGGCGCCGAGCGCGCTCATGGCCGCCGGGGCAGCCGCCATTCCGTGCAGAACATCGCGTCGTGTCATGCAGATACCATATCGCTTCTCTTGGGCGTGCGCAGCGGCCTGGGTGCAGGCAGAAAGGGGACGAACATCCGCTCCCTCACGGTCGCGGCGCTGAAACAACGCAACCGCTCCCTTGCGGTCGCGGTCCAGAAACGCAAAAAAGGGCGGCCCGCAAGCCGCCCTTATCCATCCATTGAAATGAGCTTCAGAAGGGGAACAGCGAGATCGCTTCCGAGGCGGGAGCGCCCGCGCCCACAGCGACTTCGCCTTCGCCCGAAATCAAGCGGCAGAAGATGCCCGTTTCGCCGAGGAAGACCTCGTAGTCCGCGGGGCGCTGCAGGTTGCCCTGGATCAGCGCTTCCGAGAGCGGGTCCTCGATGTACTTCTGCAACGCCCGGCGCAGCGGCCGCGCGCCGTAGCTGCGGTCCTTGAGCGTGGTTTCGAGGATGTACTTGCCGGCGTCGTCGGCCAGGTGGATCTTGATCTGCTTGGCCACGAGGTTGAGGTTGATCTGCTCCACCATCAGGGCGATGATCTTGAGCAGATCCTCGTCCGAGAGCGAGGTGAACAGAATCACCTCGTCGAGGCGGTTGAGGAACTCGGGATTGAAGGCCTTCTTGACCTCGGCCATCACGTTTTCCTCGACCTTCGAGGGCAGCCCGGCGGTGGACTGGGCGTCGAAGCCCAGGTGGCCGCGCTTGTCGAGGAAGCGCGCCCCGAGGTTCGAGGTCATGATGATGATGGTGTTCTTGAAATCGACGGCGTTGCCCAGGCCGTCGGTCAATTGACCGTCCTCGAAGACCTGCAACAGGATGTTGTAGACATCCGGATGGGCCTTCTCGATCTCATCCAGAAGAATGATCGAGTAGGGGTTGCGGCGCACGCGCTCAGTGAGCTGGCCGCCCTCTTCATAGCCCACATAGCCGGGCGGGGAACCGATCAGCTTGGAGACGGAGTGCTTCTCCATGAACTCCGACATGTCAAAGCGGATCAGCGACTTCTCGCTGCCGAAGAGGAACTCGGCCAAGGCGCGGGCCACTTCCGTTTTGCCGACGCCGGTGGGACCCAGGAACAGGAACGACCCGGCGGGCCGTTTGGGCGACTTCAGCCCGGCGCGCGAACGGCGGATGGCGCGGGCCAGGGCGCCAATGGCGCGCTCCTGGCTGACCACGCGCTTGTGCAGCTCGACTTCGATGCGGATCAGCTTGCTGGCTTCTTCTTCCTTGATGGCGGTCATCGGCACGCCGGTCCAGCGCGCCACGACGTCCTCGATGTCTTCCTTGGTGACGACGCCGGCGTTGGATTCGTCGAGGTTGTACTTCTCGCGCATCTGGCGCAGGTTCTCGCGTTCCCGGCGCTCCTCGTCGCTGTAGAAGCGGGCCTTCTCGAATTCATGATTGGCGATGGCCGATTCCATGCGGTGCACGATGAACTTGATGCGCTTCTGGATGTCGCTGATCTCCGGCGGCAGCGTAGTCTGGCGCAGCTTCACGCGCGCCCCGGCCTCGTCGATCAGGTCGATGGCCTTGTCCGGCAGGTAGCGGTCGGGAATGAAGCGGCTGGAGGCGAACACGGCCGTCTCCACGGCGTCGTCGGTGTAGACCACGGCGTGGAACTTCTCGTAGCGCTCCTTGATACCGAACAGGATGCGGCAGGCGTCGGCCTCCACCGGCGGCGGGACTTTCACGGCCTGGAAGCGGCGCTCGAGCGAGCGGTCCTTCTCGATCGACTTGCGGAACTCGCCCGGCGTGGTGGCGCCGATGCACTGGACCTCGCCGCGCGACAGCGCCGGCTTCAGAATATTGGCCGCGTCGAGGGAGCCCTCGGCCGAACCCGCGCCGACCAGCGTGTGCAGCTCGTCGATGAAGATGATGGCGTTCTGGTTTTCCATCAGCTCCTTCATGATGGTCTTGAGGCGCTCCTCGAACTGGCCGCGGTATTTCGTCCCGGCGACGATCAGGCTCAGGTCCAGCGCCAGGATGCGCTTGTCGGCCAGGAACGCCGGCACCTCGCCTTCGGCGATGCGCTGCGCGAGGCCCTCCACGATGGCCGTCTTTCCCACGCCCGGCTCGCCGATCAGCACGGGGTTGTTCTTGGTGCGGCGGCACAGAATCTGGACGACGCGCTCGAGCTCGTAGTCGCGGCCGATGAGCGGGTCCAGCGTGCCATCCAGCGCCGACTGCGTCAGGTCGCGGCTGAACTCCGCCAGCAGCGAGCTCTCCTTGGGGCGGCTGGCCGGCGCCTTCTCGATGGTCGTGCGCGCGATCTCCTCGCGCACCTGCGTGAGCCTGAGGCCGCGCTCGTGCAGGATCTCGGCGGCGAAGCACTTCTCCTCGCGGAGCAGCCCCAGCAACAGGTGCTCGGTGCCGATGTGCTTGTGGCTCAGGCGCTCGGCTTCCTCGGCAGCGAAGGCCAGCACCTTTTTGCACTCGTGGCTGAGCGGCAGGTCGACCGAGGTGGAGACCTTCTCGCGGACGGTGGTCTGGGCCTCGATTTGCTTGCGGATCGATTCGATGTTGGCCTGCGAGCGCAGGAACCGGTTGGCCAGCGCCTTGTCCTCGCGCAGCAGGCCCAGGAGCAGATGCTCGGTTTCTATGTACGGGCTGCCAAACTGGCTGGCCTCATAGCGCGCGAAGAAAATGACCCTCCGCGCCTTCTCGGTGTATCGTTCGAACATGTGTGCGCGCCTCGCTGCGGTCCGAGTCCACCGGAGCCGAATCAGCCGCTCCGGATTGTCCGCGGCCTGAAACCCCTCAACCGGGCTTGCCGTTCACGTCAACCCCGGCCTCTCACCTTTTGGATGCAAGCCCACCTGCTTCCAATTCTAGAACCCTGTGGGCCCGCGACGCGAATCCGGAATTATGAGTAACGTATAATGTCGCGAGCGTTCGCCGCGCGTGAACCTCCTCCAAAAGGTCCATCACCATGCCCGCGGTCCTGGCGTCCAGGCTTCCGGTGGGCTCGTCCGCCAGCAGCAGGCGCGGGTCTGTGATGAGCGCCCGCGCCAGTGCGACGCGTTGCTGCTCGCCGCCCGAAAGTTCCCCGGCGCGATGCCGCAGGCGCGCGGTGAGGCCCACTTCCCGGAGACGCTCGGCCGCGGCCTGCTCGGCGGCGCAGCGGCTCAGGCCGCGGATTCGCAACGGCATGGCGACGTTTTCCAGCGCCGTGAACTCCGGCAGCAGGGTATTGAGCTGCCATACGAACCCCACTTCGCGGTTCCGCACATTGGCCCGCCCGATCGCATCCAGCCGCGTCACCTCCGTCGGGCCGTAGTAGACGCGCCCGGCCGTGGGCTGGTCCAGCAGCCCCAGCAAGTGAAGCAGTGTCGACTTGCCCACGCCGCTCTCGCCCGTCAGGGCCACGCGTTCGCCGGCGTGCACCTCGATTCCGATTTGCGCGAAGACCACGACCTGGCCCGCGCCGCCGTGGTAGGTTTTCCCGAGACCCTCCGCGCGCAGCGCCGCGATTGCGCCCGCGGCGCCGCTCGTCGCCCGATCCAGTGCGGAGTTCTCCATGTGCGTTGCCGTGACTCGGCTGGCCTTCTTCCCCTTCAGTATCGCCCGCGCGGCCGATGCGGGACGCGGGGCGCGCGCGTTCCAGACGCCGAGGCGGAGGGGAGGAGCGAGGACGGCGACGTCAGTCAGGGCGATTCGCCCTATAAGCCATCGATTCCCCGTTCGAAAACGGCCGCATTGACGATTTCCTATTGCGCCGCAAGCGGCGCTCAGGGGCAGCCGATGCGGATTGTGAGTCCAGGGGAGACCAACGATGGGTGGCGGGAATGGTGGGCGGTGCAGGGTTCGAACCTGCGACCTTGTGCTTGTAAGGCACACGCTCTAACCGGCTGAGCTAACCGCCCGCGGCGGGCCTATTCGCAGTCTACAGGAAGCGGCGCAACGGCCGGTAGAGGGGCTGCGCGAGGCGCGAGAGGTCTTCGAGCCAGGGCCGCGGAGCCATGCGGGGCACTTTCCTAGTGGGAGCGGCGAGGGCTTGTTATCATGACCAAGTGTGAGGCGAAAGCGCGCAAATGCGCTGCTGGGACTGGTTTTATGCGCCGCCGCGCCGGGCCTGCGGGCGGCGGAGCCGGAGCTTTCCCCGCTGTACGGGCGAGTAGTGGCGGCGATTCGCTTCGATCCGCCGGAACAGCCCCTGCGGCCGGAGCAGATGCGGGCCAGCGTGGGGTTGCAGGCCGGCGACCGGCTGAGCGAAACCAGGCTGAGCGAGGCGATCGAGAGGCTGTACGCGACGGGGCGGTATGAGGACATCGTGGTGGAGGGCGAGGCGGCCGGCGAGGGCGTGGCGCTGACGTTTCACACCACGCCGAGGTACTTCCTGAGCCGCATTGCGGTGGACGAGATCGCGGCCCCGCCGAGCAGCGAGCAACTGTCCAATGCTTCGGCGCTCACTCTGGGCGAAGCCTACGACGAGGAGAGCGTCCAACGGGCGATGGTGCAGATGCAGGCGCTGCTGCGGGCCAACGGGCTGTACGGGGCGAGCATCCGCTACGAGGCGCGGAAACGGGATCCGAACGAGGAAGTCGAGCTGCGTTTTATCATCCAGCCGGGGGAGCGGGCGCATTTCGCCCCGCCGCTGGTGGAGGGGCAGGTGAAATTCCCGCCCGAGCGGATTATCCGCGAGACGTCGTGGCGGGCGCTGGTGAGCTGGGAGGGGTGGGGCTGGCCGTGGTGGCGCTGGCGCCAATGGCGCGAGGTGACCGACGCGCGGGTCCAGCGCGGGCTGGAGCGGGTGCGCGCGCTGTACGCGGACAAGGGCTACCTGATGGCCACGGTGCGGCTGGCGGAGTTGCGCCACGACGCGGCGGACAACACCGTCGAGCCGCGCCTGGTGATCGACGCCGGAGCGCGGATCACGGCGCGCACGGAAGGCGCGCGGGTAGGGCGGGGGACGTTGCGGAGCGTGCTGCCGATCTACCAGGAACGCAGCTTCGACAACGAACTGCTGGCGGAAGGGGTGCACAGCCTGCAGGATTATTTCAGCAGCCAGGGATATTTCGAGGCCAAGGTGAGCTACACGCTGCAGCCGGCGGGGGAAGGCGACAGCCGGACGGTAGTGTACCGGGTGTGGCGCGGCGCGCGCTCGCGCTTCACGCGGATCGAGATCCAGGGCAACCGGTACTTCGACACGGCGACGCTGAGGGAGCGGCTGAGCCTCACGCCGGCCTCGCTGCTGCGCAGCCGGCGGGGGGTGTACAGCTCATCGCTGGTGGAGCACGACGTGGATGCGTTGCAGGAGCTGTACCGAAGCAACGGATTCCGCGATGTGAAGGTCAGCCCGGCCGTGATCTTCGCCGACCAGGGCAAGCCGCACAACGTGGCCGTCGTGCTGAAGATCGAGGAGGGGCGGCAGATCTTCGTGGGCCAGGTGGAGCTGGCGGGGGTGCAGCACGAGCAGCCGGACGAGATGATGAGCCTGATCAGTCTGAAGAAAGGCCAACCGTTCAGCACGGCCGGCATGGCGGTGGACCGGGACGCGATTCTGGGCCATTACTTCAACAACGGATACCCGGAAGCGACCTTCGACGCGCAGGTCAAGGCGGGCGCGGACGAGGTCCACGTGAATCTGAAATACGTGGTGCAGGAGGGGCGGCGGGAGTTTACGCGCGGGGTCCTGCTGAACGGGTTGGAGACCTCGCGGCTGCGGCTGGTGGAGCAGCGGATCGCGATCCAGCCGGGGCAGCCGCTGTCGCAGGGCGCGATCGTGGAGACGCAGCGGCGGCTGTACGACCTGGGGATCTTTACCAACGTCGACGTGGCGGTGCAGAACCCGGAGGGGCAGGAAAGCGACAAGAATGTGGTGCTGCAGGTGGACGAAGGACGGCGCTACACCTTCGATTTCGGGGTGGGGGCCGAATTCGGGCGCATCGGCGGAGGAGAGACGGACCTCAATGCGCCGGCGGGAGCCGCCGGTTTCAGCCCGCGGGTGCTGTTAGGGGTGAGCCGCGCGAACCTGTTCGGACTGGGCCAGAGCCTGTCGCTGACGGGCCGCGTGTCGACCATCCAGCAACGCGCGCTGCTGACGTACCTGGCGCCGCGGTTCGAAGGCAAAGACAACCTGAACCTGTCGTTCAGCGCGCTGTTCGACCGCTCCAGCGACATCCGGACGTTCACATCGCGGCGCTTCGAGGGATCGGCGCAGATCAGCGAGAAACTGTCGCGATCGATGCTGCTGGAGTATCGCGTGGCGGTGCGCCAGGTATCGATCGACGCCGATACATTGAAGATCAGCCCGGCGCTGATTCCGGTCTATTCGGTGCCGGTGCGGACGACGATCCTGGAGGCGACCTGGGTGCAGGACCGGCGCGACGATCCGCTGGAATCGACGCGCGGGGTTTACAACTCGATCGACTTCGGGATCGCGCCTTCGGTGCTGGCGGCGGGCACGGCATACACGCGGCTGGTGGTCAAGAACTCGACGTACCACCAGATAGCGAAGGACATTATCTTTGCGCGCTCGGTTTCGTTCGGGTGGCTGTACAACCTGTCGGGGAACCCGGTGCCGCTGCCGGAGCGCTTTTTCGCCGGCGGCAACACGACGGACCGCGGTTTTCCGGAAAACCAGGCGGGACCGCGCGATCCGGTGACCGGGTTTCCGCTGGGCGGCGACGCGTTCCTGTTCTTCAACACCGAGCTGCGTTTCCCGCTGGTGGGCAAGACGCTGGGGGGGGTGTTGTTCCACGACATGGGCAACGTGTATTCGAGCCTGAACAACATTTCGTTTCGGGTCAGCCAGGACAACCGCCAGGACTTCGGCTACATGGTGCATTCGGTGGGCCTGGGCTTCCGCTACCGGACGCCGGTGGGCCCGGTGCGGCTGGATTTCGGCTACTCGCCCAACGCGCCGCGCTTCGTGGGATATCCGGGCACCCTCCAGGACCTGCTGAACAGCTCGCCGCCGTACCCGACGGTGCCGCTGCGGGTGAGCCCGTTCCAATTCTTCTTTTCCCTGGGGCAGACGTTCTGATGAGGGCGGCGGCGGCATGGCTGGCCGGGCTGGCGGCGCTGGCGGCGGGCGAAGTGCTGGACCGCGTGGCGGTGCAGGTGGGCACGCAGGTGATCACGGAAAGCGCGGTGCGGCGCGAGTTGCGCCTGGAAGCGTTCATGCAAGACCGCGAAGCGGAGCTCGGGGCCGCGGAGCGGCGCAAGGCCGCGGAACGGTTGATCGACCAGACGCTGGTGCGGCGGGAGCTGGAGTTGAACCGCTATCCGCCGCCGCCGGCGAGCGAGGTGCAGGCCAGCGTCGAGCAGATCCGCAAGGCGCGGCGCGAAGACCCGAGTGAATTCGCGCATTCGCTGGAGCGCAATGGATTCAGCCTGGAGGATTTGCGCAACCAGGTGCTGTACGAGATCGCGCTGCTGCGATTCGTCGATTTCCGATTCAGCCCGGGCGTGGAGGTGAGCGACGCGGAGATCCAGCAGGCCTACGAAAAGGAAGTCGTGCCGGAGGCGCAGCGGCGGGGCGTGGCGGCGCCGCGGCTGGATGAGCAGCGGGAGAGCATTGTCAAGCTGCTGAGCTACCGCAAGACGACGGCCGCGCTGGAGCAGTGGCTGGGGCAGGCGCGGCAGCAGGTGAAGATCCGGTATTACGAGGAGGCATTCCGGTGAGGGGCCGCTGGATGGCGGCGGGCGCGGTGGCGGCCCTGGCGGGGATGGGCGTGGCCGCGGCGCTGGTATTGCGCAGCGACTGGTTCCGCGAGCAGGCGCGGCGGAAGCTGGTGAGCGAGATCGAAACCGCGACCGGCGGCAAAGTCGAAATCGGACAGTTCGATTTCCACTGGCGCCAACTGGAGGCGGAGGCCGGCGGCGTAGTGTTGCACGGGCGGGAGGGGCCCGGGCAGGCGCCGCTGTTGCGCATCCGGCTGGTGCGGCTGAGGTTGGGGCCGGGCATGCTCCTGAAACGGCGGCTGGACATCCGGGCGCTGCGGGTGGAGCGGCCCGAAGTGCATATTTACGTGGCCGCGGATGGAACGACCAATCTGCCGCATCCGGCGGTCCGAAACAAAGGCCAGCCGATCGAGGAGCTGCTGAAACTGCGCATCGGCCAGGCCGAGATCGTCGCGGGTCAGGCCGAAGTGGCGGCGCACAAGGTCGAGTTCAGCGGCCGGTTGGGGGGCCTGGAGACGGAGCTGCGATACGCGCGCCAGCCGGAGCGTTACGAGACGCGGCTGAAGATTGAGCGCATCGAATCGGCGGATCTGCCGGCGCTGGGAGTGGAAGGCGAGCTGGCGCTGGAGGCGACGCGGCTGCGGGCGCGCAATCTGCGGATCACGGCGGGGCGAAGTTGGGTGAGTCTGGATGGCGTGGTGGAGAACTTCGCGCACCCGGCGGCGGAGGGGCGCTATCAGACCGAATTCAATGTGGCGGACCTGGTGAGCGGGTCGCTGCGGGCGGGGGCCTTCCAAGTGGCCGGCGGCTGGCGCTGGAGTCCGGGAGACTGGCGGGCCACGGCCAGGGCGCACGGCGAGGGGATGGTATTCACAATTCTCGGCCGGCCGATGGAGCCGATCGCGGCCGAAGGGACGTGCGAGCTGGGGCCGCAGGGGGTGCGCTGCGACGCGCTGCACGGCCGGATGCTGGGCGGGACGCTGGAGGGTTCCGGCGCGTGGCAAGGCTGGAGCCGGCTGGAGATCGGCGGCGAGCTGACGGGCGTGGAGGTGCAACGCCTGAGGGCGCTGTTCGACTTCATCCCTAAGGAGTGGGCGGCGCGGGCGACGGGGGAGGCGCATTTCAGCGCGGCGTGGGCGGGCAACGAAGTCAGCGGGACGGTGTTGGGCGGGCAGCTCCAGGCCAGGCCGGACGACGGGCAGTGGCCGCTGCGGGCGGCGATCGACTTTGAATGGCAGCAGGCGGGACGCAGGCTGCGTTTCGGCCCATCGACCCTGGACACGAGTGCGAGTCACGCCAGTTTTGAAGGGCTGCTCGATCAGAGGCTGGAGATCGCACTCACGACCACGGATTCGAAGGATCTGGAGGACGGCCTCAGGAAGGGGCTGCGGCAAGCGGAGGTCCAACTGCCGTTCCGTCTGGAGCACGGAACGCTGCACGCCTCCGGGACGGTGACCGGGCCGCTGGAGCGGCCGGCGGTCAGCGGCACGCTGGGCGCGACGAACGTGGTTTATCAGGATGAACGGCTGGATGAGCTGGAGGGCGCGGGGCAAGTCTCGCCGGGGCAGGTGAATTTGAAGAGCTTCCGCGTCCGGCAGGGAGCGGCGGCGGTCAGCGGTTCGATATCGGCGGCCCTGACGGAGTGGAATCTCAGCGGCGCTTCCTCGATTGAAGCCGCGCTCACGTTGAAGAAGGCCAACCTGGCGGATTTGTCGCGCACGCTGGGGCTGACGACGGGCGTGGGAGGAACGGCGGACGCCACGGTGCGTGTCCGCGGCACGTACGACCGGCCCGAGGCGACGGTGGTGGTGGATGCGCCGGAAATCCGGTGGCGCGGAGAAAAGATCGAAAACGTCAAAGGCCAGATTCGGTTCCACAGCAACGGCGGCGAAGTGGTGGAAGCCGATCTGACCGCCGATGGCGCGCGGATCACAGGCCAGGGCGTCTACGACCATAAGAGCGGCCAGTGGGGCAGCGGGCGACTGGAATTCAACGGGCGCCTGGCGAAGCTCAAGTTGAGCAAACTGGAGAACCTGATGGCGGTGCGGCCAGGGCTCGACGGGATGCTGGACGCGGAGCTGGCCGGAGCGATCCGGATGGACCACGGCGCGGCGCGGCCGGAGCGCCTGGAGGGGCGGATTCTGGCCGACAACCTGACCCTGGACGAAGCTCCGCTGGGCCGCGTGGAGGCGCTGGTGCATCCCGAGGAGGGGCAATCGCGCATTGAAATCAACGCGCTGATCGAGGGCATCCGGGTGATGGGGCTGGCGACGCTGGGCTTTGGCGGCGACGCCGTGCTGGAGGGCCAGATCGAGGCGCCGCGGCTGCCGTTGCGCCTGATCCGGTCGATCGCCTCGGCGCCGGCGCCGGGGCAGCCGCGCGAGGCCCTGCCGGTGCGCGGATTCGTCGAAGGCAGCCTGGCGTGGAAGGCGCCGCTGGCGCGGCCGGAGGAGTTCCGGGCCTGGGCGTCGATTGCCAGCATGGAGGTGCGGCCGCGCAGCGACCAGATTCTGGACACGCAGATCGATCCCAGCGACCTGACCTTGCGCAACGCCAGCGTGATCCATCTGGAGGCCGACCGCAACGGCGTGCGGATCGGCACGGCGAAATTCACGGCGCGCCAGACCGACGTGACGATTTCAGGGGGCTACGACTTCAACTCGCGCGCGCCGTGGGACGTTCATCTCACCGGCTCGGTCAACCTGGCGGTGGCGGGCAATTTCCGGCCCGGCCTGCAGGTGGCGGGCATGGCCCGGGTGGACGCGGCGCTGCGCGGCCCGGCCGACGATCCGCAGTTGAGCGGCCGGATGACGATTTCCAACGGCTCGCTGTTCATGCAGGACGTGCCCAACGGGATTGAGGACGCCAGCGGCACGGTGTACTTCGAACGAAACCGCGCGAACATCGAAAAGATCACCGGGCACACCGGGTCGGGCAACTTCGAGCTGGCGGGCTTCGTGGCCTTCGGAACGGAGACCAGCTACCGATTGCAGGCCAAGGCGGCCAACGTGCGGGTGCGCTATCCCGAAGGCGTCAGCACGCTGCTGGACGGGGATCTGGCGCTGGTGGGGACGCCGGCGCGAAGTCTGCTGTCGGGGACGCTGACGATCGCGCGGTCGGGATTCAATGCCAGGACCGACATGGCGGCGATGGTGGCGCAGTCGGGCAGCCCGCTGCCGCTGATCGCCACGGACAACGAGTTCCTGCGCAATATCCAGTTCGACGTTCGCATCCGGACGAGGCCCAACGCCACGCTGGTGAGCCAGTACACGCAGGAGGTCCAGACCGAAGCCGACCTGCGGCTGCGCGGGAGCCTGATCAAGCCGGTGGTGCTGGGCCGGATGCTGGTGCACCAGGGGCAGGTGCAGTTTTTCGGCAACCGCTACACGATCTCGCGCGGCGAGCTGCTGTTTTACAGCACGGCGACGCTGGCGCCGTCGCTGGATCTGGACCTGGAGACGAGGGTGCGCGGGGTAACGGTGTACATCAACGTCGCGGGGCCGCTGAACCGCCTGAAGGTGAACTACCGCAGCGAGCCGCCGCTGCAGGCCAGCGAGATTCTGGCGCTGCTGACGGTGGGGCGCGCGCCGGCGGCGCAGAGCACGGCGCTGCCGACGGCTCCGGGGACGGGCAATCCCGCGGTCACCGAGGACAGCACGAACTCGCTGCTGGGCGGAGCGCTGAGCGGCGCCGTTTCGGAGCGCGTGGAGCGCTTCTTCGGCGCCAGCCGCATCAAGATCGATCCGCAGGTGACGGGTGTGGACAACATCCCGCAGGCGCGCATCACGGTGGAACAGTCGATCACGCGCGACATCACCATGACGTTCGTCACCAGCCTGCGGCAGGCGCAGCAGCAGGTGGTGCAGTTCGAGTGGGACCTGAGCCGGGAGTGGTCGCTGATCGCGGTGCGCGATGAGAACGGCATCTTCGGCGCCGATTTTGTGCTCAAGAAGCGGATCAAATGAGGCGGCGGGCAGGGCGGCGGGAGAGGCGATGAGCGGCAGAAAGATGCGCCTGCGGGCGGTGGACGGGCGGCTCAAGATCGAGCACAGCATCATCGCGGGGCTGCGGCCGGTGCTGGAGCGCATGCTGGAGTGGGAGGAGATCCGCACGATCGTGCCGGGCGTGATCAAAGTGGTGCGCGACGCCCGCGGCGAGGTGAAGATCCGGGTGACGCTGCCGACGCAAAACGGCTGGAAGGCGATCGCGCTGGCGGCCGGCTCGCGGCAGGAGCTGTTCATCAGCACCGCGCTCGAGAAGATCGCCCTGGAGGGGATCATCGAGGCGGCGCTGGAAAAGCGCAAATGGTAGGGCCTGCTCACACTACTCGGACGGTGGCGACGAGAGCCGGTTTTTGAAGAGTTCCAGGAGTGAGGAGCGACGCATACCGGGCGTGCGGCGAGCGACGAGCGACGCCGAAATCGGGGAAACGGCGCGCGTCCCTGCGGGTTGCGGCGAAAACCGCCTCAGCCTTCGTTGTCGTCCTCGTCTTGGAATGGCCAAAGTCATCGTCCTCCGCCTCGTCTGAGAGGCTTTTCGCGCGCAACGCCATCCGTTCGGGTAGCGTGAACAGGCCCTAGAAACTTTGGCCACTTGGCCGCGTCCAACTGACAGGCGGAGTAAAGCTTCGGCCCAGGGGCGATCCCGGGCCTTACGCTATACTGGGATCAACTCTACCTGGAGGGTTCAGAATGGGGCGCAAGCTCAGACCTTTTCTTCTGTCAGCGGCATTTCTGGCGGTTTGCGCGTTGGTGTCGGGCTCGCTGGGACCGGACTCATCGGCTCACGCCTCCTCGAGCGCGGCCCTGGGCGTCGCCTCGGGCGATGCGGATCTGGACTCCGGCCTGAAGCTGCTGACCTCCATCTACCGCCTGGCGGAGGAAAACGCGGCCGAGAAAGTGAACCCCGATAAGTCCATCTATGACGGCGCAATCCCCGGGATGCTGCGCACGCTGGATCCCCACTCCAACTTCTTCGACCCTAAGGAATACAACAAGTTACGCGAAGATCAGCGCGGCCGCTACTACGGCGTGGGTATGACCATCCAGCCCCGCGGCGGGCACACCGTAGTGGTTTATCCGTTCCCCGGTTCGCCGGCCTTCAAGGCCGGGTTGCGGCCCGGCGACATCATTCTCGAAATCAACGACAAGAGCGCCCTGGGCCTCAGCTCCTCCGATGTGGCCGATCTGCTCAAAGGGCCGCGCGGCACCGCCGTCCAGGTGAAGATCTCGCGTGAGGGCAAGGCCGAGCCGCTGGTGTTCAACCTGATCCGCGATGCGATCAACCGGCCCAGCGTGCCGACGAAGTTCTTCATTCGTCCGGGCATCGCCTATATCCATGTCGAGCAATTCACGGAAACCACGTCGCGGGAACTCGAGGACGCCCTGTCCTCGATGAACGAAGCGGGGCTGAAGGGACTGATCCTCGATCTGCGGGACAACCCCGGCGGCCTGCTGAACGAGGGCGTGGCGGTGGCCGGGCGGTTTCTGCGGCGCGGGCAGACGGTGGTCAGCCATCGCGGGCGCACGTCTCCTGAAAAGCCCTACGTTGCCGCCAACGGAAGCTCGGGCCGGGAGTACCCGATCGTGGTGCTGGTGAGCCGGCTGAGCGCTTCGGCGGCCGAGATTGTGGCCGGCGCGCTGCAGGATCACGACCGCGCCTGGATCCTCGGGGACAACACCTTCGGCAAGGGATTGGTGCAGACGGTTTTCCCGCTGATGGAGAACACGGGCCTGGCACTGACCACGGCCAAGTACTATACGCCCAGCGGCCGCCTGATTCAGCGGGATTATTCCAGCGGATCGTTTTACGACTATTACTATCATCGGGATACGGAGAAGAAGAACACCCAGGACGTGAAAATGACCGATAGCGGCCGGACGGTGTACGGCGGCAGCGGGATCACGCCCGACGAGAAGTTCGTGGCGGAGTACAAGCCGTTCCAGATCGAATTGCTGCGGCGCGGCGCATTCCGCGATTATGTGCCCAAGTACTTCGGGAATCACGACACGAAACTGCCTGAGGATTGGTCTCCGGACGACGCCATGATGGCTGATTTTCACGCCTTCCTGGTGAAGGATGGCTACCAGTTCACGGAACCGGAGTGGGCCCAGTTTCAGGACTGGATTCGAGTCCAGCTCAAGTACAATGCGCTGCTGACCGCCGCCGGACTGGATGAGGCCAACCGCTACGCCGTCGAGACCGACCCGACGGTGCTCAAGGGGCTGGAAGCCATGCCCAAAGCCAAGGGACTGCTCGACAACGCCCGCAAACAGATGGTGCAATTGAATCAGAGGTCCTTGAGCCATTGAGTTCGCCGCGGGATGTGCCGCCGCAGATCGTCGTTCTCGACACCGGCGGCCAATACTGCCACCTGATCACCCGAAAAATCCGCGAGCTGGGCGTTTACTGCGAGATCCGCCCCAGCGAAATCGATCCCGCCAGCCTCGCCGGGATCCGGGGCATCGTCATCTCCGGCGGACCGGCCAGCGTGTACGAGGACGGCAGCCCGCAGGTCGATCCGGCGATTTTCGAGCTCGGCGTGGCCGTGCTGGGCATCTGTTACGGCCAGCAATTGATGGCCTGGCACATGGGCGGCGCGGTGCACCAGGGCCAGCGCGGCGAGTACGGCCTGGCGTGGTTGGAATTGAGCACCGCGGCCCCGGTTTTTGAAGGCATCGCCGGGCGGTTCTCCATCTGGATGAGCCACCGTGACACGGTCACTGACGTGCCGCCGGGATTCGCCGTGCTGGGCCGGACCGAGACCTGCGCCATCGCCGCGATGGCCGATCCGAAGCGGCGGCTGTACGGCGTGCAGTTCCACCCCGAAGTCGTGCATACCGAGCATGGGATGGAGATCCTGGCTAATTTCCTGTTCGGCGTGGCGGGCTGCGAAAGAGACTGGAATCCGCGCGCCCAGGCGCAGCGCATCGAGGAGCAGATCCGCGAGGCCGCCGCGGGCCGGAACGTCTTCTTCTTCGTTTCCGGCGGCGTCGATTCGACCGTGGCCTTCACACTCTGCCTGAAGGCGCTGGGGCCGGAACGGGTGCGCGCGCTGTACGTCGACACCGGGCTGATGCGGGCCGGCGAGACCGAGTACGTGAGCCGGGTGTTCGAATCGATGGGTCCGGGGGTGTTCACGGTCGAGCATGCCGAGCAGAGGTTTCTGGGCGCGCTGGAGGGGGTCACCGATCCGGAGAAGAAGCGCAACATCATCGGCGAAGCCTTCGTCAGCGTGCAGCAGGAGATTCTCGAATCGGGCCACTTCCTGGACCGGAACTGGGTTCTCGCTCAGGGGACCATTTACCCCGACACGATCGAGTCCGGCGGGACGGCGAAAGCGGATCTGATCAAGACCCACCACAACCGCGTAGCGGGCATTCAGAAGCTGATCGCGGAGCAACGGCTGATCGAGCCGCTGCACCTGCTCTATAAGGACGAAGTGCGGGAACTGGGCCGCGAACTGGGGCTGAGCGGCGATCTGCTGGGGCGGCATCCGTTTCCGGGGCCGGGCCTGGCGATCCGTTGCCTGTGCAGCGAGCGGCGGGCGCCGGTGGAGCCTCTGGAAGAGGGCTGGCTGGCGCCGGTGAAGAGCGTGGGCGTGCAGGGCGACTCGCGCAGCTACCGCCCGGTGCTGGTGCTGGAGGAGGGCCTCGCCGACGCCGGTATTCACGAGCGCGCCGTGGCGCTGGTCAACCGCACGCCGGGCATCAACCGCGTGGTCGCGCTGGCCGCCGCGCACTCGCCGGTCGCGGGTTGGGAGACGCGGCCCTGCTGGATCGACGCCCTGCGGCTGGAGCGGCTGCGCCGCGCCGACGCGATCGTACGTCGGCTGTGCTGGGACAGCGGTTTCGAGCAGCAGGTGTGGCAATTCCCGGTGGTGCTGGCGCCGCTGGGGACCGACGCGCGTCCCGATGCGGTGGTGCTGCGGCCGATCCACTCGGTGGATGGCATGACGGCGCGGGCGGTGGCGATTCCGCCGGCGCTGCTCGGGCGGATGTGCGGCGAACTGCTGGCCATCGAGGGCCTGAACGCGGTGCTGATCGACCTGACGAACAAGCCGCCGGGGACCATCGAGTGGGAATAGGCGCGCCCGCTCAGCCGATCACCGTCTTCAGGTAGGCCTTGAAATCCGCGCCCAGGTCGGGGCGGGCGAGCGCGAATTCGACCGTCGCTTTCAGGAAGCCGAGCTTGTCGCCGGCATCGTAGCGCACGCCCTCGAAACGGTAACCGTAGATCGGACGGCTGCGCAGCAGTCCCTTCAGGCCGTCGGTCAACTGAATCTCGCCGCCGCTTCCGGGCTCGGTGGCTTCCAGGGCGGTGAAGATTTCGGGTGTGAGGATGTAGCGGCCGACGATGGCCAGGTTCGAGGGCGCCTCCCCGGGGCGCGGCTTTTCGACCAGATTGCGAATGCGGAACAGCCGGCTGTCGGAGCCCTCGATGCTGGCCGGTTCGGCCTCCACGACGCCGTAGGATGCGGTCTGCTCGGGAGGGACTTCCATGAGCGCCAGGACGGACGCGCCGAAGTACTCGTAGATCCGCAAAAGCTGAGCCAGGCACGGGACTGTGGACTTGATGACGTCGTCGGAGAGCACGACGGCGAAGGGCTCCGGGCCGATCAGGTCGCGGGCGCGCAGGACGGCATGGCCCAGACCCAGCGCCTCTTTCTGGCGGACGTAGGCCACGTCGATCATATCGGAGATGGCGCGGACCTCGGCGACCAGCTCCAGTTTGTCGCGGCTTTCCAGCAGATGCTCGAGCTCGAAGCTGACGTCGAAGTGGTCCTCGATGGCGGTCTTGCCACGGCCGGTGACAATCACGATCTGGTTCAGCCCCGACTGGCTCGCTTCCTCGATGCCGTACTGGATCAGCGGCTTATCCACCAGCGGCAGCATCTCCTTGGGCATGGCCTTGGTGGCGGGCAGGAAGCGCGTGCCCAGGCCGGCCGCCGGGAAGACCGCTTTACGGACCTTCGGAATCATACCCACGATTGTAGCCATCCATTAGGTGCGCGAGGTCAAGAAACCGTTCGGCGCCTGCCGGGGTGCGTTCAGGCGCGGAAACCGGCCGGTCCCGGCGGGGCGATTGTCGGCCCTGGCGCGGCGTGCTATTCTTGCGGATGCTCGTCGGCGCAAGGCTCTGATTCGGAAGGGGGGCTCTCCATGGCTTACGTGATTGCGGAACCGTGCATAGGAACCAAGGATACGGCCTGTGTGGATGCCTGTCCGGTGGATTGCATCCACCCCAAGAAGGATGAGTCCAACTTCGCCACGGCCGAACTGCTGTACATCGACCCGGTGGAGTGCATCGACTGCGGGGCCTGCGTGCCGGTGTGTCCAGTTTCGGCCATCTTCGCGCTGGAAGATCTGCCCGAGAAGTGGAACAACTTCACCCAGATCAACGCCGATTACTACAAGAAATAGGCCGCCGACCCGGTCCCGAGTCGTCTTGGGCTTGCGATTCCGCCCCTGCGCCGCAGCAACGAGGTGAGTCAACGCGGATACTCGTCTGAACCCCACGGAGTTCCAGGCAAGTCCATCCCCCCGGTACCCGCGCATCGGTTCGAATCCTCATTTCGCTTGACACCCGGGAGTATGCTCAAGGTGGCCGGTCGTATTCACGGCGCGCCGCCAGCGTTCTTTGAAAAACGAATGTTTAGCGAACAACACATCGAAGGATAGCCAATTAAATCCCTGATTCTACAAGCAAAAGTCGACATTTGGCTTTGTTCCTCCAAATCGCATTCTTGCACCATTCGCGGCCGGTCCTGCACCCCTGGAGCGGACTGTAGAATCAGTGAGTGACCATTGTTGAACCTCCACGCCCGCCTAGCCCGCGGCATCGGAACGCCTCTTGCATTTCTTCGCTTTTTGTTCTACTATTGGAGCGAATAGAAAGCGAATTTGTCACCATGATCAATTCCGAGCGAATCCATATCGGCCCCAGCGGCTGGCAAAACCCGGAATGGGTGGAAGCCGTGTCGGCGGGGGCCTCGCCGCGTGAGCACAGCATCGACCGGCTGCTGCCGTACGTCGACCTGCTGGAGATCGGGTCCACGGCCCAGGCGCCGCTGAAGCCGGAGATCGCCCGGCTGTGGCTGCGCAAGGGGTCGGCCAATCCGCGCTTGCGCTGGACGGCCGTTCTGGGGCGCCGCTTCACGCGCGACCGCGATCTTTCCCCCGGGGCGGTGGCGGCGTGGAAAGCCGGCCTGAAGCCGCTGCAGCAGGCCGGGCGGCTGGCGGCGCTGGTGTTGGAGTTTCCCTGGGCGTTCCGCTTCAACCACGAGAACCGTGAGTTCCTGATCGCGCTGCGGCGGGAGTTCCACGAGTTCCGCCTGGCGGCCGAGTTTCTGCACGAGAGCTGGCTGGCCGAGGAGGCGCTGGCGGTGCTGGCCCGCTACCGCATCTCGTTCGTCAATGTCGACCAGCCGGCCTACTTCCGCGCTATGCCACCGGCCTCGGTGCTGACCACCAGCCTGGGGGTGGTGCGGCTGCACGGGGGGGCGACGCCGGATGCGTTCCGCGAGCTGGACCGGCGCTCGACCTCCGCGCCGTACCTGTACTCCCTCGAGGAGCTTGAAGAGTGGCAGCCGCGACTGGCGCGGCTGGCCGCGGCGGCGCAGGAATGCGTGGTCAGTTTCACCAATTGGCACGACGGACGGAGCATGGTGAATGCCTTGCAGATGGGCGAAATCCTGGGACGCCAGCCGCTGGTCGCCCCGGCGCCCTTGATCCGCCGTTACCCGGCTGAGATGGCTGCGTTTCGCGCCCTGCGCCCGGTGCAAATGGACCTGCTGGCCGGCGCAGCCGGGGACCGGCAAGCGGCCTGAACCCCCCGAGCGTCTGGTGGCCTGCTGTCGCCGGCGGGGCGGATATCAGCGCGCCCTGCCGCCGCTGCGGCGCATTGCGGCATAGACTGGGATGCGGAGACTTTCACGCATGCTCAGACGGATCACCTTCTGCCTGCCGCTGGTGGCGGCGGCGCTTACCGCACAGACCTATCAGCCCACCTGGGACTCGCTGGACAAGCGCCCCACGCCGGCCTGGTTCACCGAAGCCAAGTTCGGCATCTTCATCCATTGGGGCGTGTACTCGGTGCCGTCCTACGCGCCGGTGCTGCCGGGCAAGTTGGCCTACGCCGAGTGGTACTGGCACGCCATCACGGAGGGCCGGAAGGCAGGCGCCGGAGCGGTCGACGCGGGCTCGTGGGCGTACCACCAGCGGGTGTTCGGGGCCGATTACGAATACAAAGACTTCGCGCCGCAGTTCAAAGCGCAGTTGTACGATCCCGAGCATTGGGCCGATGTCTTCCAGCGCTCGGGCGCGAAGTACGTCTGCATCACGTCGAAACACCACGAGGGTTTCGCGATGTGGCCGAGCGCGGAGGCGTCGCGAGACTGGGGCCGGCCGTGGAATGCGGCCGAGATCGGGCCGCACCGCGACCTGCTGGGGGAGCTGGACAAGGCGGTTCGGGCCAAGGGGCTGAAGTCGGGGTTCTACTATTCGCTTTACGAGTGGTACAACCCGCTGTGGCTGACCGACAAGCCGCGCTACGTGGCCGAGCACATGACGCCGCAGTTCAAGGACGTGGTGACGCGCTATAAGCCGGACATCATCTTCAGCGATGGGGAGTGGGAGCTGACGTCGGCCCAATGGCACAGCCCCGAGCTGCTGGCCTGGCTGTTCAACGAGTCGCCGGTGAAGGACACGGTGGTGATCAACGACCGCTGGGGCAAGGACACCAAGCACAAGCACGGCGGGTATTGGACCACCGAGTACACGCCCGGAATGAGCGGGATGGATCATCCGTGGGAGGAGAGCCGGGGCATGGGCTACTCCTACGGCTACAACCGCGCCGAGCGGCTGATGGACTATCACACCGGGCGCGAGCTGGTGATCCTGCTGGCCGACCTGGTGAGCCGCGGCGGCAACCTGCTGCTGGACATCGGTCCGGCCGCGGACGGGACAATCCCCGTGATCATGGAGGAGCGCCTGCTAGAAATGGGCGCCTGGCTCAAGGTCAACGGCGAGGCAATCTACGGTACCCGACCGTGGAAGGCGACGCGGCAGTGGAGCGCCGGCGAGCAGCCCAAGGTGGACTACAACCAGGAGTTCAACTCGAGCTACGACGTGTCGAAGCTCACGGCCCAGCCGGCGCCGGGCAAGGCCGCCATCGAGGCGTTTTTCACGGCCAAGGGCAACGACGTCTACGCCATCCTGCCGCGCTGGCCGGGGCGGCATTTCACGGTCCAGGAACTGGGCGACGCCAAGGTGAAATCCGCGGCGCTGCTGGGCGCGGGTGCGGCGTTGCACTTCCAGCAGAAGGCGGGCGCGGTGAGGGTCGATCTGCCGGAGCTGCCCGACGAATTGCTGGGCCAGCCGGCGTGGGTGCTGAAACTCAGCCGCTGAAGGTATCGGACCGCGTTTCCCCCCTCCCTTAGCAGGCCCAGGCCAACTTGAGACCGGCCAGGACTGGCCTGGACAGCGGGGCTGCGTAGCGGCGCGCCCGCCGCCAGTCCCGGGGCCGAGCGTCAAAAATCACGGGTTCCCGAGGCCGGAATCGGCAAGAGATCGGCCCGCCGTCCGATGAGAAACGTGTAGGCGCATCTTATGACAGAAACTCTTGCCCGTCCCCAAGCCCCCTGGGCGCTGCGGCTGGTGCCGCCCTTTCCGGCCATCGCGCACCGCATCCTGGCCGTGGTCAGCCAGGAGGATGTGAGCGCCCGCCAGGTGGGCGAGCTGATCAGGCTCGACCCGTCGTTTGCCGCGGAGCTGCTGCGCTTCGCCAACTCGGCCATGTTCGGGCGGCGCTGCGAGGTGACCAGCCTGTTCCAGGCGATCGTGCTGCTGGGGCTGGACCGCGTGCGCACCATGGCGACGCTGGTGGCGATCAATAAGATGGTGCGCTCGTCGATCCGCATCGCGAACCTGCGTAAGGTCTGGCGGCACAGTCTGATCACCGCGCTGATTGCCGAGCAGGCCGCCCCCGGATGCGGCGTCGACCGCGAGTCGGCTTACACCGCCGGGCTGCTGCACAACCTAGGGACGCTGGGCCTGATGTCGGCCTATCCCGACTCCTACGCGCGGCTGCTGGAAGTCGCCAACGAGTACGGCTTCGACCTGCTGAAGACGGAGCGCGACCTGTTCGAAATCGACCACTGCGCCGCCGGCGCCTACCTGGCCCAGGACTGGAGCTTCCCGGACGACCTCGCCGCGGCGCTGGCGACGCACCACGACGAGCCCGTGGCCGGGGAGCGCAGCCTCGACAATCTCATCAAGGTCAGTTGGCGTCTGACCGACACGCTGGGCTACACCGCCTTCTGCCCGGACCGGGAATGGGAGTTCGAGGAGCTGATCGATTTCCTGCCCGGCGCGCGCTCGTCGTGGCTGGGCCGATCGCCGGAGACGGCCAAGAAAGAACTCGATCAGCGGCTGGCCTCGGCGGGCATGTAGGGGCAGGCCAAGGGCGCCGGGCGCGGGGCTCTTGATCAAGAACGGGGGCAGGGGGATGGCGGAGGAAGAGGGATTCGAACCCCCGGTACCCTTCCGGGTACAACGGTTTTCAAGACCGCCGCCTTAAACCGCTCGGCCATTCCTCCAAATCCAGACTAACCGAGTCCGGCAGTGGAATGCCACGGGGAAGTGATCTCACAAGGTCCGCAGCAGGCCTTCAGGAGCCGATCCACGAGCGAACCGCGACGCCGCGCTCCTCCAGGCGGCGGCGGACGGCGCGCGCGATGGCCGCGGCGCCGGGCGTGTCGCCGTGGATGCACAGTGTCTGGGCCTGGATGCGGACGATGGATCCGTCGGGGGCGACGGCCGCGCCTTGAATCGCGATGGCCAGCGCCTGGGCCACGGCCGGGCCGGGACTGTCGAGCACGGCGTCGCCGTGCCGGCGGGAGCGGAGGGAGCCGTCGGACTCGTAGCGGCGGTCGGCGAAGGCCTCGGCCGCGACGCGGAATCCGGCCTCGCTCCACACCTGGAGCATCCCCGAGCCGGCCAACCCGACCAGCCCCAGACGGGGCTGCACGCGGGCCACGGCGCGAGCGATGGCGGCGGCCAGGGCATTGTCGCGGGCGGCCTGGTTGTACAGCGCGCCGTGGGGCTTCACATAGCGCACCTCGGCGCCAACCTGGGCGGCGATGCGCATCAGGGTGCGAACCTGTTGCTCCACGCTGGCCTCGATCTCTTCGAGCGGCAGGGCCAGCTCCAGGCGTCCGAAGTTGGCGCGGTCGGCATAGCCAGGATGCGCGCCGACGGCCACGCCGTGGCGCAGCGCCTGGCGGATGGTGAGCGCCATCAGAGCCTCGCTGCCGGCGTGCGCGCCGCAGGCGATATTGGCCGAGGTGACCGATTCCAGGAGCAGTTCCTGGACATCGGGCGCCAGATCTTCGCGCTCGCCCAGGTCGCAATTCAGGTCGATCGATTTCATAGCCCTGATACCTCCGGGCGCAACGATTCCTCCTGTTCGATCAACACTCGGCACGCGTGTTCGAAAGAGACCAACTCGAAACGCACGTTCTGGCGCGGCCTCAGTTGGCCGATGCGCCAGCGGTCGGCCGAGATCACGCAGCCGATTTTAGGGTAGCCACCGGTGGTCTGGTGATCCACGCCCAGGATCACCGGCTGGCCTGCGGGCGTCACCTGGATGGCGCCCAGCGGCGCGCCTTCGGTGATCATGGATCCACCCATTGGTCCGGCGAGTGGGGCACCGGAGAGGCGCACGCCCATGCGGCTGGAGTCGGTTTGAACGGTCCACGGGTCGGACAGCAGCCGGGCGCGGCTGGCCGCCGGGAACTGCGCCGTCTGGGCGGCTTCCGTGAGCCGCAGAACGTCGCCGGCGAAGCGCAGATTGGCGATCGCTTCGGGCCGGATCCGCCGCGGAGTGAAATCCGCAGCCGCCCCGCCGATGGGCAGCGCGTCGCCCTTGCGCAACGCCCGGCCGTCCAGCCCGCCGATGCGGCTGGGGAGGTGGGTGGAACGGCTGTCGAGCACCGCGGGCACATCCAGGCCGCCGCGCAGGCACAGATAGCAGCGCGCGCCCAGTCGGGCGCCGCCGAGCGCCAGCGATTGTCCGGCCGAGGCCGGTAGCGCATTCCACAATGGCACGGCCAGGCCATCGAGCGTAGCGCCGAACTCGGCCCCGGTCAAGGCGAACCAGGCGGCGCCGCGGAATAGAAACCGGCCGCCGCGTAAGGTCATCTCCAGGGCGGCGGCGTGGTCCGGATTGCCCAGCAGCCGGTTGCCGATCCGCAGCGCCAGTGGATCGGCTGCCCCGCAGGCCGAGACGCCGAGGTGGCCGAACCCCGGGCGGCCGAGGTCCTGGACCGTGGTCTGCATGCCGGGGTCCTGGACTTCGAGCACGCTCATTGGCCCGCCAGCTCCTCGAATCGGCGTGCGTCAATCAGGGAGAAGTGCACTTCGTCGCCGGGGAGCAGCCGGCTCATGGGCTGGCGCGAGGCATCGAACAGCCGCAGCGGCGTGCGGCCGATCAGCCGCCAGCCGCCCGGGGTTTCCGCCGGATAGATGCCGGCCTGAGCGCCCGCGATGCCCACACTGCCGGCCGGGACGCGGATGCGCGGACGCTCCAGCCGGGGCGCGGCCAATTCCGGCGGCAGGCCGAGCAGGTACGGGAAGCCCGGCGCGAAACCCAGGAAAGCGACGTGATAGGCCGCTGCGGCCAGGCGCGCGATGGCCGCCTCGAGCGTCAGTCCCGCCTCTGCGGCAATGGGCTCCAGATCGGGCGCGAACGGAGCCTCGCAGCACACCGGGACGTCGAGGCGGCGCGCGGCCGGTAACGGCTCGGAGGCCGGCTTGCGGGCCGTCTGTTCGAGCCTGCGGACCAGATCCTCGCTCCGCCAGCGGAGCGGATCGTAGACCAGCAGCACTGAGCAGTAGGCCGGGTGCAGGTTCTTGACCCCTTCGATTTTCGAGCCGGCCAGAGCATGGAACAGGGCCATCACCTGACGGTGGATCTCCACACTGGGAGGGCCGCTGAACTCGGCCAGAAGCGCGTCGTCACTGGCCTGCCTCCAGGCCGGCCTGCCGGGCATCACCAGCCGATTGTAACCGACGATGCCCGCCAGCACACGCGCGCGTGCCGGCTGCCGGTGTGGAGGAGATTTTTTTCGTCCAGCCCTTATGTTCGGGCTGAAAGAGCCGATGGATGGAGTGAGACGGTTGAACGCGGGCCGGGCGAAAAGCAGGCCGAAGGCGGGCGGACCAGGGTGATCAGCCCGGGGCTGCAAGCCAGGTTGCAAGTGTCGCGGCGCTGTCCGCGAAGGGATGTTGGCGGGCCCACTCGCGGGCGGCGGCGGCCATCGAGGCGCGGGCGGGCTCGTTCGCGAGGAGTGTCTGCAGAGCTTGGACAAAGGCGGCCTGGGCGCGGCGGCCGGAGCCTTCGACGCGCACGCCGAATTCGGGCCGCAGGATCTGCCGGGCGCCGGCATGGTCGCGGCAGATGGCGGGCAGGCCCGCGCCCAGGGCCTCCACGAGGGTCAGGCCATAGCTCTCGTGGCGCGAGGGAAACAGGTAGACGTGGGCCAGGCGGAGGAAGGCCTGCTTGAGCGGGCCAGTGACGTAGCCGGGGAACTCGACGCGTACGTGCTTCAGCCTGGCGGCGAGGGCGCGCAGCCGGCGTTCGTAGCGCTGGCCGTGCATGAAGGCGGCCTGGCCGCAGATGAACAGCCGGACGGGCCGGCGGGGAAAGGAGGTTGCGCGTTCCCATCGGGCGAGCGCCTGGAGCAGGAAGTCCTGGCCCTTTTCGGGCGAGATACGGCTCAGACAGAGCAGCACTCGGGTGTCGGGTTGGAGGCCGTAGCGAGTGCGCAGGGCGGCGGCCTGGCGCTCGGTTTCGGCGTCCAGCGGCGGGGGCGGCGGGCAACCCCAAGGCAGGACTTCGATGCTGGCGGGCGGCGTGGCGGGGTAGCAGCGCAGCAGGATCGATCGCATGTCGGCCGAAGGCACAACGACGCGTTCGGACCACAGCAGGCTGGCGCGCTGCTGCTCGAAGATGAGCCGCAGAATCGAGGGCGCGAGACGCCCGCAGGGGCCGCTGCGGAGGCGCTCCCAGAAACTGGTGAGCCACTCGGGGCGGAGCCAGCCGCGCAGGTAAATGGAGGCGATGTAGGCGACGACGTCGACGTGGTAGATGGTGACGATGCGGAATCCGGCGCGGGCCAGGCGCTCGAAATCGGGGCCCTCGGAGATGTCATTCACGAGGATGGCGGTGGAGGCCGGGTCGTGTTGCAGCGCGGCGCGAGTGGCGGCTTCGCGAAAGGCATGACAGAAGGAGGCGTATTGGGTCTCGTCAAATGAGACCAGCTGGCGGGCGGAGGGCGCGGCCGAGCCAAGGATGGCGGGCGTGATCAACTCGAGATCGAAGGGCCGGATGCGGCTCCATTCCGCGGTGAGCAGATCGGCGATCGTGGCGCCGCCGCCCAGTGGGACGGATTGGCCGGCGAAGCCGCCGTGGGCGGCCAGGTAGAGAACCTTCAGACGATTCACCGAGTGGCGGCGACAGCGGCGCCGACGGCGGTGGCGAGCGAACCGAAGGGGCAGTCGAAGTGCAATTCGGCCGGCAGGGAATCGGCGGAGCGGAGCTCCCGGCGGCGCGTCCACATGGAGTTCTGATGCCAGGCCAGTCCGCCGGTGGTATGACAATCGACGGTTATCATTGTTGTCTCCGCTGGAGCCCTGCTCTGGTAGGCTATACAGCATGAATCGTCGCACTTTTGTCTCCATGGCGCCACTGGCGGCAATCGCCTCCAAGACGGCTGCGGCCGAGCCGGCGGCGGCGCCGGCGGGGCGGCTGAAACAGTCGCTGTGCCGGTGGTGTTATTCCAAGGTTCCGCTGGACGAGTTGTGCCAGGCGGCGGTCAAGCTGGGGCTGCAGGCGATGGACCTGCTGGATCCGAAAGACTGGCCGGTGGCACAGCGTTATGGGCTGAAACTGACCGTGGTGCCTGGTCCGTGTTCGATCCCCGACGGGCTCAACCGAAAGGAAAACCACGACGCGATCGAGAAGCGCTTCCGCGAGGTGGTGGAGCGGGCCGCGGCGGCCAAGGCCAGCTCGACGATCATCTTTTCGGGCAACCGCAGGGGGATGAGCGACGAGGAGGGCCTGGATAACACCGTGATCGGGTTGAACCGGATCAAGAAGATCGCCGAGGACGCCGGGCTGCTGACCGTGCTCGAGCTGCTCAACTCCAAGTGGGACCACAAGGACTACATGTGCGACCACACGAAGTGGGGCGTGGAGGTGATGAAGCGGGTGAATTCGCCGCAGATCAAGCTGCTGTACGACATCTACCACATGCAGATCATGGAGGGCGACGTCATCCGCACGATCCGCGACTATCACCAATACATCGGCCACTTCCACACCGGCGGGATTCCGGGACGGCACGAGATCGACGACACGCAGGAGCTGAATTACCACGCGGTGGGCAAGGCGATCGCCGATACGGGCTACGAGGGCTACTTCGCGCACGAATTCCTGCCGACGCACGACTGGTTTGAGAGCCTCAAGCAGGCGGTCCAGATCTGCACGGTGTAGCGCGCCAGGCGCGCCTGCTCCAAAATGGGGAGACCGTAAGGTTTTACCGTCTTCAACCAAGTATCAACGAGTTACAGACCAAGACGGTAAATTCCTACTGTCTTGACCTCGCCGCCCCGCTGGATCCGCGGCCGCAAAACGCGCGCGTTCGCGCCTCCGCTGCGTAGCCGGCTATGGAGAAAGGGGGTTGAGGCTGACCGGGTTTCCAGCAGATTGATGCTCATCCCTATTTCGTGTAAGAAACAGCCTGCGTTGGCGCCGTCCGCTGAGCGAAGGGCTGGAGGGACGGGGCGGGATGTGCTCCATCCTGGTACCAGTAGGCGACGCTGGTGTAATCGTCCTTGCTCGGGACCTGGCCAATTTCATAGCGCTGGTTCTGGATCACGACTTTCAAAGACTTCAGGAACCGGACGGGATTGGTCACGTACCAGCGGTACATCCGATTCTTGCCTGCTTCGTTCTGGAGGTAGCCGGCATACATGTAAGAGAAGGTGTGCTCAAAACTCCAACAGGAGCCGTATTCATCTTCCGTGCCGGGGGTGTGGGTCATCGCTTTTCCATCGAGAGTAAAGATCGTGTCGCCTTCACCCCACCAACCCGCGTAGCGGGTAAACACTTGCAGAAAATTCCCGACATAGTGACCACTCCCGTGGACATCGAGAATGGTATGCAGCCCGTCCTCGGTGGGGTTCGAGCGCTTCCACGTGCAGTGAAAACGGCTCTGCTCCTTTGCGTAGTTAGCGTCTTTCTCGTAATCAATGCCATAAGCCACTGAGCGGGAATACCGGATATCTCCGTCATTGGCCAGCACGAAACGAGCGCGCCTGGAGAACGGCATCGGCAGGTGGCTCATGAAGCAGCGGTGGTTGATCTGCAGCAGAGCGGACTGATAATCGATCGGTGTTCTGTCCAGGGCGCCAAAGAAATCCCAGAGAGGAACCCACACGCTGGGCGCCTGTTCATCATCCCAGTAGATTTTCAAGGTCAGCCCAGGGTAAAAATCTCCCGGGTCTCCTGCTCGCGCGGCTGCCCATGACTCGCGGCTGCTGTCCGTGATGTAGAAGTATGTGACGATGCCGGGTCCGGCGAGATTAGCCAGCTCGATTTCCTCACCTGGGCGCAGGTTAATGTTGTGATACTCCATATGATTGGCAAACTGCCCTGGAGTCAAACGGTACAATTCCCGTGCGTTCTGCGCACTGGCGCCTGAGACGCAACACAGGAAAAGCGTCATCGCCGCCAGGAGAATCCGGCAGCATCGGGAGGCTCTCAGGGCGTGGCGTTGCAGCTGCCGAGAGGTCAGAATCGCGGGCACAAGAGGAGAGGTCATCATTCCTCCATCGTTGAAAAACAATCGAGGCTAGCCCGGATGTTGCACCAACCATCGGCTGCGGCGCGCGATAGGGCCGCATCTACTTCGTCGCGCTCGGTTGCCGTCCTCGACGTACCGCCAAGTACGCCTGCGGGCGGCGACGGTCGCGCGCCTTGTATCTGCAGCCCTCTCATCGCGCCTCGCTGCGATCGTGGTGAAACATCCGGGCTGAGCGGGGCCATTGAGGGCATCTTATCAAGCATCCCCGGCTGGGCGTGCCGGAGTGTTTTCACAGCGAAATTGCGGTGTTTCGGCGGTGACTCGTGGGGTGGAACCGGGTAGAAAAATGGTTGCGGCTAGGGGTTGAGGCGTTCGAGCAGACCGTCGGAGGAGAGGCGGAAGCGCTGGCCGCGCCATTCGACGGTGCGGCCGAGGAGGGCGGACAGCCAGATGGCGAAAGCCCACAGATCCCACAGCGGGGCGAGAGGAGAAAGCAGCAGCGCGAGGAGGCTTTCCAGAGCGAAGAAGCCGCAGACGATGGCCATGACGAGGCGGGCGGCGAGGAGCATGAAAGCCAGGCTCCAGAGGCCGAAGACCATGGCCAGGGCGACCCACAGGCCGGCGTGAGTGATGGGCAGGCCGAGGAAGCCGCCGCGGCGGCAGGCGCGCAGGGTGCGGGCCCAGCGGAGCTGGTGCTGCCAGACGTTTTTCCAGGAGGGGGCGGAGAGGTGGGTTTCGACAACCAGCTCGGAGAACAGGGCGCGGCCGCCCAGGGAGGTGAGGCGTTGGGCGAGCTGATAGTCGTCGGCGAGGTAGTTGGCGAGGGGGGCGAAGCCGCCGGCGCGGATGAGATCGTCGCGGCGGAAGCAGAGGGTGGAACCGAGGCCGAATTCGCGGACGCCGACGAGCGGGGCGACCAGGGCGCTAGGGACGAAATCAACGGAGATGCCGAAGGCTTCCCAGAGGCCGGCGACGGAGCTGGCGACGGCGCGGTAGAGGCAGGTGACGAGGGCCGGCTTGTCGATGACGAGGCGAGCGGCGAGGCGGCGGAGGTAGTCACGGGGGACGCTGATATCGCTGTCGTTGACGACCAGGATGGGATGGCGGGCCTGGTTGAGAAGATCCATCAGCACGCCGACCTTGCCGTTGGGAGCCGCGGTCCGGCATTCGAGGAGGCGGATGGAGAGGGCGGGGTGGGCACTGATGAGAGCGCGGATGAGGGGGACGGCAGGGTCGTCGAGGGAGTGGACGCCGAAGAGGATTTCGAACTCGGGGTAGTCCTGGAGGGCGTGGGAGTCCAGGGCGCCGGCGAGCTCCGAATCGAGGCCGCAGATGGGCTTGAGGATGGAGATGGGCGGCAGAGAAGCGGGCGCGGCGCGGCGGCGGACGAGGTGCGATTCGAGGCGCCAGGCGAGCGCGGCCAGGATGGCCACGACCTGATAGGCGAGGGCCAGGAAACCAAGAATATAAAGAACAACTACCACTGGAGTGGAGGCGGAGGACGGGCGTGGCAGAGAGACGATTACTGCGCCAGGAGAATTACCCCGCCGGCTACGAGGATAGCACCGAGCCAGCGGCGCGGTTCGATTTTTTCACACAAAACGACGCGGGCGAGGACGGTGTCGATGGCGATGCTGGCGGCGCTGGCGGGGACGGCGAAGCTGAGCGGGGCGATGCGCAGGAGCTGGGTGAAGGAGAAGAACGAAATGGCCATAAAGAAGATGGAAAGGGGCAACTTCCAACGGCGACCGCTGGCGTTGCGCATGCCGTGGCTCTGGAGGAGATCGGAGCAGACGGTGCCGCCGACGATGCCGGCGAGGTAGAGCCACTTCATCGTTGGTTCACCACGGGGGTAGAGAGCTCTTCGCGCGGCGGGAGCGCGGAGCCGGGGAGCGGCGCGGGGCGGGCGGAGTGTTCGGTAAGGCCGGTGAGGATGGCGCCGAGCATGATAATGACGGTGCCGAGCCAGCCGCGCGCCGGCACGGATTCATGGAAAAAAACGGCGCCGGCGACAGCGGAAAGGACGTAGCCGAGGGCGGAGATGGGGACGACGAAGCTCAAGTCGGCCATTCCGAGAAGCCACATGCGCAGCAGCATCCAGGCGGTCAGGACGGAGATGCCGAGGATGGCGACGGGCTGGAGGATGGAGGCGATGGGGCCGGCCGAGGGCGGGGCGTAGAGCATGGCCTGTTTGAGGATGACATTGCCCGTGACATTGGCCAGCACGACGACGAAGGTGAGCAGCCAGAGGCGGAGCTTCATCAGTCGCCGTTGGCCAGGGCGGCAGCGGAGTGGCGGCGCTCGTCAGCGACGAAGCGCTTGCGCTTGTTGCGCAGGGCGAGGTATTCGCGCGCTTCCTTGAAAAGGCGGCGGCGCTCGGCGGTGTTGAAGAGAGCCTTGCGCACGATGCGCCAGGCGGCCTTGGGGCGGAAGTAATACTCGCCGTAAAAGCGCTCGACCCACTCGAGCAGCTCGGCGTGGTCGAGGCCGGGATAGGTGAGATTGGGGAGCTGGTGGCCGGCCTCGTCGGTCATGGCGGCGTCAAGCTGGATGAGGCCGTTGTTCTTGGCGTAGTCGTAGAACTCGGTGCCGGGGTAGGGCGCGGCGACGGAGACCTGGATGGTTTCGCAGTCGAGGTCCTTGGCGAAGGCGATGGTTTTGCGGACCGAATCGCGGGTTTCCCCGGGCAGTCCGATGATGAAGTCGCCGTGGACGGTGAGGCCGATGCGGTGGGCGTTATGGGCGAAGCGGCGGGCCATTTCGACGGTGGCACCCTTCTTGATGTTTTTGAGGATCTGCTGCTCGCCGGATTCAAAGCCGACGATCAGGAGGCGGAAGCCGGCGTCCTTCATGGCGCGGAGGGTGTCCTCGTCGGTGGTGACGCGGGAGGTGCAGGAGAAGGTGAAATTGAGCGTGGCGAGCTTGCGGCAGAGCTCGATGGTGCGCTCGCGCTTGTAGTTGAAGGTATCGTCGTCGAAGAAGATTTCCTGGAGGCCGGGGAAATTCTCGATGGCCCAGCGGCACTCATTGACGACGTCGTCGGAGGAGCGCAGGCGCCAGCGGTGGCCGGAGTGGGTTTGCGGCCACAGGCAGAAGGTGCACATGGCGGGGCAACCGCGGGTGGTATAGAGCGCGAGGTAGGGGTGCTTGAGGAAGGGGACGTTGTAGCGCGTGATGTCGAGGTCGCGCTTGTAGACCTTGGTCACCCAGGGGAGAGCGTCGAGGTTCTCGATGTAGCCGCCCTCGGGATTATGGACGAAGGAGCCGTCGGGGCGGCGGTAGCTGACGCCGGGGAGCTGGTCGAGATTCTTCTCGCCCTTGGCGTAGGCGACGATCTGGTAATCGAATTCGCGGCGGACGACGAAGTCGATGACGGTGTTCGAGAGGACCTTTTCGGGCTCGATGGTGACGGGCGGGCCGACGAAGCAGACCTTGAGGCGGGGGTTAACGTCCTTCATCATTTGGGCCATGCGGACGTCGACGTCGAAGCCGGGGGTGGAGGTGAAGAGGACAAGAAACTCGAAGTCGCGGGCCAACTGGACGGTCTGGGGGATGGAGACGCCGTGGGCGGGGGCGTCGAGAACCTTGGAGTCGGGGAGCAGGCCGGCGGGGTAGCAGAGCCAGACGGGGTACCAGTAGGACTCGATTTCGCGGGTGGCGGGCCAGCGCGAGCCGGCGCCGCCGTCAAAGCCCTCGAAGGAAGGTGGATTCAGGAAAAGAGTGCGCATGCAGTAGCAGATGCCCCAACAGGGTCTCCCGGGTCGGATAAACCACTGTAGTTACCAGTTTATCAGGACGGCTTTTGGCGCGCCGCATGGCGCGGCAGCGTTCCAATCACGCCTCAAGCTTCTTGAGGATATGCCGTGCAAGGAAGTCATTGACTTCCCTACGGCGAGGCAGGGGCTGCGAAAGGCCGGTCCTGGGGTTACGATACCAATCGTGTTTCCCACCGTGCCGGATGAGGACGCATCCCGCCTGTTCCAATCGGCGGATGAGATCCGTCCGTTTCATCCGACGGAAAGTTCAGCGACTTTACGGATGCCTGGGATCTCACCGCTGGTGAGGTCGCGGTAAAGATCGCGCAGGTTTTCCTCAAGTTCAGCGAGGGATTCGCCCTGGGTGAGGTAATCCGGGAAGTCCACGAAGTAGCCGAGCCACATCTCCCCGTCCTGCCACTGGATGTAGCGGGCGCTGCTCATAAGGCCATCTTACCGCCGGCAGGGATGTTCGGTCGAGAGGAGGTGTCCTGCCATCCTGCCGCAACATGGTCGCAAGCGAATCAACCGGGCTAGCGCGCCGCGTGGCGCAGGGCGGCCAGGCGGGGCTGGCGCGATTGGGGGCTGTCGAGGCTGAAGGAGCGGGCGTCGCCGAGTTGCGTGCGGACATACCCCTCCGTATTCTTGACGGCGGAATCCAGCTGGCTGTTCACTTGGATGAAGCTGAAGCAGACGATGGATTCAGAAGCGGGGTCGTATTCCCACAGGCCGACGAGGCGGCCACGGTCGAGGAGGGCGTGGCAGGGCAGATCGGAGAGGCTGGCGAGGGATCTCTGGCCGGAGGCGAGATGAAGGGAGCGCTCGAGGTCGGCAGGGTCGGTGAGTTGGGAGTGGTCGCGGCGGAGGAGGAACAGGGAGTCGAGGCTGGAGACGAGGCGGTAGACGGGGTCCTTGGGGGGCTTGAAGGTATGCAGGGCGGCGAGGTCCGGGGGGAAGAGCAGGCGGTCGGAGCCAGGTTCCAGCGGGACGAGGCCGAGGGGCGCGAGGGCATCCTGGGCAGCCTTGACGCCGAGGCCGGAAAACCACTGGAACTCGGCCGGCGTGGCGGGGCCAATCCATTGAAAATAGAGGCGGGCCAGGGCGGTGTAGGCTTCGTCTGACGAGAGCTTGAAGTGCTTTAGAGGGTTGGGCTCCCAGAGGGCGTAGCGGTAGCGCTGCTGGTCCAGGCGGCCGCTGGTGGGGAGGCGGCGGATGTGGCCGAGAAGCTGCAGGCGGCCGAGGGCCAGGGGGAGGGTCGAGGAGAGGCCTTTTTTCTGTCCTTCGGGGCCCAGGCTGCGGGCTTTTGGGCCGACGGAGGCGCGAATCCGGGCGGGGTCGGCGGGACCGCTTTTCAGTGCTTGAAGGACGGCGTGGCAGAGGGCGTCGACCTGCTTAGCGGTGACGCCGAGCTTGAGGGCGGTCTTCATGTCGCCGTCACCAGCGGCGGAGGCGAGGGTCAGCGCGAGGGGGTAGTCGGAGGCGGGGAGGACGTAAGTGCAGGCGCGGGCGGCGGGGAGCTCATGGATCTCGACGGCGGCGACGGCGGCGTCGGCACTCTCGCGGGAGAGGCCAGCGCGGGCATGGAGGGTGAGATAAGGGCAGGCACCGGCGACCGAACGGGCCCATCCGGCACGGGCCAAGACGGCGGCGGGGGAGGCGTTCGGAAGGGGTTCGAGGAGACCTTGCTTGTGCGCCCACCAGGCGCGCAGGAGCTGGGGCGTGAGGGGTTGGCGGGCCATGGAATATCAGGCTAGCACGAGGTCAAAAGGAGAAGAAACGGGGGGGCGGCCTTGAAGCGGTGGCTCTCAAGACAGCGGCGCGAGAGCGGAGGTTCTAGCCCGGATGTTCCACCAACAATCGGCTGCGGCGCGCGATAGGGCCGCATCTACTTCGTTGCCCTGGGCCTAGGGGGCCCCCCGGTCCTCGACGTACTGCCAAGTACGCCTGCGGGCGGCTCGCTTCGCGCGCCTTGTAGCTGCAACCCTCTCATCGCGCCTCGCTACGATCGTGGCGCAACATCCGGGCTCGGCCAGGCCGTTACTGCTTGATCGCGGCGGCGGCCTGTTTCTTGATCGTGATATCGGTCCTGGTATCGGCGGTGGTGGCGCCCTGCGAGGCGATGGCGTGGATCTCGTAGGTGCCCTCGGGGAAGCGGCCCGCGGGCACGGAGAATACGGTCTGGATGCGGCCCTGCGGGTCGGGGTCGGCGAGCGGCAGGGGGAGTTTGGCGAGCGACTGGCCGTCGCGCAGGAACTCGATTTCCATGGTCGGCTTGTCGGGGATGGAGGGGTCCTTATAGACGGTGAAGAAGAGCGGCAAAGTGGCTTCGGGGCTGGCCACGGTCAAGGAGCTGAGCAGGGTCGGGGCGATGGTGCCGTTCTGGAACTGGAAGGGCTCGGAGGGATCCTTGGGCTTGGCGTTGGGATTGTAGCTCTTCACGGTGGTGATGGAGCTGATGGCAACGCCCTTGGCGGGGTTGACGGTAAAGGCGGTGTGCTGGGCGCCGATCTTGCCGCTTTCACGGTCCTGGACGGCGGTTTCGAACGAATACTTGCCCGGGGGGATGGTGACGGAGAATTTTTCGGTGAAGGTGCCGGCCTTCAACTGCTCCGGAGTGACATTCAACGAGCGGTCGCGGGTGAGCTCCTGAACGACCTCGCCGGTGGGGCCCTTGATGAGCGCGGCGATGGAGAAGTGGATGGCCTGGGTGGGCTTGGCCGGATCGACCTTAGGCGTGAGGGTGTGCAGCGGGACCTCGACGAGCACCTCGGCGTCGGTGCCATCGGGATGGGGCTGGAGCAGGAGGCCGGCGGCACGGTACTCGACATCCTTGGACGAGAGGCCGTCGGAGATGGCCTTGAGCAGCGGCAGTTCGAAGGTCTGGACGCCCATGCCGTGCACGCTGGGGGGCAGGGCGAAATAACCGTTGCGGGCGTGGACGAGGAGATCCTTGCGGTCGGTCTCGACCTTGATTTTGCGGAAAGAGCCGTCGTAATTGGCGATGACGGGGTTATAAGAGACCTCGTAGTAGGAGGAGATCTCTTCGTTGATGTGGCGCAGGGGGACGCGCAGGTCGTTGCTGTCGCCGACGAGGAAGCCGCCGGTATCCTCGGACAACTCGCGCAGGATGAGATTGGTGTTGTTGCGGCCGGCGGTTTCGGCGGTATCGGCGGCCAGGATCTGGTCCTTGCTGACGCGGCCGTCGGTGGCGGTGACGTCGCTCCTGATGTTGGCGTTGGCGGCGTTGAGCTGGCCGGCGGCGCTGTCATTCTGATTCCAGGTTTTCACGCCCATGGTTTCGAGAGCGTAGAAGGTGACATTGCCACGGTTGGCGGCGCTCTTCAGGTTGCGGAACATCTCGTCGAACTGGGGCTCGAGGATGAGGCCCCACGTGAAGTAGATGACGGTCTTGCGTCCGGGGAGCGGGGCGAGGCCGTCGACGAGCGAGCGCAGGGCTTCGAGGGACATGCGGGTGTTATCGCCCTGGTAGGAGGCGTCGAAGCGCAGCATGTTGAGCATGGTCTGGACGAGGGCGACCTGCACAGCCTGTTCCCCGAAAGAGGAGGCGATGGCGTTGGTGACGCGGACGCCGGCGGGGGCGGCGGCGGGGTCGGAGTTGGCGACTGCAGTGGCGTCGGCGGTCAAGCCCTGCCCGGAGGGGGGAGCGGCCAGGGTGCGGCGCAGGTCGGCCTTGATGGAATTAGATTCGGAGATGAACTGGGAGGCGGCGCCACCTCGCGTGGCGGACTCGATGGCCTTGGCGAGGGCGTCCCTATTGGCGGTGAAGGGCTGCAGCGCCAGCAACGAGCCGTTGACCATGACGACCGAGTAGAAGACGTTGGCGCCCTGGTCGCCCTTGATGAGATCGAGGGCGGCCTTGCGGGCCATGAGGCGCTGGTCGGGGGCGTCTAGGGCCTCAAAACAGAGGGTGACGAGACGCAGCTGGTGCATGGTGTCGAGCTGGGTGACGGCGCCGGTGTGGGAGACGGCCTCCTTGCCCTGGATCAGCCGGAAGCTGGTGATGGACTCGGGGGAGCCGTTGTCGAGAACCTTGAAATCGTCGGGCTTGAGGTCGTTGATGGCCTTGCCCTTCTTGTCGCGGACGACGATGTCGAGGAGCACCTCTTCCGCGCTGGCCTTGATGGCGGGCGCAGGCGGTGCGGCGGGGGGTGCGGGGTTTTGCCGGGCCGAGGCGGGCAGGGAGAGTAGAGTGGCGATGGCCAACCCAACGAAACACGAATTCAGAAGTCTCATGATAGGTCCCTCAATGGGCTCGATATGCTAGCCGGACCTCCGCAGGCGATTAGGCCTCGAATGGAGGAAATCAGGCATTCCGAACTGTTACTGGCTCTTCACTGATGAGTTTACCAGCTTCTTCAAACGCTGGAATTCGGATCTTTCACGATCGGCGTCGGTCTTGCGGCCGGACTGGGCGTAGGCGGTGGCGAGCAGAAAATGGGCGTTGGGGCTGTCGGGAGCCTGTCTGGCGGCCTGTTCCAGCTCGGTCACGGCCGCGGGCAGGTTGTGCTGTTCCAGGCAGGCCCGTCCGAGGGCCAGGTGCGAGGCAAAATTATCCGGCCCCGCGGCCACGGCCTGGCGGCCATAGGCTTCGGCGGCCCTGGCGTCTCCCAGGGACAGCATCTGGATGGAAAGGCTGACCAGGGCGGGGAGGTGTTGGGGATCGAGCTCGACGGCGCGCTTCATTTCCGCCAGGCCGCGCTCGGGCTCGTTCTTCATGAGGAACGCGCCGAAACGGAAGTGGACGTCGGCGGAAGCGGGATAAGCCTGCAGGATGGCCTCGAATTTTTGATCGGCGTCCTTCACGTTCATTTCCAGCGCGGAGAGCATGGCATCGCCCAGCCGGGCGACGAGGTCACGATCGGCGGCGGGCACTTCGGTGGGGAGCCAGGGTTTGCGGAGGCCGGCGATACCGGCGGCGGCGATGAGCTCCGTCGATCTGCCGTAGGCCCGGATTTGCGTTCCGAGGAGCGTGATGGCGCGCTCCCACTCGCTGAACCGGTTGAGCAGGAGGGTGAGGTGGAGCCGGCCGGCGCGGGTGAGCTCGGGGGTGGCCTGGAAGCCGGTCTTTTCGGCGTGCAGGAGGCTCTGGAAGGCTTCTTTGTACTGCCGCAGGCGGTATTCGCACATGCCGCACAGGATCCAGCCGGGCGAGACGGCGGGCTTGAGGGCGACGAAGCGGGCGAATCCGGCGGCGCAGAGGTCGTATTTGTCCTGGTCGTAAGCGATGGTGCCGATGGCCCACCAGCCCTGCTCCCAATCGGGTTTGAGCTGGAGCGCTTTCTGATACAGGTCGAGGGCCTGGTCGAGTTGCTCGGCGTCGCGGGCCTGATCGGCTTGACGGACGAGCGCGTCGAAGCCCTGGGCGGCTGAGGCAGGGGTGGGCGGGGCGGCGGCGAGGGGCGGGGTGAAGAGCGGCAGGGCGATGAGAAGCGAGACGAGAACCGGCATGGGGTCCACCCCGATTTTAGCGGGTGCCGGGCGGGGCGGCGCGGACGGGCTGGCCGGCCTCGTATTGGGCGATGCGGGCGCGCAGGGCGTCGGCCAGCGAGGCGTTGTCCTGGCGGAGGGTGAGGGCCAGGGCGTCGCGGGCGGCCTGGACGGCGTCGGGGAAACGGCCGGCCTCGGCGTAGGCGGCGGCGAGGGCGTCGAGGACCATGGGCTGGCGGCCGTCGCGCAGGCGGGCGGCGTGCTCGGCGTATTCGACAGCCTGGGGGCCGTTGCGCAGGCTGGGGTCGGGATCGGTCGAGAGAACCCAGGCGCACTGGGCGAGCACGGCGAGGTTGTCGGGATCGAGGCGCAAGAGCTCGCGCCACTGGGCCAGCGCGGGCGCGGCGCGGCCTTGGGCGAAGTAGAGCGCATCGCCGAGGTAGTGATGCGCGGTGGGGTAGTCGGGGTGGAGCTGAATGGCCTTTTCAAACTCGGCGATGGCGGAGGCCGGGTCGTGCTGCATGGCGAGGGCGCGGCCGAGGTTGGTGTGCACGGAGGCGTCATCGGGCTCGTCCTGGACGGCCAGGCGGAATTGAACAATGGCCTGGTCGAGGTGGCCAAACTGGGCCAGCGCGCGGGCGTAGTTGCTATGGGCGTAGGCCGAACGGGGGGAGATGGCGAGCTCTTTTTCAAAGTGCGGGATGGCCTCTTCGATGCGGCCGCCGGCGGCGAGGACGACACCGAGGTCGGTGTTGGCGACGGGATAGTCGGGGTTGGTGTGGAGGGCCTGCTCGAGGAGCGGCTGGGCCTCGGCGAAGCGGCCGGTTTTCATCAGCAGCGAGGCCAGGCTGTGATTGGCGCGGTCGTCGGCGGGATTCATGTCCAGGGCCTGGCGCCAGACGGCGATGGCGTCGTCGATCTGGCCCTTGGCGGTGAGCGAGGTGGCGCGGTCGCAGAGGCCGTAGAATTGCGCGGCGGGCACTGCGAGGCGGACGAAGCGGTCGAACGGGAGGTTGACGAACTCGGGGATGTTGACGGCGCGATTGGCGGCGGTGGCATTCTCGATGAGGATGGCCGGGCTGTCGTTGCCGTGCTCGTCAATGTGGGTGAGGTACATGCGCGTGTAAGGCCCGCGGCGCTTGGAGGAGAAGACCAGCCAGCGGCTGTTGGGGGACCAACTGTGCCAGGAGTTCATGGGCGCGGCGTTGCAGTCGAGGCGGCGGGCGGCGCCGCCCTGCGCGGGGACGATGTAGAGCTCGCTGTCGGGGCGCATGAGCAGGCCGTTGCGGGCCTGGACCCAGACGATCCAGCGGCCGTCGGGGGAGACCTTGGCGAAGCTGTTGCTCCGGCCGTTACGGGAGGCGCCGGGGATGGGCTCGGGGACGCCGCCGCGACCTTCGTTAAAAGGAATGCGATAGAGGTCGTACTGGATGGGGGTCTCGTTGGGATCGTTGGCGAAGGTGGAGAGCGGGCGGCCGGCGGGGTAGGGGGCGCGGGCCTCGGCGCGGAGGAAGACGATGTACTGGCCGTCGGGGCTCCAGACGCCGCAGCACTGGACGAAACGGGGGTCGTCGGCGCCGGGCAGGGGCTGGAGCTTGCCGGTGGCCTTGCTAAACCAGGCCAGGATGCCGCGGGTGGGGTAAAAGACCTGGCCGAAGCCGAAGTCCTTGTAGCCGGCGTTGTAAATGCGGTCGGCGGCGGGGCGGCCGAGGGAGTCGTGGCTTTCAATAGAGGTGAGGACGTAGTTGCCTTCGGGGGAAACGCGGCTCATGAAGCCGAAGCGCAGGGTGGCGATCTCGCCGCGCGCGTTCCACTTGATAACGTCGGATTCGTGGATGACGGTCTCGGAGCGCAGGGGGACGAGGGCGTAGAGGCCCTTGTCGTTCTGCGGGCCATCGACGTCGATGCCCAGCCATTGGCCGTCGCGCGAGAAGGAATGGCAGTTGGCGCAGGTGGGCATGTTGGCGAGCATCACGCGGCTGGAGGTCTGGCCGAGGTCGCGCAGCTTCCACTTGATGAGCGGAACGGCGTAGACGGGCAAGGGATTGATGACGCCGTGGGTGCCTTCGAAGGGAATGAGGGGCACGTCGCGATAGAAGACGGGCGCGCCGACGGGGTCGGCGGAGGTCTGGAGGTCGAGGTAGCCGGTAGAAAGGGGGCGGCCGCCGCTCAAGGAGGCGAAGCCCTGGAAGCGCAGGCGCGCGGGGGCGCCGACGGAGTGGAGCTTGATGGCGTCCCAGGTGGCGGCGTCGGGGCGCCACGCGTGGCCGGCGGCCTGCTCGGGCGTGAGCTGTGGCGGGCGGTTGGTGTCGGCGACGGCGTCGGGATCGATTTCGCCGATTTGCATCTTTTCACCGGCGGAGGTCAGGCGGAGCGGCGCGGCACCGTCGGCGAAGGTGACTTCGATGCGCCAGGAGGCAGCCTGCGGGGCCGGGTCGCGCCATTCAAACTGGGGTGGGGGAAACTCGGGCGGGAAGATCGAGCCGGAGGAAGGATAGTCGACGACGATGGCGGCGCCGCGGGCGGCCGCGGACGAGGCAGCGGGGGCGAATGCGGCCAGCGCGGCGGCGAGGAGCAGGGCGCCGAGAATGACAATCGAGGGTGGAACTCGCTTCACGAGTCCGGCGGGTCCTTTCCCAACAAAAGTGTCAATTCTGATTATAATGACAGCCAGGCCGGAAGGCGGCGATGAGGGGGCAATGGCGCGAGGATTCGAAGCCTCAAGGCCAGGACCGAGGGGCGGCCGCGGAGGGGCGGACGGGAGCGGGGGTAGAATGTTAACCCGGACGCCTGGTCAGGGCGTAGGATTCAGGCGGGCGGCAGGCGCCGGGCAAGAAAGCCGGGTGGGGGAAAAATCATGCGCGTCACGACGGGCGGATTGATCGGGAGCGGCCTGCTATTACTGGCCGGGTGGGGGATCCAGGCGTCGGCGAACCACTCGACGCCGCTGGCGGGCATCACGGTCGACTATCCCAAGGACGGATCTGTTTTCCCGCCGGACTTCGTGCCTCCGACGATGGAATGGCGCGACTCCGAGCCGCGGGCGAAGTTCTGGGGCATCGAATTCGACTTCAGCGACGGCGCGGCGGCGGTCAAGGCGAAGTCGCCGGGCGAGCGGCCGCAGATCGGGCCGATCGACGAGCGCTGCGCCAAGGCGGGGGCGGTGACGCCGCAACTGCGGCCGGAAGAGGCGGAAGGGCACGCGTTCCAGCCCGACGCGGCGACGTGGGAGAAGGTGAAGCAACGGGCCGGCGACGGGCCGGTGACGGTGAAATTCCGAGGATACGAGAACGAAAAGGCGAAGAAGCCGGTGTCGGGCGGACAGTTCACGCTGCAGATTTCCAAGGATCCGGTGGGGGCGCCGATCTTCTACCGCGACGTGCCGCTGATTCCGGTTCCGGTGGGGGAGCACGGCGTGATCATGCCGCTGCCGGCGGAAGCGGTGCCGTTCATCGCATGGCGGCTGATCGACCTGTCGACGGGGCGCAACCGGGTGATGATGGAAGGCCTGCCGACGTGCGCCAACTGCCACTCGTTCTCGGGGGACGGCAAGTGGATGGGCATCGACGTCGACGGCCCGCAGAACGACAAAGGGCTGTACGCGCTGGTGCCGGTGGGGCAACACACTTCGATCCGCAACGATTATGTGATCCGGTGGAATTCGTTTTCCGACGATCCGGCGAAGAAACGCTTCGGGTTCATGAGCCAGATCTCGCCCGACGGGCAGTACCTGGTGACCTCGACCGAGCCGCCCAACGCCAAGATGACGAGCATGGACGAGCGGCTGTTCAACGGCTTTTACAGGAACTACGGGTTCGGGCAGGTGTTTTACCCGACGCGCGGGGTGCTCTCCTGGTACAGCAAGAAGACGCGCAAGCTGCAGCCGCTAGCGGGAGCCGACCTGACCGACATGGTGCAGACCAGCGCCTTCTGGAGCCCGGACGGCAAGTACCTGGTGTATTCGCGGGCCAAGGCGCGGGAGCCGTATCCGGCGGACTCGAAGACGCCGGAGTACGCCAACTCGCCGGACGAGACGCAGATCCAGTACGACCTGTACAAGATCCCGTTCAACGACGGACAGGGGGGCGTGGCGGAGGCGGTGAAAGGCGCGAGCGACAACGGGATGAGCAACAACTTCCCCAAGGTGTCGCCGGACGGCAAGTGGATCGTGTTCGTCAGGAACAAGAACGGGCTGTTGATGCGGCCCGACAGCGAGCTGTACATCGTGCCGTTCGAAGGCGGCACGGCGCGGCGGATGAACTGCAATATGTCGCCGATGAACTCGTGGCACACGTTTTCGCCGAACGGGCGGTGGCTGGCGTTTTCCTCGAAGGGGCGGTCCTTGTTTACCAGGCTGTTCCTGACGCACATCGACGAGAACGGCAACGACAGCCCGGCCATCATGGTGGAGAACGCGACGGCGGCGAACCGGGCGGTGAACATTCCGGAGTTTGTGAACATCCGGCCGGAGCAGATCGAGAAGATGGACGCGCCGGCGACGGAGTTTTACCGGCTGTTCAACATCGCGGTGGAGGATCAGACCAAGGGGCGGATCGACACGGCGATCGGGGAGTGGAAAACGGCGCTGGCGATGAGCCCGGACGAGCCCAAGGCGCAGTTCAACCTGGGGGTGGCGCTGGCCAGCGTGGGGCGCTATGACGAGGCCCTGGAGCCGCTGCGCAAGGCATTGGAGCTGAAGCCGTTCGACGCCAACGAGCAGAGCAGCCTGGGGGTGGCGCTGGCGCGCACCAAGCATGCCGACGAGGCGATGGAGCACCTGGAGAAGGCGATCGAGCTGAATCCGCGGGACGCCAAGGCGCAGGGCACGCTGGGCAGCCTGCTGGCGGAACGGGGCCAGATTCAGGAGGCGATTCCGCATTTTGCCAAGGCGCTGGAGCTGGCTCCCAAGGACGCCGATACGCAGTACAACATTGGAGTGGCACTGGTACGGGCGGGGCGGGCCGAGGCGGCCGTGCCGTACTTCGAAGCGGCGCTGGAGGCCGATCCCAATTCGGCCGAAATCCATGGGAATCTGGGCCTGATCCTGGCGGGGCAGGGCCACTTCGACGAGGCCATTCCGCATCTCGAGAAGGCGCTCGCCGGGGGGTACGACACGCCCGCGGCGCAGAGCGCGCTGGGCCGCGCGCTGGCCGGCAAGGGGAGATTTGAAGAGTCGATCCCGCATTTCGAAGCGGCGGCCAAAGGCGAAGATCCGGTGGCCCTGGGCGTGCTTTCCTCTGTATATGCGCGGGTGGGACGGTTCGGGGATGCGCTGAAGGCGGCCCAGCAGGGCCTGGCGCTGGCCGACCAACGCCACGACCAGGATCTGATTCAGGCGTTCCAGCGCAGCATTGCGTTGTACGAGAAGGCGGCCGGCGAAGGGGTCCGAAAGCCGTAGCGGCGGCAGGCTCCTTCCGGTCGCAGATGGCCGTGTGGCTCTCCCTCATGTCCATCGGATTCCTCCGGCAGGTCGGGCCAGGCGCGCGCCGGTCTTCGAGAACGCGCCCGAACGGGGTTCGGAATGCCCCGCTGGAGGCCTCAGAAATAATCCATACACTAGTGTCAATGTAGTATCCCGAATTCAGTAGCGATCTACTGATTTACGGATTTACATGCTACGGATTTGGTTCTTATTTTTCAATAACTTCGGAAACATTTGGCGGTCGCGAATCGGGGTCAAAAATATTTTGCGCGAGGGCTTGTAAGACCGTTGGTAGTGGAATATATTAGCCCTAGCGCTTTTTTACGGGAGGCCTGTGCTCTGCTTCCCGCGTTTGAGGTAACTCCAAGATGAGAAGGGGTCATAAACCAGTGATCAAGACATGGACCAGGATCCTCGCCGGAGTCGCGCTCCTGTTGTTGGCAGCTTCCAGTCTGCCGGCGCAGTTCATTTCCGCGACGCTGACGGGCGTTGTTACCGATCCATCCAATGCGGTTGTCCCGCAAGCGCAGGTGAAACTGCGTAACGAGGCCTCCGGCTCCGAGCGTGCAACCGTTACGAATAATGAGGGCTATTTCACCTTTACCGCCGTCGACGTGGGCGACTACACCTACGAGTTGACGGTCGTGGCGAAGGGCTTCTTAACTTATAAAGCGCCAGGCATCGCGATAAACGGCGGTGAGAAGCGCAACATCAACGTGGCATTGAAGGTTGGCAGCACGACCGAGACCGTAGAGGTCGTGGGCATGGCCGACTCGATCGTGCCGGTCGACTCCGGAGAGAAGTCGGATACGCTGACGTCGAAGGAATTGGACAATTACCTCGCCGTCGGCAGCAACGCGGCAGAGTTCATCAAGATCATGCCGGGTTTCGGTATCCAGAACGGCACGTCGAACAAAGCCAACTACACGGGTGAGGTGATCGGCATCAACGCCAACGGCGACGCCGGCAGCCAGAGCCCGCTGAACAATGCATACACCTACAACGGATTGCCGAACAATTCGCTGGACATCACGGCGGACGGCGCGCACGTGTCGGACCCGGGCTGCAACTGCGATACGCCGGTGAATCCGAACACGGACATGATCAGCGAGTTCAAGGTGCTGGCGTCGAATTTCAGCGCCGAGAACCAGAAGGGCCCGATCGTGATCAGCTCGGTGGCGAAAGCCGGCGGCAAGGATTTCCACGGCACCGGTTACTTCTACGCGCGCAACTACGAGATGAACGCCAACGACTGGTTGTTCAACTATTCTGGTGAGGGACGGCCGGCGAACAAATACTACTTCCCCGGCGGCAACCTGAGCGGCCCGGTGATCATCCCCGGCACCAAGTTCAACAAGAACCGCGACAAGCTGTTCTTCTTCACGGGCTACGAGTATTACTACCAGGTGCTGGACACCGGCCTGCTGAGGGCGACCGTGCCCACGTCTGGCGAACTCACGGGCAACTTCTCGCCCACCGAAGTGGCCAAGGAAGGCAACACCATCGCCACCGGCGGCGCGCCCGGACAGCTGAACTCACTGGCAAGCTATCTGTATCCGAGCACGAACGGAGGCGTTCTGCCGGCGGCGGCTGTCGATCCCAACATGGTGGCCCTCATGAAGCTGTATCCGGCGGCCAACGCGAATCCGAACACCGACGGCGGCTACAACTACGTGAACTCCGAAATCTTCAACCAGAACAACATCCAATGGATGTCGCGCGTCGACTACAACATCAGCGAAAACACCAAGCTGTACATGCGCTACAACCTGCAGCGCGAAACGCAGCAGTTCCCGGTGGGCCTGTGGTGGCGCCAGAACCAGCAGGTTCCGTACCCGACCCCGGTTTTGGGCAAGAACAAGTCGGACTCGGTGACGGCATCGCTGAGCCACGTATTCAGCCCGACGATGACCAACGAATTCGTATTCGGCTACACCTACATCGGCTTCCCGAACGTGTTCTCGGATCCGGCGAAGGTGAACCGGGCGAACGTTGGTTTCAATTACTCGACCATTTATAAGAACGGCGTGGCGCAGATCCCGTCGTTCGGCGGCACCGGTTGGACCAACCAGGAAGCGGCCCTGATCTTCAATCCCGGCGGCTTCGAAGCCGGCGGACCCTCGGCGGGTCTGTACGCCGACAAGTGGCTGCCCAGCTTCAGCGACACGGTATCGAAGGTGTGGGGCACGCACACGATCAAGGGCGGCATTTTTTGGGAGTGGATCAAGAATGCCCAGCCCGGCAACGACGATACCAATGGCGACATGTCGGTTTGGGCCAGTGGCGGCCACAGCCTGGGCAACGAGTATGCCGACCTGGTGACGGGCACGATCTCTCAAGGCTACACCGAGAGTTCGTTTAACCGTATCAACGCAATCTCCTACACGACCTTTGAGGGTTTCGTGCAGGACTCCTGGAAAGTGACTCGCAAGCTGACTCTCGAGCTCGGCCTGCGCATTACGCACTTCACTCCTTGGACGGATGACGAGGGCGACGGCTACTCGATCTTCAATTACTCGGACTACAACTCGAGCTGCACTCCCGTGGAGTACTGCGGATTCCTGTGGCACAAGCGCGACCCGAGCGTGCCGCTGACCGGATTCCCGGGGCGGGCGGCCTTCTTCCAGCCGCGTTTCGGCATGGCCTACGACATCTTCGGGAAGGGCAACACCGTGATCCGCGGCGGGTGGGGCCGTTACTACTACCACTCCGGCCAGTTCACCAGCGGTCTCGATGTGGCGGCCGGCGTTCAGACCATCTCTCTGCCGGCTTGTATTACGAGCGCGCCAGCGGGGAACAATATCCCCGATGGATGCCAGCAACGGATCATAGCCAGCCAACTGGACTCGCTGAGTTTTTCCTCGGCGGCGTTGTCTCCCTCGGCCGTCGATTCGACGGACAACAAGCAGCCATACACCGACAGCTACAGCTTCACCATCGCGCAACGGTTGCCCTGGTCGAGCTTGCTGGAAGTGTCGTACGTGGGCAACCAGAGCAACGATCTGGCATATAGCGGAAACGGGTATGGCAGCGACATCAACCTGGTGCCGGTGGGCGCCATGCTCTCCAGCAAGAACGGGGGTGTGGATCCGAACAGCCTGAACGCGAACAACTTCCGTCCGCTGCAAGGCTTCTCGGATGTCGACCTGGCGACGAACAACCTGTATTCCAATTACAACTCGTTGCAGGTCACCTGGGTGCGCACCAAGGGGCGTTACAACCTCAACCTGAATTACACATGGGGCAAGGCGATGGGCATTGCCAATGCCGCGCTGGACCCGTACAACCTCACCAACGACTACGGCGTGTCGGCTTACAACCGGCCGCAGATCTTCAACGCCGCCTACTCGATCGAGTTGGGCAATCACACGCACAACAAGGTCGCGGGCGGCTTCATCAACGGGTGGCAGCTCTCGGGCATCACGCAGCTCCAGAGCGGCGCCAACCTGGCCCTGCTGAACTCCAGCGGTTCCGGGTATGGCATGAATCTGAACAACGCGCAGCTTCCAGGCACCACCTACAACATCAGCAACACCTCTCTGTTCGGCACCAACGCCATGCAGCTCATGCCGACCCTGACGTGCAATCCGGGCTCCAACCTGGGCCCGAATCAGTACATCAATCCGAACTGCTTCTCGTACCCGAATCAAATCGGACTGAACGGGCCGACCATGGAGCCGCCGGTGTACGGGCCGGCGTTCTTCAACTCCGACTTGGGGCTCTTCAAGAACTTCAATTTCACGGAGGCGAGGAAACTCCAGATCCGCTTCAACGCCTACAACTTCCTGAACCACCCGCTGTGGTCGTTCAACGGCAACGACATGAGCCTGGGGTTCGATCCGACCACCGGGAAGGAGAACATCCCGCTGTTTGGAACGGTTACCGAGAAGCAGGGACACCGCATCATTCAGGTTGCGGCGAAGTTCTACTTCTAATCGCGGTCTGAGCACAAGTCCGCGCGAAGGGGCGGTC
>JBKQPG010000008.1:0-45174 GCA_052145115.1 Bryobacteraceae bacterium
TCTCATTCATTCAATTCACATAGAAACCTGCAATACCCCCGAATTCCTTGCACCCCAGTGCTACTTTCGGAGCGTAAGGAGACCCCGCCGCATGGCTCGTCAAACCGCCCCCGAACCCAGCCCCAGCTCACCGCTTCTGTCGAACTTGGCTTTGTTTGATCAATTCGATCAGTTCGACGCTCCGAGCCTCACCCCCGCACCCGGCTCAGCGCGCCACCACACCCCTCCCCAGGCCGCGCAGGCCGATCCCCGTCCCGTCGTCAGCTCATCGCTCCTGTCGAGATTGGCTTTGTTCGATCAAATCGACTCCCAGCCTCTCACCCCCGTCCAGCTCCGAGTCGCCGCCGCCGTCGCCCGCGGTCTCAGCGTCACCCGAGCCGCCGCCGAAAGCGGCCTCCACCGCACCACCGTCCACCTCTGGCAGCGCACCGCCCCGGCCTTCGACGCTGCCGTAGCGACTTTCCGCGCCGAGGCCGCCTCCCATCACACCGCCGAGCTCCGCGCCCTCGCCTGCCTCGCCCTGGCGACCCTCCGCAACCTCCTCGAATCCCCCTCCACGCCCGCCGCCGCCCGCCTCCGAGCCGCCCTGGCCATCCTTCGCGGCGACCTGCTCGCCTCGGCCTCCGAACTCCTCTCCAGCTGGCCCCCCGCCGCCGCCGAGTCCACCGCCGCGCATCCTACTGAATCCATTGCCTTTGAACCCCCGCCGCCGCCTTCCGGTACCGTCAGTCCAAGCGTGCATCTCCCTGAATCCATTTCCTTTGACGACCCTGCCGCGCGGGCTGAATCCAAGGGGCCTGGGGCGCCACAGCCTGAAGCCACGCCAGTGGCGACGGCGACGGCGGCCCGCAATGCCCCCTGTCCCTGCGGCTCGAAGCTGAAGTTCAAGCGCTGCTGCGGCAAGTCCTCGCCACCCATGCTCTTCCCTGCCGCTCCGGGACACAGCGCGTCCACCGGGTCCTGACGACCCCACACCCTTGCTGAATCCATCCCGGACGTTGCACCACGATCGCAGCGCGGCGCGACGACCGCTCCTTAGCAATCGCGGCTCAGTAACGTCGGCTCAGTAACTTCGTCTCCGAGACGCACCACTAGAATGGAGAATCGGGCCGGGAGGTCAGTGATGACGGCGAAGAGGACCTGTTGGTGGTCGGTTGTAATGGTCGCCGCGGCGCTGGTGGCGATCCCAGGGCTGCGCGCGCAGGCGGCGGGGCAAACGCCGATCTACCTGGATCCGAAACGGCCCATCGGGGAGCGCGTCGACGACCTCATGAGCCGCATGACGCTCAAGGAAAAGGTCGGCCAGCTCAATCTGCCGTGTGTGTACGTGGATGCGCTGGGGAAGGACATCCCCGCCAAGACCGAGGCCTGCAGAAAGTTCACGGCCGGAACCTACACTTCCGAAATCGGTCCGGGCAGCGGCTTCTTCACGCTGGCCAATGAGATTCTGCACGAAGGCCCGCGCCAGCAGGCGGAGTATTTCAATGCGTTGCAGAAAATCGCTCTGACCAAGACGCGCCTGAAAATACCGCTCATGCAGGACGAGGAAGGCGTGCATGGCGCCATGTTTTCGGGCGCCACGGTTTTCCCCGAGGGCCTGGCGGTCGGCAGTTCCTTCGACCTGGATCTGGTGCACGCCATCTATGCGGCGGCGGCCGAGGAGGCGCGCGCGGTTGGGATCCACATGCTCTCGACGCTGGTGATGGAGACGCTGCGCGATCCGCGGATGGGCCGCAACGAGGAGGCCTACACCGAGGATCCCTACCTCTACATGCGCCTGGGCGAGGCCATCGTGCGCGGGACGCAGGGCGCCGACATCTCGGCCCCGGACAAGGTCATCGCCGTGCTCACCGATTTCCCCACGCAGAGCGAACCGGCCAGCGGCCTGGAGCGCGGTGCGATTGAGGTCTCCGAGCGCTCGCTGAGGGAGAACTTCCTGCCGCCCTGGATCGGCGCCATTACCAAGGCCGGCGGGCTGGGCGTGATGGCCGGCTACCCCGAGGTGGAGGATGTCCCGGCGCACGCCTCGGTGAAGTGGATGAACGATGTCCTGCGCCAGGAGATCGGGTTCCAGGGCGTCGTGCAGAGCGAAGGCGACGGCTTCTCCACGCTGCTCTACGAGCACATCGTGCGCACCCAGAAGGAAGCCGGCGCGCTGGCCCTGAAGGCGGGCGTCGATCTGGACATTACCTACGAGCCGGCCTACATGGGGCCGCTGGTGGAAAGCGTCGAGCAGGGCCTGGTCCCGATGGCGCTGGTCGATCGCGCCGTGCGCCGCGTGCTCGAGCTGAAGTTCCGCCTGGGCCTGTTCGAGCATCCATACGTCGATGCGGAGCGCGCCGCTCGCGTGGTGCACTCGGCGGCACATCGCGAACTGGCGCTGCGCGCCGGCCGCGAGGGCATTGTGGTGCTGAAGAACGATGGCAACGTGCTGCCTTTGCGCAGGGATCTGCGCTCGATTGCCGTGATCGGCCCCAACTCGGACGACGCGCGCAACCAGTTGGGCGACTATTCGCCGCGCGAGATTCCGCAGCACGTGACTACGGTGCTCGAGGGCATCCAAGGCGCAGTCTCGCCACAAACCAAGGTCGCGGCGGTGCGCGGTTGCGAAATCACCGGCACGGACAAGAGCGGCTTTGCTGAAGCCGTGCGGGCCGCGAAATCGGCCGACGTCGCGATTGTCGTGGTGGGCGAGCGCCAGCACGACGCCGAGGGCCTGGGCGGCCCCACCGACGGCGAAGCCCACGATGTGGCCAGTCTGGATCTCTCGGGCGTTCAGGAGGAGCTGATCCAGGCCGTCAACGCGACCGGCACGCCAACCGTGGTCGTGCTGATCAACGGCCGGCCGCTGTCGACGCGCTGGACCTCCGAACACGTGGCCGCGCTGGTTGAGGCCTGGGAGCCCGGCGAGCGCGGCGGCGAGGCCGTGGCCGACGTGCTGTTCGGCAATTACAACCCCAGCGGACGGCTGGCCATTTCCGTGCCGCGCCACTCCGGCCAGTTGCCCGTCTATTACAACTTCAAGCCCTCCAAGAGCTATTGGATCAGCCAGGGCTGGGGGGCCAAAGGCTACGTGGACATGCCGGGCACGCCGCTGTATCCGTTCGGCTACGGGCTGAGCTACACCGATTTCGCCTACAGCAATTTGCGCATCGAACCGCCGCAGATTCATCCCGGCGGCGAAGCGCGGGTCAGCGTGGACGTGAAGAACACGGGCGGCCGCGCGGGCGTGGAAACCGTGCAGCTGTACCTGCACGAGCAGTACGCGCCCGTCTCCACGCCGGTCAAGCAACTGCGCGGCTTCGAGCGCGTGGCGCTGCAGCCGGGCGAGACCAAGACCGTCACTATGAATCTCACGCCCGAGGATCTGCAGATCCTCGATATCGACATGCGCTGGCGCGTCGTGCCGGGCGATTTTGACATCATGCTGGGCAAGTCTTCGGCGGATATCCCGGTGCAAGGAATCCTGAAGGTGACGCGGTAGCGCGCGATGCGCTGGCGGACGATCTTCAGGAGTCCTTCGAGGCGCTCCAGAGCTCGGACGCTTCCCGGCTGCGCCCGCTAGAGTCTGCCGCGCAAACGGTCCAAGTCGCGGCGGTCGCGCTTCGACGGCCGGCCCTCGGGCCACGCATCCCAGCGCGGAGCCGCCTTGCGCTCCTGGGCCGCTTGCAGCCGCAGCTCGCGGCTGTGCCCCGTCTCGCGGTACAGCGTCTGCGCCACCGAGGCCGGGCCGCGCGTCTCACTGAGCAGCAGGACCTCGATCTCGTATTCCCCGCCGGCGGTGGTCACCTGCAGCACGTCGCCCACGCGAACCTCCCGCGAAGCCTTGGCCGGCTTGCCGTGGCACAGAATCCGCCCCAGGTCGCAGGCCTTGCCGGCGAGCGAGCGCGTCTTGAGAAAACGCGCAGCCCACAACCACTTGTCGATCCGCACGCCGGCCATGCTCCCATTCTGTTATCACGCCCCGAGTGCCGGAGGCGCCGGCGCCTGGCGATCGCGCCTCGAATGGCAGCTCACTCCCGCGAATCACCTGCTCTCTGGCCGGCGGAAATAGAATGATGGGCGGACCATCCAAGGACACGCCATGATCCGCAAATCACCTGCCACGCCCGCAGCCCGCATCTCCCGCCGCGAGGCTCTGGCAGCCGGCCTCGGCGCCGCGCTGCCGGCCTACTCCGCGCCGGAGGAAGCGCCGGGCATCCCGCCGGCGCTGCCCACGCCCGCGCACGGCTTGCATTTCCACACTCCCGTCACGGTGTGGGACGAGGCGCTGCCGCTGGGCAACGGCGCCATGGGCGCGCTGGTGTGGGGCGACGGAGCGCCGGTCCGGATTTCGCTGGACCGCGCCGACCTGTGGGACCTACGCCCGGTGAGCGAGTTCCACTCGCCCGAGTACCACTACGCGACCATGCAGCAGTGGCATCGCGAGGGCAGAGTGAAGGACCTCGTCCGGCTGTACGAAGAGCCCTACGAACGCCCGGCTCCCACGAAGATCCCCGCCGGGCGCATCGAACTGATGCTGAAACCTGTGCCGGGCTTCGAGGAGTGTTCCCTGTCCCTGGCCGGGGCCACGGCGTCCATGCGCTTCCAAGGCGGAGCGGCGCTGGAAGCCATGGTCCACGCGATCGAGCCCGTCGGCATGTTGCGCCTCACGGGCGCTGGGTCCGTCGCGCCCAGGCTGATTGCCCCTGAGTTCGGCGGTGAGACGCCGGCGGCCCCAACCGACCAGGTGGACACAGCGTCCGTGAGGCGGCTGGGCTATCCGCCGCCGGAGCAATTCTCGGGCGACGACTGGCAGTCCTACGCGCAGAAGGGCGCCGAGGGTTTCCATTTCGCCGTTTATCTGGCCTGGCGCAGCCGGGGAGGCGAGTGGCAAGCCGCCTGGTCCGTGGCGTCGAGCTTCGAAGGCGCGGATCCTCTGGCGTTGGCACGCGAAAGAGCCACGCGGGCCCTGGATCGTGGATTCGACGCCATGCAGAAAACCCACGCCGAATGGTGGACCCGCTACTGGCAACAATCGGCCCTGCGGCTCCCCAATCCGGTGCTCGAGCGCCAATGGTATCTGGAGCAATACAAGTTCGGTTCCGCCAGCCGCCGCGGGGCGCCCCCGATCACCCTGCAGGCCGTCTGGACCGCCGACAACGGCAAGCTGCCGCCCTGGAAAGGCGACTACCACCACGACCTGAACACGCAGCTCAGCTACTGGCCCTGCTACTCGGGCAATCATCTCGAGGAGGGCCTCAGCTACCTGGATTGGCTATGGAAGATCCGTCCGGCCTGCTTCGCCTGGACGAAACGCTTCTTCGGTCTCGCCGGGCTGAACGTCCCCATGACCTCCGACCTGGCGGGCGAGCAGATCGGCGGCTGGCGGCAGTACACGCATTCCGCGACCACCTCGGCCTGGCTGGCGCAGCACTTCTACCTGCACTGGAAGTACAGCGCCGACCGCCGGTTCCTGGAGGAGCGCGCCTATCCCTACCTGCGTGACGCGGCGGTGTTCATCGAGGCCGTCAGCGCGCTGAAGCGGACGGGCGGATGGCGCGGCCTGCCGCTCAGCGCCTCTCCCGAAATCAATGACAACAGACCCAGCGCCTGGTTCGACACGATCACGAATTTCGACCTGGCGCTGATCCGCTGGCTGCTGGGCGCGAGCGCTGAATTGGCCGGCGAATTGAAGCTGCCCGCCGAGGCCGACCGCTGGCGCAAGGTGCTGGCCGAGATGCCGGAGTTCGAATATGGGGCAGACGGGCGTTTGCTGGTCGCAAAGAACTATCCTTTGCCGGCCTCCCATCGCCACTTCTCGCACCTGATGGCGATTCACCCCCTGGGCCTGATCGACTGGAGCGGGGGCGAGCCGGCGCGGCGCACGATGCGCGCTTCACTGGCCGAGTTGCGCGCCAAGGGCAGCGACGCGTGGTGCGGCTACAGCTTCTCCTGGCTGGGCAGCCTGGCCGCCCGCGCGCGCGACGGCGCGGCCGCGGAGAAGGCGCTGGAGATCTTCTCGACTGCTTTCACTCTGCGCAACAGCTTCCATTGCAACGGCGACCAGTCCGGCCAAGGGTACTCGAAGTTCACCTATCGCCCCTTCACGCTGGAGGGCAACTTCGCCGCCGCCGCCGGCGTCCAGGAAATGCTGCTGCAGAGCCACAGCGGCGTGGTCGAAATCTTCCCCGCCGTCCCGCAGGGTTGGAAGGACTGCTCCTTCACTTCGCTGCGCGCCCAGGGCGCCTTTCTGATTTCGGCCGAGCGCCGCGGCGGCGCGGTGAAGCGGGTGGAGATCGTCTCGGAAAAGGGCGGAACCGTGCGCCTGGTTTCCCCATTCAGCGGCCGGCCGCTCTCGATCCGCATGGCGCCGGGGCAGCGCAAGATGCTGGAGCACGATCCGGTGGCGTGAACCCTCCGCAGCAAAAGGCAGACCCTACGCTGAATGCCGCCGGGCTACTCGGGTTGCGAGTACAGGGCCCAGGCGGCGGCCAGATCCTGAACCACGTGGCCGATGGACTTATAAACGGTGATTTCGCCGGCCGAACGCCGGCCTTCGATCTGGCCCGCAAGCACCAGTCCGATTTCGGCAACGATATGGTCATCGCCGACCAGCCCGGCGTGTTTGGCACGCAGGAACTCGGCCCCCTGCCGGAGGATGCCTTCGCGACTGTCGGCGATAAACCGCGAGCGGACCACCAGGTCATTGTCGACTTCCGCCGGGCCGGCGTAGCTGGAACCGACCAGATTCAGGTGCGTGCCGGGTGAGATCCAGGCGCCCTTTACGACCGGCTCCCGGGCCGAGGTCACGGTGCAGACGATATCGGCCTGGCCGACGGCCTCCTCGGCGCTGGCGGCGGCACTCAAGGGGAAGGCGAATTCCGCGCGTATGCGCTCGACGATGGCGCGCGCCCGCTCGGGCGAGCGGCCCCAGACCACGATGGATTCCAGGCGGCGGACCTGGGCGATGGCGCGGGCGTGAGTGGCGGCCTGCAGGCCGCAGCCTATGATGGCGAGACGGCTGGCGTCGGGCCGCGCCAGAGCCGCGGTGGCGACGGCGCTGGCGGCGGCCGTGCGGATGGCGGTGAGCGCAGCGGCGTCGACGACACAGACCGGAGCACCGCTGAGCGGGTCGAACAGAACGACCACGCCCTGGTGGGACGGCCGATCGGGCGCCGAATCCGACTGAAAGACCGCGATCAGCTTGGCGCCGAACGCCGCATGGGCGCCGAGTGCGCCGGGCATGATGCCGAACAAGCGGCCTGGGGACAGTTCCAGAATCGATCGCAAAAGCTGTTTGGTCTGGCCGCGAGAGAGGGCCACCATGGCATCCCGCACGATCGGAATGCAGACGTCATAGGTGAGGCGGCGGGCGACCTCCTGGCCATCAATGAATCGAATCGGCATCGTCTTAGAATAAGATCGCCACGCCAGCGCCGCCAGCGGGACCACCGCACGAACCCGTCGCACGGGAGGCGGTAAACACCTGTGAAGGCGCGCCCCGGCGGGTCCCAAAGCCGGCGCGCGTTGAAACCATCGAGGGGTGAAGAGAATCACTTGATACTGGTGCGCTTCGCACCCCGAGGGCGACAAGGAGAGAGCATGTGCGATCAGGATCATTTTGAGAACGACCGGCGGCATTACGAGGCGCGGGGATTGGTGACGCGCAAGCAATTCGGCGTCCTGCTGGGCGCGGGCGTCGCCATGCTGCTGCCGCGAGCGGCCAACGCGGCCGCGGTGAGCGAGGCGGACGTCAACGTAACGACGCCGGACGGCGCCGCGGATTGCTACTTCGTGCATCCGGCGAGTGGCACGGCGCCGGGCGTTCTCGTCTGGCCGGACATCTTCGGGCTTCGGCCGGCATTCCGCCAGATGGGCAAGCGGTTGGCCGAATCGGGGTATGCGGTACTGGTGGTGAATCCCTTCTACCGCGTGAAGAAGGCCCCGACCGCGGAGGCAGGCGCCGCGACTCCGATTCCGCAGCTCATTCCGCTGGCGCGCGCTTTGACCGAGGCAACGCAGATCACCGACGCCAAGGCGTTCATCGGGTGGCTGGATAGCCAGGAGTGCGTGGCCAGGAACCGGAAGATCGGGACCCAGGGTTATTGCATGGGCGGCCCGATTGCGTTTCGCACCGCGGCCGCCGTGCCCGATCGCGTGGGAGCGGTGGCCTCGTTCCACGGCGGCGGATTGGTGACCGATGCGCCCAACAGCCCGCACCTGCAGGCCGCGAAGAGCAAAGCACAGTTCCTCATCGCGATCGCCGAAAATGACGACGCGCGCTCGCCCAACGACAAGGCGATTCTCAAAGAGACGTTTGCCAAGGCGAACCTGGCGGCGGAAATCGAGGTGTACGCGGGCGCCGCGCACGGCTGGTGTCCTCCGGATTCGCATGTGTACAACGAGCCACAAGCTGAGAAGGCCTGGAGCCGCCTGCTTGCACTTTACGGAAAAGCTTTGGCCTAACCCGGATATTTCGCCAACAATCGGCTGCGGCGCGCGATAAGGCCGGAGGGGGCACTCTGCGCGTGCCGCGGCGGCACGCTGGGGTTCCCTCGGCGTGATGTTCAGAGGCTGTCGATCAAGCGCCGCGGCCCTCGATGTCCCCATCCGGGAGCGGCCGCATGGCGGCCGGACGCGACGGGCGACACTTATTTCGAAACAGGTCTAAGGTTGAGGCGACTGCGCGGCGGGCCCGGGCGCAACTTCGACCCACGATCCCGGCGGCGCCTGACGCATCGCATCGTCCCAGACTGCCTTCAGCGTGGGATTGGCCGGGTCCCGCGCGAGACATTCGTGCAATTCCGCCAACCCCTCTTTCCAGCGGCCGAGGCGCAGGAGCGCGGCCGCCAGGTTGAAACGCATTCCGTTGTGCTCGGGATTCAGTTCGTGCGCCGCGCGATACTTTTCCACTGCGCCGCGAAGATCCCCCGACTGTTGGAGTTTCACGCCCTCATTGTTGAGACGCGTCGCGGTCAGCCCATTCTGGAGCGTCTCATCCTTCTTGCGCAGAATTTCCGCCAGCCTGGCTTTGACAGCGTGCGCCTGCTCCTCCTGCCCGTCTTCGCGCAAGGCGAGTTGCAGGTTGAACAGCGCCGTCTGGTCCGCGGGATCGAGTTGCATCGCGTGCTGTAAATGGATCACCGCCTGGTGGGGTTGCTTTTGATGCAGGTATTCCGCGCCCAGACGGGCCTGCGAAGCTGCATTCTCTGGATCGAGAGAGGCTGCGCGCTCGAATGCCGCGAGCGCGCCGGCATCGTCCAGCAGAGCCTTTCGCACCTGCCCCAGGTCCGACCAGGCGGCGGCCAGATCGGGCTTCAGCCGCAGCGCGGTGCTCAACTCCGCCGCGGCCATTTCCCTCTGCCCCTCCTGCGTGTAGACCTTCGCTCTCAAATAGTGCGGCAGTGCCGCATCCGCGGTCTGGCCCAGCAGTTTGATCGCCTGGTCGAGATGTGCGGCGGCGGGGACGAGTTCTCCGGCTTGACCCAGGAGCATTCCGAGGTTGACTTGGGCTTGCGCCAGTTTCGGATTGAGCTGAACCGCTTTCTCAAACTCCTGGCGCGCCTGCGGGGTGTCCTTTACGTTATTAAACGCCTCGCCCAGCGCGTTGTGCGCCTCGGCCGAGTTGGGCAGCAAGCGGACGGCTTCCTTCAATTGGGCGAGTGCTTCCGCCAGCTTTCCCTGGACCGCCAGGAGACTGCCCAGCAGCAGCCGCGCGTCGCCATTGCGGGGTTCCTTGAGGATGAGTTCCTGGAGCAAGGCGGCTGCTTTTTCGGGCTGGCCTTTGGCGGCGAGCTCCCAGGCCGCATCGAGAGGGGAATGCTGCGCCGAGAGCGTACCCGCCAGCGCCAGAATTGCCAGTAATCGTCTCAACGAGCCAACCCCTTCTTAGAGGTTGTCATGAAATGACCAACCTGTCAGCCGGGGTCGCCAGGAGGCAATGGAACAGTCATTTCAGGGCGACTCCAGGGCTGCCGTTCGCCATGTCGCGCAGTCCACGGGATCGTCTCTCAGGTCCTTTGCAACTGCGCCGACGCGGGATGCGCGGAGAATCTCTCGGTGCGCGTGATCCCAGCGCCCTCGGTGACATAAATCAACCGATCGGCGGCGACCCCGGGAAGCTTCTCGATCAGGCCCAGCGGCCACCGGATTTCAAGGTCCACAGAGGCGGCGCTCCCCAGCCCGAAGTGCAGCCGGCTATCGTTCACCGACAAGTAAGAGCACTGGGCGAGGACCTCCTGAGCCTGCACTTTGTCACCGTAATGCGCCACGACCCGCGCGCCGATCGCGCTGCGGTTCGACTTTACGCCCGTCAGCTTGACTTTGATCCAATGGTTGGCGCCGCTCACATCATTGCGCAGCAGCGACGGCGGTTCGTTGTGATTCACGATGACGATGTCCACGTCACCGTCATTATCGAAGTCGCCGAAGGCACAACCGCGACTGATGTGCGGCGCCTCGACGCCCGAACCGGCCTCGGCGATCAACTCCTCGAAGCGCCCGTCGCCCAGGTTGCGGAAGACAACGCGCGGTGTCCTGTTGGGTGGATTACCGGGCCGCTTGTCCAGTTCCGGGTAAATGCCGCCGGTTACCCAGAAGATGTCCGGATAGCCGTCGTTGTCGAGGTCCTGAATACCGACGCCCCAGGTGATATAGCGGGTTTCGACGGCCAGTCCGGAGCGAATCGTTGCGTCCTCGAAGCTGCCTTTGCCGTTGTTCACCAGGACGGCCGGAGTGTCCGCCGCGTAGTGCGTCTTGATGATGTCCAGGCTTCCGTCCAGGCGGAAATCCCCGATTCCCAGCCCCATCCCGGCCTGCACCTGGCCGTCCTCGTTGAGGGCGATGCCGCTCTCGAATCCTTCCTCTCTGAATGTGCCGTCGCGATTGTACCGGAACAGGCGGCTGGGAGTGGAATCGCAGGCGAGCAGGATATCCGGCCAGCCGTCGTTATGAAAATCCGCCGCGACGGCCGTCAGCCCGTATCCGCCGGCGACTTTGCCGATTCCTGAAATCTCGGTGACATCCGAAAACGTGCCATCGCCGTTGTTGTGATAGAGCGAGTGTTTGCCGTATGCCAGTCCGAATGGTCCACAGAAGACATTGTCGGCGTTGCAGGTTTTGTCGCCCGTCCGAGGAACCGACTGAAAATCGAAGCCGGAGTAATTGGAGACGAACAAATCGAGCCGGCCGTCCCGATCATAGTCGACGAACGTGCAACCGGTGCCGAAACGCGGTGCCGCATTCAGCAATCCGGCCTCTTTGGTCACATCCGTGAAGGTGCCGTCGCCGTTGTTGCGATACAGCACGTTCTGTCCATAGCAGGTGATGAACAGGTCCTCGAAGCCGTCGTTGTTGTAGTCGCCGATCGTAACGCCGTACGCATATCCGGTTCGAAACAGGCCCGCTTTGCGCGTCACATCCGAAAATGTGCCATCGCGATTGTTCTTGTACAGGCGATTGGATGCGTCGGGCGGCGGATCGCCGAACCGTGATCCCGAGAGAACCAGTATGTCGAGCCAGCCATCGTTATCGTAGTCGAAGAAAGCTACCCCGCAGCTCATCACCTCGATGACGTAGTCGGCGCGAAACGGATGGCCGGCGATCACCGTCTCTTTGAGCCCTGCCTGCTCAGCGACATCGGTGAAGCGGGCCCGGAAAGGAAGACCCGAGGGCTTGCCGCGGGGCGCCGGGCGCACGCCGCGCGAAGCCATGCCCTGGCCGAAGCAGGCGGCCGAGGAGGCGAGGAGGTTGAAAAATACGCGGCGGGTCAGCGCGTGCATTGCGGCCGGAGAAAATCCTCGTGAATCAGTATATCCGCAAGTCCCGCGATGCCCCAGAGGAATAGCGACGGAAGCCGCCGGCGGCAAGCAGCGGAGAGTCGCATTGGTGGCTGCGCGGCGGGCCGGGAGCGCGAACGGGATCACTCGGGAATGATGCGCGTGGCGACCAGAGAGATCTTGCCGGGGACGTAGTTTTCCACGGTGGTCGTGAGCAGCGCCTGGAAGTACCTCGGCGGCCGTTTGTCGGGTGTGTGCTGGACCAGGGCGCGCTCGAGTTCGCGCAGCCCTTCCGGATTCGTAACGAATTCGATGGCCGCCTGAGTGCCCTGCGTGTAGATGCCGTAGAGCACCAGGACGCGCTGATCCGGGCGCTCGTTGGGGAGCATCAGGATAACGCCGTAGTCGCGGCTCAGGTTGCCCGTCACGGCGTCGAATTCCGGCTTGTAGAAAGCCTGCTCCCCCGGCAGGGGCTTCTTGGCGGCCATTATGCCGTCGTGCATCTCGAAGCCTTCCCGATAGACGAACACCCGGCCGGACCAGGATTGGTTGCCACCCAGGACGATGACATTCGTCCGCTTCAAGGACTCGGTATCCACCAGTCGCGCGGCGTCGATACGTAACTTCTGTCCCACGTTGCCGAACAGGTCATAGAGGTTACTGAGCCCCAGCGCTTCGCCGATTCCAGTGAAGTCGGTTGTGGCAGGGACGAACCGGAATTCGGGCAGCTCCCGGAAGTGGATCGTGTCTCTGAATTCCGGAAATCTGTCCTTCGAAATCAGCACGCCCCGCTTCCGCAATTCCGCGCTGTCGCCGGCGTGCGCGGCGCGAAGCAGAGGATGCACGGGCAGGACGACCAGCGGCGGCTGAGCGGGGGGAAGGAAAGGCTGCCAGAACCAGGCAGCGTCCGCGGAGAGCTTGGGTGCGGCGGGGACGGGAGCAGGCCGGAGTTCGAGCGAACGCAAGGCCCAGCCGGCGGGCAGCGCCAGGCAGACCGCCAGCAGGACGATCCAGTACGGAGCACGGCGTGCAGGCGGAGGATGATGCGGCGCCTCAGCCGCCGCCTTGGCCTCATCGGGCAGGGCGGGCGGTTCCGCGCCGAGACGCGTGAAGACGGGGAAGTAGCCGCCGGCGGGGAGGTCGATGCGGAGGCGATCGTCGTGTCCCTCCTCGGCGTAGTAGGCCTGGAGGGACTTGCGGATTTCGTGTGCCTGGACGCGGACGATGGAGTCGTGCTGTGGATCGAAATCGGCGCCGCGCTCGTAGATATCGACGCCGATCGAGTACTCGTTGACGCTCTCGGCGACGCCGGAGACAGCCTGCTCGCACAAGAATTCCAGGAAGCGGCTTTTCTTCCTGGCCTTGACGAAATGCCGGCTGGCGAGGATGCGATTGAGCTGCTCGCGCACCTCGTAACGGGACAAGCCGCCGCGTAAAGTCTGGGCCTGCCTGGGCATTCCGAACCTGCCGACAGCAACATTCTATCCCAGAAGTAACGGTTATGAGCCCGGTTATTGCACGTTAACTGACAATCGCATCCTGATTCCACTGCTGAGCGGCGAAGCGGCCAAGTCATTGAAAAATTGACCCGTGAGCTTGGACTTCGGGAAAGGAGACCGGGGACTCCGCCGGCGGGAGCGCGGGCGGGCGCGCCCCGGCACAGTGGATAACACAGGCAATAACGGCAATAACGTATTCACTCCGGGACGAAGAGCATATGCTTCCAACTATCAGCGTCGGGCTTGCCTCGGCGCCGGACGTGCGGGGTGTATGCCGCACGGAAGGGGTATCGCCGTCCGGTGGGGCGCCCGGGCCCGCACCAGGGGCGGGGTCGCGAGAGGCTCCGGAGAATGTAACGCCGAGTCTTCTGGCGTCCGGCCAGGTTTAGATTTCAGTGTCTCGGACAGATGGAACGAATGGCCGGCAGGTAACGGGGCTCCGCCAAGGGGTGAGTCAGCGATATCGGTTGGGGAGGCGGAGCGCCCGGGAATATGCACCCGTGCGCGGCGGCGCGATGGATCCGCACCAGGGGGACCAGGCGCGTCCGGCCCGCGGGACGGTGTAAGTCGGGAATGGTCGGAATGAGGCGGGGACGGGGGTCTCCGGCTTCAGGAGGTCGTCAATAACATCATGAAAGAAGTTCGCTTCTTGATCGTATTCGCGCTGGTGCTGCTGGCAGTGCTGCCAATTGCGCAGGCGCAAACGACGCGTGGCCGTGTCCAGGGCATCGTAACCGATGAAAGCAAAGCGGTTGTCATCAACGCTACGGTCACCTTGCTCAACGTCAACACCCAATGGAAGGTGGTCCAGAAAACGAGCGCTACAGGCCTGTATGTATTCGATAACGTCGATCCAGGGAACTACTCTGTGACGGTCGAAATGGCCGGGTTCAGCAAGTTCCTCCAGGAGAACATCCTGGTTCAGACCGGCGGCGACGTCACCGTGAACGTGGGCTTGAAGACAGGCTCGGTCCAAACGACCATCACCGTCACGGAAACGCCCGGGGCAGTGGAATTCAACTCCGCCAACAGGGACATTACGCTCGATTCAACAACGGTGGCGGAAGTCCCTCGTCTTGACCGCAACCCGTTCAAACTGAGTCTGATCGCGCCCTCCGCGTTCAACACGCGCGGCGAGATATTTCCCTACAATTCCTGGGCGGCCAATAGCGTGGACCTGGGCGGCGGCACGAACATGAGCAACGAACTGCGGGTGGATGGCAGCCCGATCGGCGTCGGTTACAAGACCACCGTCCTCCCGAACATGGACGCGGTACAGGAAGTCGTCGTCTCCACGAACAGTGTGGACGCTGAAACCGGCCATAGCGCCGGAGGCGCGATCACGATGACGACCAAGTCGGGAACCAACGAGTGGCACGGCAGCGCCTTCTGGCTGGGCCGCTACCCCTGGGCTAGCGCCATGTTCGACCGGACCACCGACACATTGACCTCCACGCGCCAGAATATGTTCGGCGGAACGCTCGGCAACCCGATCGTCAAGAACAAACTGTTTAACTTCTTCTCGCTGGAACGTTGGGACGTCGCTTCTCCGTCCAGCTTAATTGCGGAAACGGTCCCGACTACGCTGGAGAAACAAGGTGATTTCTCGCAGTCGTACTACGACCTGGGCGGCGGGAACACTGGCATACGCACGATCTACGACCCGGCGATCCCGTCGGTAACCGATCCGGTCACCGGCCAAATCACCAGGGTGCCTTTCGCAAATAATGTGATTCCGGCCGGCCGCATGGACCCCGATACGCAGGCGATGATGGGGCAGATTTGGGCGGCCAACAATCCCGGCATCGGTGTCACCCACACAAATAATTTTTCCACGGATATACCCAATTCGTACCAGTATTACGATTATTCCGACCGCACAGATTACGTGATCGGCGACAAGTGGAAGGTCTTCGGCCGCTTCGGCAAGTATTACACGAACAACGAGATCGGCAACCCCACGAGTTCCCCACTTTTTCCGGTGAGCGGAACCCTGAGGGCCGGCTGGTCGGTGGGCGGCGATGTGGTCTGGACGGTCAGCGCACGCACCGTCGTGAGTTTCCACGGCGACTACCACACTACCGCCGACTCTCTGAGTCCGCCGCAAAACAAACCAACGATTTATTCTTCGTTTTGGCCCAACAACAGTTGGTATCAGAACTACCTGACTAACGAGGGCAACGAGCCGATTTATACGCCAAATGTCAATATCGGCAACGGCGTCTCATTCGGCGGCGGCGAATATGGGTACGTCTGGGTTCAGAACCTGGCTTCTCAGTCCTGGGACGCGAAGATCTCCCATCAGGCCGGCTCGCATTACCTGAAAACAGGCTTTGAACTCCGCCGCGAAAAGAACTCGAATCTTTTCAACGCCTTGCCGACTTTCTCTTTCAACACCGCCCTGACGGCACAATCCTACATCAGTGGAGCGTCGGCAAACACGTCCGGCGACGGATACGCCACATTCCTGCTCGGCGCGCTGGACGGCAGTTCGTTTATGACCGGCGGGCCGGCCGAGGTTCCGCAAACCGAGTTTTATGGCTTTTACTTCCAGGACGACTGGAAGGTGAACCGCAAGATCACCGTCAATCTCGGCCTGCGAGACGAATATGAGACCGCATACCACGATGCGGCTCAGGTTCTAGGGGGTCTCGATCTGTCATCTCCCAACCCCGCATACGGCGGAGGGAACGCCCCCGCCATGCCGGCCGCCGCCACCGACATCGTCGGCAGCGGCTATTACCAGTGGAACGGGCAATGGTGGTTCGTGGGTTCGTCCAATCATGCGGGCATGTGGAACCCGCAGAAACTTGCCCTTCAGCCGCGTATCGGCATCGCGTACCGGGTCAACGACAGAACGGCACTCCGGGCGGGCTATTCCATATACATGACCCCCTACGCAGGGATGTACCTGAATGGGATCGCGGGCCAGGGCGACGTGAATGCTATCGGTCCGCCGTATTACGGAGTGTTCGGCACTCAGTATACGCTTGGGCCTCTGGAAGGCGTTCCCCAAGAGTCCTTCTCGAACCCATTTCCAGCCAGCAGCAATCCGCTCGCGCCTCTTCTCGGAAGGGCTTCGGGACCGCAGCTCGGTACTGGCGGGGAGTCGCTCGAATTTTACCCGAAGAATTTGGAGAAGGCCTACAACCAACGCTTCAACGTCAATCTCCAACATGAATTCCCCGGCCAATATGTCATCTCGGCGACGTATTTCTTGAATATCGGGAACAAGTGGTACTCGCAGGCGCTGAACCAACCCAATCCCGAGTTCCTGGAGGCAAACGAGAGCGCCTCGACCACGAGTGTTGCAAACCCCTTTTACCACTATCTGAGCAACACACTGGTTCCTGGTCCGCTGTGGAACCAGCCGAACGTTTCTCTTTCCCAACTGCTGGTCCCCTATCCGCAGTACGGGTCGCTGGTTGAAATGGCGCAATGCTGCGCCCCGGAGCGGTACAACTCGCTGGAGATGAAGGCCCAAAAAGTTTTCAGCAAGGGGTACAACTTCCTTGTCACGTACGTTTACATCCACGAGAGGCAGGCGTGGAATAGTCTCACCGATTACGAACAATACGCCAACGAGTTTCAATGGCAAGACAGCGGCCAGCCGCGCCACCGGTTCAATGCCGCTGGCACATACGAACTTCCGTTCGGGAAAGGCCGGACCTATCTGAGCAACATGAACCGGGTCGGCGACGCCGTAATCGGCGGCTGGAAAGTCACGGGGTTGCTGACTATGATGTCGGGCGACTACGTGATGTTCAACGGCGGTAGCGGCGAGTTGAGCAACCCGCAGAATGGCAACCTGATCTGGAACGGCCAAAGCCCGTGTAACGCCAATCCGACCCCAGGGGCCTGGTTCAATATCTCGGTGTTCCAGTCGATTCCATCCAACGTTGCCTTTACGCCTCGGACCAATCCCTACACCTTCGACTGCCTGAAGGGGCCGCGCTTCCTGAACCTCGATTCGACCATCTCGAAGTTTTTCAGCATCACCGAGAAGTTCCGCCTCGAGATGCGCATGAACGCTTACAACACGATCAACAACCTGAACCGCAGCGACCCGAATACGAGTATCGGTCCTGCGTTCGGCGCGGCGCTTTATCAGGGCGCCCCTGGTGGTATCTTCGGCCAGGCGGGAAATGGCGGCGGTTATGCCAGCCCGACCAGCGTGGCAGGCCGTCAGCTTGAGTTCGGCTTGAAGTTGCTATTCTAGCCGGCCTCGACACTCTGTTCGTTTGGAAACGGCGGCGGGAATCCCGCCGCCGTCTTTCAGTCTTTGACTGCATGGCGACTATAGTGCACAGTTTACTGAGGTATCGACTGTGCAGCGCCTTCCCAAGCATGGCAAGGAGTCAGGCTCCTGACGATCGCCCGCCGGGACTAACCTATTCCTCGGCAACTGCACCCGATGAAATTTCTTAAGCGTATCCGGGCCAGATCATCGGCTGTCGCGCTGGTTCCCCAAGAGGCGAGAAGATCTTGAACTCGGTTTTCGAATCTGACGATTTCGAGGTAACTCTCTAAAACGGTCCGATGGCCGATGGACGCCGCGGCCATCGCCCTAACAGCAATACGGGCGGACATCCATTTGGAGGTGATTATGTTGAACAGGAAATACTCATTACAATTACTCCTCTGCACGACCGTTGTTTTAAGCCTTTGGCCGACTGAGTGCCGCTCACAGGACGCGTCTGTGAGAATTTGGGAGGAATCCGTTACTCTCCCCACGTACCTGATAGGAGCACCCCTGACAACGCCCATGTTTTACCACGGCAGGGCCTACCAGGGCGCCCAAGGACATATTTACCCTTATCCGGCCCAAGATAAGCTCACGTATGTCCGCGAGGCGAAAACCTACAAAATGCTCTATCTAGAAAACAAGTATGTGAAGATTGGTGTTCTGCCCGAAATAGGCGGCCGCGTCTTCTATGCCTTGGACAAAACAGACAACTACAAATTCCTCTACAGTGCCAGCGTTGTTAAGCCTGGGTTGGTCGGCATGCTTGGTGCGTGGTTGGATGGAGGGATCGAATGGAATGTTCCTCATCATCACAGGCCGTCCGTTTATATGCCTGTGCAGTACAAGTTAGAGGAAAATGCGGACGGGAGTAAGACCATCTGGGTGGGCGAGATGGAAATAAACCATCGGATGCGCTGGGCCGTAGGGCTTACCTTGCATCCTGATAAGTCCTATATTGATGGCACATTTAAACTTATCAACCAAACGCCGGCTGAGAACACGTTCTTATACTTCGCCAATTTTGGAGTCCCTGCGACCCCAGAATATCGAATCATCTTTCCCCCGAGTACTGAGGTCGGAACGTACCACTCCAAAACGGACTTCCTGCGCTGGCCCATAGCTGACGGTCGCTACCAGGGAATAGACTTCACTGGGCAGGACGTTTCCTTGTGGAAGACCCATGTGCAAATGAATTCTATTTTTGCCTACGACTGTACGGAAGACTGGTTCGGCGCCTATGACCACGGGAAAAAAGGCGGGGTCCTATATGTAGCTGATCACAACATTTCGCCTGGCAAGAAATTCTGGACATGGGGAGCCGGCGAAGAGGGGCAAATGTGGGACAAGATCCTGACCGAGCCGCCGGACGGGCCTGTGATGGAATTAATGGCCGGTTCTTACTCGGACAATGAGCCGGACTATAGCTGGCTGCAGCCCTCTGAGGTCAAAACGGTTAAGCAATACTGGTATCCCTTCCAACAGATTGGAATCGTAAAAAATGCCAACCTGCAGGCTGCCGTGAATCTTGAGGTCAACCAGAACCATATAGCCACCATTGGTCTGGAGACAACCGCGGAATACCGCGATGCCAGGGTCCTGCTTGAGGCTGGCGATAAGACCCTATTTGAAGAAACGATCACAATTGACCCCGGCAGGCCATTTCTTAAAGAGGTGACATTGCCTGAGAATGTAAGTGAAAGAGACCTGAAGATTCACCTTTTCGACGGCAAAGAAGAATTGATTTCCTACACGCCGTATCAGCGCAAGAACCTGCCCCTGCCAAAACCGGCACAGCCGCCGCCTCCTCCCGCCCAGATCAAAACGGATGAGGAGGCGTACCTGGCTGGTTTAAGGCTCGAGCAGTTTTATAACCCGGCAGCGCAACCTTACCCCTGGTACGAGGAAGTATTGAAAAGGGATCCCGGGGATGAAAAGGTAAACACAGAATTGGGCATTTTGTACTGGAAGCGCGGAATGTTCAAAGAGGCGGAAGAGAGGCTTCGGGCTGCGGTCGCTCGGGTGACGCATAATTACACACGCCCCAAAGACGGTGAGCCTGTTTATTATCTAGGGCTGGTGTTGAAGGCCCAGGGCAAATACGACGCCGCCTATAAGACATTCTTTGACGCTACATGGAGTTATGCCTGGAATTCGTTTGGCTATTATGCCCTGGCGGAGCTTGCCTGCATGAAAGGTGAATTTGTAAAAGCATTGGAATTCCTCGATCGCTCGATCTCAACCAACACATCGAACACCAAGGCATGGAATCTAAAAGCCGCAGTCCTGCGGAAAAGGGGGCGGTCTAGTGAAGCGGCGAAGACGGCCTCCATGGCACTTACAGTCGACCCCTTAGACTCGTGGGCGCAAAGAGAGCTAAATATGGCGAGGAACGATAAGCCACACCAAATATTTCTTTCGCCAGGCCTCTGGAATGATGATGTTCAACCGTACCTGGAAATGGCGGTCAGTCTTGCCAACGCAGGTTTGTGGGAAGAAGGCATTTCAGTCTTGGAGGAGTTGGTGAATGCCTACCCAGACAAGTCGCGAGTCTATCCAATGGTATACTATTGGCTTGGTTACTTGAATGAAAAGGCTGACAGGGCGCAGGAAGCCTCGCGCTGTTATGAACTCGCGCGGCAGATGCCTTCGGACTACTGTTTCCCATTTCGAGTTGAGTCGATCGACGTGCTTAACCATGCCATGGAGCAAAATCCGAAAGATGCTCGTGCTCCTTATTACCTTGGGAACCTGCTTTATGACCGCCAGCCCAAGGAGGCCATTATGGCATGGGAAAAGGCCAGGAGTCTGGATGGTGGATTCCCGATGGTGCATCGCAACCTCGCTGATGCCTACGCATGGACTGACCAGAATTACCGCAAGGCCATTGTAAGTCTCGAGACCGCAGTTTCACTCCAGCCTCACCCGAAGTTTTTGGCTGAGTTGGATGGACTGTACGAAAGAGCAGGAGTACCTCCTCAAAAGAGACTGGAGAATTTAGAAAAATATCAGCAAGCCGTGCTCGAACGGGATGATGCTCTCACCCGTGAGATCAGACTGTATGTCCAGCTTGGGAAGTACGACAAGGCTCTCGAATTGCTTCAGAGCGGTCACCATTATACTGTCTGGGAGGGAGGGGGTCAGTATTCAGCTCATTCCTCATATGAAAATGCGATGCTTATTAAGGGTCACAATTACATGAAGGCAAAGAATTACAAGGCAGCATTAAAGCAGTATCAGGGGGCGCTTGAATACCCTGAAGTCTATTCAGAGGGGAGGCCGACTGATGGCGGAAGGGCTCCTGTAATTTACTATTTCATGGGGGTGGCCTATGAGGCCTTGGGCGATACCAGCATGGCCAAGACATTTTATGAAAAATCCGCGGCTACGCCATCCAGCATTTGGCGCCCAAGTGAATCAGCTTTTAACAATGGATCGGAAATCCTTTATTATAGAGCATGTGCTGCTCAGAAACTCGGGCGGCAGGCCGAAGCTGCGCGGGTATTTGACAGCCTAGTCAAGTCTGGGCAGGAGGCTGTGCTGAGTAAGGGTAGCGGCCGCCCAGATTATTTCGCGAAGTTCGGGGAAAAAGAATCCAAAGAGGTACAAATGGCCCAGGGACACTACATACTGGGGCTGGGATACCTTGGATCTGGTAAGCGGCAGGAGGCGAAAGCTGAACTGGAGCAAGCCGTCAAGCTGAATGTGAACCATTTGGATGCCCAATTTCAGTTATCAGCTATGGGTGATAAAGCAAACTAACTGTAACTAGGCTTCTGACCTAAAAGTGAAAAGCAATCGGCCCCGCGATTCGGTAGAGTCCCGGGGCCGTTTGAGTGGATGGGACGACGACGTTGGTAAGGAGCATCTGTGGCAACCGGAGCACTCTGAGTTGACGCCGGCGATGGACAGAATCGTCACTTCCCGATTCCGCCCTAGCGGTCCCCTGTAGCGCTTCAAAGCCGACGGGACGTGGTGTAAGTGCGTCGACACTTAGGCGTTTCCCGGCTCCCGCAAGTTGACGATTGGGCTTTCGGGAGGCGCATGCCGGGTACGAGCCGCAGGCGCTCTTTCGAACACCGAAGTGATGGTGAGAGTGTATGACGCGCTTCAGCGGGCAGCAAGGCGAGAGGACCAGACGCGAGGCGCCCGAGGTCGCTCAGGAGTTGTTCGCATAGCGCGCCGCCACGCGGCTCCACAGAAGTCCCCTGAGGCGAGCATTCAGGCTACCATGACTAAAATATGTCCATGGCGAAGTGCCCAGGAATGACGCGGCGCTGCCTTCTCGGGGCTCTGGGTTCGTCAGTATGTAGTCTGCGCGGGCAGATGGCTTCACGCGGGGTGAAGCCGACGGAACGCCCAAGACCCTCCGGGCTGCCCTTCCATGCCCGGTTTAAGGACGTTGCACGGCACGCCGGGCTGAACACCCCCGTCATCTTCGGAAGCTCGGAGAGCAACAGCTACATCATCGAGAGCATCGGCTGTGGGGCGGCTTTTTTCGACTACGACAATGACGGGTGGCTGGATATCCTGCTGCTTTCCGGCACGCGTCTGGCGGGCGACCCGCCCGGCGCGACGAACCGTCTATACCGGAACAATCGCAACGGCACTTTCACAGACGTCACCGAAAGGGCGGGCCTGGCGCACACGGGCTGGTCTTACGGCGTTACGGTGGGCGACTACAACAATGACGGCTTCGAGGATCTGTTCATCACTTGCTGGGGGCACAACATCCTCTACCGCAACAATGGCGATGGCACCTTTACCGACGTCACCAGGAGGGCCGGACTGTGGGAGGAGCGGACCCGCTTCGGCAGCGGCTGCACCTTCATCGACTACGATCGCGACGGCAACCTGGATCTTTTTGTTTCGCATTACGTGGGCTTCGATTTGCGGTCCGTACCTTCCAAGACGGAAGAAATCTGCAACTTCAAAGGCGTCCCAGTTTATTGCGGTCCACGCGGACTGCCGACCGACCGGTGCAGCCTCTATCACAACAACGGCGACGGCACGTTCGCCGACGTGAGCGAGGGCGCGGGGGTCTCCAAGCCCTCCGACAGCTACGGCCTGACCGCCATCGCAGCGGATCTGGACGATGACGGCTGGCCGGATATCTATGTGGCCTGCGATTCCACTGCCAGCCTGTTCTTCCATAACAACCACGACGGCACGTTCAGCGAGTCGGGCATCGAGAGCGGCCTGGCCCTGAACGAGAGCGGCCAGGAACAGGCCGGAATGGGGCTTGGCATCGGCGACTTCAATCTGGATGGGCGGCTCGATCTGCTGCGGACCCACTTCGCCGAGGATACGGTGGCGCTTTACGTGAATGCGGGAAGGATAGGCTTCCGCGACATCACGGTGCGCTCAGGACTGGGCGTGGAAACGCGCTTTGTGAGTTGGGGGGCAGGCATCGTGGACATCGATAACGACGGCTTGCCGGATCTGTTCTGGGTCACAGGCAACGCCTATCCGGAGCTGGAGCGCACATTCCCCGAATCCCCCTGGCGCACGCCACGAATTCTTTTTCGCAACCTGGGCGGCAGCCGGTTCGAGGAATTGTTCGATGAGGCAGGGCCGGCGATCCTGGAAGCCCACTCGAGTCGCGGCTGCGCGTTCGGGGATTTCGATAATGACGGCGATCTGGACATCCTGATTATTAACCTGAACGAGCCGCCTTCGCTGCTGCGCAATGAGGTGAGCGGGAACAACCATTGGCTCAAGGTGAAACTGGTAACCGGCAAATGCAATCGCGTCGCCGTCGGCGCGCGAGTCACGGCACATTATGGCGACCGGGTGCAGGCGCAGGAGGTGCTTGCGCAATCCAGTTTCCTGTCCGTCAACGACAGTCGCCTGCATTTTGGTCTTGGATCCTGCGGCGTGGCGGATTTGGAGATCCGATGGATCAGCGGAAAGCGAGAACGCCTGGCCGCAGTCCCATGCGACCGGCTCGTGACTATCAAAGAGGGTGCAGGCCTCATCAAGATCGAGCGGTTTTCGCAAGGATAACCGGGCCGCAACAGCCGGATTAGTTCAATCTCGATTGATTGTGCAGCCCTGAGCGGAATCCGCGGATATGAAGTGGATGCCCGACCGGGCGAGCCGGTCATCTTCATTCAGATATCGGCTGGGCGTCAGAACATGCTGGCGGGAGTGCGCAACTCAAAGTGGCAAAATCGCTTTGCTTCTAAATAAGTTATTTGGTGAGCCGGGCGGGTCTCGAACCCGCGACCCTCTGATTAAAAGTCAGATGCTCTACCACTGAGCTACCGGCCCGACACGTTGGAAGCCAGACACAAACACTTGCCTCTACTTTAGCATGCGCCCCGCGCTTTTCCCCCCCGGCCAATGGGGCCGCGCCTCGCCCCACAGCCGCAACTGGCGAACTCATGACCACAGGCTGCAATTCCGGCGCGCCGTGTGATGGAATGGTCGCATGCCAGAGTCAGTCGTATTGATCGCCAGCGGGGACCTGCGCCTCTCCGCCAACCAGGAGTGCTGGCCCGCCCAGCGCGCAGTCGAACAGAAGGTGATGGAGACCGTGCGCGGGCTGGGCTTCGCCATCGAGCGCGGCCATCCCTACGATGAGTCCCAGCGCCACGGCTTCATCCATTCGCAGAGGCACGGCATGGAGGTCTTCCGGCGCATTCCCCCGGCCGCGCCGCTGATCGTCGTGGAGGCCGTGTGGCAATACACCCACCACGTCCTGCCCGGCCTCTCCACCCACCAGGGTCCGATTCTCACCGTCGCCAATTGGAGCGGCCAGTGGCCCGGACTGGTGGGCATGCTCAACCTGAATGGCTCGCTGACCAAGGCCGGCGTCCCTTACTCCACGCTCTGGTCGGAGCGTTTCGACGATCCCTTTTTCCTCGACGGTTTGAAGCGCTGGCTGAGCGGCCGCAAACTGGTCCACGACACCTCCCACGTGCGCCCGCTCGGCTCCTCCAAGCTCCCGCGCCAGGCCGAAGAGATCGGCTCCTCGCTGGCCCGCAAGCTGCGCCGCGACAAGGCCATCATGGGCATCTTCGACGAGGGCTGCATGGGCATGTACAACGCCATCCTGCCCGACGAGCTGCTGCACTCCACCGGCGTCTTCAAGGAGCGTCTCAGCCAGTCAGCCCTGTATGCCGAGATGCTGGCCACTACCGATAAGGAAGCCCGCGCCGTCCGCTCCTGGCTGGACGCCAAAGGCCTCCGCTTTGTCACCGGCCCCGATCCCGCCGTCGATCTCACCGACGAGCAGATCCTCGGCCAGTGCAAGATGTACATCGCCGCGCTGCGTATCGCCGACGACTTCGGCTGCTCCACCGTCGGCATCCAGTACCAGCAGGGTCTCAAGGACCTCGCGCCCGCCTCCGACCTGGTCGAAGGCCTGTTGAACAACGTCGATCGCCCGCCCGTGACCGCGCGCGGCAACGGCCGCGTCCTGTATGAAGGCAAGGCGCTGCCGCACTTCAACGAAGTCGACGAGTGCGCGGGCCTCGATGCGCTGGTCACCAACCAGGTGTGGACGCACCTGGGCTACGATTCCGAAACCACCCTGCACGACGTGCGCTACGGCGCGCCTTTCGGCGGCGACTTCGTGTGGGTCTTCCAAATCTCCGGCGCCGTCCCGCCGGCCCACATCGCCGGCGGCTACGCCGGCGCCACCAGCCTGCGCCAGCCCGGTATGTACTTCCCCTTCGGCGGCGGTACGTTGAAGGGCGTCTGCAAGCCCGGCGAAATCGTCTGGAGCCGGATCTTTGTCGATGCCGGCATTCTACGCGCCGACGTCGGCCGCGCCCGCTCGGTCGAACTCCCCGCCGAGGAGGTCGCCAGCCGCTGGGCCCAGACCACCCCCGAATGGCCCATGATGAACGCCGTCCTGTACGGCGTCACGCGCGACCAGTTCATGGCGCGCCACAAGGCCAACCATATCCAGGTGGCCTACGCGCCGTCGGCCGAAGCCGCCAATAGGGCGCTGGCGGCCAAGGCGGCGATGTTCCGCGAGCTGGGCATCGACGTGTCGATCTGCGGCGCGAGCCACGGGCTGGAATAGACCGCCCGCGGCGGATCGATACACTGAAAGGACACCATGCGAGTCGGCATCATCGGCACCGGCGCCATCTCCAATATGCACGCCCGCGCGTACCGCAATATCGGCTACCGCGTCACGGCCTGCAACGATATTTCCCGCGAGGCGGGCGAGAAGTTCGCCGCGCAATGGAGCTGCGAATTCGTCCCTGCTTACGAGGATCTATGCGCCCGCGCGGACGTCGATTTCGTCGACGTTTGCACCTTCCCCGACTTCCGTCTGCAGGCGGTCGAGGCCGCGGCCCGCAACCACAAGGACATCCAACTGCAAAAGCCCATTGCGACCAATCTCGCCACGGCGCGGGAGATCGTCAAGACCGCGCATGCGGCGGGCATCGTGCTCGGCGTGGCCAGCCAGCACCGCTTCGACGACTCCACGGCGTTCGTGAAAAAGGCCATCGCCGGCGGGCGGCTGGGCCGCATTCTCCAGGCCGACGCGTACGTGAAATGGTGGCGCGACGAGCAGTACTATTCGCGGCCCATCAAGGGCAGCTGGGCCGTCGAGGGCGGCGGAGCGCTGATCAACCAGGCCATCCACCAGGTCGATGTCCTGCGCTACCTCGTAGGCGACGTCGACGAACTGTTCGGCTACTGGCAACTCGGCGCGCGCCACAAAATCGAAAGCGAGGACGTCGTTTGCGCGCTCGTGAAATACCGGTGCGGCGCGACCGGCGTCATCCAGGCTTCGACTGCCTTCTGGCCGGGCTACAGCGAGCGCGTCGAAATCCACGGCACACGCGGCACGGCCATTTTCACTGGCGACAAACTGACTTCCTGGGATGTAGCCGACGACGCCGGCGACCCCGCGCCCGTCGAAAAGGAGGTCATGAGCGGATCTTCCGATCCGATGGCCATCCCGCTCCTGCCCTTCGAGCGCCAGTTCCTCGATTTCGGAGCCGCCTGCCGCGAGCGGCGTCCGCCGCTGCTCTCAGGCGAGGAGGGCGTGAAGGCGCTGGAGATCGTGCTCGGCGTCTACGAGTCGTGCCGCTCCGGCAAGCCGGTGAAACTCGGGGCCTGAACCGGGATCGACCATGAGCTGGACGGAAATTCGCGTCCCCGCCACCAGCGCCAACCTCGGCCCGGGCTTCGATGCCCTGGGCATGGCGCTCAGCCTGTACCTCGACGTGCGCTTCCGCCCCGCTGCGAAGCTCATCATCCGCACCTCCGGACGCGACGTCGATCTGATGCCGCTCAGCGCCGACAATCTCATCTGGCAGACCGCCCTCGCCGTGGCCGAGCACACCGGCCGGCCGATGCCCGGCGTGGAGATCGACGTCCATAACGACATCCCCATCGGCAAGGGGCTGGGCTCGAGCGCCGCGGCGCTGCTGGCGGGCGTCATTCTGGCCGACGAAATCCTGGGCCTGGAGTGGAGCCGCGACCGCATCCTGGACGAGGCGGCGCGCATCGAGGGCCATCCCGACAACGTCTCGGCCGCCGTGCTCGGCTCCATCGTTGCCAGCGCCATCGACAGCGACGGCGTCACGCGCGCGGTGCGCATGCAGCTTCCGGCACGCTACGGCGTGGCCATCGTCGTCCCCGACTTCCTCCTGCCGACCGCGCAGGCCCGCGCCGTCCTGCCGGCCACTTACTCGCGCGCCGACGCGGTGTTCAACATCCAACGCTCGGCGCTGCTCATCGCCGCCATGCTCACTCAGACTACCGACGCCTTTCACGCCGCGCTCGAGGACCGTCTGCATCAGCCCTATCGCGAACACCTCGTGCCCGGCCTCAGCGAGATGCTGCGGCTGCGCATGCCCGGTCTTTTGGGCGCCGCGCTGTCCGGCGCCGGCCCGTCGGTCCTGGTCTTTTATGAACGCGGATCCGAGGGCGTCGTCGAGCACTTCCGCGCACTGTTCGCGCAACACGGCCACGCCAGTGAGATCCTTCCGTCCCACATTCCCGACCACGGTTACGACATCCTGCGCGGGCTATAGCCGCGCGTGTTAGCGTGGGGAACACGGCCGGCGTCGCGCCGGACATCCGGATCACTCAAATCAGGATTCGAGGCCAATCATGAGGGGTTGTTTGATGAATCGGTTCTTCGCGGCGCCGCTGGCGCTCATTCTTACCTGTCTCTGTCTTCCTGCCGCCAACGCGCCGGGGTATAAGAATTTCGGCGTCGCCGTCTACGTCCGCGCCTACGAAGTGCGCGAGATGAAGGACCTGAAGCTGCTGGAGGCCCGCTGGAGCGCGATTGAAAAGCAGATCAAGGTCTCCAAGGTTTATCTCGAGGTCCATCGCGACGGCATCATTCCGGACGAGGAAGCGCTCGCCGCGGCCAAAAAGTTTTTCGCCGATCGCGGCATCCAGACCTCGGGCGGCATCGCCACCGTGACCGCCGAGCGCAACCGTTTCCAGACCTTCTGCTACATCGATCCGGCCGAGCGCGCGAAATTCGAACAGATCGTGGAGTACGCCGCCAAACATTTCGACGAGGTCATCCTCGACGATTTCTTCTTCACGAGCTGCAAGTCGGAGGCCGCCATCCAGGCCAAGGGCAACAAGAGCTGGACGCAGTTCCGCCTGGCGCTCATGGCCGACGTTGCGAAGAACCTGGTCGTCGCCCCGGCGCGGGCCGTCAATCCCAACGTCAAGCTGATCATCAAGTACCCCAACTGGTACGAGCATTATCAATACCTGGGCTACAACGTCGAGGCCGAACCCAAGCTTTTCGACAAGGTCTACACCGGCACCGAGACGCGCGACGCCGTCTACTCCAACCAGCACCTGCAGCCCTACCTGGGCTACGACCTGGTGCGCTGGCTCGAAAACGTGAAGCCCGGCGCCAACGGCGGCGGCTGGGTCGATCCCGGCGGCGCGCGCACCCTCAACCGCTACGCCGAGCAGCTCGCCATCACGCTCTTCGCCAAGGCGCCCGAGATCACGCTGTTCGACTACCGCTCGCTGCTCGAGCCGATTCGCCAGGAGGATGGGACGCTCTCTCAGGACACCGAGATCGGGCGCGTGGCGGGCTACACCTTCGAACAAGTGGATGGATTCATCGGCAAGCTCGGCCGGCCCGTTGGCGTGAAAAGCTACAAGCCGTTTCACTCCTCGGGCGAGGACTTCCTGCACGATTACCTCGGCATGGCGGGCATACCGATCGACATGCGGCCCGACTATCCCGCTGACGCGAAAGTGATCCTGCTCACCGAGACGGCCAGGTTCGATCCCGGCATCGTCGCCAAGATCAAGCAGAGCGTGGCTTCGGGCAAGATCGTCGTGATCACTTCGGGCCTGCTCTGTGCGCTGCAAGGCAAGGGCATCGAGGACATCGCCGAGCTCGAGTGCACCGGCCGCAAGGCTTCCGTCCACGATTTCCTGAGCTTCTTCACGCCGCTCAAGGGCAACGCCGACATCGTCGTGCCGCAGATCCGCTATCCCACCAACGACGCCTGGGAGGTGGTCTCGGGTCTCGCGCAGGGCAACGGTTACCCGATCCTGCTGCAGGCGGGCTACGGCGCCGGCTCGCTGTACGTGCTGACGATCCCCGACAACACGGCCGACCTCTACAACCTGCCGGCGGAGGCGCTGAACCCGATCCGCGAAGTGCTCTCACGCGAGCTGCCGGTGCGCCTCGAGGGTCCGCCGCAGGTGAGCATATACGTTTACGACAACAACACGTTCATCGTGCAGTCGTTCCTCGACCACTTCGCATCGCTGCGCATCGTCGCCGACAAAAAGTTCGTGAAGCTGAACGACCTCAAGTCCGGCGGCGGTGGATTCTTCCCTCAGCCGCCGCCGCAGATCCGCGGCAACAGCGCCGTATTCGACATCTTCGTCGGGCCGAACAACTATAGGGTGTTCCAGTTGGAGGAAGCGAAGAAGTAGCCGCGCCCGCGTGGCGAACGCGCACCGCGACCATGTCGATCCGCGTCCGCGGAAGGACGATTGCGGGAGGAGCCCGGGGTTCCGCCCGCCGCGAGTCCCCCCTTGCCACCCGTTTGAAATGGGCTGACAATAGATGGCGGTTCGCGTGGTACGAGGTGAACGCTCGCGAGCCGAGATGGCCGCGGATGGGTGCGGCCACGCCCCACGAGGAGGCCACATGATTCACTGGATCGCGACGATCATTCTCGGTTTGATCGCGGGGTTCATCGCCAGCAAGATCGTGAACAAGGAAGGCGAGGGCATGCTCCTCAATATCCTGCTGGGTCTTGTAGGCGCGGTCGTCGGGCGGTGGATATTCGGACTCCTGAGGATCTCGGTCGGCGGCGGCATCATCTGGAGCCTGATTGTCGCCGTCATCGGTGCAGTCGTGGTCTTGCTGGTCTATCACGCCATTCGCAAGGCGCTCTGAAGCAGCCGTCGGGAGCGCCCGTCCTCGCGTGTACCAACGTTGCGGAGCCGAACCAGGAGGTCCGGCGAAGACGTGGACGTGTCTTCAATATAAGGACCTATTGAAAAGACACCGTGGATTCACCGGCACGGTGAAAAGGCGTTGTTTTGGCGGTGATATTGCGGTGTTCTCAGGGTGTGGCGGAGGCACAAATGGGCCGCTCCGGCGGGCGGCTCAGCAACGGTGTCCGAAGCAGCACCTCGATCTGGCCGTCGCGATGGCGCTCGACCCAGCGGGAAGGCTCCCGCCCAAGTGGAGCCGCGAGTGGATAGCGCGTTGTGGACCGATCCCGTCCCGCTACCGTGGACCTGCGGGGGCAGAGTTCACGGCGGCATTGATCTTATCCGCCTGGAACCTCGCTTTGAACTCGAGGTTCTGATTCAGCCGGGCCTCGAAGACGAGTTCCGGCGTGCCGTTCTGCAGCAGTGGCCCGCGGATGCTCTGCTGGTCGAAGGTCACTTTCCACAACCCGGCATAGCCCCCGATGAAGTCGAGATGCCTGGCGGGAACGACGTCCTTGCCCTTCTCGCTGGCCAGCGACGCGTCGAATGGCCGCATCAGCCGCTCCCCTTCATTGGCGCCGATCAGCTTGCCCGAGCCGACCTTGCCGCCGATGGAGACCATGACGTAATACTGGCTGCCGTCCGCGCTGAGCAGCATCGCGGCCAGCTTGGCCGCGTCCCCCGGCGTGAGATTCTTATCCAACATTTCCAGACGGGCGAAGGCGTGCGCGAACTGAGCGTCGGCCCAGTAAACATCCAGCGAGGCGTACTGGCGGTCGAACCACCCCATCATGCTGCCCGTGAGGCCGACTTTTCCGGTCCGGTCGACCACGATCCTATCGCACTCTTCCCGCGTCCAGCTCAGGAACGCCGGGTCGCCGGCGCTGGCGGCGGGGAGCGTCTGCAGGTAGTCTTTGAGCGCCATCTTGTCTTCCTTGCGGTCGATGGCGAAGTCGTAGACATCCAGGATCTCGATATTCGAAGTCGACTTGCTGCCGGTGTTGCCTTCCACAAAACCGAATTCGCCGGAGGGAAGATCTTCGCGCGGATAGATGCGGTACAGATCCTTCACCGCGGTCGGGCCGATGTCGCACGGCACCTCGTCCTGATTCTGTTCCGTGCTGAAGAGGATGGAAGCGTTGGCCAGGGTGCGCTGATCGAATCTCTGGCCGGTGATCTTGCACTGCAGCAGCTTGAATTTGCTGACGTCGCGGCTGGGCGGGAAGAAACCGAAAAAGGTCGGGCGGAGCAGTTCATAGCGGCTGGCGGAATGCGCGCCCGGGATGTCGATGTCGATCTTCTGCCGCACGAACGGGACGACGCTCTTGAGCATGGAGCGGAACTTGCTGATCTGCACCTTGGTCTGGACGCGGCCCAGCGGCTTCAGCTCCCCCTCCGACCAGATGTACACGCCATAATTGGCCGGCGCGGAGTTGACCACCGCCGGTTTCGGGGCCGGGCGTCTCGGCGTGCCCGGGGCGCCGCTCGCCGCGACCTCACTCGGTCGGTTGCTGGCCGGAAAGGCTGGTTTGGACGGCGCGGGAGAGGCGGCGGCGGCGCTGGCCGGAGTCGCGCGGGCTGCGGCCGCCGCGGCCGGGGCAGGGGCGCTAGCCGGATTCATCATGATGGAAATCAGGTAGTCGCTGACTCCGGCTTCCTTGAGCGCAACCAGGCCGTCGACCGAAGTATCGAACCGGGTCTTCGACTGTTTGATCTTCGCGATGATGAGCTCTTCGGAGATATTGGCCTTCACCAGCCGGATGACATCGCGGTTGGTCATCGGCGCCGGGGCCGACTTGGCGGCCGTGGCCTTTTTAACGGCCGCGGGCGCGGCCTGGGACGGCGTGCCGCTTTGGGCCGGCGGCGCGGGCTGCTGCGCCCATAGCCCCGCCAGGATCGACGCACCGGCCAGTATCGCGACCGACAAAGCGTAAGAACTCAGGCGTTTCATGGGTTCCCCCGGGATTGCAGCATTCGCGCCGCACTTCTATTTGGACTATGATGCCCGTCCCGGCCTCGTGGCCTCAAGCGATTATACTCCCGGCTGCCCATTGGACCGGCTGGCGTCATTGTCTTGTTGCAAACGGCCGCGGCGGCCTGAGAAGGGGCCAAGCAGGGCTCCTTGCAGTCAATGACAACAGGAGAGTGCTCCATTCCCCGACAAGTTCTCAAACGCCTCGCCGGCCTGCCTGCGTCGTGCGGGTTGTTTCCCGGCGGCGGCGCTGGTTGGTGAAAACTGAACTCTGCCGCGCCGATTCCTGCACAATAGACCGTATGGTGGTTGAAACCGACGGCGTCACGCTGCACCTGGCGCATCCGGACGAAATGCCGGTGGAGTGGGTGGGCCAGGAAGAAGTGATGCGCCAGTTGCTGGCCGCATGGCTGGTGGTGGACGAGCGCGACGCGCCGATGAATCCGCGGCTGATCGGCAAACCGGGCGTCGGCAAAACCACGCTGGCCTACGCCGCGGCCCGCAGGCTGGGGCGCGAAGTCTACGTGATGCAGGCGACGGTCGACACGCGGCCCGAGGACCTCATCGTCCAGCCGGTGATCGACGGTCCGCGCTCCCTGCGCTACGTGGCTTCGCCGGTTGCGTCGGCGATGTTGCGCGGCGGCGTGGTGATCCTGGACGAGGGCAACCGCATGTCGGAAAAAAGCTGGGCCAGCCTGGCCCCGCTCCTGGACGCGCGGCGCTACGTGGAATCGCTCGTCGCGGGTATCAAGATCAAGGCCCACTCGGAGTTCCGGCTGGTGGCGACGATGAACGACGACGCCTCGACCTTCGACCTGCCCGAATATATCCACTCGCGGCTGCAGCCGCAGATTCTGATCGACTTCCCGGAGAAGGACGAGGAACTCGCCATCCTCAAGGAGAACCTGCCGTTCGCCGACAACGAGTTGCTCGAGTACGTCACCGACTTCCTGCAGTTGGCGCACTCGGCCGACGAGCGCTACACAGTGCGCGACGGCATCAACGTGGCGCGCTATTCCATCAAGCTGATGTCCGGCATGCCGGAGGTGCGCGAGCGCGCGGGCTGGAAGCCGCCGGTGGAGTTCGCCGTGCGGCAGACGCTGGGCGAGGAAGCGCTGCGCTACTTGCGGCTGGTGTGAGCCTTGAGGCGCGGGGGAGCGGAGGATGAGATCGCAAGGGCGCCGCGATGAGTGAACTCAGGCGCGGCAAAATCGCATTTTTCCCGGTGGTCCCCGGCAGCCTGGAGTTCGCCGCCGCCACGCGTCAGGCGATCCTCGCCGCCCGGCCGGCCACCGTCGCCGTCGGCCTGTGGCGCGGCCTCGAAACCGAGTTCCTCAGCGCGGTGGCGCGGCTGCCCGAGATGTCGGCGATTTCATGGTGCTGGACCGATCCGCTCTCGGGCGAGGACACCGACGACAATTACCTCATCGTCGAGCCCTGTGATCCGTTCGTCGAGGCGATCCGCTCGGCGCGCCAGGTCGGCGCCGAAGTCGTTTTCCTGCTGGACCAGCCGCCCGGGCCGGCCGGCGAGTCGCCCGCGGGTTCCTGGGAGTCCTTCGCCGATCCGCTGCCCGACCCTTACGCCGCCGCCCGCCTGGGCCTGCCGGCGTATCTTCGCACCGCGCTGCAGGAGTTGCCCGTGGCGGGCGCCGATCCACAAGTCGTCGAGGACATGGCCGGCGCATTGCGGGGCGTGGACCCGGCCGGTGAGATGCTGGTGGTAGTGGCGCTGCCGGCGCTGGCGCCGCTCATGAAAGCGCTGAAGCAGCCGGGCCCTGGCCAGACCGGGGCGGAGGTTTTCCCGGAATCCGGCGATGAGCCCGCGCTGACGCTGGCGGCCAATGTCCTCAACCTCCATCCGGAATGCCTGGCCGAGGTCTGCAATCTGCCGCCGTATTATGGGGAGCGCTACGAGCGTTGGCGCGAAACGCCCGAAGCACAGCCGCCCGATCGCCTGCAACTGCAACGCGAACTGCTGCGCGAGGCCGAGTTCAACTACCACGCCCAGACCACCGAAACGCTCTCCGTGTGGCAGCGACGCCAGATGGCACGCTACTCGCGCAAGCTGGCACTCAGCGCGCGCCTGCTGCTGCCCGATCTGTTCGACCTGCTGACCGCCGCGCGCGGCGTGGCCGACGACAACTTCGCCTGGGAGGTCTGGCACGCCGCCGGGCAGTGGCCGTGGCAACTGGAGGAATCCGACCGCGAGACCGTGAAGCTGTCGAGCGAGGACCTCTCGCCGCGCACCCGCCGCATGCGGCTCCGGCGCATGCCGCCGCGCGAGAAACGGATGCGCCTGCCGCGCGGGCTGAAGGACCGTCCCAAGGAGCGTTTCCCCGGTGAATGGGCCCGCCAGATCGACGGCGACGCCATCTGCAGCTACCCGCCCGAGGATCTGGTGATCGAGGATTACGGCCGCGTGTTGCGGCACAAGGCGCGCTCCATGTTGAGTGAGGAGCGCAGCCACGTCGAGCCCTTCGTCACCTCGCTGCTGGACGGCATCGACGTGCGCGAGACGATCCGCAATTGGCACCGCGGCGAGATCTGGGTGCGGCGCGCCGAGCGGGCGGCGGGCGACGTCGGCGCCGTTGTGGTTGTTTTTGATGAGGATGCCAAGGACCAATACGCCTATTGCACCACCTGGCTGGGCGAGCACCAGAACGAGTCCGACATGGCGTTTTATTCGACTTTCCCCTTCGATCACATGGTCGGGCCGGGGATCGGCCGCGCCGAGTACGGCGGCTTTCTGATGGTGCTGCCGTCCCGCCGCATGTTCGACATCTGGAGCGACCCGGATTACGACATGGCCGAGAGTAAGCCCGAGCGGCTGCTGCTGGCGGCGCTTGATTACTCGCTGGAACGACACGTGTTATACGTTGCCGCCAGGCCGCCGCGCTCGATCTTCCGCACGGTCGCAGCCCGTTTCGGCCGCAATATCCTGTACCTCCCGATGGGCCAGCTCTCTCCATCCAAGTTGAAGAAAATCAGGGTGGTTCACGTTCTGGATGGCTATCGCCGGCGGCGCCTCGCCAAGGATTATCTGTGGTAGCAGCGGGGGCCGCGCGGCCGAAAGCGCCGAAACGCCCTCCTCCAGGCGCGCGTCTCATCTCGAAGTGCGGGCCGCAACCGGCTTTGCGGGTCAGCGGGGATCGGCCTGATATACTGTGAGTTTGCCTAACCCTGCAAGAGTTGAATTCATGAAATTGAGCGTTTTCCTATTGCTGGCCGGGGCCCTCGTTCTGACCTGGCCCCTGCTCGCCTCCCCACCAGTCGGCTTGGCTCGGCCGGGATCGGCTGTCCAGAATTCGGATCCGGGAGACCAGCCGGCCGCCCTGGCCGGGAATGCCGCCCCGGCCGATTCCCTCCCGGCCAGCACGGCGGCGCTCTCCAGCCCGCAGGCGCCAGGCGTTGCGCCGCCCGGCGTTCCCGCGCCCCGCTCCGTCACCGCGCGGGCCGCCGCCGCGTCGATACGGCGCAGCATTGTCAACCGGCGGCCGCACGCCGCCGCCATCTCGGATGCCGCGCCCGCGTCCACGGCGCCGCTGCAGTACACCACCGGCCAGGCCGCCCGCCTGGTGATCGGGCAGCCGCGGTTCTCGGCTCAAAGAGGCGTGGACGTGACGACCACGGGCACCGCCCCCAACACCACCACCACCATCACCTACGAGACGCTCCAGACGCTGATCGGCTCGGCCCAGGGCGTCGCCTACGCCAACGGAACGCTGATTGTGGCCGACGCCAACCGCATGGGCGGCACTCCCGACAATAACCGCGTCCTCATTTACAACAACATTGGATCCTGGCTGCCCGGCCCGCACGACGATATTCCCCAGAACGGCACGCCCTGCCCGCTGTGCTTCGGGGCCGGTTCCGCCACTCCGCCGCCCACCAACGGGCCGGCCTGGCCGGGCGCATCCGTGGTGCTCGGCCAGCCCGATTTTGTCAGCAGCAATCCCAATCAGATCGCCACCGCGACCTATCCGCCGGCGCCCATCACAGCCGGCCAGATGAGCAATCCGGTCGGCGTGGCCTACAACGGCGAGATGCTCGCGGTCGCCGATTCGGTCAATAACCGCGTGCTGATCTGGAAATCGCTGCCAACTTCCAACGATCAGACGGCGGATTTCGTCGTCGGACAGCCGGATTTCACCACTTTCACGCCCGGCCAGTCGGGCCAATATGGGTATCCCATCGGCCACTCGTCGGCAACCGCCTTGCGCTCGCCCACGGCTGTGTTTCTCGATTCGGCCAACGGTCTGTGGGTGGCCGATACGGGCAACGACCGGGTGCTGTATTACGGCCCCATCACCGGTAATGGCCAGGCCGCCACGCTGGTGCTCGGGCAGGCGAATTTCGACATCGACTCGCAGAGCATCTACACACCCAAGACGACCGCCAGCTCCCTGCTGGCGCCTTCGTCCGTTTCGAGCGACGGCATTCATCTGTTCGTCGCCGACAATTTCCAGAACCGGGTGCTGATCTGGAATAGGATTCCGACCTCCAGCAATCAGGCCGCCGACGTCGTCCTCGGCCAGGCCGATTTCGTCTCCAATTTGGTTAACACTTTCTCGACGACGGTCGACGCCAAGGGCACGACCATCGAGCACTCCGTGCTGTGCGCCTCCGACGGCGCCGACATCACCGACGAGCCCGGCACCAGCATCCCCCTGTATCCCGCCCTGTGCGCCGCCACGCTCAGCTCGCCCACCGGGGTCCTCAGCGACGGCACGCGGCTGTATGTCGCCGACGGGGGCAATGATCGCGTGCTGGTCTGGAACACGATTCCCACTGCCAACGCCGTTCCGGCCGATGTCGTTCTCGGACAGATCACCGACGAGGTCGACCTGAGCTCCGATTCGGCTTACCCCGAGAAGGTCGGCGGGACCGATACCTTCAAGACCCCCGCCGGACTGGCCTGGGACGGGACCAATCTCTACGTGGCCGACATCTACAACCGGCGCGTCGTGGTCTACACGCCGGGCGAATTCACCTTGCCCCAAAACGCCGTGCTCAGCGCCGCCAGCGCGCACACCTACGCCACCGCCTCGGTCACGGTCAGCGGCACTATCGAAGCCGGCGAGATTCTCACCGTGACCATCGGCAACCAGAATAACGTCGATAGCACCGGCACCGAGATCACTGTTGACTATAACTACACCGTGCTCTCCACCGACACCCTGGGCACCGTGGCCGTAGGCATCGCGGCGGCGATCAACAGCGCCAACAGCGGCGTCGGCGATCCGTATGCTTACGCCACGCCCGATCCGGCCGCCGATCTCGTGATTCTGACCGCCCGCGCCCCGGATCTGGACGGCAATGCCGTCACGCTGGCTGAATCCATCAGCCCGACCACCGATACCGTCGGCCTCACGGTCTCCGGCGCCAATCTCACCGGCGGATCGGACGCCACCCTTCTGGCGCCGTATGAGCTTGTCCGGATCAAGGGCAATTCGGGCCAGATCCTGGTTCCGGGACTCGTCAATAGCGCCTCCCCCGTGAGCCCTGCCGGACCGCCGCTCGCTCCTCCGATCGCCCCTCCGCCGGTGCAGCCTTTGAACCAGCCGCTACCGCAGAAACTCGCCGGCGTTGAAGTGTACGTGGACGGCATCCGCTGCCCGCTCGTCGTTGTGGACGGCTACTACGTGGTGGCGCAGCTCCCGATCGAGCTCTCCGAGGCCCTCGAGCCCGACACCACCCCGCCCTCGCCCAATTCGACCATCAACGTCACCGATACCCTTCGCTTCCCGCGCACCGGCTCCGCAGTCCTGCGCGTCGCCAACCCCGACGGCTCGGTGCTGACCAGCACCGCCGTGGCGCTCCCCGTGATCCAGCAGAGCCCGACGCTGTTCTACGACCCGACCCAGGAGCCCAACCCCGGTCTGGCCTATCACTACTCGAGCCAGGCCACGGCGACCATCTCCGTGGACGGCACCATCACCGGCGGTGATCAGGCGATCGTCACCATCCGCGACCGGCCCTACACCTACATCGTCTCGGAGACCGACACCACGGCCACCGTGCGCGACGCGCTGATTTCGATCATCAACGCCAGCGATCCCGAGGTGCGCGCCTTCCCCGCCGGCGCTTTCCAGCGCATCCGGCTGCAGGCCAAAGTCCCCGGACCGGCGGGTGACGGAATTCCTATCAGCACCAGTGTCAATACCGGCGCGACCGTCATCATCACCGCCTTCAACACCGCGCTTTGTTGCGCCAACGTCGCTGGCGCCCCCATCACTCTGGACAATCCGGCGCTGCCCGGCGAGACCATTACCGTTTACGGCACGGGCCTGGGCATCTTGACCGCCGGCGACCAGCAACTGATGCTCGACGGGATGCCATTCGAGGGCTCCCAGTACAACAATGTGACGTTCGACGGCTTCGTCGCCGGCATGGTCGGCGGCCTGACGGCCAACGTGCTCTACTCGGGACTGAAGCCCGGCTATGTCGGTTTGTACGAGCTGGATCTGGAACTCAATACCAGCACGCCCACCGACCCGCAGACCCAGATGACCATCTCGCAGATCTATCAGGTCTCCAACATCGTCACCATCCCCGTCGCCAACCCGACGCCCCCGGATTAGCCGCTCCTTCCGCCTTCGCGCTTTTTTCTCACCCCTCCCAGGGCTCGCACCGGCCCGCCGCGTCCCCAGCGGAGGGCCGCCCTTCCGCGATATAATACAAAAGAGTCTGGGTAAATCAGATGGACTCGCGTTTCAATCCAGCCGTGGCACTCGAGGAACTTCGGGACGATGCCGTTCTTCCCAACCCCGTTCGGGTCCGCGACATGATTCTGCGCACCGGCCACACGCCGGAGCAGGCGCTCGATCTGAACCGCAAATTCACGGCGTATCAACAGGCCTTTGCCGAGGCGCAAGGTCTGGCCGCCGGGCTCCTGGCAGAGCTGACCCTGTCTCCCAGTAAGATGTGACGCCGGCCGCACGGCGGGGCCCGGCTATCTGCCGCGCCGGCTCGCCGGAGTCTCGCCGGGAACTGAAACATTTTGTCACGGAACAGTTTGGAACAATTCAAGCTGCCGATGTACAAAGGGACGAATCGTTCGAAAGAAAGGAAAAACCAGATGGCTACTCGAAAAAAGACCGCTCCCGAATCGGAGCCGCTGCAGCCCGCCGAACGCGTCAAGACGGCCCGCCCGGCCGCCCCGGCCGCGCGCTCCAGGAAAGCAGCGCCGGGGACCGAGCCCGGCGCCGGGAAGCTCTCCGCGAAGACCACCTCTTCCGCCGCCACGCACAAGGCGCCGGCCCGCAAGCCGGCCGTGGATGAGACGCTGCAGACCCCGGCCTTCGATACCGCGCTGCACCACCAGGAGATCTCGCGCGAGGCCTATTTCAACTGGCTCCGGCGGGGTTGCCCGCATGGCTCCGCGCAGGAGGACTGGCTGGCCGCCGTCGCGTTCGTCCGCGCGCGCATACATACCCGCTGATCTCCACGCCGTCGGCCCCGATTTCCGTACACCGGCCGCCCGGCCCGGGCGTCCCATCTCCGTGAGCCCCGCGACTGCGGGCGCGAATGAGAGATAATAGTGGGTTATCCGCGCGACATCCAGCGCAGGGAGGCTGAGTCACAGGTGTTACGGAGTCTGGTGCAATCGAACGAGAGCGGTCCGCGCGGCTGGCGGCGCGGGCGCGTGGCTGGGCTGGCCGGCGCTGTGCTGCTCCTGCTGTCGGCGCTGGCCCTGGCACAGCTCGTGCCCACATACATCATCACCACAGTGGCGGGCACCGGCACGGCGGGCTATTCCGGCGACTCCGCCGCGGCCACCAGCGCCGAGCTCGACTATCCTTCCGGCATTTTTCTCGATAGCTCCGGCAACCTGTACATCGCCGATCAGGTCAACCACCGCGTGCGCATGGTCAACACCAGCGGCATCATTACCACGATCGCCGGCAACGGCACCGCCGGCTATCTCGGCGACAAAGCCGCCGCCACCAGCGCGGAGCTCAATTACCCCTGCGGCGTCGCCGTGGATTCTTCGGGCAACATCTACATCGCCGACACCGGCAACAACGTGATCCGCAAAGTCTCGGGAGGCACGATTACCACCTTCGCCGGAGACAACTCTTTAGGGGGCGGCTACACCGGGGACACCGGCGTCGCCACTTCCGCCCAGCTCAACGCGCCCGTGGGCCTGGCCGTGGATTCCGCCGGCAACGTCTGGATCGGCGACACGGCCAATAACGTGATCCGCGAGGTCACCACCGACGGCAACATCAATACTGTCATCGGCAACAGTTATGGGGATTACGGCGGCGATGGCGGCACCGCGATCGCCAGTTCGATCAACCATCCGCTCGGGATCGTGCTGGACGCCGCCGGCGACATGTTCATCGCCGACCAGCTCAACCAGCGCATCCGCAAGGTGACGGCGACCAACAATAGCATCGCTACCACGAGTATCATCACCACCGTGGCCGGCAGCGGCGTCCTCGGTTACTCCGGCGACGGCGGCCCGGCTGTCAACGCCCGGTTCCAGGATCCCTCCTGGGTGGCCGTCGACAGCTCCGGGAACATGTTCATTACCGATCTCGTCAACAACGTCGTCCGCCGCGTGTCAGCCGCCGACGGGACCATCGCGACCATCGCCGGCAACGGTCATTACGGCTATTACGGCGATGGCGGCCCGGCCCTGCAGGCCGCCGTCGTATTCCCGCTCAGCGCGGCGGTGAACGCCGCCGGCAACATTTACATCGCTCAGGGCGAGAATAACGTCGTTCGCCTGCTGACCCCGGTCCAGACCTCCGCCTCCAGCGTTGCGCAATACGGCGCTCCCGCCATCCAGGTGCTGCCGCGGCAAAGTTCTGTTCTGGCCAGTAAAGCGCAGGGAGAATAGGTGTTCGCTGGGGCCCCGATCGGGCGCCGTCCGCTCTATTTGTACTTTCGCAGCACGGCCAGAACGCGCCCTTGCACCTCGACCTGTCCCGCCGGGACCCGGATGGGCTGCATCGTCGCATTGGCCGGTTGCAGCCGGATCTGGTCGCCCTCGCGGTAGATCCGCTTGAGCGTCGTTTCGGCGCCGTCCACCAGCGCCACCACGATCTCTCCGTCGCGCGGGCTCGGCGTTCGTTCCACCAGCACGAAATCGCCGGCGCAGATGTGATCCTCGATCATTGAATCGCCGCGCACCCGCAGCGCGAACAAGTCCGGCGAGCCCGCAAAGTCGGCGAAATCCAGCGTCTCGGGCGTCTCCGGCGCTTCTACCGGCACGCCCGCTGCGATGGTGCCCATGAGCGGAACCGTCAACGGCGCGGACGCCGCCGGCCGGCCGGCCGTCTGCCTTTCCAGCCGCTCCTGTTCGCTGTGCAGGTACTCCGCCGACACCTCCAGCGAACGGCTTTCGTTGTACCGCCGCTTCAGGTAACCCTTCTGCTGCAGCGCCGTCACGTGCTTGTGCACAGTGGCCAGCGACCCCAGTCCGACGCCCCGCGCAATCTCCTCGAAGCTGGGGCAGAAGCCGTTCCGTTCGATGAACGAGACGACGAAATCCAGGACCGTCTTTTGCTTGGGTGTCAGAGCCATACCAGCAGTATTGGCGAATACACAGCGAAAGTCAAGCCTGACTTTCAGGAGTTGTTTCCGCTGCTCAAAGGCCAACGGTTCAAAGAGAAGAGAACGTCAGTTCAGCCCGCAGGCGCCGGGCGTCGGGCACATCCCGCCCGAGGGGCAGCGCGGCAGGTCGGCCGAAGCGGAGCCGTGGCTGTGCGCGGCAAACGTGGATAGCTCGCGACGCGGATGCGCCTTCCCGCACTCCGGACAGGCCAGCGCGGCCTCGTCGTCCTGGCGGTAGATCAGCTTCTCAAATTTCGTTCCGCACCCTTCGCAACTGTATTCGAAAATCGGCATCCGTCGCTCCCTCGCTCTCGCAATCTCTCATCCCATTATATCAGCGGCCCTTCCAAGCTCGACGCGCGGCGGGGCCGATGTGCGGCCGCGGGCCGGGCCTCCCTCCCGCCCGGACAATTGGCCTTGTGGCGCCGGTTGAATCCGATTCCCGATGGGGAGGGGGCTCCGCGCCCCCTCCCCGCGTCACTCACTCAGGCCGGCTGCGTCTTTTTGCAGCACGCGCCCTTCTTGCAGCATGTGCCGTTCGGGCAGCAATCGCCCTTCTTGGCCACGGCCTTCTTGCAGCAGGCTGCGTCCTTCTTGCAGCACGTGCCGTTGGGGCAGCAATTGGTGACCTTGGCATCGCCCGCGAAGCTCATCGCCGCGGACAAGACCAGCACCGCCAATCCACTCAGGATGGACTTCATACCTGTTCTCCTTTTGAATCGCGAATCTGGTGAACCAGTAGGCGTGTTCGCGCGGAGACACGCCGGGCCCTGACGACATTGGCAGGCTGGATTCGGGATCAGATGCGGAGAACGCGGACCCGCAGATAGAGTCCGCTGGAATCGAAAATCGTCTCGGGCGCAGCGCCGGGCGATGCGACCGCTAACAGGCCATGCTGTGGAGCCGTCAACGCCGCGTGCGCGTCGGTGGCCGGAACCGGCTGCTGCGGCGCCTGCACTTTCACCAGCACTCCGACCGAACTCGAGCAGTGCAGGATGCAGGCCGTCGATGGCGTGCTCGCAGGCGCCGGTCGCCGCTGGCAGCACGAGTGCGCCCCGGCGTTGGCATTCATCATCGGGCATCCGGCCAACGCCCACAACGGCAGCGCCGCCGAGAACGCCAATCCGGCGATCGCCAAAACGATCATGGCGCGCTTCAACATTCGGCTAACTGCATCATAACGTCTGAAATAGCGTGCAGGCAAGGGCAATCTCGCCTGCCCAACCTCTGGGCTGGTCGTCGTAGGATAACGAGTGCGCAGTCACCGCCGGCGCGGGACCCCAATCGCGCGCCTGGCCGCTTGGGCCGGCCTTGTCGCCAGGGATCAGGCGCCGCATTCTATTCGGGAGAGAGACCTATGGAAGTCATTGCCGACTATCAGGACCTGTGTGGCGAGTGCCCGGTCTGGGAGCCGCAGACCGGAAGCCTCTATTGGACCGACAACACAGGGAACCGCTTCTACCGCTACCGGCCCGCCAGCGGGGCGCACGAGATCGTGCTGGAGAAGTTCCAGGTCTGCGGCTTCCGCATGAACGCCGGCGGCGGCTTCACGCTCATCAACCACGCCGGCGTCTGGCGCTGGGATGGCGCCGGGGAACCCCGCCTGATCGCCTCCGAGGCCGACGGCTTCAAGCTGCGGCTGAACGACTGCTGCGCCGATGCCGCGGGGCGCCTGCTGACCGGCTCGAACTTCTACTCGTCCGAAGGCAACTACGAGCGCGCCAAGCTGTTCAGCGTCGCCACCGACGGCCGCATTACGATCCTCGACGAAGGCTTCGAGCTCTCCAACGGGATCGCGTTCTCGCTCGACTCGCGGACGATGTACTTCACCGACTCGACCGTCCGCCGGATCTACGCCTACGACTACGATCTCGCCACCGGCGCAGCGCGCAACCGCCGCGTGCTGGTCGCCGTGCCAACGGATGAAGGCGTGCCGGATGGCTTGACGGTGGACGCGGAAGGGTACCTTTGGTCCGCGCAGTGGTACGGCTCCTCGGTCGTGCGCTACGACCCCGACGGCAAAGTGGAACGCCGCGTCCGGACGCCCGCCAAGCAGACCTCCTGCGCCACCTTCGGAGGGGAGGATCTGGGCGATCTCTACATCACAACGGCGGCCCGCTCCGTGCCCATGCCGGCGATGCCCCCGGGCTACGACCCCGTGAATGGCCCGTTCGGCGGAGCGCTGTACCGCACCCGCCCGGGCATCAAGGGTCTGCCGGCGTACGAAACGCGGCTGGCGTGACCCGCTGTTCGGGGCACGCGGCGACACGGTCTAGCCGGGGTCGCGCGGGGTGCGCACAGCGCGAAAAACAAATTTGAAGGAACAAAGCCAAATCTCGACTTTTGCTTTTAAAATCTATAACTTAAAAAGCTATCTTTAGATAGATTTTGGCAGGCGGACAGCATTTCGGCAACGGCCGCACGCCCGGCCAACGGAACACCCCCTCCGCAATCACCTTACACCCACAGTCAAGAGCAGCAAATCCGGCGCGGGCAGCCCGTCGGAGCGGCGGCCGACAGACGCAGAAAACAAATTTGAAGGAACAAAGCCAATTTCGAATATCCCCTCTACCTGCTTGAGGTTACACCCGGTGTCAAGAACGAATATAAGACGAATATTGAATTCCACGGTGGTCGATTCTACAGGGGTGTAGCGCGAGTGTAGCGGAGTGTAGAAAAGTGATGATTTGGTCTGGACCAAATGGCGCCGTGGCGCACGCCGGGTGGGAATGACAACTCGTTGAAAACGATGATCATGGGCGCAGAATCGGGCGGACAGGATTCCTGGGGGAACTGCGGGAAACGGGCCGGGGAGCCCAAAAAGCGCGGAGAGTGATGAAAAGTGATGATTCGGGCGGCGGACGTGGCAGGCAGCGGCCACCCAACCCGCGCCGGCGGAGTTTACAGAAACTGTTTAGCGGTATGTTTTTTCGTTGCGCAGCAGGATGCCCAACACGTACACGGTATGGGTCGCATGGACCAGTTCAAAGATGATCCGGTAGCGCCCCGAGACCTTTCGGTAGAGTCCCTTGTGCGCCTTCCCCTTGAGCGGCTTGACGAGGCCGCGCAGGGGATCTTCGGCGAATTCCTCCAGATCGCTCAGGATGCGCTTTCGCCGGTCGGGCGGCACCGCATCAAGCTGTTTTGCGGCGTCGCGGTGAACGTTGATGACCCAGGTCATGCTTCAGTTGATCCAGCGTAACGAAGTTTCCCGCTGCGACTTCCCGCCGTGCCTTCGCGATCAGAGCGCTTTCTTCGCTCGTGAGGACGTCGTCCGGATCGACCATCCGTTTCGGTTTCATGAGAACGCCGCTCGGGTGCTTCGTGAACGCCACGAAGTCCCCTTCCTGGAGGTTGAGCGTTTCCGCCAATTCGCGCGGGATCACTACCTGGCGGCGTTGTCCCACGCGCCCGATCCGTTCTTCGGTTGTGGGTGCTTTGCCGGTCATATCATCAGAGTATCTGATTGTCAGAACGTGTCAAGGCCGCTCTCTCCTGGATGCTCATCGCGCAGGCAGGACACAGCGTTGGTTTCTCGGCATCCTGATTCAATCGTGCTCGGTAATCTTTGAGAATCTCCAAGGTGACAGAGCCCTCTGTACTGCACCCCTCCCCTGAGACACGACTGCGCATCGAAAGGGACACTTTGGTAGCGGTCGTGTGTTCGGTCATTGGTCAGTCTATTCCTGCTGGTTGAGCTGTGGGAACTGTGGGAATCGCGCA
>JBKQPG010000009.1:0-8797 GCA_052145115.1 Bryobacteraceae bacterium
TTTCGGGATGTTGGGCAACGACCAGAACCAGTCGCGCGCGATGGCCGAGCTGGGATTCATCTTCGGCAACAACATCGTGGAGAAGAAACTGTAAGCGCATCGCCCCTTCCCGCGTGGATCCCCGGCCTTTCCGGCCGGGCTCCACGCCCATCCCGTCGCTCTGCCCGGAATCTCCGTAGTCTGACGATGCTGTGTCCGGCAGGATCGCGGGCATGCGGTCCGTTGTCTCGGTGTCTCAAACATAGGTCGCCAGTACAGTTTGGCGCGATCGCAAGTGAACCGTCCGGGCCAGGACCTGCCGCGGCAGGCCCGACGGGGCCGGAGGGGGCACACAACAGAAAATGCGAAACAAAGCCAATTGCCAATTATGTTATTTAGAATCAATTGCTTGATGCCTATCTTTCGATTTTTCCTTCGCTCTGTGTTCGGGTCTTCGAAGAGCGTGGCCGGGGCGGTGCAGCGACGCCCGGCCCAATCGATCCTACCCCCGGGAGTCAGGCTGCTGCTGGTTTGGCCGGGGCGTCGGCAGGTCGAAAGGACGGGCGCTGAAGTTGGAACCGGGCCGGGCCAACCAAACGTCGGCACGAAGGCCGACGCGGCAGACAAGAGTGTCTGCGCCACGATGCAAAAACACGTTTTTGGAGGAACAAAGCTAAATATCGACTTTGCTTTTTGGATTCAATAACTTGAAAGGCTATCTTTCGGATAGATATTCGCCAGATATTCGGTTTTCAAAGAACACTCTTGTTGGCCCGCAAATGCGGACTCCCTGATTGATGCTACACCGGGTGTCAAGCGAAATTTGGGGGTCAGGGGAAGCGGCAGGAGGGTTGGACAAGCGCCGACTGGAAAGCCGGCGACAGCCAAGATGGGCGCCGCACCAGAGGCGGTTGCCCCCAAAGAATGCTGTGGCATTTTGGGAGGGAGCAGCCCCCCATCGGGAGCGTAGCGTGTTCACCGCGGCAGTACTCTGGCCTTAAGAGCGAAGATGGCCCGCTTCTCGCGCCGCGGGGCAGCGCGGCGACAACCCGGCCGGGTGGCGCGCGCGCCGTACAATGAATGGAATGGCGCAGAGGATCTGCCGGGCTGCCGAATTCCGTGAACTGCTGGAACGCCGCGCGTTGATCGCCGACGGGGCGATGGGGACGATGCTGTATTCCAAAGGCGTCTTCATCAACCGCTGCTTCGACGAGCTGAACCTATCGAACCCTGGCCTGGTGGGCGAGATCCACCGCGAATACGTGCGCCACGGCGCGGAGATTCTTGAGACCAACACGTTCGGGGCCAACCGGCTCAAGCTGGGCGGCTTCGGGCTGGCCGACAAGAGCGGGGAGATCAATCGCGCCGGCGTGCGGACGGCGCGCGAAGCGGCGGCGGAGCGCTCCGATGTGTTTGTCGCGGGGGCGCTGGGGCCGCTGGGCGTGCTGCTGGAACCGCTGGGCGCGACTTCTTTGAGCGAGGCGCGGGCGGCGTTTCGAGAGCAGGTGGAGGCGCTGGTGGAAGCGGGCGTAGACCTGCTGATTTTCGAGACCTTTCTGCACATCAACGAAATGCGGGAGGCGCTGGCAGCGGCGCGCGAAGTGGCCGGGCCAGAGACCGTGCTGGTGGCGCAGATGACGATCAACGACGACGGGAATCTGCACGACGGAACCAGCACGGCGGCCTTCACGGAGTTTCTGGATCGGTCGCCGGCCGACGTGGCGGGGCTGAATTGTTCGGTCGGGCCGAAGGCGATGCTGGAGACGCTGGAGCGGATGCAGCCGCTGACTCGGAAGCCGCTCAGCGCGATGCCCAACGCCGGGCATCCGGCGATGGTCGATGGCCGCAACCTTTATTTATGCTCGCCGGAGTACATGGCGCAGTACGCGCGGCGGATGCTGTGGGCGGGGGTGCGGATCGTGGGCGGGTGCTGCGGAACGACGCCCGAGCACATCAAGGCGATCCGCAGCGAGGCGCGGTCGCTGCAGCCGGGGCACACGGCGGTGCAGGCGCGCGTCGAGGAACGGAGGGAGACCGTCGAGGCGCTCAAGAAGACGCCGGCGGGGGAAAAGTCGGCGCTGGGCGCGAGCCTGGCCGCGGGAAAGTTCGTGGCGTTCGTGGAAATCCTGCCGCCGCGGGGGGTTGACGCGAGCAAGGAGATTGAGGGCGCGCGGCTGTGCAGGGAACACGGCATCGACGCGATCAACGTGCCGGACGGGCCGCGGGCCAGCGCGCGGATGAGCGCGCAGGTGACGTGCCAACTGATCCAGCGCGAGGCGGGGATCGAGGCGGTGCTGCACTTCTGCTGCCGCGACCGGAACATTCTGGGCATCCAGAGCGAGTTGCTGGGGGCGCACGCGGCGGGGATTCGCAACCTGATCTGCATCACCGGCGATCCGCCGCGGATGGGCAATTACCCCGCGGCGACGGCGGTATTCGACGTCGACTCGATCGGCCTGACCAACATCGTCAACGGGTTGAACCAGGGGCTGGACATCGGCGGCAACGCGATCGGCTCGCAGACCGCGCTGCTGCTGGGGGTGGGAGCGAACCCGGGCGCGTTGAACACGGACGACGAGGTGCGGCGGACGGAGTGGAAGGTGCAGGCTGGGGCGGAGTATATCGTCACGCAGCCGGTGTTCGACGCGGGGCAGATCGAGGCGTTCCTGAAGCGCATCGCGGGGTTCCGCATTCCGGTGATCGCGGGGATCTGGCCGCTGACGAGTTACCGCAATGCGGAGTTCATGGTGAACGAGCTGCGGGTGCCCGTGCCGGCCGAGTTCATGGAGCGCTTGCGGCTGGCCGACAGCCCGGAAAAGGCGCGGGCCGAGGGCGTGGTGATCGCCCAGGAGATGGTGCGGCGCGTGCGGCCGATGGTGGATGGGGTGCAACTCAGCGCGCCGTTTGGGCGTTACAATCTGGCGATTGAAGTTGCCGCGGCCATAGGCGCGCGATAAACTGACAGACTGGCCCGCGCACCGGGACGCGGGACGAAGTTCCAGTCAAGCCCCCGTGGCAGCCACCGATCTGCTTGAAATCGATCCGCACGAACCGGCCCCCGAGGCAATTGAACGGGCGGCCTGTTTCATCCGCCAAGGCGGGGTGGTGGCGATTCCGACCGATGCGCTGTATGCGCTGATCGCGGACCCGTTCAACCTGCAGGCGGTGCGGAACGTGTTCGGGGCCAAGGGGCGCGTGGCGCTGCGGTCGCTGCCGTTGCTGGTGACGGACCTGATCATGGCCGAGGAGATGGCGTCCGATCCGCCGGCGCGTTTCTACATACTGGCGCGTCGGTTCTGGCCGGGGCCGCTGACCGTGATCGTGCCTGCGTCGGCGAAGGTTCCGCTGAGAGTGACGGGCAACACGGGGCGGCTGGCGCTGAGGCAGCCGCGCTCGAAGGTGGCCATCGCGCTGCTCGAGAAAATGGGCCAGCCACTGGTTTCGACGAGCGCCAACGTGACCGGGTCGCCGACGTGCGCCAAGGGAATCGACGTCTTCGGGATCATGGACGGGCGGATCGACCTGGTGCTGGACGGCGGGCCTTGCGCCGGCGCGGGCGCGACGACGGTGGACATCACCGAGCCGTACTGGCGGCTGATCAAGGAAGGCGGGATTCCCGAGCGCGAGATCGCCGCGTGTCTGAAGGGCGCCTGACGAGAAGTTCGATTGCATTTCGTCCACTCGCGCGGCAACGTGACTCCCATTCCCACGCCGGAATCAGAGTATCACTCCTGCCAATGATCCCAGTCGGCAATCCACAACCGGGGAGGGATGGGTTCATTATGGCGGGGTGATAATGGATGCGGAGGTCCGAAATGCTCCGGCATCTGGCGCAGCGGCTGGTGATTCCGCTGACCGTGATCGTGGTCGTGGTGGCGGCGTTTTCCGTCCTCTACACGACGTCCGGGGAAGAGCGGCAGATGCTGCGGATGATGAGCGAGGGCGCGGACCAGCTTTCGCGCAGCATCACCAGCGCCACGTGGCACGCGATGCTGGCCGACCGGCGGCAGGATGCCTACCAGGTGATGAACACGATCGCCCAGAAGGAAGGCATCGACCACATCCGGATGTTCAACCGCAACGGGCTGCTGACCTTCTCGACCAAGCCCGAGGAGATCCGGCACCAGACGGACCGCAGCCTGGAAACGTGCTCGGGCTGCCACGCCAGTTCGCTGCCCTTGCAGGAGCTGGACCTGGCGGCGCGGACGCAAATTTTTCGCAAGCCCGGCGGCGGGCGCAGCCTGGACATGATCACGCCGATATACAACGAGCCGTCGTGCAGCCAGGCAGAGTGCCATGCGCACCCGGCGTCGGACAAGGTGCTGGGGCTGGTGGACGTGCAACTGAGCCTGGCCAACGTGGACAGCGAACTGGCCACGATGAGGATGCGCGTGATCGTGCGGGCGCTGGTCGAGTTCGTGCTGATCAGCGTCTTCATCCTGGTCTTCACGCGGCGCTTCGTGTCGCGCCCGCTGCAGCAACTGGTGGAAGGGGCGCAGGCGATCAGCCAGATGGACCTGGACCGGCCGATCCAGGCGGCGGACGGGAGCGTGGAGATCGCGCGGCTGGCGCGGGCATTCGAGATGATGCGGGTGAACCTGAAGGCGGCGCGGGTCGAGATCCTGCAGTTCACGCAGACGCTCGAAAGCAAGGTGGCGGAGCGCAGCCGGCAACTGCAGACGGCCCAGCAGAAGCTGCAGACCAGCGACCGGCTGGCGTCGCTGGGGCAACTTTCGGCCAGCGTGGCGCACGAGATCAATAACCCGATCTCGGGCGTGCTCAACCTGAGCATGCTCATGCAACGGATCCTCAAGGACGACGGCATTCCGGCGGCGCGCGTGCCGGAGTTCCGCAAGTACCTGCAGCAGGTGACCAACGAGACGACGCGTGTGGGACGGATTGTCAGCGACCTGCTGGCATTCAGCCGGCGCGGCAAGCCGCAGCGCAGTCAGGCCGACCTGAACCGGCTGGTCCGCGGCACGGTTTCGCTGGTGGATCATCAGCTGAAGCTGGCGAACCTGGAACTGGAGCTGAAACTGGCGAGCGGACTGCCGGCGGTGCTGTGCGACGCCGGACAGATCCAGCAGGTGGCGCTCAACCTGATTCTGAACGCGGCCGAGGCGATGCAAGGGCGCGGGTCCGGCAAGGTGACGGTGGAGACGGGGGCGGGAGTGGACGCTCAATCGGTGCTGCTGAGCGTCAGCGACAACGGAGAAGGAATCCCGGCGGAGATCCTGCCGCGGATCTTCGATCCATTCTTCACCACGAAGGCGGACGGCAAAGGGGTCGGGCTGGGCCTGGCGGTTTCGTACGGCATCGTGCAGGCGCATGGGGGGGACATTGAGGTGCGGAGCCATCCGGGCGAGGGGACGGTATTCACGGTGACGCTGCCGCTGGAGAGCGCGGAAGCCGGGCGCAAGGCGGAGCCGCTGACGGCATGAGCGTTTTGTTTGTGGCGCCGATGGAAGCGGTCGAAGAGGCGTTGATCGAGGAGATCAAAGAGTCGCTGCGGCGCTGTTTCGGCATCGAAGTGCGGCCTCACGCGGCGCTGGGCGCGCCGGAGTACGCGTGGGACGGCGCGCGGCGGCAGTCGAGCGCGCCGCTGATTCTAAGGCGGCTGCTGGCGGAATGGGAAGACAGCGGCGAGGGCGCCGCCAAACTGCTGGCCGTGACGGGCCGGGATCTGTATATCCCGATGCTGAGCTTCGTGTACGGACAGGCGCAGTTGGGGGGCCAGGTGGCAGTGGTTTCGACGGCGCGTCTGCGCAGCGAGTTTTATGCGCTGCCGCCGGACGACGCACTGCTGAGGACGAGGGCCTGCAAGGAAGCGCTGCACGAGACGGGGCACCTGTTCGGGCTGCTGCACTGCCCCGATGTGCGCTGCGTGATGGCGCTGGCAACGGGCATCCGGCAGCTCGACCTCAAGCAGCCGCTGCTGTGCGCGGGGTGCGCGGCGCTGGCGGCCGAAGGGCGCGGTGAACGGAGGGAGAGACGATGAAGACGCAATGGCAGATCCTGGTGGTGGACGACGAAGAGGTGATGCGGGAGTCGCTGGCGGCGTGGCTGGCCGAGGACGGATACGGCACGGACACGGCCGCCTCGGGTCGCGAGGCCATCGACCGCGCGCGGCGCAAAGACTACGCGATTTACTTCATCGACCTCAAGATGCCGGGCGGCATCGACGGCATCGAGACGATGATGGAGATCCGGCGGCTGCACGCCGACGCGGCGGTGATCATCATCACGGCCTACGCGACGGTGGACACGGCGATCACGGCGATGAAGGAAGGCGCGCAGGACTACATTGTCAAGCCCTGCAACCCGGAGGAGATCTCGCTGCTGGTGAACCGCATCATCAAGGTGAAGAACCTGCAGCGGGAGAACACGATCCTGCGGAAAAAGCTCTCGCGGCAGTACCACTTCGGCGATATCGTCAGCAAGAACGCGCGGATGCAGGAGATCTGCGCGCTGGCCTCGGACATCGCCAGCCTGCGCAGCACGGTGCTGATCGGGGGCGAGAGCGGGACGGGCAAGGAGATCATCGCCCGCGCGATCCACCACTGCGGCGACCGGGCGGGGCGGCCGTTTGTCGCGGTGTCGTGCGCCGCGCTGGCCGAAACGCTGCTCGAATCGGAGCTGTTCGGGCACGAGAAGGGAGCGTTCACGGGAGCCGGGGTGCAGAAAAAGGGTAAGTTCGAAATGGCCGATGGCGGGACGCTGTTTCTGGATGAAATCGGCGATGTTTCACAGAAATTACAGGTGGATTTATTGCGGGTTTTGCAGGAAAAGACGTTCTATCGAGTGGGCGGATCGGAGGAAGTGCGGGTCGACGTACGGGTGATCGCGGCGACCAAGGTGGACCTGCGGCAGGCGGTGCAGGAGGGCCGCTTCCGCGACGATCTGTACTACCGGCTGAACGTGATTGAGATTCACGTGCCGCCGCTGCGCGAGCGGCGCGAGGACATTCCGCTGCTGGCGGAGCATTTTCTGGAACGGTTGGGGCCGGAACTGCGGAAGGAGATGGCGGGCATTTCGGAAGGCGCGATGCGGCTGCTGATGGACTACTCGTGGCCGGGGAACGTGCGGGAGCTGGAGAACTCCGTGGAGCGGGCGATGGTGACGTGCCGCGGGCACGTGCTGACGGAAGACGATTTCGCGTTCCTGGCCCGCGCCGGCAACGGGCCGAGCTGGACCCCGCCCGACGCCACGCTCGAGGAGATGGAGAAGCTGATGATCGAGGCGGCGCTCGAACGCAAGAGCGGAAACGTGAAAGAGGCCGCGATCGCGCTGGGCATCGACCGATCCACGCTGTACGAGAAGATCAAGCGCTACGAAATCCGGAGGTAGCCGATCGTCCGCGGCGAGTTGGGGCGTGGCAGGGAAAACGCGGGCGCAACCGCTCCCGAGAAAGCCATCCCCAGCACGCGGCGGCACGCTTGGGTTCCCTCGGCGCGACGTTCAGAGGCTGGCGATCAAGCGCCGCGGCCCTCGGTGTCCGCCGGGCGAGGAGGGGATCAACGACGAGCTGTGGCGCACGGTGGCCGGGCGGGGGATGGCGATGATCTCCAGGTTGAAGATGTCCGCGAGTACGGTTACGACGAAGCCCGAGTACTTGCAGCCGATCTACGCCGAAGTCCGTGAGTTCCACGCGCTGGGCGGCCAACTGCTGTTCGGTACGGACGCAGGCTACATGCACGATTACACGACCGAGGACGAATTCGCGGCGCTGGGGAAGTCGGGGCTGACGGCGCGGGACGTGTTGCGGATGCTGACCACGGCTCCGGCGGAAGGGCTGGGCGTGGCGAATGAAAGCGGGACCGTAGAGCCCGGGAAACGGGCGGATCTGGTGGTGCTGGAGCGCGACCCGGAGGAAGACATCCGCGCATTCGCAGGGGCGCAGTGCACGGTGCGCAATGGGCGGGTGATTTATGCGCCGCCAAAATAGCGGAGTGGGTTGAGATGCCGGCTAGCGGAGAGGCGGCGCGGATGGCATTCACGCGGTGCGGCGGCGTTGAGATGTTGGCGCGGCGCATGCACGCGGGACAAAGGCGCGGTTTGACAAAGTCTTATCCGATTCGATACAAAGTAAAGGTAACTGCCTGCTCCTCAGTAGCTCAATGGTAGAGCATTCGGCTGTTAACCGAAGGGTTGTAGGTTCGAGTCCTACCTGAGGAGCCAATGTTTTCATAGGCTTACAAGCCAAATTCCTTCCCAAAAACCAGTGACTTCGACCCACTGTGGGGACTTTTGTGGGGATGCTATCTCACAACCCTTAGCATCTCTTCGTAGTTAGCCGACACCCACCCCACCACTTTCTACCCGGGACACCTCGGGACACGCGGGACAAGCCCGTCGTTATTGAGCCTGGCGCGTCCCGGCTAGACCTACGCGCACTCGGGACACCCGGGACAAATCCTCGTGCTGCCGGGGCGCCACGATTGAGCGCGCGGCGGCTTCGCGTTCTGCTCTTACGACACTCGCCTGGACCCAAGGGCTGAGTCTCGATCATTGAGGACTCGCGCCGTGTCCTTGCACTAGCATCCAGGAGTAACCTATAACAGCAGTTATCACTTTAGTTTTCAATACTTTACATCAGATTTTGAGGTACCTATAATCGAATCGAATAGGGCGTGCGGAGGAACCGGAATGATCCAAGAAGCGCGCGCGATGCAGATTGAGCAATGGCCGCTTGACCGTCTGGTTTTCTACGCGCGCAACCCGCGCAAGAACGACGCGGCAGTCGATCGGATGTGCAGCAGCATCCGGGAGTTCGGGTTCAAGATCCCGGTGCTGGCGCGCAGCGACGGTGAGGTGGTCG
>JBKQPG010000010.1:0-10182 GCA_052145115.1 Bryobacteraceae bacterium
TCGCCCTGACCGACTTCGAGGACCCCGCCGACTACCACGCCACCCTGGCCGACTACCTCGCCGACCTGCGCCCCGCCGGCGCCGTCGAAATCGAGCTCGTCCACCGCCTCGTCAAGGACCTGTGGAAACTCCGCCGCCTGGAACGCCTGGAACGCGCCTTCCTGGTCGACACCATCGAACTGGCCGAGCGCCGCCTCGACAGCCCGCTCGCCGAACAGCAGGCCTTCTTCGCCTGCAGCACCGAGCTGCACTCGCAGTTCCGCCGGTACAAAGGCGAAACCCCCCTCGAGCGCGTGGAGCTGCTCCAGCATCGCCTGCGCCGCGCCGCCGACTCCACCCTGCGCCTCATCACCGACCTCCAGGCCGAACGCCGCGCCGCGCCCGACGCCGCCTCCGAACCATGGATGGAGGTCTCCACCCTGCCGCCCGACTCCATGGCCTACCGCGTCGACGAACCCCCCGCCTTTTGCGACACCATCGCCACCCCGGACGCCGACGAGGCCGCTCCTCCCACCGCGGATGCCCCCGATGCGCCCGCTCCCAACGCCGATTCGACCGCCCTGGATGCCCCCGCCGTGAACGCCCCCTCCGCCCCACCCGCTCCGTCAGATCCCGCCAACGCATCGTCTGTTGCCGACGCATCGTCTGTTGCCGACACATCGTCTGTTGCCGACGCCGGCTCGTCCTCATCCGACGCCCCGTCCGCCCCGCTCCCAGAGCCTCCAAACGGCCACGAAAGCCACGAAACACCCCCTGCAACCCCATCCATCCACAAGCCAAACTCGACATTTAGCTTTGTTCCTCCAAAAATGCAATCAACACCCCCGCCCCAGCCCGCCAAACCCACCCCCCAGCCCGCCCCCGAGCGCGCCGCCTAGCCACTCCCCTATGCACTAACCCCTCCAACCCGCCCCCGCCGCCCCGCGGCCCCCGACCTCCTCGCTCGCCTTGCGCCCGCCGGGCCCAATCCGCTCCCGCGCACACCAATTCGCATGGGGCAACCGGTCGTTCCACTCCCTCTTTCGGGCGCGATCTGGGCCTGCCGCAAGCTCTTGCCGCGACCCCCGGGAACTGCCCCGGGCCGTATGGTACGATGCCCACGAGATCGCCTCGGAAAGCCCGGCCCAGAGTGCAGCCACCGCGCAGCGTACTGATTTGCCACCATGACGAACCGCTGAACCGGTTCGGCCTGGCGCGCTGGCTGGCATCCTTCACCGCTCTGGCCGCCATCATTGTCGTCCGCGAGCCGCGGGCGCGCCTGCGGCAGCGCATCCGCCGCGAACTCAAGCGCGTGGGCCTGCTCCGCTTCCTGGACGTGCTGGCCTTCCGGGCCTACTACAAGCTGGCGCTGGCGCGGGCCGACGCGGCCTGGACCGCGGCCACGCTGAACGCTCTCGTCGAGCGTTACGCGGGCGTTCCCGCCTCCTGCCGCATTCTCGACACGCCCACCCCCAACAGCGCCGAAGCCTTGCGGCTGCTCGAGGAGCTGCAGCCCGATCTCGTCCTGGCGCGCTGCAAGAACATCCTGCGCCAGCAGGTGTTTGAGACCGCGCGCATCGGCACGTTCGTCATGCACCCCGGCATCTGCCCGGAGTACCGCAATGCGCACGGCTGCTTCTGGGCGCTCGCCGGGCGCGATCTCGCTAACGTCGGCATGACCCTGTTGCGCATCGATGCCGGCGTGGACACCGGCCCCGTGTACGGCTATTACCGCTGCCGCTTTGACGAGCGGCGCGAATCCCACATCGTCATTCAAAGCCGGGTCGTGTTCGACAATCTGGACGCGCTGCGCGCCAGGTTCGAGGAGATTCTGGCCGGCAGCGCGCGAACCATCGACACCGCCGGGCGCAGGTCGCGGGCCTGGGGCCAGCCCTGGCTCACCAGCTACCTGCGCTGGAAGCGTGCCGCCCGCCGCAGCGCCGGGTGATTATGCGCGCCATTACCCTCCTGTTCCACGATGTCGTGCCCGACGCCCGCTGGGAGCTGAGCGGCTTTCCGGGCGCCGATGCCGACGTCTACAAGATGGACTGCGCCGAGTTCCGCCGCCACATGGCTGCGATCGCAGCGCGTCTCCACCACCCGCCGGCCACCGCCTCCGAGCTGCTCACCGGCGCCTCGGCGGGAGATCGCCCCCTCCTGCTGACGTTCGACGACGGCGGCGTGAGCGCGGCGCTGTTCATCGCCGGCATGCTCGATGAGTTGGGGTGGAAGGCGCACTTCCTGGTCACAGCCGGCCGCATTGGCACGGCCGGGTTCCTGGATCGGCCCCAGATCCAGGATCTGCGCCGCCGCGGCCACGTCATCGGGAGCCATTCCTATACCCACCCGACGCGCATGGCCCGCTGCACGTCCGCCCAACTGGACGACGAGTGGCGGCGCAGCGTGGCCGTGTTGAGCGACATCCTCGGCGAGGGGGTGGATGTGGCGTCCGTGCCGGGGGGCTACTACTCGCGTTCCGTGGCCCGCGCCGCGGCCCGGGCCGGCATCCGGCTGCTGTTCAACTCCGAGCCCGTGACGCGCCTGCAAACCGTCGATGGCTGCCTGGTTGTCGGGCGTTTCACAGCCATGCGCGGCCAGGCGCCCCAACGTTCGGCGGCCATTGTCTCCGGCGACGCGCCGTTGCTGGCGCGCGAGTACCTCTTCTGGAACGCCAAGAAGCTGGCCAAGCTGCTTTTGGGCGGCGTCTGGTTGCGGGCCCGCCTCATGCTGCTGGAGCGCAGCGCGGGCAAGTCCTCGCCCTCCGAGGATTCCCGTGACGGCCTGCCGCGCTAAGGCGCGGGTTCAGCGCGCGCCATCAGTCGGCCGGGCGCGGGCGCGGCGTGGCATCCGCGGTGATCAGCCCCAGGCACCACTTGGTCGCCTCCAGCCACATCTTCTGGATGTCGGGGCGGTCCCACGATTCGGGCGTATGGCCGAACGTCGAGTAGAACACGCGGCCCTTGCCGTAGGTCTTCATCCACGCCACGGCGAAGTCCTTGTCCGTGCGGCGCACGTTGCGGTTCGCCAGGTCGATCTTCGTCTCGTCCAGGCGCATCAGCACGCGGACCTTCTCACGCGAGAACTCCTTGCTGGGCTGGTAGATCTCGTCCCAGGTCCTGAAGGCCAGCGGGAAGTGCCGCACGATCGGGTTGGCCGGATCCTCGACGATCACCGGCGCCTCGAACGTGCCCCAGGGATGGTTGTCGAAATAGGCGCCCGTCATCTCGCCGAACTCCGGCCACTTGTAGAAGGTGTCGATGGCGCTGTGGACGCCCAGGAAGCCCTTGCCGTCGTCCTTGATGAACGACATCAGCGCGGCCTTCTGCTCGTCGTCCATCTTCAACTCGCCGGTGGTGTAGAAGGCCACGGCGTCGAAGTAGTCCAGGTTCTTGGCGTTGCCGTCGAGCTTCTTCTTGGTGATCCACTGCGTGTCGGTCTTGATGTAGGTGTCCCACAGCGCCGACTGCCGGCCCAGGTTCCACAGCGTCGCCATGGCCTGCGACGTGGAATCGTGCTGGAAGCCCTCGACGGCGCCGATCACCAGCAGCCGCTTGCGCTTCTGCTGCGCTTGCAGCGGGCCCGACAGCGGGACCGAGAGGCCCGCGAGAACAACGGCGGCGGTCAGGATTCGTATGGATTGCATGGCATTTCCTCGCTCGCCGCTCATCATATCACCCGCGCCCCGGCGCGTCCGCGCGCCGCTTCCAGGTGATTGATTCTTCATCATTTCAGTCATAGAAAAACCCTCTCGGATCGATCAAATATTTCTGTACGGGCGGCGCCGGCGGGCGCGGTACGATAGCTTAAACCCCCGTCTGGTTTGCCATTCCCCAAGAGGAGTACCCGTCCTGTGTTCAGGAGAACCTGTCTTTTCCTACTGACCTCTGTTGCTCTCAACGCCCAGGTCGTCCCCACTGCCGATGCGCGGTTGAAATCGCTGGAGGAGGCCGCCAGGGCGGCCCAATCCGCGGGTGATAACGCTTGGATGCTGGTCAGTTGCGCGCTGGTCCTGTTCATGACCGGGCCCGGGCTGGCCCTGTTTTACGGCGGTCTGGTCCGGCGCAAGAATGTCCTGGGAACCATGATGCACAGCTTCGCACTGATGGTCCTGGTCACGATCCTGTGGGCCGTGGTGGGCTACAGCCTGGCTTTCGGCCAGGGCAACCCGTTCATCGGCGGCTTCCAGTACGCCTTCCTGCACGGCGTCGGCATGGACCCCAATCCGGACTACGCCGCGACGATCCCGCATCTGACCTTCATGGCATTCCAACTGATGTTCGCCATCATCACGCCGGCGCTGATCTCGGGCGCGTATGCCGAGCGCATGAAGTTCTCGACGATGCTGGTCTACACCACGCTGTGGATGCTGGTGGTGTACTTCCCGATGGCGCACATGGTGTGGGGCAAGGGCGGGCTGCTGAACGCCTCACTGGGCGGGCGGATCCCGTGCCTGGACTTCGCCGGCGGGACGGTGGTGCACATCACCTCGGGCGTTTCGGCGCTGATCGCCGCGCTGGTGCTGGGCACGCGCACGGGCTACGGGCGCGAGCCGATGAAGCCGCACAACCTGGTGCTCAGCGTGATTGGCGCGTGCATGCTGTGGGTGGGCTGGTTCGGCTTCAACGCCGGCAGCGCGCTGAGCGCCGGCGGGCTGGCCTCGAGCGCGTTCGTGGCGACGCACTTCGGCGCGGCCGCGGCGGCCGCGGGATGGATGCTGGCCGAATGGCTGCACAACGGCAAGCCGAGCATGCTGGGCGGCATTTCGGGCTGCGTCGCCGGGCTGGTGGCGATCACGCCCGCATCGGGCTTTGTGCAGCCCATGCCGGCGCTGGCCATCGGTTTCCTGGCCGGCCTGCTGTGCTTCTTCATGGTGACGGTGGTGAAGACCAAGCTGGGCTACGACGATTCGCTGGACGCCTTCGGCGTGCACGGCGCGGGCGGAACTCTGGGGGCCCTGCTGACGGGCGTATTTGCCTGCAGCCTGGTGAACCCGATCTTCAAGGATGCCTCCGGCAGGACGCTGGCTTCGGGGTTGATCGAAGGCAACGCCGCGCAGCTCGGCCATCAGGCGGTGGGCGTGCTGATCGCGATCACGCTGGCCGCGGCGGGCAGCTTCGTGTGTCTCAAGATTGCGGCGGCGCTGTGCGGTCTGCGGCCCAGTCCCGAACAGGAGGAGGACGGCCTGGACCTGAGCATGCACGGCGAAGAGGGCTACAATTTGGAGTCGTAGCGCCGAATTGGAGCAACGGAGATCAGCCATGAAGAAGATCGAAGCAGTGATCCAGCCTTTCAAGCTCGAGGATGTCAAGGAGGCCCTGAAGGCCATCGGCATCGACGGCATGACGATCATCGAAGTGCGCGGCCACGGCCGCCAGAAGGGGCACAAGGAGGTCTATCGCGGCCAGGAGTACCAGGTCGACCTGCTGCCCAAGGTGAAGCTCGAGATGGTCGTCGCCTCGGCGCGCGCCGAGGAGGTGATCCTGGCTCTTTCGAGCGCCGCGCGAACGGGCAAGATCGGCGACGGCAAGATCTTTGTGTACGAGGTCGAGGAGGCGATCCGAATCCGCAATGACGAGCGCGGGGAAGCAGCGCTGTAAGGACCTCACCGAAGGCCTGCGCGCCCGGTTTCTGCAGAACGGGGACGCGGGGGCGGTGTGGAAGGCGCGGACCGCCTATGTCGACGCGGCAGTACTGGAAGCGCAAGCGGCGGCGCTGACGCCGGTGTTCCCCGATGGACTGGCGCTGGCCGCCGTGGGGGGCTACGGGCGGCGCGAGCTGTTCCCGTACTCCGATGTCGACCTGCTGATGCTGTCGCGCCGGCAGCTGGTGGATTCGGCGTCCCGGACGGCGGTCTCCGAGTTCGTGCGCCGGCTGTGGGACGGCGGGCTGCGCTGCAGCCAGTCGGTGCGCACGATCGAGGAGTGCTGCCGGCTGCAGGACGGCAATCTGGAACTGACCATCAGCCTGCTGGACGAACGGTACCTGGCGGGCGACGTGGGCCTGTTCGGCGAGTTCCGCGCGCGCTTTGGCCGGTTCCTCAACTCGGAGCGCAGGGAGATTCTGCGCCGGCTGTGCCGCGCGACGCGCTCGCGCCACGCCCAGTTCCACCAGACGATTTACCGGCTGGAGCCGGATGTGAAGGAGACGCCCGGCGGCCTGCGCGACCTGCAGGCCACGCGCTGGCTGCAACTGCTGCGCTCCGGGGCCGTCGAGCCGCCCTCCGACCCGCGGCCGGCGGCGCTGGTGGCCTCAGTGCGCAGCTTCCTCCATTTCCGCGCCGACCGCGACCAGAACCTGCTGGATTTCGAGAGCCAGGACCAACTCGCCGAGGCGTCGTTCTCGCCGTGGAAGGAACCGGCGGCGTGGATGCGCTCGTGGTACCGCAACGCCTCGCAGATCTGGCTGGACGCGCTATCGGAGATGGAAGCCGCCGAGACGGTGGAACGCTCGATGATCGCCAATTTCCGCGATTGGCGGGCGCGGCTGTCCAACTCCGAGTTCACGGTGTCGCGCGATCTGATCTTCCTGCGCAATCCGGCGGAGCTGGACTCCGACGCCGAGCTGCCGCTGCGGCTGTTCCAGTTCGTGGCGCGGCACAACGTCGCCCCGGCGCGGCAGACCGAGCAGAGGGTCTCGGCGCACGTCAACCAATGGAGGCAGGAGTACGCGAAGCATCCGCCGGCGGGCCGCTGGTGGCGTGAATTCCTGTCGCTGCCCAACGTTTCGCTGGCGCTGCGGTCGATGAGGTCCTGCGGCTTCCTGGAGGCGATCCTGCCGGAGTGGGAGCGGCTGGAGCACCTGGTGGTGCGGGACTTCTACCACTACTACACGGTGGACGAGCACACCATCGTCACGCTGGGGTCGCTGGAGGAGCTGGCGGGGGTCAAGGAAGGCCCGCGGCGGCGTTTCACGGCGCTGCTCGAAGAGAGCCGGGCCGACCTGTGGCTGCTGCGGCTGGCGCTGCTGCTGCACGATCTAGGCAAGGGCTCCGGCGAGCATCACGAACTGGCCTCGCTCGCGCTGGCACAAGGCATTGTCCGCCGCGCCGGCATTGCCGAACCCGACGCCTCCACGATCCTGTTTCTGGTGCGGCATCACCTGGCGCTATCGCTGCTGCTGCAGAGCCGCGACCTGGCCGATCCCTCGACGGCGCGCCTGGCAGCCGAGCTGGCCGGGACCGAGGAGCGGCTGCGCCTGCTGACGCTGATGACGCAGGCCGACATCGACGCCGTGAACCCGTCGGCGCTGACGCCGTGGCGGATTGAGCAGATCTGGCGGCTGTATGTCGTCACGCAGCGCGAGCTGAACCGCGAGCTGGGCGAGCCGCTGGAGCCCGAGGCTCCGGCGGTGGAGCCGGGCACGAACCCGCTGCTGGAGGAGTTTCTGGACGGGCTGCCCAAGCGCTACCTGTTCACGCACACGCCGGAGCAGGCGGCGGCGCAGGCGCAGCTCTACGCGCAGGCGCGCGAGCATGGTGCGGCGTTGAAGATCGACAAGCGCGAAGGCTTCCTGCACCTGACGCTGGTGGCGCGCGACCGGCCGTTTCTGTTCGCTTCGGTCGCGGGCGGCCTTTCGAGCTTCAATCTGAACATCCTCAAGGCCGAGGCGTTCCACAACCGTCACGGCTACATCGCCGACGGCTTCGTGTTCTCCGACCCGGGGCGCAACCTGGAGTTGAATCCCACCGAGATCGAGCGGCTGCGGAGTCTGCTCGAGAAGATCGTGCTGGGCGAGGTGCGAGTGGAGCCGCTCCTGAAGGCCCGTCCGATCAAGGCCGCGCCGTCGCGCTCGGGCGCGGTGAGGCCGGCGGTGACGCTGGAGGCCGCGACGTCCGAGGCGGCGACGCTGTTTGAGGTGGTGGCGCAGGACCGTCCGGGCCTGTTGTACAGCCTGGCGTCGGCGATCTCGCGGGCGGGCTGCAATATCGAAGTGGTGCTGGTCAATACCGAAGCGCATCGCGCAATCGACGTGTTCCACGTCACCAGGGACGGGCGCAAGCTGAGCGACGAGGATGCGGCGCGGGTGCGGGATGGTCTGCTGGCCGCCGCCGCGGGCGCGCCGATGGCGGCGAAGTGAGCCGCGAGTCTTAGAGCAGGCTCACAGTTTCTGTGAACTCGGCCTGCGCGGGTTGGGTGACCGGAGGGGACACTCTGCGCGTGCCGCGGCGGCACGCTTGGGTTCCCTCGGCGCGACGTTAACCCGGATGTTTCACCAACAATCGGCTGCGGCGCGCGAAAGGGCCGCATCTACTTCGTTGCACTCCGTCGCCGTCCTCAACGTACCGCCGAGTACGCCTGCGGGCGGCTCCCGTCGTACGCCTCGTATCTGCAGCCCTCTCATCGCGCCTCGCTGCGATCGTGGTGAAACATCCGGGTTTAGAGGCTGTCGATCCAGCGCCGCGGGCCTCGGATGTCCCCGTCCGGGAGTGGCCTAATTGCGGCCGGACGCGACGGGCTGCACTTATTTCGAAACGGGTCTAGGCCAAAGGGACGCGCGCCGCCCGATCACCAGGTGTAGTGCGCCGTGTAAGTCAGTGTCTTCTCCTCGTCGGGCTGCAGGGTGAGCTCGTATTCGATGGTCCGACTATCCGCCTGGCGATGCTTGTCCGATTCCTGCGTAATCACCCAATTCGTCCAGCGGTAGAGGTGCTCCACGACCCGGACGGTCGCCGCTTCCTTCTTGTGGTTCCGCAGCATGATTCCGAACGATTCATCTATCGAGCCGCCGGTCTGCCACTGCCCTTGCGTTTGAAACCTGGTCTGCAGCCGCTCGCCCGTGATGTCGAACGCATTGCCTGTGTACACGCGCAAGATCTCGTCCTTGGGCGTGTGCTCGATCTCGTTCTCGCCGGTGAATTCCACCTGGCCGTCCTGATCGCGGCGGTAGAAGCGCAGGCGCCCCTTGGGCAGCGGCACGCCCAGATGATTGGCCTCGCTGTTCGCGAACTCGCGCATCACCCACACGTTGGGATTGGACTGCGTGCCGTACTGCGGGACCTGGCGCACGTCGCTGTAGCCCCGAAAGTTCGGGTCGATCCGGGCGCCGTCGTAGATGTACAGCCGCTTGGAGTGGATGCCGGCGGCGTGCAAGAATTCCACCTGCTTGGTCTCGCGGTCGTGAAGCGTCGTCGGCTCGGGCAGCGTGTAGAGGTGATAGTCTTCGAAAGGCTTCTCCTCGACCTGGCGAAACGCCCCGCCCCCGATTCCACCCCCAGCGCCGGCCATGACCATCGTCTGAGCTTGCGGCTGCAGCTTATTCACATCACCGGCCATCAGCTTGATGTGGGCGTGATCGAACTGCTTGCCGCTCTGGTTGTCGAGCGTCACCCAGCCCACCAGGTCCAAGGTGTCGCCCGTTTCCGGGGCGATGATGTTGTAGTCGCTGCTCCAGCCCAGGCCGCCGGAGACATAGCTCAGCTCGGCGTCGAAGCGGGCGGGTTGAGCGGAATACAGGATCCAATCCAGCGCCGGCTTTAGAATCGTATCTTCGCCCAGCGCCGGGAAAACCGGCTGTCCCGGCATCCAGAAGCGCAGCGCGCCGTCGATTTCGATCACTGGTTGTCCGGCGGCCGTGTTCTGCTGGTTGTATTGGCGTTGCTGGCCGTAACGCGAAAAGACCTGATTCTGCGGCACATAGCCGGCACGCACGATCTTGCCCCGGACGACGCCGTTGCCGACCCAAAAGTCGATCGTCTGGCCTTCGTATAACTTGAGCAGCATCTCCTGCGAGATGGGATCGTTGCGGTAGTTTTGCTCCAACACCTGCACAGCCCAGCGGCTGGCGGGGTCGCGCAGAATCACCGAGTCCGGCTCGACCTGCGCGGTCACGCCGGGGAAACGCACATTGTTTTTGCCCGCCTTCAGGTCCAGCGGAATCGTCTCGCGAATAACTGCGAAGTTCTGGTTGTAAATGGTTAACGCGGGATCGGCGCCGAATGCCAGCGCCGAGAAGCAACTGCACAGTGCCGCAAGCCGGCGACACGTGCTTGGGACGCGGTAAGTCTGCATGCTTCTTGGACGCCGGCAAGAGCTGGATTGTTGCCGCGAACGGTCCTAGAGCAGATCCACAGTTTCTGTGGACTCGGCCGGCGCGGGTTGGGTGGCCGGAGGGGACACTCTGCGCGTGCCGCGGCGGCACGCTTGGGTTCCCTCGGCGCGACGTTCAGAGGCTGGCGATCAAGCGCCGCGGCCCTCGGTGTCCCCG
>JBKQPG010000011.1:0-40188 GCA_052145115.1 Bryobacteraceae bacterium
TATCAATAGGATAGAGGGCTGTGTCAAGCGTTTCCGGGGGTGGGGCGAAGGATAGATTAAGCGCGGCGAGGGGCCAAATTCGACACTTTTCGACACAAGTGTCGAATTCGGGGGTGAAAACGCGACAGGGTGTCGCGTGGAGTAAGTCTATTGTTTACAGTCAGGAAGCGGCCGGGCAGGGAGCCAAACGGGACATTTCGACACGACAGTGCCGCCGGGAGGCGCCGGGGCGGTTTCTTAATGATATGTTCGCCTGGAAGAAGGCGTGACCGGCCGGGTTGGGTCCGGCAGTGAAGGGGCGGCTGCGGCGCGCGATAGGGCCGGAGGGGACACTCTGCGCGTGCCGCGGCGGCACGCTGGGGTTCCCTCGGCGCGACGTTCGGAGGCTGTCGATCAAGCGCCGCGGCCCTCGGTGTCCCCATCCGGGAGCGGCCTCTGCGGCCGGACGCGACGGGCTACACTGATTCCGAAACAGGGCTAGTCCAGCTTCTCGATCCAGATGCTGGAGGCGTGGGTGTCCTCGAGGCCGGGGAAGGCGGCGCTCACCTCGTCGAAGTACTTGCGGACGATGAGATTGTTGAAGAACAACACGCGGAACTGGCGATTGTATTGCAGGAAGGCGCGCAGCAGGTATGCTTCGTTCCAGGAACGGTTGTCCTGGACGGCCCAGGCCTCGGGGTATTCAAAGGGATAGAAGATGTCGTGGATATGGATGAGGACGCCGGGGGCGAGCAGGGGCAGGACGCGGAACAGCAGATCGGTGAGGTCGCTGCCGGTCTTGGCGATGTGCGAGGTTTCGAGGCTCAACAGGTCGCCGCGGCCCAACGCCTTGAAGGCCTCATCGGGGATTTCGTAGCAACGGCGGGCCTTCACGCGCTCGCGATAGAGGTCGTGCGGGGTGAGCAGCGAAAGCAGGATATCGGGGCGCGGATCGTACAGCGACAGCTCCATCGATTGCTCGAAGAAATGGTCGTTCACGTCCATAATCAGCAGCGACGAGAAGCCGCAGCCGAACTCAATGCAGCGCGCCGGCTTGTACTCCATCAGCATGGAGAACAGGACGGTCCCGTCGGCGTGGCCGAAGTGGCCATTGCCGGTGAAATAGCGCCACTCGGGCGTGGAGCCGGGGTTGAAGGGGAAGTGCGCGGCATGCTCGCCCAGCCAGCCCAGCAGGCGGAGCATGGCCAGTTCGTCCAGGCCCAGGTCCTGGCATCCCGATAGCGCATGCAGGTTGAGGATCTCGGTCTGGCGGACGCGCGGATCGTTGGGGTCGGTGATGGGCGAGTAGTAGTGGCCGGGGGGCGCCCACAGACGATCGCGGTTGATCTCGGCCTCGCCGCGCAGCTCCTTCATCTCCTTTTCGAGCGCCTCGCGCTGGGCCTCAACCTTGTCGTAGAGCGTGCGCAGCTCATCGCGCTCGAATTTCAACGCGCCCAACTGGCGGTTATCCTCGCCGCCCTTGGTCTGCTTGGCGCGGACTTCCTCGAGTTCCTTGTCCAGACGGCGCAATTGGACCGCCAGCCCATTGCGCTCGTTCTCAATGGCGCGATTCTGGAGGCGCAATTCGGAGACTTCGCGCTCCAGTTCGTCGGATCGTTTCTGGAGGTCGCGATAGGAGGAGAAGAGGCTGACGAACTCCACACATACAGCATGCCACGCTTAGCGTCGAATATGGCAAAGGAGTTTCAGACCGCCGAGGGCCAAATGAGCCCACAGGTGTTGCACTTACGCCCAGGGGGGCGGGAAAGCGAGCCGGGCGGGGAGCGGTTTACGCGGCCGAGCGTGGCCGAAAAAGCGGCGAAAAAGCGCGCCAAATAGCGGCGCGGAAGCGCTCTAGCGCAGGTTGAATTTCTTCATCTTGTAGCGCAGGGTGTCGCGCGTGATGCGCAACAGGCGCGCGGCCTGAGTCTGATTGCCGCCGGTCTTTTCGAGCGCCCCCACAAGCAGGCGGCGCTCGTTCTCCTCGAGCGAGAGGCCCTCATCGGGGATGCGCGGAGGGAACACGGCCGCGGATGAGCCGCCGGCGCTGGCGGCGGCCGCGATGTTGGTTTCGGCTTCCTGGCTGAGCGTGGCGGTGAGACTGGCGGGCGTGATGTAGCTGGAGTCCTCGAGGATCATCGCGCGTTCGATGGCATTGCGCAGCTCGCGCACGTTGCCCGGCCAGTCGTAATTGATCAGCAGGCGCATGGTTTCGGGCGAGACGCCCTGGATCTGGCGCTTGAACTTCCGGTTGTAGTGCTGGACGAAGAAGTTGGCCAGGGGCGGGACGTCCTCGCGGCGCTCGCGCAGGGGCGGGATGACGACGTGGATCACGTTGAGGCGGAAGAACAGGTCCTGGCGGAAGGCGCCCTCCTTGACCGCCTCGCGCAGATTCTTGTTGGTGGCCGCGACCACGCGCAGGTCGACGTTGATGTCCTTCAACCCGCCCAGGCGGCGGAAGTTCTGCTCCTCCAGCACGCGCAGCAGCTTGGCCTGCAGCATCAGCGGGATCTCGCCGATTTCATCCAAGAACAGCGTGCCCTTGTCGGCCAGCTCGAAGATGCCCTTTTTCTGCGCCCGGGCGTCGGTGAAGGCGCCCTTTTCATAGCCGAAGAGCTCGCTTTCCAGCAGCGTTTCGGGGATCGCGGCGCAGTTGATGGCGATGAAAGGCTCAGCCTGGCGCACGCTCTGATAATGGAGCGTCTTGGCGATCAGGTCCTTGCCGGTGCCGTTCTCGCCTTCGATCAGCACGGTGGTGGCTTCGCTCAAGGCAATGCGGCGCACGAAGTACAGCACATCGCGCATGGCGGCCGAGTCGGCGACGATTTCGCGCTTCTGGGGTTCGATTTCCTCGGTCATGTCCTTGATCGTGGCCACGGCGCCTTCCAGCGTGCCGTCCTCGCGCACCAGTTGCGAGGTGTGGATCACGACCAGGCGCTCCATGCCATTCTGGGTATGCAGACGCACGGTGGAGTTGTGGCCGTTGGCCTGCAGCAGGCCGGATTGCATCCCGCAGCCGGGTTCGCACACCTGGCAGCGGAACATCTCGTGACAGTCCCGTCCGATGAGCGCCTCGGCGCTCATGCTGAAGAGGCGCTCGGCGGCCGCATTGACGCCTGTAATGACCTGATTGGCGTCGTACAGGATCAATGCGTCGGAGAGCTGGTCGAAGACATTACCCAGTAGCTTGGCGTTCTGCCAGCCGGCGCTGAGCTTGGCCATATTCCCAGAAGAAGCCATTGTATGACTGATTGTAACCGCTCGCGAGGCGGCAGGGGTAATCGAAATGGGTCAATTCGCGCAATTGCCGGAGCGGAAAATGGGCAAAAAGTCACCGCGAGATATGAGAGAGGGCGCGAATCCGCCAAATTCCTCATTGATAAGAGCATTTCCCTGTCTGGCACTTGGATTGCTGCTATGAACAGGGGAAGCCTGAGTGACCAGCGCCAGAACGGCCGGCGGCCGGCTTCCGCAAGTTGCGCCGCGCGGCCGGGTTCAGCCCGCGCGGAAAGGAGAATTTTCGCTGTCGGGCACAGGCCCCGTTGCCTCAGGCAAACGGCAGAAGGACCGCCATATGAGTTGCATTCAATTGGCGTTGAGTGACCCGGCGAAGGCGGAGACGCTGCGCTCTCTGCTGGCGCGCAGTACTCAATTGCAGGTCCGCAGCGTGGAGCAGCCGTCTCTGGAGGAGGCGTGCGTGATTGTGGTGGATCCGCCGCATTTGCGCCAACTGCCGAGTCCGCTGCCGTACCCGGAACGAATTGTTTTGTTGACGCGCAACGACGCCAGTCACCTGAGGGACGCGTGGGAGGCGGGCGTGAGCTCGGTGGTGACGGACCAGGATCCGCCGAATACCGTGGTGCTGGCGATTCTCTCGGCCTGCTTGCGCAGCGGAACCGCGGATGCGAAACAAGTAATGGGGCGGAAGATCGATCAGCCGTGAGGTGCAGAGCGGTTCCGAGCCGAACTTTCCACCAAGTCGAGGAGTAACGATCATGGATTTGATGCAACTGAACTTATTGCCATATGTCATCGCCTGGGCTGTGCTCGGCGTGATTGTGATGGGGCTGGCGCTGTGGCGCCGCAAGGTGGGCGACAAGGAAGATGACACGCTGAAACTCAGCGATGGCGAATCGGGGGACATCGCCAAGCAGGAGCAGCTAGCCAAGAGACTGGCACAAATCGAAGTGTGGGGCAAGTCGCTGACCATCGTGCTGGTTGTCACGGGCGTGGCCCTGGGGCTGCTGTACGGATGGCAGATGTGGGAGGGCAGTTCCACCGCGGGCCTGCACTAACCATCCAGTTGTGGATTGCGCCTCCGGCGGCCGGAAGGCACTGGGGTGCGAGCGGGACGGCGGCGTGCCGGGCAGGGGTTGCGGCGCGCGGCCGGGAAGCTGAGTTTTGTGTCCAAGGGAATCCTGTTTTCGCTGATTCTGCTGGCGGCGCCCGTGGTGCGCTGCGAGGGCGTTCCCGCGCCCACGCTGCCGAATTCGAAGTGCGCCGAATGCCATGATGTCGGGGCCAAGCTGAAGAAATCGGCGCACGCCGATGTGGCCTGCACATCGTGCCACGTCAAACACGAGGATTATCCGCACCCGGCCAATATTGCCAAACCGTCGTGCGCCAACTGCCACTCGCCCGAGGTGCAGAGCTTCTGGCAGAGCGTGCACGCCGCGGAGCTGAAGAAAGGCAACACGGCCGCGCCGGACTGCGACACCTGCCACGGGGCCGCGCACGAGCTGGTCTCCACCAAGACCGAGGAGTGGAAAAAGGGCACGCCCGACGTGTGCGGCATGTGCCACGACAAGGAGGCCGCCGAGTATCGCACCAGCGTGCATGGAAAGGCGGTGGAGCGCGGCGTCGAGGGCGCCCCGGTGTGCACCGACTGCCACGCCAGCCACTCCATCATGCGGCCGTCCAATCCGCAGTCGACGGTGTTCGCCAACAAGGTGCCCGAGACGTGCGGGCGCTGTCACGGCGACGTGCGGCTGATGAGCCGCTTCGGCATTCCCGCCGACCGCATCACGACCTTCGATGCCAGCTTCCACGGGCTGGAGTTGAAGGCCGGGTCGCAAACCGTGGCCGACTGCGCGTCCTGCCACGGCTACCATGGCATCCTGCCGTCGGCGGATCCGCTGTCGCGCACCAATCCCAAGAACCTGGCCAAGACGTGCGGCGCGTGCCATCCCGGGGCCGGCAGCCGCTTCAGCCTGGGCGCAGTGCACATGCGCGAGGGCCAGAGGGCGCCGCTGCCGTTGCAATACGTGCAGTGGTTTTACCTGATGGTGATCCCCGGGACGCTGGCCTTCATGTTCATCCACCACCTGGGCGACTTCCTGCGCAAGCTGACGCGGATGCGTTTTCAGGGCCGCGAGGTGAGCGTGCGCATGTTCAAGCCGCCGGCGCACACACACCGAATGTACGTCGCCGAGCGCGTGGAGCACGCTCTGCTGATGGCGAGTTTCATTCTGCTGGCCTACACCGGCTTTGCGCTGCACTACTCCGACGCGTGGTGGTCGCGGCCGCTGCTGAGCCTGGAGCACACTTATCCGATTCGCGGCGTCGTGCACCGCTCGGCCGCGGCGATTCTGGTGGGCACGGCGATCCTGCATGTGCTGACGCTGGCCTACAGCCGCAAACTGCGCGCGCACTGGACCGAGTTCCTGCCGCGCGTGGCCGACATCCGCGAAATGATGGAGGGTCTGCTGTGGCGGCTGGGCCTGCGCCAGGCGACGCCGCACTATTCGGCCCACGGCTACATCGAAAAGGTCGAGTACTGGGCGCTGGTGTGGGGCACTGGAGTGATGGCGCTGACCGGGTGCGCGCTGTGGTTCAATTACTGGACCTTGAGCATGCTGCCCAAGATCTGGCTGGACGTGGCGCGCTCGATTCACTACTACGAAGCCGTGCTGGCCACGGCCTCCATCTTGATCTGGCACCTGTACACTGTGATTTTCGATCCCGAAGTCTATCCGATGGATGCGGGTTGGTTGACTGGCTACAGCCCGCGGCCGGAGCGCGGATCGCACGGCGGGAGCGGGCATTCCGACGATTGATAGCGCACTTCCGCGGGGCGATGATTGGGGAGGTTCTGGATGAGGCGTTACAAAGAGCTGCTGGCCCCGCTGGTGTACCTGTCCAGCAACGCCATCAGCCTGGCAGGCGTGGTGCTGGTGACCACGGCGACGATTTTGTGGCTGGCGCTGTTGAACAGCTTCATCAAAGGCGAGCCGGGCAACGCCTACGCCGGGATCCTCGAGTTCATGATTCTGCCCGGGCTGTTCTTCGTCGGGCTGATCCTGATCCCACTGGGCATTTACATCTACCGCCGGACCCATCGCAACTCACTGCCACCGGTTTTCCCCGAAATCGACCTGGCGAACGTGCGCTTCCGCCGGCTGTTGATGTTCGTCGCCGTGACGACGGTGCTGAACGTGATGATCGGCGGCCAGTTCTCCTACCGCGCCGTCAGCTACATGGAGACGCCGACCTTCTGCGGGCAGACCTGCCACACCGTGATGAAGCCCGAATTCACGGCCTATCAGAACTCGCCCCACGCGCGCGTGGCGTGCGTAAGTTGCCATATCGGCCCCGGCGCCAACTGGTTCGTCAAGAGCAAGCTGTCGGGCACCTGGCAGGTGATATCGGTGACGTTCAATTTGTACCAGCGGCCGATTCCCACGCCCGTCAAGGCCCTGCGGCCGGCGCGCGAAACCTGCGAAGTGTGCCACTGGCCGCAGAAGTTCGGCGGCAATCGCATCCGCATCGTCAACAAGTTCACCGACGACGAGCAGACCAAGCGGTTGCAGACCGTGCTGCTGATGAAGATCGGCGGCGCGGGCGGTTACGAGGGCATCCACGGGCACCACATGGGCCCCGGCGTGAACATCCAATATGCCCCCGCCGACGAGAAGCGGCAGAACATTCCGTGGGTGCGCTACGAGCGCAACGGCGAACAGACCACCTTCCGGGCCGAGGGCTTCAAGGACGCCGATCTGGCCAAAATGCCGCTGCGGACCATGGACTGCATCGATTGCCACACCCGGCCCTCGCACAGCTTCCAGTTGCCCGAGCGGGCCATTGACGAAGCCCTGTCCAACGGCCTGGCAGACGCCTCGCTGCCGTTCGTGCGCAAGACCGCGCTGGAGGTGTTGAAGGCCGACTATCGCACAACGGCCGACAGCGAACGCGAAATCCCGCGGCGCTTTGAGGAGTTCTACCAGAAGAGTTATCCGGCCGTCTGGCAATCCAAACGAGCCGTCGTAGAGAGTTCCGCGCGCGCCGTCCTGGCCGCCTACAGCCGCAACGTCTTCCCCGAAATGCGGGTGACCTGGGGCGTTTATCCGAACAACATCGGGCACACGGATTACTCCGGTTGTTTCCGCTGCCACGACGACCGCGCCGGCGACAAAGCCGGCAAGACCATCCCGCAGGACTGCAGCACGTGCCACCAGTTGCTGGCGATGGAGGAGGAGTCGCCCAAGATTCTGGCCGACTTAGGCCTGGCTCCGGCGCTGCCGGCCGCTTCCAAGTAGCTCCAAGCGCGCCTCAGCCAATTCGCCACAGCTTGACGCAGAATCCGTCGTGAATCTAAGATGATTAAGATAATAAGATTCGAGTCTCCTGGTCAAAAGGAGACGGTCTACGTGGTTCCGCGCGGGTTTCAGAGTGTCCATCGTCCCATCGTCCTGGCGGTCCTGGGACTTGAGATTTGGGGATTGCCATCTTTCGGCGCCAGAAGGTAAAGAAGCAGGTTCATGGTAGAGGCACTTATTCTGCGCCTGCTGCTGGCCGGCGCCCTGGCTGCCTTCTCGCCGGCCGAGCCGCCCAAGGCGCTGCCGGGCTCCGAGGAATGCGCGGGATGTCACGATTCCGGCCCCCGCACCGGCAAGCGGGAAAAGGACACGCCCCCGCCGTTCAACGCCGCGGCTCTGCGCGCCTCGCCGCACGCGGAGCTGGAGTGTGCGGCCTGCCACACCGACCTCGCCAAAATCAAAGAGTTCCCGCACCCTGAAAAATTGGCCAAGGTGGACTGCGGCTCGTGTCACCCCGACCAGCAGACGCAGTACGGCGAAAGCCTGCACGGCCGGGCGGCCGCGCGCGGCGACCGGCTGGCCCCGGCCTGCAAGGACTGTCACGGAACCCACAACGTCCTGCGCCCCTCGAGCCCGGGGTCTCCCACCTCGACAATGGAAATCCCGCGCCTGTGCGGCGGGTGCCATCGTGAGGGCACGCCGGTGAGCCTGACGCACAACATCCCCCAGACCAACATTCTTGCCAACTACCTGGACAGTATTCACGGTCAGGGGCTGTTCGAGAAGGGCCTCATCGTCACAGCGGTCTGCACGAGCTGCCACACGGCCCATTTCGTGCTGCCGCACACCGATCCGCGCTCCTCCATCGCCAAAGCCAACATCGCCAAGACCTGCATGCGCTGTCACGCGCGGATCGAGACCGTGCACCGTAAGGTGATCCGCGGCGAGCTATGGGAGAAGGGGCCGAACCTCATTCCGGCCTGCGTGGATTGCCACGAGCCGCACCAGGTGCGCAAGGTCTATTACCCCGAGGGCATGTCGGACCGCGACTGCCAGCGCTGCCATGGCGACCCGAACCTGAAAGTCACGCGCGGCGGACGGACGATCTCACTGTTCGTCAGCCCGAGCGAGCTGAGCGTGTCGCGGCATTCGCGCACTGCCTGTGTCCAGTGCCACACCGGCGGCACGCCTGCGCACAGCCGGCCGTGCGACACGATGCCCGAGAAAGTGGACTGCTCGATCTGCCACGTCGACCAGGTGAATCAGTATCGCGAGAGCACGCATGGCAAACTCGTGGCGCAGGGAAGCCCGGATGCGCCGACCTGCCAGGATTGCCATAGCCCGCACGGCACCCGCAGCAAGACCGATTCAGCCTCGCCCACCTTTTCCCGCAACGTGCCGGCGCTGTGCGCCAAGTGCCACCTGTCGGGGCAGAAAGCGGCCGTGCGGTATACCGGCAAACAGAGCCAGATCGTAGAGCATTATAAGGAGAGCATTCACGGCAAGGGCCTATTGCAAAGCGGCCTGACCGTGACCGCGGATTGCGCCGACTGCCACACGGCGCATCACGAGCTGCCAGCCAGCGATCCGCGCTCGAGCGTCAACCGCGCCAACATCGCCCTGACCTGCGCCAAGTGCCATCGCGGCATTTACGAAATGTTCCACATAAGTGTTCACAGCCCGGAGGTGACCAAGACCGGAAAGGAACTGCCGGAGTGCTCGGATTGCCATTCCGCCCACAGCATTCAGCGCACGGACCTGTCCGACTTCCGGCTGCACATCATGGACCAGTGCGGCCGCTGCCACCGCCAGATCGCCGACAGTTATTTCGAGACTTTCCACGGGAAAGTTTCCAAACTGGGTTACCTCAATACCGCCAAGTGTTACGACTGCCACGGCGCGCACGACATTCTGCCGGTGAACGACCCGCGCTCGCGGCTCAGCCGCAACAACATCGTCAAAACCTGTGGAAAGTGCCACCCCGGCTCGCACCGCCAGTTCGCCGGATACCTGACGCACGCCACGCACCACGATCCCAAGAAGTATCCATTCCTGTTCTTCACCTTCTGGGGCATGACCACGCTGCTGCTGGGCACGCTGCTGGTCTCCGGCGCCCACGTGGCGCTGTGGCTCCCGCGGTCCCTCAAGTTCCGCAGACAGTTCAAAAATGGCCCGCCGGAAACCGGCCAGTACGTGCGCCGATTCCAAACCTTCCATCGCAACCTGCACGTGATGGTGATCACCAGTTTCCTGGGGCTGGCCCTGACGGGCATGATTCTGAAGTTCTCCTACGCGGCCTGGGCCAAGGTGCTGGCGCACCTGCTGGGAGGGTTTGAAGCGGCAGGGGTGATCCACCGCTTCTGCGCGGTGCTCACCTTCAGCTATTTCGGGCTGCACCTGTGGGATCTGGTCCGGCAGCGCCGCGCCAGCGGCAAGAGCTGGTGGCAGTTCATCGCCGGACCGGAGAGCATGTTGTTCAACGGTCGGGACTGGCAGGAGTTCGTCGGCTCGCTGAAATGGTTCCTCGGCCGCGGGCCGCGCCCCGAGTACGGCCGCTGGACCTACTGGGAGAAGTTCGACTATTTCGCCGTCTTCTGGGGCGTGGCGGTGATCGGCGGCACCGGACTGCTGCTGTGGTTCCCCGAGCTGTTCACGCGCGTTTTGCCAGGCTGGGCGGTGAACGTGGCCACCACCATTCACAGTGACGAAGCCCTGCTGGCGGTGAGCTTCATCTTCGTGGTGCACTTCTTCAACACGCACTTCCGCCCAGAGAAATTCCCCATCGACACGGTGATCTTCACTGGCGGCATGCCGCTGGAAGAGTTCAAGCGGGACCGCCCGCGGGAATATCAGCAACTGCTGCAGTCGGGCGAGCTGGAAAATCGCCTGATGCCGGAGCCGCCGGCGCACGAGGGCGTGCTGTGGCGCCGCTTCGGCTTCGCCGCCCTCACCGTGGGGCTCATCCTCATCGGACTGATCATCTACGCCATGCTGTTCTCGTACCGCTAGGCGAGTGCCGTCGCGGCGGCCGGGCGGGGAAGACCATTCCCCAGGACTGCGGCACCTGCCATCAGTTGCTGGCGATGGAAGATGAGTCGCCCAAGGTCCTAACCCGGATATTTCACCACCAATCGGCTGCGGCGCGCGATAGAGCCGCATCTACTTCGTTGCGCTGGGCCCAGGGGGCACCCCCCGTCCTCGACGTACCAGTCCAGTACGCCTGCGGGCGGCTCCCGCGAGCGCGCCTCGTGGCGTCGTTTGATGTTGGGGCCCTCTCATCGCGCCTCGCTACGATCGTGGTGAAACATCCGGGCTAATGGATCTGGGGCTGGCGCCGGCAGCGGCGGGGTCGAAGTAAGCGCCGTTCCGCGTCGCCCGGCCGCGGCATCCGGATTTTAGCCTCCGCAATCCAGGAAAGCCGCTCAATCCTGGTTCCAAAGCGCCTCAAATCGGTGTAAAGTTTGGGCGGAGGCTTCCCATGCCGCTCAGTCGCATCCTGGTTCCGGTCGATTTCTCCGAGCGTTCCAGGGGCGCGGCGCGCTACGCCGAGGCGCTGCACGAGGTCTTCGGCAGCCGCCTGACCCTGCTGCACGTTGTGCCGCCCCCGCATTACGAATTCGGCGCTCTGGAGCTGGCCGGCTCGGTGCTGGAAGAACAGTTCCGCTGCCGGGCCGAGCTGGCGTCCAAGGACCTGGACAACTTCATGGCCGAGGAGCTGCCCGCGCCCGATACAGAACGCCTGGTGCGGGAGGGCGACCCGGCGGGGCTGATCATCGAGCTGGCCCACGCGAGCGGCGCGGGGCTGATCGTCATGCCGACCCACGGCTACGGTCCGTTCCGGCGATTCATTCTGGGCTCCGTGACCGCCAAGGTGCTGCACGACGCCGATTGTCCGGTATGGACGGGCGTGCACATGGAGACGCCGTCCTGGCACGACGTGCACTTCCGCCAGGTGACCGCGGCCATCGACCTGGGCTCTCAGAGCGAGCGGACCTTCATGTGGGCGGCGCGGTTCGCCAAGGACGCCGGCGCGCGGCTGGCGCTGGTCCACGCCATGCCCGCCATGGAGGGCCGGGCCGGCGAGAGCTACGACGCCGATTGCCGCGCCCGCGCCGAGGCCAGCGTGCGCCAGGAGGTGGCTGAATTGCAGCAGCGGCTCAATATCGACGCGCCGCTGCACGTGCAGAGCGGCGACCCGGCGCGCACGGTGTGCGAGGTCGCGGCGGACCTGGAATCGGACCTGCTGGTGATCGGGCGCGGGTCGGCCGCGGGGGTGTTCGGGCGGCTGCGGGCAAACGCCTATTCGATCATTCGCCAGAGCCGTTGCCCAGTGGTGAGCGTGTAGGCAGCGTGGGGCCAGCCGGCGCGTCGCGGTGACTTCGTTAGCATGCGCCAAACCAGTCAATGAGGCTCGCCGCTCAGAATCCGCGCATTGCGGCCGCAGCTGCTTGCAAAGCCGCGACCGTAAGAGACGGTTGCGCTAACGATTTCTCTGCGACAGGCCCTAGTTGCCGGCCTGCTGCTGCGCGATCGGGCCGATGATGGGCAGCACCAGCGGGTTGTTATTGTAGGCGCGCCACATCAGGAACAACCACAGCAGGAAGCCGCCGAAACCGACCACCAAGCTGATGAGCAGGCTGAGCAGGCCGAACAGCGCGCCCAGGACACTGTAACCCATGGCGCTCAAAATGATGTGCAGGCCGAACCAGAAGATGATCCATGCAACGTGATAGAAGATCGACTGGAAGGCGTGGAAGCGGATCGTCTTGTTCTGGTTATAAGGCTGGAGAACCAGGAATAGGATCCCGGTGACCAGTCCCAACACGTAGCACAGGGCGCTGGCCATGTTCTCCTGCAAGCCCGCCGCCGCGCCCGGCGCGGCCGGAGGGGGCGTGTAAGGGGCATAGCCGCCCGGCGCGGGTCCTGGCGCCGGTCCCGGAGGGGGCGCGGCCGCCACCGGCGCACCGCACTTCGGGCAAAACGCCCCGCCCATCGTATCCGCACCGCAATTGCTGCAAAAAGCCATCGACTCGATCCTCCCTCCAGGCAACTGTAACCGAACGGCCAGGCCCATACAAGGGAATTCACGGCTTCTTAGCGCAGGGCGGCGGCGGCCGGCAGCCGCGCCTAATGCTCGCCCGGCGCAGCCGGCCGCCGCGGCGGCTCGCGCCAGGTCACGCTGGCCGCGCCCGGGCCCAACAGGGCGCGCAATTCGTCGGCGTTCAGGTACATCGTCCGTCCGCCGGCATCAATCAAGGAGACGTTGCGCAGGCGCCGCAGATCGGCATCGCGCCACCGCACCTGCCCGGCCGCATCGCTGACCACCGAGGCGCCGCCCAACGGACCGCAGTCCGCGCCACAGGTGGGATTCCACGGGCAGCCGCTCAGCCGCACGCCCGCCATGGGCTGGCCGCCGGCGTCGCGCACCGTCAGCGCGTAGTCGCGCTGAGCCAGCGTCCACATGCGCTGCAGCGTGATGTCCCGCTCGGCGGCGGTAGCGATGTCAGTGCGCAGCGCATAGGCCGTTCCCGCCGGCCCGCCGGACTGCTCTTCGTAAAAATTCAAACTCACCGCCAGCGGCCCGCCCGGGGCCGTCACGGCGATGCGGCCTTGTGCGTCGCTGACCGGCTCACCCAGTGCAAAGCCCAGCGCCGCGCCGCAGTGGTTGTTGTTGGCCCCGAACAGCGCCACCCGCGCGCGGGCGCCCTCGAACGGCCGCCCGTCGGGATACAGCAACTGAAGGCTGCGCTTCTCCGGCCGCGGCAGCACGACGCCGGCCGCCTCCACGCGCCCCAGCGAGTTCAACCCCGCCAGCCAATCGGCGGTCCGCTCCACGTCCTCGATTTTGGCCGAAAGATACAGGATCGGAAACCGCCGCGAGAGTTGGCTGCCTGTGGTGCCGTACGCCGAATCCAGTTCCTTCGCCGGCGCAGCCACCGGCGCTTTCTCCGCCACCCCCAGCGCGAGCCGGCAGCCGTCGCCCCAGTCCGAGCACTCCGCGTTGGGCACCCCAGCCTCGGGCTCCAGTTTTCCTGCCCGGATCGTCCCTACTAACAGCGCCGGGTAATCGCCCCATCCGTGCACCACCAGCCACGCCTCGCCGTAGACCACCGGATGGCGGGCATCGCCCAGGTAGATGCGCGGCAGTTCCGCCGGCGGCGGCGCAGCCACGGCAGCGGCGAGCAATCCCAACACCATTAGAAATGACTTCATGATGCGATCCGTGTCCCCTGTATTCTACGCAGCGCGAAAAATACTCTCAAGCCCGGAGGACCGGCTCACGATAAGGACGGTATGGGCACAGTGTCGACTCCGATCAATGCAATTCAGGACACGACCAGGGTTCCGCCCTATTCGTCGCTCCATCTGCCAACCACGGTACTTCCCAGCGCCATTCCCCAGGACGATGCCCTGATCAGCGTCCAGGCGGTGCAGCGCGGGGAGACGGACACGCTGTTCGGCCACAGCACGGCCCAGCAGCCGCTGGCGACGCTGAATACCGCGCCTGCCACACCCGTCGCCACGCCGACCTCCACTCCGGCCACGCCGGGGTCGGGCGGCGACGCAGGGGCGAGTGTTTCGCCGGACGCCCAATCGCCGCAGCAACAACTGGGCGGGCAGCAACTGGATTCGATCCGCGCGCTGTACAGCAGTCGCATCCAGCCGGCGCCGGCGTTCTTGGTGATGGCCTGAGCGCCCCTCGTCGGAATTGGGTGGCGGGATGCGGACTCCCCTGGCGGGGAGCGGGTCAGCGGCACTCACAGTCACTTCTTCTGCCTCACGGCGAGGGGCTATGAAACCCGGCTAGCCGCGCACCCAGAGGCGGGCGGCGGCGCGTTGCAATTCATCGCGGAAGCGCGGATGGGCGATCGAGATCAGCAGCTCGGCGCGCTGCCGCAGGTTCCGGCCGAACAGGTTGACGGCGCCGAATTCGGTCGCCACCCAGCGCACGTCGCCGCGCGAGGTGACCACGCCCGCGCCCGGTTTCAACTGCGCCACGATGCGCGATAAGGCGCCGTCCTTGGCCGTGGAGGGCAGTGCGATCACGGCCACGCCTTCGGGGGCGCGCGAAGCCCCGCGCACGAAATCGACCTGCCCGCCGATGCCGCTGTAGGGCAGGGAGCCGAGTGAATCGGCGCACACCTGCCCGCCCAGGTCGACCTCCAGGGCCGAGTTGATCGACACCATGCGCCGGTTCTGGGCGATCACGAACGGGTTGTTCACATAGGAGTTGGGCAGGAACTCGAACATCGGATTGTTATCGATGTAGTCGTACAGGCGCCGCCGGCCCATGGCGAACGAAGCCACGCTTTTGTGGGGGTGCAGCGTCTTCTTGTTGTTGGTGACGGCGCCGCACTCGATCAGCTCCATCAGCCCCTCGCTGAACATTTCGGTGTGGATGCCCAGGTCACGCCGGCCCTTGAGCAGCGCCGCCACCGCGTCCGGGATGCCGCCGATGCCGATCTGCAGCGTAGCCTCGTCCGGGATCAGCGCCGCCACGTGGCGCGCGATCTCGCGCTGGGTATCGTTGATCTCGTCGGGCGGGTATTCCGGCATCGGTCGTTCTTCCTCGACGATCGCCTCGACGTCGTCCACCGTCAGGAAGCTGTCGCCGAAGGTGCGCGGCATCTGCGGATTCACCTGCGCGATGACGTGCCGCGCCGTGCGCGCCGCGGTGAGCGAGATATCGACCGAGGTGCCCAGGCTCATGTGACCGCTCTCATCCGGCGGCGACAGTTGAATCAGCGCCATGTCGAGGGGTAGGATGCCCTCCGTAAACAGCCGTTCCATCTCGTGCAGAAAGACGGGGATTGTGTCGGCGCGGCCCTCCTGCACGGCCGGGCGCACGTTGCCCGCCACGAACAGTGAATTGTGCCGGCAGTGCGGCGCGTATTCCGGCGCGGTGTAGGGCGCCGGGCCTATGTTGATGCAATGCAGCACCTCCACCCCGCGCAACGCCTTGAGCCGGCGGCACAAGGCTTCGATCAGCGCCTGCGGCGCGCAGGCCGCCATGTGGATGAAGACGCGCTGGTGGCTTTGCAGGCAGCCCAGGGCGGCATCGGGGGCCGTTTTTTTCTCTTCGTAGACAGTGCGCCAGTCGGACATATTTCACCGCCATTCACGCTAGCATGCCGGCGCTGCGGAGAGTGGGCAACAGCCGAAGTACAGGACCCGAAATTCCCTCAAACAACGCGTCGGTAGCGTGCGAACAGCGCGTTTTCAGGCTTCGCCGCGCGTGATTTCAACGTGCAGACCGGGTGCGCGGACTTGCGGCTGACGGTGTTTCACCCGCGCGTGGGCGTGGCATGCGACAATGCGGTTCGGCGGCGGGAGCGCCGCCCGGAGTGTCATGAAGATCACTGGGGTGGAAACGATCACTTTGCCGCGCGGCATCACGACGCATGCCGGGCCGATCCGCTGGCTGTGGCTGCGGCTGCATACCGACGAGGGGCTGACCGGGCTGGGTGAGACCTACCCGTTCCCGGAGGCCGAGGCGGGGGTGGTCCACGGGGCGCTGGCGGCGAAGCTGCTGGGACAGGACCCGTCGCGCATTGACTGGCTGTGGCGCGAGATGCACCTGGCGGTCTCCTACGCCGGCTGGGCCGGGGCCGAGATCCGGGCCATCAGCGCCGTGGACATGGCGTTGTGGGACCTGGCCGGGAAGGCTGTCGGCGTGCCGATTTACCAACTACTGGGCGGGGCGTCGCGGCAGCGCATCCCGACCTACAACACGTGTTACGACCACATCGATTTTCATCGCGAGCCGGAGCGGCTGGCTGAGTCGTTGCTGGAGTCCGGCATCCGGGCGATGAAGATCTGGCCGTTCGATCCGCTGGTGCGGCGCACGCTCGGGCAGCGCATCACGGCGGAGGAGATCGAGGAGGGCGCGGAGCCGCTGGCGCGGATCCGCAAGCAATTCGGCCGGCAGATGGACGTGGCCCTGGAGTTTCACGGCTTCTGGAGCCTGGCGGCGGCGCGCCAGATCGCGCGGGCGCTGGAGCCGCTGGAGCCGATGTGGTTGGAGGAGATGCTGCCGCAGGATAACCTGGCGGCGTACCGCGAATTGGCGCTCGCGACGCGGCTGCCGCTGACGCTCAGCGAGCGGCTGGTGACGCGCTGGGGCTATCGCGAGCTGTTTGAGAACCGGGCCGCGGCGGTGATCATGCCCGACATTGCGTGGTGCGGAGGCATCTCGGAAGCCAAGAAGATCGCCACGGCGGCCGAGACGCATTATCTCCCCGTGGCGCCGCACAACTGCGGCGGGCCGGTGCTGCACGCGGCGTCGCTGCACCTGGCGGCGAACATTCCCAACCTGTACATCCTGGAGAGCGTGCGGCGGCACTACGCGGAGGAATACCGCGGACTGGTGACCAACATCGTCCAGCCGGAGCAGGGCGAATTCCCGCTGCCGCCGGGGCCGGGACTGGGCCTGGAGCTGGATCCGTCGGTGCTAACGCGCGCCGACGCCGTGATCCGGCGGAGCGAAGCCTAGCCGCCCGCGCAAAAGACGGAAAGAGCGCTCCGGCCGAGGCCGCCGCGGGTATAATCGGTCAGCCAGAAAGGCCCCTGCGGGCAGCACGCTATCGGGTGTGGAGCGATCATGCGTAAGCACTATCTCATCGGTCTTTTTCTGACGGCTGCGATGTGCACGATGGGGCAGATTCCAACGGCACGGCAGCAGGTGTTGGAAGCCATGCGGCAACGGCCCGGCGATCCGTGGCCGAGAGGGCAGGGGCACGTGCCTCTGGCGGTGCCCGGCAGCGAGGAGTTGCAGAAGGCCTATCACGAGCCGGGCGGCAGCTTCAGCCCGGCGGTGAGGAGCTTCGGGGTCTCCATCTGGATCACTTCCCCGGAAGGGAAGATCTTGCAGACCAGCGACAGCATTCCGCTCTCCGAGCTGAAGCAGAAGCTGGTGTGGCGAACGGGCGTTGTGCAGCCGTCAATTGAAACGGAGACTAGCGAGTACCGGACGGTTTGGTCGGTGGGGCCGGCCAATGGCGGCGCCCATCTGGCACTTTCGGCGCGGCCAGCCGGGCACAAGATCATGCTGGCGATCCGCAGCGTCGGACCGGCCGGGGCGGCGATCGAGAGCCTGCATTGGGATGGACGGCGGTTGCGAATCAACGGCCGGTTTTCCGTCGTTATCGAGCCCGCACCGGCGTCGGTCTACGTGGGGCCGGAAGGGACGCCGGGATGGACCATGGCGCACGGCGGCACGAGCGACTGCGCGGGGCAGAATGGCTGGTGCTATGCCCGGATCGAGCTGTCCGGCCCAGGAAACTACAGCCTCTCGATTCGGGACTCCTATCCGCGCCCGGCCCCGGCGCTGGCGGCTTCCAGCACGCGGGCGGCGCTGGAGCTACAGTTGCCGGACCCGCGCTTTGCCGAGGCGCTGGACGCCCAGGTGGCGCACCTGATGATGGCGCTGGTGTCCAACCAGACGCGTCCCGGGGAACCGATGAACTACCCGCTGGCGTGGCTCCGGGACGGCGCCTACCAGGTGGTCGCGCTGGCGCGCGCGGGCCGGCTGGACACGGCCCGGGAATTGGTGCGCTACTTCGCAGACAACGATTTCTTCGGCGGATTCGGCGCCGAGGGAGACGCGCCGGGGCTGTCGCTGTGGGCTATTGGGGAAGTGGCGGCCCGGGCGCGGGACCGGGATTTCGACGAGTTCCTGTGGCCGCACGTGCACCGCAAGGCGCGGTTCATTGAGGGCCTGATGGCGACTGCACAGCCGGTGGAACGCTTCTCCACCGGGCCGATCGTGCCCGGCGAGCGCTGGCGCAAAGAGATCTACGAAGTGGCCCAGCCAGCCCAGGAGGGCCTGATTTCGGGGCGCATGGATCACGCCACGCGGCCGCTGTTCACGAGCGCGGTTTCATACCGCGGACTGGTGCTGGCCTCTGAGTTTGCCCAACGCGTCGGAGCGACGGAAGACGGCACGCGCTGGCGGGCCGCGGCCAACTCGCTGCAGCAGGCCTGGCTGCGCAAGTTCTCGCCGGAGGACGCAGACGAGCGTACCTTCATGTGCGGACTGTTCCCGACGTGGATCGCCGCGCCGCGGCGCACCGACTACGAGGCCGGGTTGCGGAGGTACTGGGAGAAGACCTGGCGACCCGAACAGGGCGGGTTGCGGGACGAATCCGGCAAGAGCCTGCCGTTGTGGACGTACTTCAACCTCGCGCATGCCCACAACTGGCTGTACGCGGGCCAACTGGATCCGGTGTGGAAGACGCTGAATTGGTTCTGGGATCACCAGGCTTCGCCGGGGCTGTACACGTGGTGGGAAGGCAAAGGCGAGGAGAACGCGTTCCATCAATGGGACAGCGTGCGCGGGTGGGTCCAGCCGGCGCACGTGACGCCGCACTATTGGACGGCGGCCACCCACCTGCTGCTGCAGTTGGACATGCTGGCCTATGTGGACGAGTCCGAGCAACAGCCCTCGCTGGTTGTGGGCGGCGGCATCCCTGCTGAGTGGTGCACGCACCCGATGAGCGTGCACGGGATGGTCACGAAGCTGGGAGCGGTGGACTGGGATTGGGATTTGCGCGCGATGCGGGTCCGGCTGCGCGGCCAGCGCTGCCCGGTGCGGCTGGGGCCGGCGTTTCCGTCCATTAGTCAGCTAAAGGTGGAGTACGGCGGAGGCTAGCTCAGGAGCAATTACAATTCAATCTGCGTCGCCGGCGGGGCGCGGTGAGCTGCGAATTCGAGGGCTCATTAACGCTGAAGAAGGCGCAGCAGCGCAATGGCGGCGGGAGCAGGCTAAAAGGCGAGCGTTCTGACGACGCCGTCCACGGCCTCAGCCGCGGGCGGTTTTTCATATCCGACTTCGACCTTCACCGGCGTCTTCTGCGGGCCGCATACGAAGTCCACCGGCCCGTTGGCTCCGGAGACAATGGAGACCTTTGTGGGGTCGTCCACCAGGAACACTTTGCGCCCCGCGGCTGTTTCGATGGTCATGCGCGCCTGCTTGCCGCGGCAATCGAGCCCGACGAACCGCCCGGATGCCGAAAACCGCTCGGGAGGCGGCGGGTCGCGGCGCAGGAGCGCCGGGCGCGGCTGCTCCTGGCCCGGCGTCTCTTTCGTCTCCGGCGCCGGTTCGACCCTCCGCACCGTGGGCCGGGCGTCCGAAATTTCGACCGGCCCCATGGCGCCTGTTTCGGCCGGCCGCGCAACGACTTTCACGTGAGGAAGGGCAGCCAGGCTAATCAGCCGTTCGGCCGCCGCGCGATCCTCGTCGGTCTTGGCAACATCCCGAAAATGTCTCGCCGCTCCCTCGGCGCTGCTTGTGTCGCCGACGCTCAGATCCGCGTAAACCGCAACGGTGAAGAAGCGCTGCGCATCGGCCGGAGTGATTGCACGAATCGGCCCCAATGTTTGTAGTGCGGCGGCGGCCTGATTGGCGTGCAATTGGGCTCCCGCCAACTCCACTCGAACGTCGGTCCGCGCTCCGTCCTGGGATAGCAATTCGGAAAGTACCCGAATCGACTCGTCCGGGCGTTGAGACACGAGCATCCGGCCGTAGTCCCACAACAATTTCGGGTCGCGGTCGCCCCGTTCGTATGCCAGGCCAAATTGCCGCACCGCCTCAGTGCGCCGGCCGGCTCGCCAGGCCAGGTAACCGAGACCGCGGTAGGGCTCGCTGCGCGCGGGATCCTGCTTGACCAGGCGCTCGAGCGCGGCCTGGGCCGCCGGCTCCTTTCCGGGACGGTAGAGCAGGTCGACGAACATGATCTGGGCGTCGAAATCGGGCAGCGGCTCGGCCGGAATCTCGCCGCCGGACTTCTCAAGTTTCGCCGGCACAAGCCCGCCCTGGAAGTGATCTCCGCGCAGATACGACCGCAGATCCAGCTCGATCTGCGGCACGGTGCGCCCATAGACCTTCAACAATGCTGACGCGGATTCCTCGCCGCCGGAGATCGCTTGCAGGAGCTGGCCAAACTTGGGCCGGTACTCAGCGCGCAGCGACAACATGTGGGTCAGCGCCCAGCCCTCGTTGTACAGGCTGCCGGCCTTGCTCTTCTCGTTGTAATAGGGTGAATTCTGATCGACCGCGAGAATGGTGGCCAGCGGAACCCATGGGTCCTGGAGCAGCGCCCGACGGCGGCCGGGAACCAGGTCCCCCACGAGGATCTTGTCGCCCACCGGCCGCAGGGTGGAGTACAACTCCGCCAGTCCTTCGTTGAGCCATGGCGGCAGCTTGAGGCCGTCGTGCCGCACCAGCAGGTGGACATACTCGTGCACCGCGAGTGGAAAGGTGTCGGCGCCGCTAGGACCAATGACGATATAGTCGCGATCGGGCGTCTCCTGGTAATAGGCGGCGGCGTACCCATTCACGCGGTAGGGCTCGAACTCCTTGGCGGATCCGAAGACGACCAGTCGCACCGGCGTTGGCCTGGACGGGGGCTTGCCCGAGGCTTGCAGAAAGAATCCGCGCACCTGCTCGAACTGGCGCAGGGTGTCGCGGGCGACGCGGGGGTTGGCGCTGCTATACATCTCGAAGTCGGCCGAGCGAAGGCGAATCCAACGACTCTCGGCAGGCGAAGGGGTAGCTGCGATCGCCAGCAACGCAAGCGGCGCGATGAGACAAGACGGTCTGAAAGTCCGTTGCATACGTCAATTGTGAGCCGCGGCGCCGTGAATTGGTAGCTCCAATGGAAGATCTCCGCCGGCCCGGCGTGGGCCCATTTCGGCCGGCAGGACGTGCCCTGTCGTCAGCGTGTTGTAACATTCGCGGCCGGGGCCAGGCGGGGCCGCGGGGCGGGGGAGAAGAGGCGGGGCCGCCCGCGCGGGCGCATGCGACAATAACGGGAGAGCATTTTCGGTGACCAAACCCTCCACGCGCGCGTCCGCGAAACTCCACTTCCCAGCCGGCCGCCTAGGGCGCTTCCTGGCCGCATTTTTGACCATTGTCGTGATCTTCGGCGTGGGCGGCGTGGTGTGGCTGTGGACGCACTACTCGCGGCTGGTGGACGAGAAGCTGAAGGAAGGGCCGTTCGCGCAGACGGCGCAGATCTTCGCCGCGCCCGAGCCCATCAGCACGGGCGAAACGCTGAGCGCGGACGAACTGGTGGAGATGCTGCGGCGCTGCGGCTACACCGACAACCGCGCCAACCGCTTGGGGTGGTACAAAGTCCGTCCCGACGGAGTGGAGATTTTCCCGGGCGTGGACGCCTGGCCAGAGAGCGAGCCGGGCGTGATTTTCCTTGAGGGCGGGGTGGTCGAGCGGATCGTGTCGAATCGCGACAACAGCGAGCGGACCATCTACCTGCTGGAACCGGAGCTGATCAGCAATCTGTTTGACCGGCTGCGGCAGAAGCGCCGCGTGGTGCACTACAACGACATTCCCAGGATTCTCGTGGATGCAGTGACCTCGGCCGAAGACAAGCGGTTTTTCCAGCACGCCGGCTTCGATCCGCTGCGCATCATCAAGGCGATGTTCGAGGACGTGCGCGAAGGCCGCAAGGCGCAGGGCGCATCGACGTTGAGCATGCAACTGGCGCGCAACTTCTGGCTCGGGCCGGAGAAGACCTGGCATCGCAAGATCGCCGAAGCGCTGATCACGATGCAGATCGAGCGCAAGCTGACCAAGGAGCAGATCTTCGAGTACTACGCCAACCAGGTGGACCTGGGCCAGCGGCGCAGCTTTGCCGTGCGCGGCTTCGGCGAGGCGGCGCAGGTGTATTTCGGCAAGGACGTGCGCGAGCTGAACGTGCAGGAGGCGGCGCTGCTGGCGGGGATGATCCAGAAACCGAACCTGTACAACCCCTACCGGCACGAGGATCGGGCGTTGCAACGGCGCAACATCGTGCTGGGGCTGATGCACGACAACGGGTACCTGACGGATCTGCAGTATCTGGACGCCACCAAGTCGCCGCTCAAGCTGGCCGAGGGCGGCATCGAATCGACCGATGCGCCGTACTTCGTGGACCTGGTCAATGACGAGTTGCGGGACCGCTTTTCGGACGTCGATTTCCAGTCCACCGAGTACCGCATTTACACCACACTGGACATGAAGCTGCAACGCGAGGCGGTGGAAGCGGTGCGCATCGGGATGCAGGAGGTGGACTCTCAGCTGGCCCACAAGCGCAAGAAATACCCCGAGGCGCAGGTGGCACTGGTGGCGATGGATCCGCACACCGGTGAAGTGCGGGCGCTCGTTGGGGGGCGCAATTACGGGCTGAGCCAGTTGAACCGCGCGCTGGCGCTGCGGCAGCCGGGCTCGTCGTTCAAGCCGTTCGTGTACGCGGCGGCGTTGCGCACGGCGATTACGGGCGGGCCGGCGCTGCTGACGCCGGTGAGCCAGGTGATTGACGAGCCGACGACCTTCCTGTTTGACGACAAGGTTTACGAGCCTAACAATTTCCACGAGGAGTGGCACGGGCGGGTGACGTTGCGGGACGCGCTGGCACACTCGATGAACATTCCGACGGTGAAATTCGCCGAGGCGGTGGGGTACGAAACGGTGGCCGAACTGGCGCGGGACGCGGGTTTGGAGAATACCAAGGGCACGCCGGCCGAGGCGCTAGGGGCTTACGAAGCCACGCCGCTGCAGATTGCCAGCGCCTACACCACGTTCAGCAACGGCGGGCATTGGGTGCAGCAGAACGCCATCAGCGAGGTGCGGGACCAGACCGGCAAGCTGGTGTGGCACTACAGCCCGGTGACGCGCGATGTGCTGGACCCGCGCGTGGCCTACATGGTGACCAACCTGATGGAAGAGGTGCTGCGAACCGGAACCGGGGCCAATGCGCGGACGCGCGGATTCCTGCTGCCGGCGGCGGGCAAGACGGGCACCTCGCGCGACGCCTGGTTCGTGGGCTTCACCACGCGGCTGCTGTGCGCGGTGTGGGTGGGCTTCGACGACAACACCGAGATGCCGCTGGAAGGGGCCAAGGCGGCGCTGCCGATCTGGACGGAGTTCATGAAGCGGGCGCACGGCTACCGCGAGTACAAAAATGTGTCGGAGTTCGAGGCGCCGGACGGCGTGGTGACGGCGGAGATCGACCCGCTGTCCGGCCAACTGGCCACGGCGGCGTGCCCGCAGCGCCGGGCCGAAGTGTTCATCGCCGGGACGCAGCCGACCGACTATTGCCGGCTGCACGGGGGCGGCGGGCGGACGCTGATCGCGGGTTGGGATACGGCGCCGGCGCCGGAAGCCGGGGCGGACAAGGCCGCGCCCGACCCATTGCGACCCAAACAGGCGCGCCCGAACGAAGCGCGGAAAGCCGCGCCGAGCCCTCCGGCCGCGCCCGCGGAGCCGAAACAAAAGAAAGGGTTCTGGGATCGGATCAGAGCTATATTTAGGTAAGAATTCCGGTTGCGCCGGAGGGTCCAGCCGGGGAGGCGACTATGGTCCCGAGCGGGGTGTGGTGCTGTGTGCTTGCCGCCACGGCGGCGCTGCTGCCGGCCGCCGCGCGGGGCGCGACTCCGGACTGGCAAGCGCCTGCCGCAGCGGCCAGGGAGATCACCTTCGAGGAGCGCGGCGACATTTACATGGCCCGCAAGATGTACCGCGAAGCGGTCGAGGCTTATCTGCAGACGCAGCCGCTGACGGCGGTGGTGCTGAACAAGATCGGGATCGCATATCAACAACAGAGCGAGCTGGATCTGGCGAAGAAATACTACGACCGGGCCGCCAGGATGGATCCCCAATATGCCGAGGCGATCAATAACGCCGGGACGGTTTATTACGCCCGGAAGAGCTACGGACGGGCGATCAAGGCCTACAAACGGGCGCTGGTGCTGCGGCCTAGCTCGGCCTCGATCTACTCCAACCTCGGAACGGCATGGTTCGCGCGCCACAATTACAAGTTGGCATTTGAGAATTACGAGCAGGCGGCCGCCATCGACCCGCAGGTTTTCGAACACCACGGCAACCAGGGCGTGCTGCTGGAGGAGCGGGATATTGCGGAGCGGGCGAAGTTCGACTACTACATGGCGCGGTTGTACGCCAAGCGGGGTATGAACGAACTCGCGCTGCAGTATATTCGCAAGGCGCTGGAAGCGGGTTTCAAGGAGCGCAAAAAATTCGAGGAGGAGGAGGACTTCGCGGCGTTGCGAAAGCTCCCGGAATTCGACGAGCTGATGAAGCTGGAGCCGCGTGTTCTCTAATCAGCGACTGGCGGCCGTGGCGTTGGGCGCGGTCCTGCTGGCGGGCGGCGCGTGGCTCTGCTGGCGCCACGCGCAGGCTGCGGCGGGGCGCGGCGCGGCGCGGCGGATTGCCATCCTGCCGATCCAGAATCTGACCGGGCGCGAGGCGCTCGACTGGGCCGGCGGGGCGGTGGTCGAGGTCGCCCAACTGGAGCTCGGAGCGGGCCAGACGGCGGCCGTTTTTCCGGCGCGCGACGCAGGCGAGGCGGCGGCCCGCCAGGCCACGGACTTGGCCTATGGCACGCTGGAGCTGGACGAATCCTCAAAGCGCCCGGGCGCCCCGCCTCTGCGCTACGCCTTCTTTCTGGAAAACGCCGCGGGGCATCGGATTCTGAGCGCGGCGCGGGGGACGGGAACGGCGCTGCAGGCCGCCACGGCGCTGGCCACTTTACTGGCCCCGGCCTCGGGCGTGCGGTCGCTGCGGCCGGAGGGGGTGCATGAGGACCGCGGGCTGGAGTTGTTTTTCAAACACGAGTACGAGCCCTGCGCGAGCGCTGATCCGCAGGCCTATTGGTGCTGGGAACGCTGGGCGGTAGCAGCGTTCGAAGCGGGGAAAAAGGACCAGGCGCTGCGCATCGTGGCCCTGGGCCGCGCCAGGGCGACCGAGGCGCCGGCGGCGGCGCGGGCGCGCCTGGATTTCGCCGAAGCGAGTTTCCGCGGCGATGCGGCGCTGCGCCGGGCGGCGTTGGAGCGGCTGGTGCAGGCCGATCCATCCAATCCCGGCGCGATGAGCGAACTGGGGTCGCAATTCGCGGCCGAGGGGCAGTATGCGCAAGCCGCGTCCCTGTACAGGCAGGCGCTGGCGGTGAACCGCCAGCAGCCCGAAGTGTGGAACCTGTTGGCCTACGCGCAGGCCTGGCAGGGGCAATTCGACGCCGCCCGGCGGAGCGTGGCCGAGTACGACCGGCTCGCGCCGACCGATCCCAATGCGTCGGATTCGCGGGGGGAGATCGAGATGCTGTCCGGGGACCTGGCGGGCGCGCAGACGTGGTTTCTGAATTCCTATCAGCGCGACCCGAACTTCAATGGCGGGGCGGCGCTCGAGAAAGCGGCGCTGGCCAATTACCTGGAGGGCAACGCGCGGGTGGCGGCGGAGCTGGCGGACAAGTATCTGGCCGACAGGGAAAAGGCGGGCGACGCGCTGGCGCCGTTCCATCGCGCGCGCTGGCAGTTCCTTTTCGGCCGCAACGACGCGGCGCAGGCGGCGCTGGAGCGCCTGGCGCGGCAGGGCGGGCCGGCCGCGGCGCTGGCGGCCACGCGGCTGCTGCTCGCGGCGTTGCGCGATGAGGATGCGGCCGCCGCCGCGCGCTGGGCCGGGGCCCTCCGCGGGCTGACGCCGAAGGCCACCAATCCGCTGCTGGCCGGCATCGCCGCGCTGCTGACGGGGGGCGACGCCGGAGCTGTGAGCGACCCGTCGCTGCGCAGCGAGCTGCAGGCCGTCGGGCTCACGCTACGAGGCGAATTCGCGCGCGCGCTGCCGGTGTGGGACGCGGCGCTGAAAGGAGCGCGCGGCGGCGGCGATGCGTTCGCCCGCGAGATGCAGGCCTGGTGCCTGCTGCGCACGGGCCAGACCGCCGAGTCGGCGGCCCTGGTGAAAATCGGCTGGCCACTGCTGACCGACAACCAGCGCCTGCTGTTCGACTTCCTGCTTTATCCCAACCTGCTGTTCGTGCGCGCCGAGGCCGCCGCGGCGGCGCACCATGCAGCCGACGCGCGGCGGCTGTATGATTTGTACCTGCGTTACGCCGGCCAGACCCGCGACCGCTTCCGGCAAGCCGAAAAGGCTCGCGCCGCCAGCCGGCTCTAAGCGCCCTTGCGCGCGAGCGCCTCGAGCCGGCCCAACGGAGTTCAGCCTATTCCCCCGCCGCACTGCCCGGAGTCAGAGTCGCCGGGGGCGGCGGGGCATACTCCCACGCCAGCTTGTACGACGGAGCGCACAGGATCTCCGATTGCAGCACGACCAGGCTGGGAGGAGGAGGTGTCGCCCCCGCCACGGGCGTGGAGTTAACGAACTGGTTGTTGTAATACGCCAGCCCCTGGAAAGGCCTGGGCGTGACAACATAACACGTCAGATGCGCGCGCGGGTCCGTAATTGGGGTCACCGTGCCGGGAACTGTCGGCGTGGCCGAAGGGATCGTTTTTTGCACTGGGTTGCAGAACAGGATCGGCTCAATCACGTCAACAATCGTCGACATGAACTGGTCGCTGAGCCCCACCACATGCGTCGCAATGTCCCCGCTGGCCGAGTAGCACTTGTAATGGTCAAGGTCCGTCGGGATGGGCGGCAGCGGCGGCACCTCGCCGGCGGGGGTGGGCAAAACCTTGCCGCTGGGTACCGCCAGCATCACGGCGTTGCGCGTCCGCAGGATCTGGTAGCCAAACTGATTCTCCACCAGGACAATGCGCGGTGTGATGGGTTGCGGGTTGATGAGATACATCAACAGGTGGTCGGTAGGATGGTTGATCGGCGTGACCTTCCCGCTGGTGAGGGTCTTCTGGACCGGCGGGCAAAGCTCCACCGCGCGCAGGTCCGTAATGACCTCCGACGATTGGTTTAGCGCCGCGTCGAACTGGTCCTGCAAGAGAGCGGAAACCGGTTGCATCGGCGATTGAACGAAGTAGCAGTGGAAGTGGTCGATCTCAGGTGGGCCGCTCGGCGCCGGCAAAAAGGGGAACACTTGGGCGCTCGCCAGGATGGCCATCGCCATCGAGAGAAGCGCAGACATTGTCAATGGTTTCAACAACATAATCGGGTCCTCCCTCCGAGATGGTACAGACTGTACTCAAATGTACGCTTAATGCAGCCGCGATTCAAGCATTACTCTGATCGGATTTTTCTAATTTCTTGACGAAAAAGTTCAAAAAACTCAAAATTCAACGCCGCAGCTCATGCCTCGGTCCGTTGGTTGTCCCTGAGACCGACTATAGACACCCGGATTGCCGCTCCGCGGCGGCGTCAGATGGATTCGAGTTCTTCTTCCAGCAACTGTTTTTGATTCAGGTCGGCGTAGTAGCCGCCCGCCGCCAGCAGTTGCTCGTGTGAGCCGGCCTCGACCATGCGGCCCTCATCCAGCACGTAGATGCGCCCGGCCAGGCGCACGGTGGAGACGCGGTGCGAGATTAGAATCGTCGTTCGGCCGCGCATGAACCGGAGCAGGCTGGCCAGGATCCGTTCCTCGGTGATGGTGTCGACCGCGGAGAGCGCATCGTCGAGGATTAAGAGGCGCGGATCGCGGACCATGGCGCGGGCGATGGCGGCGCGTTGCTTCTGGCCTCCCGAGAGCGTGAGGCCGCGCTCGCCAACCTCGGTCTCCAGGCCCAGCGGGAAGGTCTCCAGGTCGGGCGCCAGGCCGGCCATCGCGGCGGCCTCGCGGATCGCCTCAGCGCTGGCCCGGGGGGCGCCCAAAGCGATGTTCTGCGCCAGCGTGGCGCTGAACAGGAACGTCTCCTGGGGCACATAGCCGATCACGCGGCGGATGTCGGCCGGATCGTACTCGCGCAGATCGGCGCCCCCCAGCCGAATCCGTCCGGCGGTCGGATCGTAGAGCCGCGGCAGCAGATTGACGAGCGTGGTTTTGCCGCTTCCGGTGCGCCCGACGATGGCGATGACTTCGCCCTCCCGCACCTGCAGATCGATCCCGTCCAGCGCGCGCCGCATGCGGCCTCCGCCGTTGTGCGCCACGGGGAACTCCATCGCGACGTCCTCGAGCGCCAGGTCGAACGCGCCGGAGAGCGCGACGGGATGGGCTGGCGCGCTGATGGACGGCCGCTCGCGCATGATCTCCTGGATGCGCTGAAGCGAAGCCGTGCCGCGCTCCATCAGGTTCACCACCCAGCCAAAGGCGATCATCGGCCAGATCAGCGTGCCCATATAGAGGTTGAACATGACGAAGCTGCCCAGGCTCAGCGAGTGCGTCATGACGCGCCAGCCGCCGACAAACAGGACCACCAGGAACGTCAGCCCGATCAGCGCCTGCAACAGCGGCATGAAGGCGCTGGATAGTTTGGCCAGCCCGATATTCTGCGCAATATACTGGCGATTCAACGCCGCGAATCGTTCTAATTCGGCTTCTTCCTGGACATAAGCGCGTAGCACCCGCGCTCCGTTCAGATTTTCCTGAACACGGCTGCTAATGTCCGAAAAGAGCGCCTGAATTTTTTCGAAACGAGCGTGAATTCGACGTCCGAACAAAACCACCACCACGGAAACCAGCGGCGTGGGAGACAGCGCCCACAGCGTCAGCCGCCAGTCCACGGCGGCCATGACGCTGACGGCCAAAACGAAAGTCAGCGCCGTCTCGGCCCAGTACATCATGGCCGGGCCGAGCATCATGCGCACGGCGTTCAGGTCGTTGGTGGCGCGCGCCATCAGGTCGCCGGTGCGCGAACGGGCGTAGAAATCCTGGTTCAGTGAGACCAGCCGGGAGAACAGGTCGTTGCGGATGTCGTATTCGACATCTCGCGAAAGCCCCACCAGAAGCACGCGCATCCAGTACTGGAAAACGCCCTTGAACAGCGCCGCACCGACGATGGCGCCGCAAATCACCCAGAGCCGCCCCAACGGCTGGCCGCGCGTCACGGTGTCGATGCCGGAGCGCGTGATGAGCGGAATCACGGCTCCGGCCAGGTCCTTCAGCGCCAGAGCCAGCAGTCCCAGCACGAGCGCCGGCCGATAGCGCCGCATGTAAGGCCACAGGGTTTTAAAAGCCGGAATCATGTCACGTCCGAGCGCATGGGTCTCACAAGCCGAAGGGCGTGGACAGCAATTTCAGATACTCCTCGAGGATCGTCTTGCGAGCTTCGCGCACACGGAACCAAGTGCGGTTCTGGAACAGGGGGCTCTCCGCGGAGACGGTGATAAAGGTCAGTTGCGGGCAGAACTGGCGGTACAGTTGCGTGGCCCGGCGCGTGTGGAAGGCCGTAGTCACGAGCAGAAACTTGCGCACCCCGGCGCGGCGCAGCGCCTCGCAGCACGTTTCGGCTTCGGCGGCCGTGCTGAGCGCGCCGCTCTCGATGCAGCGGAACGAGGCCGCGGGGTAGCCGTGGCGCGCGGCAAAAGGAATGCTGGCGGCGCATTCCGGCATGTCGTAAAACGTCGTCGGGCCGCTGACGTAAGCCACCGGCGCATAGCCCAGGCGCACCAGTTCGCCGGCCTTGAGAATCCGCTCTCCGCTCTTGCCGCCGGCCAGCACCAGGATCGCATCGGCTTTCTGCGGCGGCTGGCCGACATCGAGAAACGTGCCGACTTGCTCGAGAATGGGCTCCCGCAACAGCCACAGAACGCCGATCAGAACGAAACACACCAGCAGCACCGCCAGCCGCGGGCGAATCAGCGCAGGCTTCACGCCGGAGCTCACTTGTCGTCGTTGTCCAGACGGCCGGCGCTGCGCAGGATCTGGAACATCCTCTCGACTTCAGCCGCGTCCTCGTCGCTGACAAGGCGTGGCGGTGGCGGGGCCGGCATTTCCACGGCCGGCGCCGCGGGGGCTCCGAAAATCCGGCTGTGCGGCACGCCATTAATCAGGGCCTGCGCGCAGCGCTGCTGGATCAGGCGCAGCAACTGGCGGCAGTCGTCGGCGTGTCCTGGGAAGAGCAGCCGCAGCGGCCGGCCTTCCACCTGTGTCAGGTCCACCACCAGCGGCGAAATCCAGTTGGTTTGGTCGACCCGCCGGATACTCGACCAGGGGAGGACGCGCCGGCCCACCACCAGATTGTCCGCCGTCACGTCGATGCGCGGCCGGAGGGCCAGCCAGGCGCAGCCCAGGGCGCCCACGGCAAGCAGTGCAGTGGGAATCCAGGCCGGCCACCACCTCAAGGCGCACCAGGCCGAAATGCCCGCCATCAGGAGTCCGGTCAGAGCGGCCAGCGGGTAGATCCGGGATGGGGCAAATCGGTTCATGGAACGGGTGCCACCTTCAGGCTAGCCGCGCTTTGAACGAGCGTCAATGCCGTTCCGCCCGCAGCACGCCCAAGGCGGTCCAAAGGTAATGCACTGCGCTCCACGTCGTGGCCCCGACAACCGCCCAGACGAGCGCCGTAAACACTTGCTGCGGCGGCAGATCGGGCCAGCCGGCGCGCAGCACGCAAGCTCCGGCGAGTAGCAACTGGCAGGCCGTGGAGAGTTTGCCCCAAAAGCTCGGCGGGAAGCGCCGCGCCCGGCCCCAGGCCATGGCCGCGGCGGCAAAACCGAGAATCATCGCGTCCCGGCCCAGCACCAGCGCGGTCAGAGCCCAGCTCAGCATGCCGCGCCAGGAAAAGCAAACGTACAGCGTGGCGGCGAGCACCTTGTCCGCCACGGGGTCCAGCTTCTCGCCCAATTCGCTTTTCCAGTTAAAACGGCGTGCCAGGTAGCCGTCCAGCGCGTCGCTCAGGCCCACCAGAAACAAAACCGGCAGGGCAATGCGGAAATTGCCGCGCGCCAGCTCCCAGCCCAGCCAGGGCGAGGCAACGATCCGCAGAATGCTCAGCAGATTGGGTGGCGTGAGCCAACCGTGCATGACACCAGTCAGACCATCAGGCTATCACTTGCGCCGCCACGCGGCTGGCCAGTTGGTCGAAGGTGATGACGTCGTACAGCGACGGGTCGGACATAAGGCGCGCCACCAGCGCGACGTGCATGGCGTGGCCCGCGCGCTCGGCCACGACGTGTCCCAGCAGCGGGCGCCCGATCAGCGCCAGATCGCCAATCAGGTCCAGCGCCTTGTGACGGCACGGCTCGTCACGGAAACGCAGTCCTTCCGCGTTCATCACGCCGTCCCGCGTGAAGCACACCGCGTTGGCCAGCGACGCTCCCCGGATCAGGCCCATGTTCTGCATCTGCTCGAGTTCCCAGGCGAAGCCGAAAGTGCGCGCAGGGGCGATCTCACGGGCGTAAGTTTCCGGTGTCACCCGCAGGTCGAGCTCGCGTTCACCGACCTGCGGATGCGGGAAGAAGACGCGGCAGGTGAGAGCGAATGTGTCGGCCGGATAAATCGCGATGCGCTTGCCGTTGCCCTCCAGATGCACCGGTTCCAGGACTCGCAAATAGCGGCGGCGGCGGCGCGTCTGGCGGATGCCCGCCTGGCGCAGCAGTTCGATGAACGGCCGGCTGCTGCCGTCCAGAATCGGCACTTCGAGGTTGTCGAGCTCCACATAGGCGTTGTCGATGCCCATGCTGTAAAAGGTGCTCAGCAAATGTTCGGTGGTGGAAATCAGCACGCCCTGGCGCATCAGGCTGGTGGCATAGCTGACTTTCTGGACATGGCGCCAACTGGCCGGGATTTCGAAATTGTCCAGGTCCGTCCGGCGAAAAACGATTCCGGTTGCGGCCGGCGCCGGAGTCAGCCGCAGTTTCACTGGCACGCCGCTGTGCAGTCCGACGCCTTGCGTTTCGACGGCACGCATCAAAGTTGTTTCAAAACGCACTCGCCGCTCCCAACCAATTAGGTTCCAACGAACCCAAGATACATGCTATCAGGTATGCTCCCGAGTGGTAAAGTTACTTGTTTGCTATGATTTACGCATTTTCATATGTGGCTTTATTGCCACTTTTGTTGTATCCGCGTGGCGTATGCGCCGATGCATACTCCTCAACGTGTTGCGGCGACAAGAGTTTCCGTTTGCACTGGAGACTCAATTTGGACACAGTCGGGGGGTGCCGACAGCTCGACAGCCTTGCGGCTGCAAGTCGGCTGGAACACGATTGAAACTCCCGCAGGCGGAGATTCCGCTCGCGGTGAGGGCTATTCTGTAGATGATGTCGCAGCGCAGGCGTCTGTACCTGGTTGATGCGTTCAACCTGATTTTCCGCGCTTACCACGCCCGGCAGCGTAGCGGCGCGCCGCCGATGCGCACTTCGCGCGGCACATCGACCGAGGCGATCTACATTTTTCACAACATGCTGCGGCGCATCCAGCGGCAGTTCGCTCCCGATGCGTTGGCGGCTGCATTCGAGTCCGAAGGCCCCACGCTGCGCGACCAGGAATTCGAAGCCTACAAGGCCAACCGCGCCGAGACCCCGCCCGAATTGCTCGAACAGATCCCCACCATTGCCCGGCTGCTCGACGCGCTGCGAGTGCCGGTGGTGCAACTCACGGGCTACGAAGCCGACGACGTGATCGGAACGCTCGCCGCGCGGGGCGCCGCCGCGGGTTACGAGGTCAGCATCGTCTCCAGCGACAAGGACATGCTGCAGCTTGTGGGCGACGGGATCTCGGTGCTCGATCCGATGAAGAACGACACGCTGTATGACGCTGCGAAGGTGAAGGAGTACAAAGGCGTCCCGCCGGAGCGCATCGCCGACCTGCTGGCGCTCTCCGGCGACTCCGTCGACAACATCCCGGGGGCGCCGGGGATCGGCGAACGAGGGGCCGTCCAACTGCTAGAGCAGTTCGGCTCCCTCGATGCGCTGCTGGAGCGCGCCGGGGAGGTCCCGCGTAAGTCCTACCGCGAGAGTCTGCTGTTTTTCAAAGATCAAATCCTGCTGAGCAGGCGCCTGGCCACGATCCACCGCGACGCGCCACTCACGGTTGAACTCGACGCGCTCGAGGTCCAACCGCCCGACCGCGAAGCCCTCGCGGCGATCTACCGCGAACTCGAGTTTTTCAGTTTCCTGAAGGAACTCGAGGCCACGTCGCCAGCTCCGGACTCCGCGCCCGCGCGCCAGACCCTGGCCATCGAAACCGCTGAGGAACTGGCCCGGTTCCTCGACCCAACGCCCTCCGATGAGCCCATCGCCCTGGCCTTCGACCCGCCCGCGCCCGACGCCCTGGGCGGCGGCGCCATCGGCCTCGCTACCGCGTCCACTTCGGCCAGCGCAGCCTGGCCGCTGCTCCATGCTCTACAATCGGACGTCGGCCGCCGGAACTTTAGCCTCCACGACTACAAAAGTTTGCTCACCGCCGGCCTGCTGCCCGAGACCGCGCAGGGCATCGAAGACCTCTTTCTGCATGCCTTTCTGGTTCTCGCCGACCCTTCGGCCTGCGAATTCACCTCCCTGTGCACGCGCTATTTGAGCCACGCCCCGCCCTCCGGCGCCCCGGCGCGCGCCGCCGCAATTCACGACATTGCATTCCGGCTGCGGCCCGAGATCAACGCCGACTACCGCCGCATCTACGAGACCATCGACCTGCCCCTCGCGCCCGTGCTGGCGCGCATGGAGCGCACCGGAATCCGCGTCGACCCGCAGGTGTTGCGGGGTCTATCCGAGTCGATGGATGCGCGTCTGCAGGCCTTGACCGCGGCCATTTATGAAGCGGCGCGCCATCCCTTCAACATCAATTCGCCGCAACAATTGGGGAAGGTTCTGTTTGAAGAACTGGGATTACCCGCGCAGGGCCGCACCGGCAAGACGAAGAGCTACTCCACCGCCGCCGACGTGCTGGAAGCCCTGGCGCCGTCCCATCCGGTCGTACAGAAGGTCCTGGACTACCGCCAGGTCACCAAGCTCAAGGGCACCTACGTCGACGCTCTGCCCGCGCTGATGGACTCCGGGGGCCGGGTCCACACCACATTCAATCCCGCCGGCGCGGCCACGGGCCGGCTCTCGTCGTCCAATCCCAATCTGCAGAACATCCCCATCCGCAGCGAGCTCGGGCGCGACATCCGCGCGGCCTTCGTACCGCATCCCGGCTGGGTCCTGCTCTCGGCCGACTACTCGCAGATCGAACTGCGCCTGCTGGCCCATTTCTCTTCCGATGCGGTGCTGGTGGAGGCCTTCCGGCACAACGAGGACATCCACACCCGCACTGCTTCCGAAGTCTTCGGCGTCCCGCCCCTGATGGTGACCCCCGAGATGCGCCGCAGCGCCAAGGCGGTCAATTTCGGGATTGTTTATGGACAGACGGCGTTTGGCCTGGCGGCGCAGATCAGCGTCTCGCGCGAAGAGGCGGAACGCTACATCCGCAGCTATTTCGAGCGTTACGCCGGCGTCAAAAAATGGATCGACCACACCGTGGCCGAAGTGCGCCAGCGCGGCTACACGCTGACCATGCACGGCCGCCGCAGGCCCATCCCGGACATCCGGTCGAGCAATCCCAACGCCCGCTCCTTCGCCGAGCGCACCGCCGTCAACACCCCGCTGCAGGGCACCGCCGCCGACCTGATCAAGCTCGCCATGATCGCCCTCGACGCCGATCTGCGTGCCCAGCGGATGCACACCCGCCTGCTGCTCCAGGTGCATGACGAGCTGGTGCTGGAATGCCCGCCCGAGGAGCTGGAAGACGCCTCCCGCCTGGTCCAGCGCCGCATGGAAGGCGTGGCCCATCTCAAGGTCCCGCTGCTGGTCGAAACCGGCTCCGGCCCCAACTGGCGCGACGCCAAGTAGCCCGCCCCTCGCGCTTGTGTGTCGATGCCCGTCGTTTCCCCCGCGCCCATCTCACACTGCGCTGCTCTACTCCGGAATCGAGAACAGCGCCCGCACCTCCGCGCTGACCCCGGCCGGCTTTCCGCTCTGCCGGTCGATCGGACACCACACCGTCCGCGCCAGCGCCAGCCGCTTCCGGTCGCTCTCCCGCAGCAGCTCCGTGTGCCGGTCAAACTTGATCCGCGTCGCCGTCCCCACCCACGTCCGCGCCACGATCCGGTCGCCCGGCAGCGCCGGATGCAGATAGTCGATCTCATGCCGCACCACCACCCACAGCAGCTTCGCCTGGTCGGCGGGCGGCGCCGCGGCCGTCCAATGCGCCACCGCGGCCTCCTGCACCCACCTCAAATAGGTCACGTTGTTGACGTGCCCCAGCTCGTCGATGTCTTCCGGCAGCACCGGAATCAGCACTTCATACGGCTCCGCGGCGTGGCTCATCCTTTTCAGTATGACCGACGCCGCCGGCCGGCCTGCGGCCCAGCTTCACCGACGCCTCCGGCCATCCGCCGAAGCAATGCCGCGCCGCGCGGGCTCCTGCCGCGTGGGTTGTCTCGTCCGCCCCGCGACCGCTACTCTGGCAGGCAAGGGGGCATGCCGGATCTCTCCTGCCAACTCGAAGCCCTGCGGCGTCGCATCGCCCGCCTCGAAGGCCGTCCCGCACCCGCTTCCGGCGCTCGCTCGGCCAGCGAAACCACCCCTTCCGCGGCTGAAAATAGCATCGAAAACGAGACGCTTCCTGCCGAAAAACGTGCCCAAAACGCGCCTTGTTTGTCGAATAGCGACGAAAATACCCCACTTTTTGGTGCTCCCGGCGGCCTGGAGAGTGGTCGCAACCCCTCCTCGGGCAGGGAAGTGGAGACCCCGGACGGACGCCATTGGGAGATGCAGCGCGCCTGGCCGGCGCATTACCGGCACGGCGTCTCCGATGTCGGCGCCCTGATCGAGCTGCCTCCCGATATCCTGAGCGCGCTGCTCCCGGGCGCGGGCGCGGGCCAGGAGCCGCCGATCGACTGCCCGCCGGAGCGCTGGGCCTTCCTGGATACCGAAACCACCGGCCTCGCGGGCGGCTCGGGGACGCTGGCTTTTCTGGTGGGCGTGGGCTCCATCACGCCGCGCGGGTTCGCGCTGAAGCAGTACTTCCTGCGCCAGCCGGCCGAAGAGGCCTCGCTCCTGGCGGCACTGGCGGCCGACCTAACCAGCTTCGACGTGTTAATCACTTACAACGGCAAGGCGTTCGACGTGCCGCTGCTGGAAACGCGTTTTCTGATGAACCGGCGCAAGCCGCCGTTCCCGCGTCTGCAACACGTCGACCTGCTGTACGGCGCGCGCCGCCTGTGGCGATTGAAACTCGAAAGCTGCCGGTTGCAGGATCTGGAGCAGCGCATCCTGGGCCATGAGCGCGTGGGCGACGTCGGCGGAGCGTTCATTCCCAACCTGTATTTCGATTACCTGCGGCGCGGTGACGCCCGGCCCCTCGAACCGATCTTCTTTCACAACGCCATCGACATCCTCTCGCTGGCCTGCCTGACCGCGGTCGTGCCGCAGGCCTTCCGCGAGCCGGCGCGGCTGAAGCACGGCGCGGAGCTGGCCGGTCTGGCGCGCTGGCTGTGCAAAGAGGATCGGCTGGAGGAGGCGGTGACGCTGATGCGGCTGGCGCTGGCGCGGCCGATGAGCGACGCCCTGGTCTGGGAGACGCTGTGGCGGCTGGCCGACAGCGAGCGCAAGCTGCATCGCCTAGACGCCGCCGTGGTCGCCTGGAGCGAACTCTCGCAGGTCCGCAACCCTTTCCAGGCCCAGGCCTGGGAGCGCCTCGCCCTGCATTACGAACGCGTCGAAAAGAACCTCGCCATGGCGCTGGAGTGCACCCGCGCCGCGCTGGCCATCGAACGCACTCCCGAGTTGGAAAAACGCGCCGCCCGCCTCTTCGCCCGCCTCTCCAAACCCCGCCCGGGAAAACTGCTATAGCCCTTCTTCCAGTAACGCCAGTAGCGGGCCAGTTTCCGCATGGCGCGTATTCCGCCCGGAGAAGTCATAATAGGGTTGTGCCCGGCAAATCAGAGGAACGCGAGTTAATCGCGATACTGCGGCGCGGCTACGAATCCAAGGATCTCGATTATAAGGGTCCAACGTCTTGGAACGAGAGCAGCAAGGAGGCCTGCTGCGCACTCGTCAAAGACATTCTGGGCATGGCGAATACTGTGGGCGGTTTCATAGTAGTTGGCGTTTCTGAGTGTCCCAACGGCTTCTCCTGGGAGGGCTTGAGCCCAGAACAACTCGGAACCTTCGAAACAACCCGAGTGAATCGGTTCCTGCAAAACTACGCCGAGCCTCCAGTAAACGCTCTGCTACGAAAAATCACGGACAGCAACAAGAACTTCGTGATAATTGAGGTCCCGCGGTTCCCCGATACTCCTCACATTTGCGTCAAAGAGTACCCCAAAGTTCTGACCGCTCCCACTCTGTATATTCGGACCGACAACAATGAAACCGCGCCGGTTCGCTCATCTGCTGATTTTCGTCTCGTTCTGGAACGGGCCGTCAGGAACAGAAGCGACACGCTACTCACGTCGATCCGCTCGATCCTGACGACCGGCACCGGACCCGAGCTGGGCACTGCGCCAGTGTCGGTTGATAGATTCCGTGCCCAGCGCGCGGAGGCGGTTGCGAGGTTTGAGCAGATCAACCCTTTGAAAGCCCAAAAATGCGCTGGCTACTTTGAAGCATCGTTTTTTCCGGAGCGCTTCGAGTTGGCACGGTTCACCCTGGACCAGTTGCGATCGGCAGCATCACGCGGAAGCGTCGACTTTAGGGGCTGGCCCTTCCTGTACATTCATCCGAACACGCCTGACCGCACGTATGCCATTCAAGACGGGCTTGAGACTTTCGTACAGACCAAGGACTTCGGCAATGATGACCTGGTGGATTTCTGGCGTCTGCAACAGTCCGGGTTCTTCTATCAGCGCACCGCAATGCGACCGCCTTCAATGCCATCACGAGACCCGTCGCTGGAAAGCATGGCGGCGTCGCACGACAAGGGCGGCGGCGTCGAGTGCGTGGTGGACTTCCGCGCGACCGCGATCTACGTCGCCGAAGCCATACATTGTTTGACTCGCCTATACGATGGCCTGGTCGACAATAGCGACGAGGTTTCTCTGATATCCAGATTGGTGGGCACCCAAGACCGCGTTCTTGTCAGCCTGGGACCGTCCAGTATGCCATGGCTCGAGAGGTACGTATGTCGAATTCCGGAGATCTTTCTAGAGCGCCGTCGCTCATTGGCGGATTGGCGAGCCGGACTCATAGACCACGCCGTCGAGATTGCCGACGAGGTATACCAGCGTTTTAACTGGCCGGACCCGAATTTGGCAGCTGCTCGAACCGCAATCGAAAAGACTTTCGCTCGAAGGTGGTGATCCTCCCTTCTTCCAGTGCAGCAATTGCCGGTGGGATCATAATTCCTGCCGACCTGCTGGACGGCGATCACATCGGATTATAAAAGGCAAACCGCGTCAATCCGCCGTTCTGCGAAATCCCGCAAGTTGTACAGCGCCGCAACCTGAGATGCGCAAAGCAGTTTACTGAGGCGGAAGGTCCGGCGCGAAGCCTGCGGGAGACGCGACCGTTGGATCGTTTCACTATTGGAGTCAACTCCGGCCGTATCGTCCGCCAACCGCAAACTACCCACTATCCTCTTCCTTCACTCCTGACTCTTGCCGCCGCCGTTCTGCTCCGAGAGGGCGCGATCCGGCCCCAATTCGCGCACAATCGCAAAGCCATGGATCAGGCCATCAAGGGGAGGGGAACCGTGACTCTGCCGTGAAAAGACGGCCCCTCCTCTGGGATCGCCTCGCTATGGGATGCCAGGCTTTCCAGGTACAACGCAATCGCCTCTTTGACATTCTCCTGGGCTTCCTCCAGCGTCTCGCCTTGGGTGTGACAACCGGGCAAAGCTGGTACAAACGCCACATATCCCCCCTCAGGGGCCAGTTCGTAGAAGACTGTGTACGAGGATGTCCGAGCGCTGTTGGCCTTCATCACTCCCATTCTAATCGGCAGCGTCCCCCGCAGGCTCGGGGCGAAAGCAAATTCCAGCGCCGAGACCGGGGATAAAACCTAAAGTTCCGGCCCAGGCGTCCGATATATGGGGCACGGATCGAGTGATCCAGGAGGTGATCAACTGACAATCGATCACAATCTGCGGGCGATCACGGCGCACCACTGATGTGCTGCCCCGCCTCCGGCGGCGATGGAACCTGACGGGCCCATGCCAGCGGCTAGTGCCGCGTTGCGGGCGGAGATGACAGCTGGAATCGGCGTGGCGCAGGTTGCGCCGATCGAAGTGGAACGCCGTGATCGCCCATGAATCTTAGTCCACCACATGGCCGCCCGGACCGCCGCGCGCAAGGCACCACCCGCACGTTCAGTTGGCGCAGCCGCGGCAGCAGCTTGACAGCGGGTCTAAGCTGAGGGTGGTAGTCCGCCCTTGCGGTCCGCCATCATTGCTCTTTGAAAAACGAACGATTAGCGAAAAACAAATCGAACGATAGCCTCTTAAATCTTTGGTTCTAAAAAGCAAAGTCGATATTTGGCTTTGTTCCTCCAAAAACGTGTTTTGCATCGTGGAGTAGACACTCCTGTCTGCCGCGTCGGCATTCGTGCCGACGTTTGGTCCGGCCCGCCGGGTTCCATCTTCAGCGCCTTTTCTTTCGACCTACCGACGCCCCGGTCAAACCAGCAGCAGCTTGACATTCGGGTGTTGGATCGGTGTGGGTCGCCGCCTTCTGCCGCGACGGCCAGGATCATTGAAAACTTATCGCTAATGTCTATCAGAAAAGTAGAGGATGGACTCTCAACACACTGATTCTAAACCGAAAAACAGCGATTTGGCTTTGTTTCGCATTTTTTATTTTTCCAGGCCTTGCGGCGCCTGAAGCTCACCCCCGCATCATGCGAGCGCTCACCTCATACTGCTCCTGTGCCCGCCTTTGCAGCCCAAAACGCGGCCCGGCCTGAAATGCGCGCTCCATCACTGCGAAGCGCCCTACGGAAGCGGGGTCCCGGTCTTAGCCCGGATGTTGCACCACGATCGCAGCGAGGCGCGATGAGAGGGCTGCAGATACAAGGCGCGCGACCGGAGCCGCCCGCAGGCGTACTTGGCAGTACGTCGAGGACGGCGAC
>JBKQPG010000012.1:0-11541 GCA_052145115.1 Bryobacteraceae bacterium
CCGCCCACCCCGCCCACCCTTATTTCGCCTGCGCTAGCTTCGTAACAACTGCGGCAAGTTTATCGAGTATCTGGTTCCAGCCCTCCATTTGACCGCTATTTTTCGCGCTCTCCATGGGTTCATTTCCAATGAAGGTAAGTTTCGTCTGGCCGTTTCCGAGATCCTCAAAGATGGTCACGTCGTACGCACCGTCTATAGCCTCATGTTCTATTCCTAATTGCGCAGGCTCGATCTTGTTTCCCTTCGAGTCGGAAAAGTACATCAAGGAAACGATCTTCTCGTACGGAACAATCTCGTGGTATTCAACCGCATTCCAGAACTCCTGCCCATCCGGCGACTTCATGCAGCAGAGGAATTTTCCTCCAACGCGAAAATCCATCTCGCAAACGGGCGCAGTAAAGCCCTTCGGTCCCCACCACTGCATCACGTACTTCGGGTCTGTCCACGCCTTCCAAACCAACTCGCGTGGGGCATCAAAAACTCTTGTAACGACCATCCGCTCAATTTCGCTAACCGTGTTTTCTGTCATCTCTGGCCTCCTCTTTCTTCATTTGATTTACAACTGCATCCAGTTTGTCGAAGCTCTCTTCCCAGAATCGGCGATAGCTAATGGCCCAGTCGCTGACCGTCTTGATCGCCGCTGGCCTAAGCGTGCACACGCTCTCTCGTCCACGCTTCGTCTTGATCACAATCCGCGCCCGCACCAGGTAGGCAATATGTTTTGAAATCATCTGCTGCGAAAGTGCAAACGGTTCCGTCAATCCATGCACAGAGGCAGGCCCATGGGAAAGTCGTTCGATCATCGCCCTACGGGTGGGATCAGACAAAGCCGCAAACGTTGTACCTAATTTATCCACAACCATATGGTAGTGGATTATCTGTCAATGTCAAGCGTGAATTTTGCGATGCGTGATTTCTGTTCACTGATCCCAGTTGGCTCGCTACGACAATCGCGACGACTGCGAAATCGCCGAGTCACTCATCGACTCTGATTGGTAATGGGAAGTCGGCTTTCAGGAAGTAATCGATTCCTCCTGAATCACGGGCAAACCTTCAATAATCCAGTGTGCCACCATTAACCGGCAACTTTCAGGCCAAGCTACACTGGAACCTGCGTAAACGCCGAAGTTTCATCTGCCGTTCCGCAGTTCCCAACTTGGGGGTGACGTGTCCACCATTCTTCCGGTGCGAAGCACCGCGCCTTTCACAGCTCGCCATGCTCCCTCGCCAACGCATTCCACAGACGGACCACTTCCGGCGCCTGCCAGCCGCGGCGAAACAGACTCTTAATCGCCTGCCAATCATCATGGTGAAACAAGATGCGGATACCATTGTCCCGAGAGCGAAGATCGACGCCGACCTTTTCTTCTTCGTCGAACCACGTAGACGCGAGGAAATAGCGGCCTTCCCAGAAGATCAGTGTGTCGCGGAGATCAAGCCCTTCCAGGATCGTCCGAAGTTCCGCAATTCTCGGGTAATCGAAGAGCGGATATTGCAGAGCAAATCTTCCGGGAAAATACAGCCAGACAGAAAACTCCGTCTCCGGTCCCCGATGAAATTCGAGACGGTATTCTCCCTCCTGGAACGACGGCAATGGCCCAGGATTTCTCAACCTAGAATCGGCACCCCAAAATGCACCATCCCGTAGGGGTTCTTCATGGCGGAGATAGTGGCCCCGGGCGCACACGCGCCAGAGAATCGGCCAGTACGGTCGCAGCGCTTCGTTCAGCTTCTCGATGTTTAGAAACCTTTCGTTGTCAAGAATCATGTAGAGAAGTCGAGCGGTATGAATCGGTCGCGGGGTCTCGCTGTCAGCGTTCTTTATCGTGTGAATTGTTCGGTTCACGGCCCGTCGTACATCGTCGTCTGCAATATCTTCCGAAGGCTTCGCCGCAGTTTGCCTTTCAGCAGGCAGATTGGTGAGGAGATAAGGGGCCATCGGACCCCGCTTTCTCTGTTTGGACACAAGTGCATAAACAGCAAGGAAAGCTTCAAGAATTCCGGCGAGAGATTCAAAGGAAATGTCCGTCTGGCCGGTATTTGCATATAGCTCCGCACCCTGCTGGCAGTAGTAGGCAATCAGGGTCCATTCGGCTTGCGAAAGCGGAAGCTTTGCGTCCGCCTTCCCGCGAATTTTCACTAGGGAATCGGTTGGCTCTGAGAGTAGATTTACGAACTCCAATCGCTCCTCTTTGGAGGACTCAAGGAGCTGCTTTGCCGCCTCCGATGTTGAGACGGGTTCGCCACTCTTGGCGGCCATGATTTCCTTCAAAGTTTCGAGCCTTAGACGCAGCTCGTCGGAAATCCGAATGGAGATCACTGGCTGCTGCAGGATTGGGGTCTTATCTGCCAAGGGGTAGCCTCAATAAATTTGGTAACGTTACATGTTGACTGTATTGGTACACCTGCGTTAGTGTCAAGTGCAACGTTTGCTCCCCGGTCAGACGACCTACGTCGCAATGATTGCTGCACGCTCAGCAAAATCGGCCCGTCGGAAGATCCGGGACGGAGTAGAAAATGAATCCAGCCGAAGACAACGAACCCTTCGTAACGCCCGAAGAAGCAGCAAATTTTCTGAAGATCAGCCCGGTGACGGTGAAGAAGATGGCTCGGGAGGGCTGGCTTCCCGCACATCCCATAGGCAACGGAGTCCGCAAGCGCTGGCGTTTTCGAATTTCAGAGCTAGTTTCGCACATGCGTTGTCGTGTAGAGTCGGAAGCGTCATCCGTGCGCGCTTTAAGGAGGAAAGCTTCTTGAAACGCACACGCAAGACGTGGGCACGATTGTCCGCAAGAAGAGAACGCGAGGCCCGGATGTCTGGGTTTGGCGCTTTTACGAAACGGACGAGATGGGCATTACGCGAAAGCGCAGCGTAATGTTAGCGGGAGATGCGGAAGGATGGCCAACGGAAGATCATGCCTGGCTGGGGTCGAGAGAGTTTCGATACCAGCGGATGGAGCAGTCTTCCAGTCAATCGTTCGGAGCATTGGTAAGGCGATACATGCACGAAGCAATGCCAGAACGGTATTCAACCAAGAAGTCCTACGTATCCATTTTGAAGGTGCACATTTTGCCACAATGGGGCGAGTCTCCCGTGGCCGAAGTGAAAAAGCCCCTAAAGGTGGAACAGTGGTTGAAGGAGCTGAAGCATTCTCCCAAAACGAAGTCCAACATAAAGGGTCTCCTGCATCGCATTTTTGAGTACGCGATGAAATGGGAAATTTTGGAGACTCAGAGAAACCCGATGCAGTTAGTCGAAATCAAGGGCGTGACGAAACGGGTTCGCAAGAAAGTTGTGCTTACGGTCGAGCAATATCAGGCTCTTCTCGCAGAGCTTCCGTACCACATTCAAGTGATGGTCATGATCGCAATGTGCCTGGGCTTGCGCATCAGTGAGATCAGGGCATTGCAGTGGCAGGACTTTGATTTGAAGGGGCGGACACTGACGTTGACCCGATCCATCGTGGGCCGCTACGTCTGGAACGGCGGAAAAACCGGAGCTTCAGAGGACGAAGTGTTTCTGGATTCCAAGCTAGTGTCCGTTCTGGAGGATTGGCAGAAGCGATGTGTCGAAACGCCGGAGGCTTGGCTATTCGCGAATGCGGATACGAAACGCCCAGTCCACGGCGATGCCATTCAGAAAGACTACTTGCGACCAGCAGGTGAAAAGTTGGGATTGCAAGGAGTGGGCTGGCACAGCTTTCGGCACACCTATCGAACGCTGATTGACGATATCGGCACGCCGCTCGGGGTGCAGCAGCGCCTCATGCGGCACGCCGACATCAAGACGACCATGAATACCTACGGCTCAGCATTTGAGAAAACCAAGCGCCGAGCCAATAGCCGGGTAGCAGCCCTTGTCTTGCCGCCCGCGATCATACGGCAGCTCGGGAATCGGGCGAAGGATGTTTCCTTGGAGAATTTGAGGCCCGCAACGGCCGCGATCCACTGATTTGCGAATCGGGGACTACGCCAGCAGTCCCTCAAATTTGTAAATGGTTGCGGGGGGTGGATTTGAACCACCGACCTTTGGGTTATGAGCCCAACGAGCTACCAGGCTGCTCCACCCCGCATCCCGACTATAGCGAATCGGCCTTCGCGGCGCAATGAGAGGCGTCATCGCTTTGTAGCGGATCGGGGATATCAGGGCCTGATAATTCGTCATCCGGCCCGGCCGGCGGGAGTTGTGCGCGGCTTTTGCGCCGCGGCGTGTGGCTGAACGGGCTGAATTGGAATGTGCACCGGCGCCCTGCGTTCTCAGCGCGCGGGACGCGCGCTCAGGCCAGCTTGGTGGTCAGCATCCACTGCAGGGCGCCGTTGGGGCGCGCGGCCGCGCCGTCGACGGACACGCACAGCAGCGCCGACTTGCGGAAATCGATCTCCAGCGTGGGCGCGTTCAACAGGAACGCCGCCAGCGCGCCGCACAGCGGCTGGTGGGACGCCACCAGCAACTCGGGCTGGTCCTTGTGGGTCCGGATTTCGTCCCAGGCCTCCTCTGGTGTAGCCTCCGGAATCAGCGCATTTGAGGTGACGATGTCGTCTTCATAACCCAGCGCCTTGGCGGCCACCTCGGCTGTCTGCAGGGCGCGGGCGAAGGGACTGGAGAGAATCAGCGCCGGCCACATGCCGCCCTCGCGCGCGCGACGCACCACGCGCCGGACCTTCTCGCGGCCCTCATCGGTCAGGACGCGGTCGGCATCGCGGCCCGACTTGGCCGCCGCCTCGGCGGCGCCGTGACGAAGTAGGTACAGCAGCATCGAACGCCAATCCCTGTCCATTGTGGCACACTGAAGTCTCACGCCGCCTTCGCCCCCGCGGACTCAACCCATGCCGGAATCGGACACCGCGCTGCAGCGCGCCGCACTGTATTGCGCCATCGGCTCGGCCGGGGCCATCGCGGCCTCGATCGCCGTCTCGCAGATCCTGTTGGGCGCCTCGCTGCTACTGGTCATCATCCTCGTCGCTACGCGCCAGGCGAGGCTGCGGCTGTGCCCGGGCTGGCAGTTGCTGGCCTTTTTTGTGGCCTGGACGCTGCTTTCCTGGCTGGTCAACGGCCATCTTTACGAAGGCCGCTTTCAGATCCGCAAATTTTACTGTCTGCTGATCGTCGTGGTGATCGCCACGACCTTCCGCGGAGTGCGCGACGCGCGCCGCGTGGTCGCGATCTGGCTGGTGTTGAGCGCGCTCTCGGGGATCTGGGGCCTGGACCAGTTCTGGCGTAAATGGGAGCTCGCCCGCCGCGCCGGATCCAGTTTCTATCTCTCCTACGTCGCCGCGCGCATCACCGGTTTCAACAGCCACTGGATGACCTTCAGCCAGATCCTGATGTTCGCTCTGCTGGGCGGCGTCGCGCTGATCCTGTGGGATCGCGCCACGCCCGCGCGGTGGCGCTGGGCGGCCGGCGTGTCGGTCCTGTTGTGCGGGCTGGCGATCGTCCTGGCGATGACGCGCGGCGTATGGCTGGCCACCGGCGCGGGCCTGCTGTACCTGCTGTGGACGTGGCGCCGCTGGACGGTGCTGGCCCTGCCGCTGCTGGCCGCCCTGGCCTTCGCCGTCGGCTCCCCAGGGCTGCGCGAGCGCATGATCTCGATCGTCCATCCGCATGGCGAGACCGACTCCAACATGCACCGCTACGTCACCTTCCGCACCGGCGTCGAAATGATCAAGGCGCACCCGCTGCTCGGCCTCGGCCCGGACATGGTGCGCTACGAGTTTCAGCACTACATCCCCGCCGACATCCCGCGGCCGCTGCCCGAGGGCTTTTACGGGCACCTGCACAACATCTACGTGCAGTACTCGGCCGAGCGCGGCATCCCGGCCATGCTGGCCATGGTTGGCTTCCTGCTGTGGAACATGTGGCTGTGGCTGCGCCGGCTGCGCGCGCCGGACATGCGCGCGGACGGCGCCGCGGCCGCGTGGATGCTGCGCGGCGGCGTGGCCATGCTGACCGGCGTTCTGGTGAACGGGCTGTTCGAGCACAGCCTCGGCAACAGCGTAATTCTGACGCTGACCATGTGCACCATCGCCATGGCCGACAGCGTCTGCCGGGAGACCGCCGATTTCTGAAACCCTGCGCGGTCTCGACATCGTCCTCGTCGGCGGCACGGGCGTGCCGCGGACGCGGCGCGCGCGGTGCGTTTTTTCCTCGAACCCGATAACTACATCACCGGCCAGGTGCTGAGCGTGGACGGCGGGCTGAGGCTGTAGCGGGCGCAGCCTGCTGTTTTCCCGGCGGTGTGGCGTGAGGGGCGCCGGTGCGTTTCAACAGCCGCACTTCGGAGGCGGTGAGGGCGCGCCAGCGGCCGATCGGCAGCCCGCCCAGTCGCAGCGGCCCGATGGAGGTCCGCACCAGCTTCAGCACTTGCGCGCCCAGCGCCTCCAGCATTCGCCGCACCTGGCGATTTCGGCCCTCGCTGATGGTGATCTCCAGGAAGGTGTACTTCTCGCTGTCGCGGATGCGGCGCACGCGCGCCGGGCGCGTGCGCCCGTCCTTCAGCTCGACGCCTGAGCGCAGACTCTCGAGCTGGGCGTCGTCGAGGCGCGTCGAGGCCTTCACCAGGTACGTCTTGGCGACGTGGCTTTCGGGGTTCGTCACGTGCTCGGCGAAGTCGCTGTCGTTGGTCAGCAGCAGCAACCCCGACGTGTCCAAGTCCAGCCGACCCACGGGGAAGATCCACTGGTCGATGCTCTGCAGCAGGTCGTAAACGGTCGGCCGGCCGTCGGGATCGGTGTAACTGGTGAGGTAGCCCCTGGGCTTATAGAGCAGGATGTAAGTCTTCTGTTCGGCGCGCACCGGCTTGCCGTCCAGGACGATCTGGTCGCGGTCCAGGTCGACCCAGCGCTCGGGGTCGCGCACCGTCGCTCCGTTGACCTTCAGGCGCCCGCGTACGATCCACTCGCGCGACTCGGTGCGCGAGCACAAGCCGAGCTTCGACAGGACGCGATCGAGCGTCTTCAGGCGGCGCTGAGGCGGCGGAGCGGCCTGGTTGGCCGCTGCTTTGCGTTCCGTTCTCCAGCGTTTCTTGAGCGCCGTAACCGCCCCCGGGAGTCTTCCGAATCAGTCTAACGTCTTCGGCGCGCGTGCGGCTCGTCGCGCGTTCCGGAAAGGGATTTGATAGCGCTGGCGAAGGTTCTGTAATTCTTTTGTAAGTCCATGGGCAGATCCATTGTGAGCTGCCGCCCGTCAGCTCACACTCGAATGGGGCGCCGGCCGGCGGACCCCTTTGTGCGGGGCGGGTTGAGGCGGAGGTTCGAATGAACGCCTTACTGATCTATCCCAGGACTCCAGATACGTATTGGAGCTTCCGCTACGCGCTGTCGTTCGTGGGCAAGCGCGCCGCTCAGCCGCCGCTGGGTTTAATGACCGTCGGCGCGCTCCTGCCGCCGCATTGGAGCAAGCGGCTGATCGACACCAACGTCGAGCGATTGAAGGATTCCCACCTGGCCTGGGCCGACGTCGCGTTAATCAGCGGCATGCACGTGCAGCACGAGGATCTGATTGCCATCGTGCAGCGCTGCCGCGCGCGCGGGCTGCGCACCGTGGTGGGCGGGCCGATCACGAGCAGCCTCCCGGCGGCGGTGCTGCAAGCCGACCACGTGGTCATCGGCGAGGCGGAGGATCTGATCGCTGGGCTGGCCGCGGATCTGGAAAATGGCACGGCGCGACCGCTCTACCAGGCGGCCGAGCGCCCGGCCATGGAGCGCAGCCCGTTGCCCGACCTGAGCCTCATCCGCATGCAGTGCTACAACACGATGACCATCCAGTATTCGCGCGGCTGCCCGTTCAACTGCGAATTCTGCGACATCATCGAAATCTATGGCCGCCGGCCGCGCACCAAGGCTGTAGCGCAGGTCCTGGCGGAACTCGATCAGCTGCTCGCGGCCGGATGGCGCGATGCGGTGTTCATTGTCGACGACAACTTTATCGGCAACAAGCGCCGCGCCAAGCAACTGCTGGCGGCGATGACAGAGTGGGGCGAAGCGCACGGGCGTCCCTTCCTGTACCTCACCGAAGCCTCGCTGAACCTGGCCGACGATCCGGAGCTGCTGCAATTGATGAAAGACGCCGGCTTCGCTTCCGTCTTCCTGGGCATCGAGACCCCGGACGAGTGCAGCCTGGCGGCCAATCACAAGCAGCAGAATCTGCGGCGCGACATGCTGGAGAGCGTGCGCATCATCCAGCAGTACGGCATCGAAGTGATGGGCGGCTTCATCCTGGGCTTCGATACGGACCGCGAGGACATCTTCGACCGCCTCGTGGATTTCATCCAGCAGAGCGCCATCCCGATCGCCATGGTGGGCCTGCTGCAAGCCATGCCAGGCACGCAACTGTTCCGGCGGCTGTGGAGCGAGGGCCGCATTCTGAACGCGGGCGATGGCAACAACACCGATTGTCAGTTGAATTTCCGGCCGCGCATGAACGCCGCCCGGCTGGTGGAGGGCTACCGCTACGTGCTCAATCGAATCTACGGCTGCGAGGCGTACTATGAGCGCGTCAAGCTGTTCTTGAGCCGCTGCCAGCCGGGGCATCAGCGGCGATTGGGCTACGCCGCCCTGCGCGCCTTTGTGGCGTCGATGATCCGCCAGGGGCTGCTGGGCAAAGCTCGGCTCAGCTATTGGAAGTTCGTGCTGACGGCGGCCACGCGCTACCGCCATTCGTTCGGTGCCGCCATGACCCTGGCAGTGATGGGCCATCATTTCCAGACCATGACCGAGCAGCTCTCCAGAGCGGACTCCTAAGCCCAACGCTGCGTGCGGCTGGGCCGCCGCGGCGGACGGCCTTGGGGCCTGTTCCCATAAAATGGTCTGAGATCCATGCATCCAGAATCCGCAACCGCGCCCCCGCGGCGCAGCCGCGCCTACCTGTATCTCCTGAGCGCAGTGGGCCTGATCACGGCCGGCCTGGTGTGGTACTCCCAGACCATGGCCTTCGCCTGGGACGAGGGCTTTCACCTGCTGTGCGCGCAACTGATCAAGGCCGGCCTGCGGCCGTACATCGATTTCATGTTTTCCCAGGCGCCGTTGAACGCCTATTGGAACGCCTTCTGGATGACGCTATTCGGCGAGACGTGGCGCCCGGCGCATGCCGTCGCCGCCCTGTGCGTGGGCGGCGCGGTGCTGCTCACAGCCGACTATCTGTTCGAACGCCTGCCCGTGCCGCGCTGGCGTTTGGCCGCGGCGCTGGTTGGGGCGGTGCTGGTGGGCCTGAATGTCCAGGTGGTCGATTTCGGCACGGTCGGCCAGGCGTATGGAGTATGCCTGCTGCTGAGCGTGGCGGCCTTTCGCCTGGCGGTCGCGTCGGTCGATCGCCGCAGCGCGGCGCTGGCCGCGGCGGCGGGGCTGGCCAGCGGCGCGGCGGCGGGGGCGTCGTTGCTGACCGCGCCGCTGGCGCCGGTGCTGCTGCTGTGGATGCTGATCGTGAACCGCGCTGGACGGCGCGTGGTGAAGGGCGCGGCGTTCGTTGCCGGAGTCGTGGTGGCGCTGCTGCCGCTGCTGGCGCTGTACGTGCAGTCTCCGCGCAACGTGCGGTTCGGCGTGCTGGACTACAACGTGCTGTACCGCACGCTCGAGTGGCAAGGCTCGTGGCGCCAGAACTTCGAGGTTTACATCTCGTGGATCGACTCGACGACGGCGCTGTTGCTGCTCCTGTTCGGCGTGGCCGGTTTGCTGTTCGTCGCTTTCCACTGCGATTGGGAGCGGCGGCTGCGGTCGGAATTCTACCTGTGCGGCTGCCTGGCCGCGGCGCTGGGCGTGCACATCTCCACGGCGCGGCCGACCTTCTCGCGCTACTACCTGCTGGCCGTGCCGTTCCTGGCGATTCTAGGCGCCGCGGGATTGTATTGGGTCGCCACGCGGATGCACCATCCCGAGCGGCCGCTGGGGCCGGCGCTGGCGCTGATCCTGCTGCTGGCGCTGGCGCAGGGCAAGTCGCTATACGACGGGCGCGACGATTTCACGTGGCGGACTTTCGACCATCTGTCCAAAAAGGTGGCCGAGGTGACGCCGCCGGGGGCCAAATTGCGGGCCGACGAGCACGTCTATCTGCTCACCAAAATCCGTCCGCCCTCGGGCCTGGAGCTGAACGATTCGCACAAGCTGGACTTCCCGCTCGCCCTGGCGGCGCAACTGCACCTGATCTCCAACAAGGAGCTGGAACGGCGGTTCAAGGCCGGTGAATTCGACACTTATCAGACCTGCGACGACGATTCGGACATCGATTTCCCGGCCCTGGAGAGCCTGTACGCCCACCAGGCCGAGGTGGACGCGTGTCACGTGTTCTGGGGCGTGAAACCCAAGGCCACGCCGGCGCCGGCCTCGGCGCCCCGGTCCAAACCGTGACTTGGGCGCGGGGCGGCGCGTAACCGCTTGCGCGCCGTTCACGTCCCCTCCACTAGACCTATGCGATCCATCATCTTGTGCGCGGCCGCGGCCGCACTCCTGCTGGCCGGAGTTTCCTTGGCCGGCGACAAATGGGATTCCAAGGACCCGTCGCAGTGGTCCAGCGTCGAGATCGACAAACTGATGCACAACTCGCCCTGGGCGCAACCCGCCAAGGTCCAGCTCGGGCAGTCCATGGGCAGCTCCGGACAGGGGCCGAACTCCGGCGGCGGCTACCCCGGCGGCGGGGGAGGCGGCTATCCTGGCGGCGGCCGGGGCGGAATCGGCGGCATCGGCTTTCCGTTCCCAGGCGGGGGCGGCATGGGCTACCCCGGCGGCGGCGGCGGAGGCGGACGCGGCGGGCGCGGCGGCCAGCGCCGTCCGCAGGCGCAGACGGCGGAGGCGACGGTGCGCTGGGAGAGCGCGCTGCCGGTGCGGCTGGCCGAAGCGCAACAGAATCCGCCGGCCAAGACCGATGAGAAGCCGGCGCTGAAGCCGGCGCAGGAAAGCGGGCCCGAGCCGGCCGGGGGTTGGAAGAAGGCCGACCAGCCGGCCGCGGCTGCGGCGCCGGCGGCCGAGCAGCATCCGTCGGTGCTGGCGCTGACGCCGGACCACACGCCCCAGGAGTACATCATCGCCGTGTCGGGCTTTCCGCTCGATGCGAGCAGCCGGAACTACCAGCAGCGGAATCCTGACAGCAGCCAGCCCGGCGATTCGAACGACCAAGCCAGCCGGGACCAGAGCAACTCACGCTACGGGCGCGATCCGGACGCGATCCGCGAGGAGTTGATGGAGCGCACGTCGATTTCGCGCAGCGAGGGCAGGACGCTGCGGCCCGTGAGCGTCGAGTTCGACCTGCCGGGGCGCAGCGGCATCATCTACTTCCACTTCTCGCGCGAGGACCAGATCACCAAGAAGGACAAGGAGGTCATCTTCCACACCCAGCTTGGCGACAATCGCCTGGAGCGCAAGTTCGATGTCAAGGAGATGACCTACAAGGGCAACCTGGAGCTCTAGACCTGTTTCGGAATAAGTGTAGCCCGTCGCGTCCGGCCGCAATGAGGCCACTCCCGGACGGGGACACCGAGGCCCGCGGCGCTTGATCGACAGCCTCTGAACGTCGCCCCGAGGGAACCCCAGCGTGCCGCCGCGGCACGCGCAGAG
>JBKQPG010000013.1:0-47063 GCA_052145115.1 Bryobacteraceae bacterium
TGACGGCTTGACCGATGAGGATTTGGACAGGTTCGTCGAGAGCTTCTCGATAGAGCCGGTCGGAGGCCCCGTCGGCCGATCCTGAAACGGCACCCTGGCTCAGCCAGTTACCTACCGATAATGACGGATATCGCTTGGCCTGGCGCGGCGGGGTTGTCGTTCATGATCTCGGACTCTGCTGCAGCCGGCACTTCGACGAGTCGCCAACGATACGGCCAAGAGGATCACTTCCGAGTGACCGGCCAACCGTCCACGATCGCGACAGCCACTTCAGAGCATTGTGCGGTGCAGCTCAGGCTACCAGGATCCGCATCCTCAAATCGCGGCAGAATTTCGGATTCGCCGCGTCCCGCGCCAGTATAGGTAAGCGCCGAGTCCGTTGGCAGCGCAGATCAGTCCGCCAACCTTGACCGCGAACAGCACCGGGCTCGCCACTTCGCCCAGTGGCACAATCTCAAAAATCAACGCGGTGAACGCAACTGAAAAAGCCGCGAGCGCCCCAAGCCGAATGCCCATGCCCGGACGTCGGGCGCGCGAGCGAAAGCCGAACAGAACGACACCAAATAGCAGCATATACACGAGGCAAAGGGATGCAAAACCAACCGAGGTGGCCACTTGGAGGGCCTCCTGGTTGCCAGCGCCCCACAAGCTCAAGGCGCCCATGAGCATCACACTCACAGTAACCGCGCCGATGGCCTTGGATGGCGTCCGAAAAGTGGGGTGTAGCTCACTCCACCAGCCGGGCAGCAGCCCGTCCCATCCAGCGGCCATGGGCAGCCGTGCGATCATCCCGATGAAAATCACCATAGAAGCCGTTATGGAAATATCGAAAGCGCCGGAGGCGATCAGGTTTAGCGCTCTGCCCAAGCCTGTGGCGCCGAACCCGGCCTGGATCACTTGTGGCACGACAGCGGCCAAGTCTACTTTTGTGGGAGGGATGTATGCCAGTACGGCGCTGGTCCCCAGAATATACATCAATGCGATCAGAGGCGCGGCGATCAACACCGAACGCGCGACGTCATTCTCGGGCTTCCGGCACTCTTCGGCGAAAATGGCGCAGTTATCGAAGCCACTCAGCGCTGAGATCGCCATTTTGGTGAATACATTCAAAGTGAGTATCGAGAAGCCCGGCCAAGCCAGGGAGAAAGAACCGCGGGCGGAGGGAATCGCTGTTACCCAGGCCTTTATCAGAAGAAAAAGCAGCGCCAGAAACGTCGCAAACATCAGCAGTGCACCGGCGTTGCTGAACCATTTGGCAAGCTGTAGTCCGCGCACGTTAAAGACGAAAGCGGTCAGGCAGGCGAGGGCCGTCAGAGTAAGCGCAAAGGGTTTGCTGGCCGCCATCCAGGAGCCACCCGCGCCGGCCGCCCACGCAAATCCGTTCGCAAGCATCGAGCCGATCGACGAGAAAACAAAGACGGCGCAGACGGTCAAACTCCACCCCGCCATGTATCCCGCCAGAGGCGAAAAGCCTTCCTTAACCCACTGATACACTCCTCCTTCGACAGGCATGGCGCGGCTAAGCTTCATCACCACCGCCGCGAGGGGCAGATAGAAAAGAACAATCGCCAGAAACCAAAGAATTACTTGGGTAGAGCCCTGCTTCGCGGCGAAGCCGGTCCAAACGAGACTAACGATAAGGACCACCTGCATGGGGACCAGGTCCCTTAGCTTCAGCTCGCGCCTCAGGCCATGGTTTGTGGTTTCCATGAGTTAGCAGATTATACCAACGCAGTGGCGCCGAAGCACAAGCTGCCCCCGTGCCTCCACCTGATCGTCGTTCCTGGATGACGGCGCATCCGGAGGTGATCCACTTGGCCTTATAACGCGCGTTCCTGACATTTAGACAATCAGTGGGCAATTCACCCCCGACGCCGAAACCGTGACCGGGCGGCCAGGCGCGGCAGATTGCTGCTCAATACCGATATTGACCCATATCGTTCCGGATCTGGCCATGGCTCCTGCAAGAGGGCTTCGGCGATCCCAACTTCCGGATAGCGCGTGATCCGGGCGCAACTTCCCAGAACCGGACCTCGGACCGAGTGGCGCGTCAACCGGTAACTAGATTTGCCAATTCAGATAGTGAGTTCAAACCCTTGTTAGCAACAGTTTGGATTACTTCTCGAAGCACCGGTGGAAGAACCGTGCACCGGTAAGAGCTGGTGCTGACCATCGATCCCGAAAACGCTTCGGCGGTTACGCAGCCGCGAGGAGTTGGCGGAGAACGGGAACTGGGAGGCAGGATTGTTCCACAAGGTTCTTCAGCTCTCTCGCGAGTTGGAACATTTCATCTGGCGCTTGCGAACAGTGCCAACCAGCCCCAATTTCGCCCTTTCTAGAAGACATAAGTGCAGAAAAGATTTTCGTCACGACGAATCGTGGAAGTACTTCGAGAATCGCTGTGCCCCGAGGAACGATGCGGTGGCCTGTTGCGCGCAACACAGCGAACGTCTCATGCATCGCATCCGTGAGCATTCGCATGTCCTCCCTGGAACGAGCAAGGGCACAAGTATCGCAGCCGTGTTTGAGAATGAGCATCGCCAGAGGGGCAACCATGGCGGCGTGTGTAACAAGCCAGTCGGGCATGTTCGCAACTGCTCTTGCCTTGAGGCCAGAGCCGTTCAGGATCCTGAGCAAGTTGGCCAGCCTTTCGGTAATCGCACCATTTGCTTCACCAAACGGAGCGGCAAGTCCCTTCGCTCGTATTGCCCGGATTAAGCTGCCCTCGCGCCTGCCTCCGGCGAAGACAAAGCCCAGCATTACGCGTCTCGCGCCAAGGGCCGCAATCCACTCATCAGGGCCCACAGCCGTGTTGACCATGAAGACAATCGATGGTGACCGGTTCTGTGCGAGAATGGGCAACAGATCGCCCACCTGATTCTTGCGGACGACAACGAGTATGTACTCATAAACGTGTTCCGCAGAGAGTCGGTCCACGACTGGCCCACGTGTCACCGTCCGAGTACCCTTAAGCGGGTCCTCTATTTCAATGCCCCTCTCCTTCAGTTCTTCTAGCCGCTTCCCACGTGCAAGGACGGTGACATCGTTGCCAGCTCTGTGCAGTTCCGCTGCACAGACAGAGCCGTTGACTCCCGCTCCAATTACGAGTATCCGGAGGTCTCCGTGACTCATCGGGGTCTCCTAGCTACATGGCTCTTGCTCGAATTCTACCGCTTCTTTCGAGTAACCGAACCGGCAGGACTTGCAGGAATTAAATTGAGCTGAGATTTGGCGCGTGATCGTGCCGTTGCAAATCTCCGAAGGGTTTTGAGTGGTCGGCAACACTTCCCTATTTCGGTTATCTCCGGATTGCCCGTTATCTGGTAGAGGGTGATCCGCCGGTTTGCCTTCCTTCCTGGGCCGGGGATGCTTGGTCCGGTATTGCCGTGCGAGTCACTCCGGGGATACCATCGGCTCTGTGCTGACCGGAATCCTCATTCTTGCCTGCTGGGTTTCGCTTGGGCTGTACTGGAACATCAGCGCCCGCTCCGTCAAATTCGCCGCGGAACGGCAGAATTCTCTGGCCAGGCTGGCCCGGATGCCGGTATGGCTGGGCTTCCTCCTGTTTATCGCAGCCTGCGTGCATCCGTTCGGCCCGGTCGCGATACGGCGTACCGTCTTTTCGGATTCGATCGCCGTGGCCGTCTGTGTGCTAGGCCTCTTCGTCGCCGTCTGGTCGCGCAAGGTATTGGGCGCCGAGTGGAGCCGGGACGTCGAGTTGAAAGAGGGGCACAAGCTAGTGGAACGCGGCCCCTACAGGTTGATGCGCCACCCCATTTACACCGGCCATCTGCTGATGGGCCTGGGAACTGCCATTGCCTCAGGATTTCTTATTGCGTTCTTGGGGCTCGCTTCGTTCGCAGTGGGTTTTTGGATCAAACTGAACCAGGAGGATCGCCTCCTGGTGCGCGGTTTTCCCGACGAATACCCCGCCTACAAGGCGCGCGTCAAGGCGCTGATTCCCTATGTGTTTTGACGGTGGGGTGGGGACCACAGGGAATATCACGTTGCCCAGAAGGCGGTTTTGTCCGCCTATTGTCCCGCTCGTCGGCGATCCGGAAGTTGGCCCGTCCGCTGAAATGCATCAGGAGCGAGAAGTCGGCACCGTCTAGCGGAGTCGGCGAAAGCTGCCCAGCATCATCTCCGCGACGTGGGCTCCTGCCACGCGGGTTCGCGATATCACGAAATAACGCTGACTCCGAGAAGCGTTTACACAGCGATCCGCAGGCTGGCTTACACCTGAACTTCCTCGAACGCCGTTTGGCGTCAACCACGGCCGGATTGGTGGTGGGAAGGGCTGTTCTCGACAGCTATCAATAAACACTTGGCTACAAGGGTGGGAGGGCACTGCCCCCCGACTTCTTGACGCACTCGAAGAGAACGGTGGGGGCGAGGATGAGCACCGACCGTCTGCGTCCGGCCGATTACGGCTCCAAGGTGATGACGGCCACAGCCCGGGCACGCAGGATGACGCGATTGCCCGTGAGCACTAGGGAGCCGGGAGGCTCAGAGCCCGTGGTCGGATCGACGTAGTCCATCCTCGTCTTGGCATCCGCCCCGACCGGCAGGGCAAGGCTGACCTCGTGATCGCGCTTGTTCACCAGTAGGATCTTGCGATCGCCTTTTGGCGTGATGAACGCTTGGGCGGAGACCATCTGCGACGGTTGGCCGGTGGCCACCAACGTGTCGCCCGGACCGAAGTTGTCGCGCAGCAACTTCACCACCCAGTAGCGCGCGTTGGGCTTGCCCGTGACCCAATCGACGAGCGTAGCCCCAGCGAACTGGCCGGGATAATCGATCAGTTCCGCAGCGGCAATGAGGTCGATGCCTTCCCGCACCAGTTGGGGATAGAGATAAGCGAACATCGAGCCGCTCAGCGTCCAATACGAGGCCGGGATCGGCTGCGTGCCCAACTCCTCGGGACTGAACGAGCCCAGTTCGTTGATGTAGGTCCTGGTCTGCGGCGACAGGCGGCGGTGGATCGACTCGATGTAACGGACCGTGATCATGAACTGATCAGCCAAGTGAAAAAAGCTGTGCTGTTGGACCTCCTCGGATTCGTCGAGATCCGACTTCGCGTAGAAGTGGTAGGAAAACATGTCCAGCGGGATGCCGGGCTTGTGGTTCCGCGGGTCGAGGAAAGTGTGGATGTAGTCCGCGCCCGAGCCGGGTTCGGCCAGCGCCAGGCCGCTGAATTTCATCTCCGGATCGAGCTTATGCAGGTCTTCGACCACCGCGTCGTAGATCGCGTTGTACTGCGCCGGGCTGATGTTGTGCTCCTGCTCGATTTCGTTCAGCACCTCCCACCAGGCGATCTTCAGATGGTGGCCGGACTCATGCCATTGGCCGGCCTCGTCGGTGAACCCGCCCTTGCTGTACCAACTGGCGAGGCGGTGGTAGTAATCCACGATCTCCTTGAGCGATGGGTCGCGCAGCTCGGTCCCCGGCGTGTACTTCCAGGTGATCTCGTCAGGATCTTTCGGGTAAGGCACCGGCTGCGGTGTGCGGTACATCCACTGCGGCAGAGTGGAGAAATTGAACAGCACCGGACGGCCTTCCGCGGCAGCCACGAAGTCGAGCACGATCGGGTCGATGAGCGAGAAATCCCACGCCGTCACGCCGTCGCGCGGCGGTTCGAGCTCGGCGACGCCAAGCCGCGGGTAGGGGTGCCAAAACTGGATCCGGGCGCTGTTGGACCTCATCTCGCGCAACGCCTTCCACAACTGGTCGTGGATCGGGTGGCCCCGGCGCAGCGGAGGCTCCGGGCAGACCTGAATGGTCAGCTCGGTATGCGACCTGGCGAGGGTCCGGCTCCAGTCCACCGTGACCGTCGGCGGCTCCGCCGCTGCGGCGAGGCCGGTGAACAACAGCAGCGCAAAGGTGAGACGCATGGGGCTCCTGGGGCGGCGATCCGGCAATTGGTCTGAGATGATCTGAATTTATCATCTCTGGAGACGGCAGCCCGGTTGGGATTGCTGACGCTCGGCTGATCGCTGTCACGAAATCCCCTTCGCACCAGCAAACGCCTAGGAAGTCCGGTTCTGGGAGATTAGGGCTTATTGGCGCCTGCTGACACTGTCGCAGACCGCTTCCGATATCACCAGATATCGCTGCATTCGCCCTGCAACATGCCGCCGCTGAATAGCCATCATCATAGACGCGGAAAGCCGCCAAAATCGCAGGTGGTGGCGTGGAACTCGGCGCGTTTACTTCGCGACGCGATAGCTCTGTTCCCGAATGCCTCAGGAGCACTCATACCTCCGGCTCGAGACGCTCGCCCATGATTCCGAAACCGGCCCCCTCATCGACCGACTCGGTGATATAAGAAATCTCCGATACCGCGGCGCGCGCGGCCGCGAAGGCGGTGGCAAATAGAAGAAGAACGAGCAAGCGTCGCGTCAGAGGACCGGCCCGATCCGCCACGGCACAAACTGCCCGCGGCCGAGACGCTCGCTGGCGGTGCGCTTCCCCGACGCGACTTCGAGCAGCAGATCGAAGATCTCGCGGCCCACCTCCTCCAGGCTCGCTTCGCCGTCGAGGATGCGGCCAGCATTGAGATCCATGTTGTCGCGCATCCTGCGAAACATGGATGTGTTTGAAGCGATCTTGACAACCGGGATGGTAGGGAAGCCCAGCACACTGCCGCGCCCCGTGGTGAACGCGACGAGATTGGCGCCGCCCGCGGCCTGGCCGGTGACCGAAACGGGGTCGTAGCCCGGAGTGTCCATGAAGACGAGTCCCGGCGAAGCGATTCGCTCGGCATACGCGACAACGCTCATGAGAGGCGATGACCCGCCTTTGGTCACTGCGCCCAACGATTTCTCGATAATGTTGGTCAATCCTCCTTCCTTGTTTCCGGGAGCCAGATTGTCATCGAAGGAGCGGCCGAAACGCAGCAGGTACTTCTTGTAGCCATCGATGGCGGCCAGGAGTTCCATTGCGACAGCCCGGTTGCGCGCCCGCCGGACGAGCAGGTGCTCCGCTCCGAAAGTCTCCGGCGTTTCCGACAGAACTACTGTCGCGCCGATCCTGGCCAGCAGGTCCGAGCAGACGCCCAGAGCCGGGTTCGCTGTCAAGCCAGAAAACGAATCGGACCCCCCGCAATTCAGCCCCAGCACAATTCCGGAAGCGGAGACCTCCGTTCGGCGCATCGTGGAGGCGCGCTCGATGTGCCGGTGAATCGCAGCAATTCCCGCCCGCACCGCGGCCGAAGATCCGCCGGCCTCCTGAATCGTCAGCCCTGCGAGATACTCCGTCTGCCGCTTGCCGGCCGGAAAGTATTGCTCCAGCCGGTTGACCTCACATCCCAGCCCGACCAGGACCGCGCCCGCCACGTTCGGATGATCGAGAAGACCGGCAATCGTCCGCTGCAACTGCAGCGTATCGGCACCGATCGTATGCCCGCACCCCTCGCCATGTGGGAAAGCGGCCACTCCGTCGACACCGGGCGGCATCGGCGCCTTCTGGAAAGACTCGGCGATCAGTTCCACCACCGGCGCCGCACAATTGCTCGTCGCCGCAATCGCCACGTAGTTCCGGGTACCCACGCGCCCGTCTTCCCGGACATGCCCGGGGAAGGTGGGAGCTTGCGCGGCGGGGCCGGGGTCGGGGAGTTCCGAGACCGGAAAATCATATGACAGCGAGGTCTCTTGAAGCGCCATGTTGTGGGTGTGGACGTGTTCTCCGGAACGAATCCCGTCGCGGGCCTCGCCGATCACCTCGCCATACCGGCGAACAGGCGACCTGGCTCCGATGTCCGCCACCGCTATCTTGTGGCCCGCGGGGATTGCCGACTGCGTGCGGAGTTCGCGCCCACCCACGCGGATCAGGCACCCTAACGGCAAAGCCATCGTGGCAATCGCCACGTTGTCTGCCGCGTGCAGCCGAAGGGCGGCGCCGTCAACCGAGGCCGGAACGATCATGTCCTTCAGATTTGCCATACGGTCCTTTACTGCCGCGCTCCCTCAGCCAAATCGACCCTGTGCCGCAGCGCGCCTCATTTCAGCACCACGTCCCAGACCTTCGCGCGCCGCGACTTACCGGCGGGCCCTTGCACGGTCAAAGTTACGATGTACTCGCCGCCCTTGGCATATGTGTGGATCGGATGCTGCTCCGCGGAACTGGCGCCGTCGCCGAAATCCCATTGCCACGAAGTGATCTTGCCGTAAGAAAGGTCCTGGAAGGCGACCACACGCCGCTCCATGTCCACCACTTTGAGTGAAAACTGCGCTTCGACCGGTTTGTGAAATTTCTCTTCGAGCGGCATCAGCCGGAAGGTCACCAAGTGCGAGGCATCTCCGTACATGTAAATGCTCGGCGACAAGTTCCAAAAGGCCCGTGGTTCGGATGTGGGGGTGTTGACATCGTCGTATTCCTTGACTGCCCATGCCATGCCGATCAATTTGTTTTCCTGCAGCCTCGATTCGACCGAGTGCTCCGGCCCGTCGCAGGACGCGTAGTCGAAGGGCGTTATGAAAAACTCCAGAGTCAGCCTGCCGCTCTCCCCCGGTTTGAAGTTGTACGAGTACGCCGCGTTGGCGTACGGCAGTTCGCGAATCCAGGGCTGCTGGCATCCCCACACCATCGCCCAATCCTTATCGCCGGGCGGTGTGAAGATATGCCAATTCTGCGCGTGAACGCCCTGGACCGCGCGGTAGATCGCCCAGGGATCGATCTCGCGGTGCGGATGCAGATCCCGGATAAAAGGTCCGCCCGAGAGGTCCGCGTTCACCACCAGTTCAAACATGTCGTTGTGCAGGTCGATCCGCGAGAAATCCCAGTAGTGTTTGTAGGCCTCATAAAGAAAGTAGAGACGGTTGAGGCCCTTGACCCAACCGACCCGCACGCGTACATCGAGATCCTTGGGGTCGGGCTTCAGGCCGTGCAGCGTGTCGGTCAGCTGATCCATGCCAATCACGTAATCGTCGGGCACAATGGCCCAATCGTCCGTATTCCCATCGATCCGCGGGATTTTGTCTGCTGGAAACTGAAAGACCTTGTACACCACACCGGGCTTGTCAATGGCGCCGGCCGGCAGCATGAATGCGGCCGAAATAATGATCGTGAGCAGCAGTCGGCGGAGCATATAGGCTCTCTCTTTTCTTGAAACCCTCGTTCTACGGCGCCGGAACGGTGCGCGCGATCCGCATGCCGTTCCACCGCAGGCGACGCTGCGGGCGCTCAGCGTGGCGTGTTGCCGGGTCGAGCAGATCCGCCGTATCCGCGAACCCGCCGCCACGGAGCACTCGCAATCCGGCCGCGGACAGCGACTCGCGGCCGTCAGAGCTGTCGTACGGATATGGCAAGTAGAGGCTCGAGCACCACTCCCAGACATTGCCCTGCATGTCGAACAGGCCCAGCTTGTTCGGTTGCCGGCTGCCCACCGGGAGCGGCCCAAACGCCTGCGCCGGAGCGTTAAACCAAGCCACCCGTTCCAGTGTCCCGGGGCCCGCGGGCTCGCCGGCCCGCAACGCATATTCCCATTCGGCCTCGGTCGGCAGCCGGAAACCACCTCCCGCGACACGCTGGTTCAGCTTGCCCATGAAAGCCTGGGCGTCTTCCCACGACACCTGTTCCACCGGTAGACGATCCGCGTCGCGGGTCCCCTGTCGCGCGCTCGGATCCGCGCCCATCAGCGCCTTCCATTCTGCCCGCGTCACTTCAAATTTCCCGAGGTAGAACGGCTCGACATGTACCGTGTGGACCGGCCTGGCGCCTGCGAATCGTTCACTGCCGATGTCGGCATCTCCGCCCGGTATCAGCACCATGGGTATGCCCAGTTCCACGATCCGCACTTCCCGCGCCAGCCCCGTTCCGGCATCCCAATCTTTGCCCGCACTTTCGAAACCAGCTAAGGCGGGCGCGAGCCGGCGCTCGCAGACCTTCAAAAATTGTGCCGCGGTCTGGTTGTCTGGCTCCTCTCCCAGGGCCGCCTGGAATTCGCCACGGGCCTGCTCCCAGCGCTCCAGCTTAGCTAACCTCTGGCCCTCGCCGACATGGCGCGCTGCCGCTTGCCACTTGCGCGTGAGCTGCTCGAGCCGCTCATCCTGGCTCGCCAGCGGCTTGTTAGGATCCACCAAGGCGTGCACGTGGTGACAAGTCTGGCAGGCATCGGCCCGCTTCGATTTAGGGCAGCCCGCATTGTGGCACGTCGCGCATAGGCCGGCGATGGTCGCCGCGCGGGGAATCCGGTCCGGCTTTACGTTATTCCGCTCGTCGGCAATGTGCCCGCGGCTCGCGCCGTGGCAGTCCACGCAGCCGGTCCCGGCCTGCTGGTGACGTGAAATACCCCACTCCACCACCGAGATCACATGACAGCGGGCGCACACGCCCGCCTGCTTGAGTTGCACATCCGGCGCCGCTTGTGGCCGTGCGGGAACGATTGCCGTCGCCAGCAGCAGCGTGGCTGCCGTCATGCGTGCCATTGTTCCTCCAGCCAGCGGTAATCGTCCGGCAGCCATTGGGCACCCAGCAACTGCGCCAGTTCGCGGGCCGCTCCCAGGGCCGCATGCTCCTCGCGGGTCAACGCGCCGTAACGCGTCAGAGCCTGGTAGTTGTCCTCCAGCAGCCGGTCCTCGAACATGCCGGCGATGGCCGTAGAAACGAACGGCCTGGAATACACGAACCGCATCGCCGCCATACACAGGGTCTCATCCGGCAGGCGGCCGAGCGTTTTCGTGAGCTCGGCGACCGCCGCCGGCAGAACCGGCTTGTTATTGGTTTGCCAAAGCTGCAGCGCTTCGAACTCCGGATGCGCGCCCGGACGCGGCCGCGGATCGAGCTTCATGATCGATCCCGATGCCAGCGGTTTCATTGCGATCAGCCCTATTCCCCGGTGCTGCGCTTCCGGGAGGAACTCGCTATAGTCCGCGCGGGCGTGAATGAAGTTGTATGGAAAGAACAGAAAGTCGATGCCTTCCAATTCCCTGAGGGCCTCGCACATGGTGCGCTCGACATGTGTCGCAATGCCGATCGCGCGGATCTTTCCGGCTTCTTTCGCTTTGCGGAGTACGTCCCAGTTCTCCAGAGCCGGTCCGTCAATGTCCGCCGTGTGGAAGCGGTACAAATCCACGTGGCCGCCGAAGACCCTGCAGGCGCGATCGATTTCCGGCGCGGCGATGTCGTTGGCCAGCGAGACCAGGATCTGGTCGCGCCGCGTCCGCACGCTGCGTGCGGACGGTTCCCACTGGCCCTCGCTGGAATACACGTCGAGAAGGTTAACCCCCAGGTCGAACGCATGGGCGATGATCCGGTTCCGCCGGACCTGACCCGCCGGCGTCAGCACGGTTCCATTGGGAGCTTGCACCCGGTCAGCCGGATCGGTATGCGAGCCGAACGCGAGCAGCGACGGGTAGAGATCCGTCTGCCCCAAACGGCGGTAGGTCATGCCCCCACGCCGGAACTCGGAAAACTTTTGCGGTCCAGCCGCCAGCCGGATTTCGGATGCCAGCAAGCCGGCGGCGCAGCCGGCCAGGAAGTTCCGGCGAGTGCCGAGCGGTGGTGTCATGGTGATATCCGTTGCTAGTGCAAGTATGCCGCGCCGGGATTCCTCCCGGCGCGGCCATGTCTGGTTTTGCGCCGATTGCCGCGCTCAGAAGTAGATCTTGGCGGCAATCATGGCCACCCGCGGCGTGCCGTTCTGGCTGGTGATCATCCCGAAAGTGGCATCGGCGAGAGCCATATCCGGGTTGCCGCAGTTCATGTGGTTGAACACGTTCTGTGCCTCAAACCGCAATTGCAGGTAACGCGATTCCTTCTTGCCCAAGCCGAACTTCTTCATCAGCGCGAAGTCCCACTGGCTGAATCCAGGGCCCACCATTCCGGGAATGACCGGGCCCACATCGCCGATCTGCAACTGGTTGGGAAGAGCTTGCGCCAACTGGAACGCCGCGCGATTCATGTACGGCGTGCTGTTCGCCGAGCCGATCAGAGAGTCGTGGCCCGAGACGTTGTTGTCATATTGCACTCGCGGATACACGAACCGGGGACGTTCGGAAGAGCCGGTGTTAGCCTGTCCGGCAGTCCACCAGAGAGAGTTGGTTCCGGTAGGCCCCAGGTATTGTCCGGAGTGGAGGGTGGTGACCCCCGCCGCAGTCCAGCCACCAGCGATCTTGTCGAGCAGCTTGCCCGCGAAGTCCTGCGTGTTGTTCAGGAATCGCCGGCCCTGGCCAAACGGCAGATCCACGCTATAGTTGAAGACCACCCTGTGTGTGAAATCGGCGCCCGAAATCGAGTAGACGTCGCCGCGCCCTAACCCCGCCTGCGGGAAGAGGCCGGAGCCCGGGCTGGAACAGTCGATGCCGCCGGTGTCTTCCATCAGCTTGCTGAACGTGTAGTTGGCCAGGAAGCCGAAGCCATGCGCGAACCGATGCTGGATCTGGATGTAGGCGGCGTTGTAGTTCGAGGTGCCGTCCGGGTCGCCCGTGGTCGAAATCTGCTGCCATAGCGGATTCAACTCGTAGAGATTGCCCAGCGGAAGCATTGCACCTCCCCGCGAGGAACCGGCCGGGACAAAGCCGTAGAACGGATTGGGAACGAGTTCCAGAAGTCTGCTTCCGAGGCCGCCGATCTTGTCATAGGCATCCGGCAGCACGTGCTCTCCCACCCCGATCCACGACGGCAGGGCGCGTCCCATGGTTCCGTTATAGGACACTTCCAGGAGCCACGTATTACTGCCGGAACCCAATTCCTGCTGAATCGCCAACTGAACGTCATGCTCGTGCCCGCTGCTGAACTTGGATGTTTCCGAGAGCCACCAGTTGCCCATTACGGACATGTTGAGCGCATTTACGTCCGTGGTCGCAGGAACGTAGCCCTCATTGTTCGGCATGGGATTGGAAAAGCTCAGCGGGTAGGTGAGGCCGCCGTCCGGCGAGCCGCCCTGCGCCAGGCGCGCCGAGTCTCCATAACCCACGTTCCATCGAGCCGAGCTCAGGAACCAGTTGCCGGTCGTGGTCAGATAGATCTTTGCATAACTAGCGCGGATCACCGTCTTGGGAAGGACCTGATACGCGACTGCGAGGCGTGGCTCGAAGTTAAAAGGGTGTGCTTGGTCCAGTGTCCGCCCGGGATACTCCGTTGTCCCCATCTCTGCCACGCGCCCGTGAATGCCGTTGGTCATCCATTCCGGTTCCGGCAGTGTCATGCCGATGGTCTGCTCTACCTGCGTCCAGCTCCAACCCGGATCAGGCTGGACATTCCAGGTGTAATTGGTATCCCAGAAAGTCTCGCGGTTGAAGCGCTCCGTGCGCGGCGGTTCGAAGTCCCAGCGGATTCCGGCGTTGACCGTGAGTTTCCGGCTCAGCTTGATGTCGTCCTGAAGGTAGGCGCCGTGGTAAGTTTGCAGCGACGCCGGACCGGCCATTTGCGCGCCGTCTCCCCAGACTGCCTTGCCGAGAAGCATGCTTGCGACCATCGAGCCCTGGCCCAGACTGCCGGCCTGGGACGGCGACTGCGCAGTCACGGTGCGGTCAGAGTCCATCTCGAAGGTCCCGCCGGTCGTTTCGTTGCTGTAGTAACGCCGGTGCTCGTAACCTGCCTTGAACGTATGTCTGCCCCATATCTTTTGAACGGCGGCGCTCCCGGTGTAAGCGGTGTCATGTATGTCGTCGATCGAACCGCCGCCCAGACTGTTTAGCCCATTCATGTTGTCGATCGCGGGAACCCGGCCGTTGTTGGTGCCGCCCATCAGATCCACCACATTGGCCGGCAACCCCCAGTTACTGTCATTGACATTTACGGTTGAGCCGCTGAATACGTTGTCGCGCACCGCCCCCAATCGAAAGGTGAAGATGGTGGTGGGGTTCATGATCCAGTCGTGCTCGACGCCCGCGGTGTAAGAGCCGGTAGTGTTCAACCCGACGGGCTGCAACGCTGAAAATGAGCTCGGCGTGGGGGCATCGTAAGCATACTGGGATAGACTGAAGTGGGTCGTATTGGAGGCATTCCAGTTCTGATCCAGGCGTCCGGTCCAGCGATTGTTGTTGGCAGGGCTGGTCGTGGTATAGACGTAGTTATCCTGGTTCGTGGTGTTCGGCAATGGTGCGATGTTCGCCGACGGGTAGTAGCCCATGAAGATCTTGGATAGCGGATCGACGCGGTTCGCGGGAATCAGCTCCCCCGGGAACGGATTGCGGGTTAACTGCCCGTTCGCGCCTATGTACCCCGTTAGCGGGTCATAAATCTGAACCTTATAGCCGTTGTCTTCCAGGCTCTGTGAGAAATCGCCCTGCTTCTCCAGGGCGGTGGGCACTGATGCCAGATTGGAATTGCTGCCACTGACGTGCCGCGTCCCCTCGTAGTTCACGAAAAAGAATGTCTTGTTCTTGCCTCTGTAAAGCTTGGGAATCGTGGCCGGGCCGCCCAGCGTGAAGCCGAAGACATTGTCGTGAAACACGCCGATCGGTTCGCCCAGGCGGTTCGAATTCCAGCTGTTGGCATTTAGCAAGTCGTTCTTGAAGAATTCGTAGCCGCCGCCATGGAATTCGTTGCTGCCGGACCGGGTGACGAGTAACACCGCTCCACCTGAAAGACGCCCGTACTCAGCCGGCAATCCGTTCGTCAGTATTTTGAACTCGCCGAGCGCCTCTATGGAGGGCGTCGAAGATGGAATGTCGTGATAGTAGCCGGTAGTTACTGGTTGGCCGTCCAGAAAGTACTCGGCCTGGTTGGTGCGACCGCCATTGATGCGGAAGTCGTTGCCATAGCTGGCTTCCGGACTCGAGCCGTTTACGTTGGGCGCCAGTTGTGCGAATGCCAGCGGGTCCCGGCTGTATTGCGGCAGTTCCAAGATGCGCCGTTGGTCGATTACCAAGCCCTCTTGCGCGTCCTCCGTGCGGAGCAGTGGCGCCTCCTCTGTCACTGTGACGCTCTCGGCACTGGATCCGATTTGCATGAGAACATCCAAAGCGATGTGGTCGCCAACTTGTAGAAGAATGTTCGGGTACTCAAACCTCTTGAAACCGTTGACGTTCGCCGCCAGGCTATAAGTCCCCGGAATGAGTCCCGTAAGCGAATACAAGCCGTCGGAATTGGAAATCGTCGATTGGACGACATTCGTGTTCTTGTTCTGGATGGAGACGGTCGCTCCCGGTATGACGGCGCCGCTCGGATCGCTAACACGCCCGGAGACAATGGCATTGCTGGTCTGAGCACTGAGCGAAGTAGCCAGGACCAACATAAACACCGCGATGCACCAAATCTGCCTGCGCACAAAAACCTCCCCTCCGGCTCTCTCGCCGGAGATCTCAGCCTTACAGGCCTGTTTACCCTAAATTAGAGCTCGGGGCCTCCTGGCGCCTCTGCCCTACCCCTCTGGTCACAGAAAATTGTATACAAAATGCTTTTATCACTCGTAGCGCGTGATGTCAATAGACCTCTAAACGTTTTAACCTGTAAAATGATGAAAATACTAATGTTATAAATTTTGCGTCCAGTATTAACTGGCCGGGAAAGGCGATTTTCGGTTACACGCTCTTGACGCACAGTGCGCTATAGTGTACAAATTTAGGAGAAGCCATGAGCGCAAAATCCATCCCCGATGAGGAGCTGCAATCGTTCCTCTACCGCGCCCTGCTGGGCAAAATAATCAGCGGCGAATTTGCTCCCGGACAGCGATTGGTCGAGGAAGAACTCGCGCGGGCTTACGGCGTGAGCCGCACACCTATACGAGAGGTACTGCTGGCCTTCGCAAAGGACGGCCTCGTGGAGCGCGTGCGCAACTGCGGCGCCAAGGTCGTGGCGTTCACCGCCGAAGATGTCGAGGAGCTTTTCGACATTCGCAAGGCCCTCGAAATCCACTGCATTCCAACCGTGGTACGCACCATTAAAATGAACGAGCTGCTCGAGCTGCAGCACCGCCTCGAAGCTGCCGACGGCAAGTCCGGTTCCAGTTTGATGGAAGAGCACGAGATAATTGATCTGAAGCTGCATCACCTCATAGTGGAGAACTCGGGGAACCGGCGGCTGATCGCTCAGATGCGGAACCTGTCGCTGCTGATCGAATCGTTGCAGCTCACCAGCTTTGTTGATGACGATCAAGCCCGCAAAACCGGCGAACAGCATCTGGCGATCGTGCGCGCAGTATTGTGCCAGGACGTCGGCCTCGCCCAGCGGCTCCTGGCGGAGCACATCGAATATGGCAAGCGCAACGTGCTCCAGATGTTCATTAAGTCCACATACGAGCAGAAACTCGCTACCGTGGAGTAAGCGCCGCTGCGACGTATGGTGCGACTCGCACTTCTTCTTCATCCTGGCCGCTGTGGCCCGCAGCACCAGCTTGTATGTTTCACACCCGCAGGGCGAGATGGCGCGCCGGGCACCCTCGAACAGCCGCTCGCCTCGCTTGCCCATGCGCGGGATGCAGTCCGCGCGATGAGGCGCAACGGCGCCACGGGCACGGTGATGGTGTTGCTGCGAGGCGGCGTTTATGCTCCACCGACCGCCCGACCGTTCTCACGAGCCACTGCTGCAAGCTCGTCAGTGCCCCGTTGCCGATCTGGGTCGGCAACACTGCCGTCGCCGTTTTGCTTGATGTGCCTTCCACCCTGAGGTAAGGTCGAAATGCTACCGATAATGCCCAATAACGTTCTCTACTAAGGGGAATGATATGAATGAGTTAACGCTGGCGAATCAGGCCGAGAATTGGCGCCGGCTGAAGGCCCTGGTGCTGGATAGCGTGTCGTCGCCGATCACGCGCAGGGTCTATAATCTCGGGCTGGACGAGTTCATCGCGTGGTACGGGCAGGAGCCCCGGCCCGGCTTTACCAAGGCGACGGTGAACGCCTGGCGCATTGCGCTCGAAGCCCGCGGCCTCGGCCCGATCTCGATCAACGTCCGCATCACTTCCGTCCGAAAACTGGCGGTCGAGGCCGCCGACAACGGTCTGCTGGCGCCGGAGCTGGCCGCCGGTATCACGCGCGTGAAAGGCGCCAAGTCGAAGGGCGTGCGCGTCGGGAACTGGCTTTCGGTCCGGCAGGCGCAGACGCTTCTGAACGCGCCCGATGTATCGACCAAGAAGGGCCTGCGCGACCGCGCGATGCTGGCTGTCCTGCTGGGTTGCGGATTGCGCCGATCCGAGGTGGCGGCGTTGACGCTGAAGCACATCCAGCAGCGCGACAACCGCTGGTGCATCGTGGACCTCCTCGGCAAGCACGGCCGCGTCCGTACGATTCCGATGCCGACCTGGGTCAAGGTGGCGATCGACTTGTGGACGGAGGCGGCCGGAGTGACGGAAGGTCACGTGCTGCGGCGCATCAATCGCGGCGACCAAGTGCAGGGCGAACAGATGAGCGAAAAGGTGGTTTGGCAGCTTCTTCAGCCCTATGCGGCGGCGGCGGGTGTCCCCGGAATCGCGCCGCATGACCTTCGTCGCAGCTGCGCGAAGATGTGCCGGGCTGCAGGTGGTGAGCTTGAACAGATCCAGTTATTGCTCGGCCACTCGTCGGTCCAGACGACTGAACGATATCTAGGAACCAAACAGGACCTGGTTCATGCGCCAAACGATGGAATCAGATTGCGGGTCGCTGTCTAACTTCGCCCACCAACTCATCTCAACTGCCGTAACAGATCCGGCGCGGCGTCGGCAGCCGCCTCGATTACCCCACATTTACGTCTTGAACATTTACTAATAACCTCTTGATGGCCTCCGCCGCTTTTATTCATGCTGGTTTCAACGCTATGAAGACGCTCGGAAGGTCAACACCCAATGGGCGAGAAACAACATCCGCCCTCCCAGCTCTCATTCAACCTCTCGTTGAAGGTCGATTTCCAAGGATCGCGCCTTACTTCGGATGACCGAGACCGCGGTATCAGCGCGATGACGGCGCGCAGCACGCGCGCGGGCGTGTCCGGCAGGGCGCGGCTCAGGCAGGTAATGCACATCGTCTGCCTCCGGAGACGCGACTCGCGCCGAGGGTGGGCACGTGCTTTCGCCGAATCTCTGTCTCGGTTTTATTGGGCGGCTGATAGCTATCGGGGCCGGGCGGCACTCCGCGCTATCGCGCGCGCCGTAAAGCCCACCAATCCTCTTGACGTTTCCGCATTAGTTGGCCCTCCTCTCTGCGGTGGGATGGCGGTGGATGTCGTCTGGGAGTATCGTAAGGGACGCGAGATCATCTTGCGAAAGCTGGAGGCAACGGTGAAGACGATCTTAGTCGCGGTCGTCTTGGCAACCGGCGTGGCAGCGGCGGGCCGGGCGCAGTCGACCCCCATCAAGTGGCCGGACCAAGTGGAGAGATCGAAATGGCCTGCGTTCTATGAGGGTCCCATAGAACGGACCGCTACGATTTGCATCGACGTGGCGCCGAAGTTGCCCTCAACGCCGCAGACGTCATACTACGTCGGCTACGAGTTGAGCTTCACTCCCGCAACCCAATTCCAGATGGTCGTCGACGGCGGGCGCCCCGACATGAGCCCGGGCCGTGTCTCCGGGCAGAGCAGTGGTTTCGGGTTTAGTCAGGGCAGGCACACGATTGAGATAACCGTGCGAGAGCCCGCGAGTTACGTGAGGCTCAGCATGATGCTGCATACAAACGAAGAGGGAGATCTGCCCGAGGCGATCCACCCCTGCAACGCAGCAGCCCCGCCGCCTCCTCCCAAGCCGTCATCGAAGGAACCTGTTGAGCCCATTGCGGCGCAGATCGACACCAACCTCAAACTGAGCCCGGCTCCGACCATCATCGCTCCGCCCGACGTGACCCTGCCCAATGTCAACGTGGACCAGTACGCCGACCCGTTCGCCAAGATCGGGCCGCCGTCCAACGGACCGGGCTCCGGCGGCGGCGTGGGCTCGGGGCGCGGCCCCGGCGTCGGCCCGGGTGAAGGCGGCGGCTTCGGCGCATACCGCATCGGCGGCGGGGTGAGCGCACCTGTGCCGATCTATAGGCCCAATCCTGAATGCCCCGAGAAGGCCAGCGGGATTAACTGTTCGGGCACGGTGATGCTGGCTTTCGTCGTGGACGTCGACGGCAAAGCGAAGAACATCCAGGTAGTGCGCTCGCGAAGCACGGGTTTGGACGAGTGGGCCGCCGAGGCGCTCGCCAAGTGGCGCTTCAGGCCCGGCTACAAGGACGGTGAACCTGTCCCGGTCAGGGCCAACGTCGAGGTCAATTTCGGGCCAGAAATCCACGACGTAGCCCATCCGGACATGGATGCCACGCGATGCGGCACAGGTGTGACGTGGACCGAGGAGGAGGCGGGATACCAGAGCACGTGGACGCGGCGGAGTACGAGCAATGTGTTTGACGCCAAATACCTGAATGGCCAGACCACCGTTAACCGGGTTTCGATCTCTGGCGCGACGGTTTCAGTCCAGCGCATCAGCAGCAGCGACGGCTACCTCTGCAGCTATCAGGGATTGATCTGGGAGGACGGGACAACCATAAAAGGCACCTACAAATGCCCGCCGTATGGGTCTCGGCCATGGAAGGCTGTGATCAATTGCGGGCCGAAGGAGGTTCAACCGGCTGTGGTGCAGCCGCCGCTGAAGCCGCCCGAAGCCATTCAGGCGAGTGCGCCCCCGAAAACCGCCGACCAGGCGGCGCAGGTGCCATCGAAGTTGCCTGAAGCCGCCCAGGCGGACGCGCCCCCGAAACCTGCCGCACCGCCGAGCAGCAAGCCCGCGGCAGATGTGCCCGCGGCGCCCGCCGATCAGACCGACGACGGAATCCAATGGCCTTCCTACATCCCGCCGTCCAAATGGCCGGTCCTGTTCTCGGGGGCTGTCGATGGCGGGGTGGACATCTGTCTGCTGGTCTCTCCAGAGGCTACTCGGCTGTGGCCGCAAGGTCGCTGGGAGCTGAAAGGCCGAATTCCCTGGACGGATCTGCGCCTGGGCATCGATGGGGCGGAGGTCCCTGTTTCCAGGGCCGATGGTTTCGCCCTATTCAGTTCACGCTTAGACGCGGGGAAACACACACTGAGGCTCACTCTTGGATCGCCGGCGTCGGCCGTAAACGCTCAACTGGTGCTGACAACGCCCGATTTTGGCGACCGCCCGGACCTGCTTAAGAACTGCGGCGTTTCGCCGGTCAGAGCGGCTGCTGCGCGGTACGGCGATGCGACCGATGCCGAAGTCTGGCCGGCGGTACCGGGCAAGACCGGACTGCTGGTTTTCTCGGGCACCTCGCTGCATACCAAGGCGGTGTGCTTTGAAATCACCGCCCCCAAGGGCGTCCCGCTGTACGACAATGACGTGAGGCTGGGGGGCTACTTCCTGCGATATCTTGTCGCGATCCAGCCCGCTGAGCAATACAATCTGCGCATGGACAGCGATAGCTTCGCCACCACCGCTGAGCCAGGGAGCCAGGCCCTCGGGGCATATCGCGTTACCCCTGGCCCGCATCTCTTCACCGTTACCGTTCGGCATCCGGTCGACAGGCTCTCGATCGAGCTTCAAGTGCAGGGCTCAGACGCACCTCAACCGGTGGCGCTCAAAGAGTGCTCCGGCGCGACCGCCGACCAACTCAAATCGGGCGTCGCGCGGAGGACAGCATCGAACGTGACCCAGCTTCCGGCGGCCGGCGAAGCGGGCAGCCCCTTCCACATCGGCGACGGTGTCGGCGGCCCCATAGTGATCTACAAGCCCGAGCCCGAGTACTCCGAGGTAGCCCGCAAGGCGAAGTTCCAGGGCACTGTGATGCTGTCCGTCGTCGTCGGAGTCGACGGCAAGGCTAGGGACGTTCGTGTAGTTCGTTCGCTCGGAATGGGGCTCGACGAGAAGGCCATCGAGGCGGTCCAAAAGTGGCGCTGGAAGCCGGGTTTCAAAGACGGCAAGCCCGTTCCGGTCAGGGCCAATGTGGAGGTCAACTTCAGACTACTGTGAGCAGCCCGTGGGGCTGGCCTGAGATTTGGGACGGGATCTCAGTTGTCCGCAGGGAAGACGGTGTCGAAGCATGGATACATGTTTTTGCGCCCCCACACCGGGAGCACCCGCTGCTCCGGCGGTCGCTTGCCTTCGAGGAGGCCCGCTACGTCACCGACGTGGCCCGGCGCATCGCTGCGATCCTGCTGATGGGCCCGGCGCTCGACGCGAACTACCGCGCCGTGAAAGAGAACACCATCGAGTGGCGCTCTGTCACCAAACGATGAGCTGCGACGACGGCAGGCTACCCGATATTCCGTCATATCGGAAGGCAACTTGGGATTCGCCGGGGACCAAGGAAGGGCCACAGGCGCCATTGTGCGCGCACGGTTGGCCCACGTCGCGCTGGGACGAGGCGGGACGGCTCGTTCCCACTGGCTCGGGGCATGGGCGCAACGTCTGGCGCCAATTGCGGCACGAAATCACCGAGGCTGTAAGATGTTCCTAGCCGCCCGGCCCGGCCAGGCGACAAGCCGGGCCCGTTGTCCGGTTGGCGGCGATGTTCCTCAAGAGGCCTTGGAGGGGCCATGCCTGTAGACTTTTGGGAAAGTCTCCGGCTAGGGTTCATGCAACTTCGGGAGGAGTGCGCAATCAACCCACCTATTGCGCCTGCCGGCCGACTAACGGCCATCTGGACCGCTCAGCCGACCCGAAATGAATGGCGACTGTGCTATCACGGCGGAAAGGACGGCGCCGGCGTCGCCAAACGGTTCGAATGGCACGCTCAGAGCGCGGCGGCGCGATTGGGTTTCGTCGGAGGCGATCAGAAGGCGGTCTGGTTTTGGCTCGACAAAGTCAGGCTCGAAGCACCTGACTCGCACGTTCAAACTATATCGCGCCAACGGCCAGACGGCATCAACGAAGTCTACTCGCATGAGATTCTCGACATTTGTGGCCTGTCGGCGGACTACTGCAGAAAGTGTGCCGCCGATGAGATGATCGCGCGAGGAGTACGTCCTAATGAGGTCATGAGCGGTCAGCAACAACGCGATGCGGAGTCGATAGCAGCTAGCGGACATCAACTCCAGGGAGGCACTCAGAGATCGACGTTGCGATCAGAGTTTTGGAAAGAACGCCAATCCGAATTCGAGAAATACTCGAAGCCATTCCATGATCTTAAAGCCCATTGGAAATCGGCTTATGGGAATTGGCTACTGTGGTGGGGATCGACACCCAAGGGTAGCCGAGTTCCCCAAGAGTGCATGGGCGTATTCAACGCGATCACGCGGAATGCCGTTACTGCGGTGCCGGTCTCAGGCGTCAACCGCGCCGCGGAACCATGGCAATCATGGCTCGACTTCATGAGGGAGAGCCGATGGGGATTCGAGGTCACGGGGAACGTGGCCTGCACAGAACGGGAATGGGACGCAGGAGTGAAGGACGGCAAGCCTCTGATCCAGGTTCGGAAAGAACAACGACACTGTTTTGGGGACGAATGGAAGAAAGTCTACCGGCGGACCAAAAGCGGAAAGCTCCGGAGGCTCAGTGAGCGAGAACTGAAAGGCAAGACCAGCGAGGAGCTTGCGCCGTACTACCACTGGCTGCAGGACGGAGTGATTGACCCTGTCTTCGAGACATCGGCGCGTTTTTGTGAGGACCTCTCGTCTCGGGCATTCGAATTGGAGGCGGCGAGGGTTCGAACGTTTACTGAGAGCGGCGACGTTGTGGGCAGAGCGTCGGGGCAGTGGACTAACGACGGCGCGGCACTCCAGAGGGCGGACAACTCCGCCTCCGCAGCGGGTGGTGGAGGCGAGACCTCCACGCCCTATCTGTTCGAAAGGCTCTCGGAAGACGATCCGAATTACGAGCTTCTGAGACGCTTCTGCCTCGAGGCATGGGCCGATTCGCACGGTTTTGTGGCTGACCTCTTCGCGGGCCGGGCCTCGCTCTCTGGCTTCGTTGAGCAGTGCGTAAGGACATTCGAGCAGGGAGCGAGTACACAGGTCGCGATGCGGGATGCGACGCCGATATCCGAGAAATGTCGGAAATTGGATTTTCTTGTTGAGGAGTCGATTCGTAAGGTCAGCGAAACGCTCGCGCCGGAGTCGGAGCGCCTCGGTGAGGCAGAAACCGCGGCCGCCAACAAGGAGTTCACTCGAAGGGTGAAGAGTATTGCCGCGCGTTCGAAGCAGCAGATGTGCAAGGATGCGAGCTCTCAAAGTCTGGATCAATCGGCCACAGCACCTGCGAAAGGGCCAGGTGTGGGTGCACCCCGGCGTGTTCCTGACCTCGATTCCAGCCGTCAGAGGCTAGAACTAGTTGACACCCTGGCTCGCGAACTGGCGATCCTGAAACAGGATCTTAAGGGGTTTTGCGAAGTCGAAGGGTTGAAGCGAAAGTACCCGAACTTCACCCTTTGGACGCTCATCGAGGACTCCCAGATAAAGGAACTCGTGGACGGTGAAGCATTTACGCCAAAGGCGTATGCCGAACATCTCACACTTGCCAAGTTCGGGCTTACCAGCCGCGAGACGTTGAAGAAGGACCGCCGAAAGCTCCGTCAGGCTGCGAAATCGGCCCGCGGGCGTAAAGAGTCCAAAGCGTCCCCATCCGTACCCTCCAAACCGTAACCATCCGTACCCGTTTTTACCCAGTTTTCGACTTGCATGATTGATTCATGCGTAGTTTGATTGAGCCGCTGCTTGAGCCCACGAGAGTTTCGCGTCTCCTGGGTGTTGAGGTAGAAACCCTCGGCGTTTGGCGCCGTAGAGGCTATGGCCCCCGCTGGTATCGGATTGGGAAGAAAGTCAGGTACGCCGAGACAGACCTCCTTGCTTGGATGAGCGCACAGGCCGGCAGGGGGCTGAGTGGCTGCTGCGGCGAGGCGGAACATCCGGAAATTAGGCCGGAGCAGCTTCGCAGACTGAGCCGGCATGCAGAACGGGGGCGGGAACAATGACGACCGATGCCCTTACGAGCGTGCTTGCGCAGCAGGTGCTCGGGTGGTCTGCTGCCCCCGACCGCTTCCTAATGGGCAATCGAAGGTGGATACCCCGTTGGCGCTTCGCCCCATTGACCAGCCTCGAAGATGCCTTTCGCCTTCTGGACGCAGCGCAACCCGAGGAATTCGCGTTAAGCGGCAGCGGAAACGGTGAGTTCTGGGTCCAGGTTCGCCTGCCTGGCGGCTGCGGCGAAGCCCGCGACACATCCAAACCCCGCGCAATTGCTTACGCTGTCGCCCGCGCCCTCGGAATTGAACTGGAGGAGCCCAAATGACCGCAGCGGCACCCATGCCGGACGGTCTCTGCGTAGCAGTCATCCCGGAGGAGCTGCGGGCCCGCCCGCAGTGGGTGGTGTGGTGGAGCGTGACCGGCGAGGGGCGCGCCGTCAAGCTCCCGAACGGCCATTTGACCAGGGCGTTGAAGGCACAGAAGAAGCCGCACAAGCTGCCTATCGACCCGCGGACCGGCACCATGGCGTTATCTACAAATCCCACGACTTGGGGGACATCCCAACAGGCGATTGATGCCGCACAGCAGTGGTCGATGACCGGAGTCGGGTTCGTGTTCTCAGATGTGGATCCGTATGCGGGCGTGGACCTTGATGATTGCCGCAATCCTGACACTGGCGAGATCACCGAGTGGGGATGGGCCATCATCCGGGGACTGAACTCGTACACGGAAGTTTCCCCTTCCGGGACGGGAGTTCACATCATCGTCCGAGGGATGCTGCCGGCGGGCAAGGGCAATCAGGTTGTTCATCACGGTGGGAAGGTTGAGATGTTCTCGCGCGCCCGGTACTTCACCTTCACCGGCATTCACGTGGATGAAACTCCCGTCGAGATCCTCGACCGGCAAGATGAGCTGCTAAGACTGCACCGGAGCCTCTTCGCCAGCCGGAAGTGCCCAGCTGTCAAGAAGGATCTGACCGTTGTGGTCCCGCTCGCCGACGCCGACGACGAGCTGCTTGCGAGGGCACGGCATGCACAGAACGGAGCCAAGTTCGAGCGACTGTGGAACGGTCAATGGGAAGGGGACTACCCGTCCCAGAGCGAAGCGGACCTGGCACTTTGCTGTCATCTCGCTTTCTGGACAAGAAATGACGCCGCGCAGGTCGATCGACTGTTTAGGTGCTCCAGTTTGATGCGTCAGAAATGGCTACGAGAAGACTACCGGGAAGAGACGATAGCGAGGGCGATTTCGGGCAGCGCTGAGGGCTGGAGTCCGGCAGGATCCGTGCTCGGCGGCAGGACAGCAAAAGCCAGCGAACAAAATGCGCATGGCGGGACAAAGGCCGCCGAGTGGGAGCCGCCCGTGCCTTTGTCTCAGTTCGAGTTGCCGACCTTTCCCACCAAAACTCTCCCGGCCTGGCTTCGCGCGTACGTCGAGGCTTTGGCGACTGCCACTCAAACACCTGTCGATCTCGCGGGGATGTTATCGCTCTCAATTCTCTCGGCTGCTTGCGCGAAGAAGGTAATCGTCCGGATCAAGGAGGGTTACGAGGAGCCAGTCAACATCTTCACAGTGACGGCGCTGCCTTCGGGCAGCAGAAAAACGGCCGTCTTTTCCGCGGTGGCGAAGCCACTTGTAGACTACGAGCAGGCCGAAGCCAAGCGCACGGCCCGTGAGATCGCTCAACAGCACACTGCGTACAAGATCAAGGAATCCACTCTCAAACGAAATCAGGAGCAGGCTGTCACGGCTACCGGCACCCAACGCCAGAAGCTGATTGAGGAGGCGCAAAAACTGGCAGCAGAACTGGCCGAGACCAGCCTACCTGTTGCTGCTCGGTTCATCGTGGATGACTGCACGCCAGAAAAACTGCCTGGGCTGCTGCGAGACCAGGGCGGACGCATGGCGGTGCTCAGTGCCGAAGGCGATGTATTCGACCTGATGGCGGGCCGATACTCGCCAAACAAGGTCAACAACTTCGGCGTCTACCTGAGGGGGCACGCCGGCGATGCCATCCGCGTTGATCGAGTTGGGCGCGCGCCGGAGTTCATTGAAGCACCGGCCCTCACAATGGGGCTCGCTGTTCAACCGGATGTGATCGTCGGACTGGCGCAGCAGCCAGGATTCCGCGAACGCGGTCTGCTCGCGCGGTTTCTGTATTCCCTCCCAGCTAACCTGCTCGGTCGCCGGGACACGGACCCACCGTCCGTTCCGGAATATGTCCGCACGGCTTACCACGACAATGTACTCGCCCTTCTCAGAATCCCATTCGGGAAGAAAGAAGGCGGCGAGCGGACTCATGAGGTCCTGACGTTGGATCAGGACGCGCAGCATCGCCTGCAGCTATTTCAACAGTCGGTCGAGCCACAGCTTTCCGAATTCGGGGAGATGGGAAACATGACGGATTGGGGTGGAAAACTCGTCGGTGCCGTGGTGCGCATCGCTGGTCTCCTGCACATGGCAGAGTGTGCTGACGCGGAAGCTTCGCGGTACAACCCCATATCGCTGAACACGATAAGCCAGGCCATTCGAATTGGCGAGTATCTGATTCCTCATGCCTGGGCAGCGTTCGCCCTGATGGGCACCGACGAAGCAATTGAGAACGCGAAGGCAATCCTGCGGTGGATAGGCCAGAAGGGCCTCGATCACTTTCAGCGGCGTGACGTCCAGCAGGCGATGCGCGGGAGGTTCAAGCGGGCCGCGGAGGTAGAGGCGCCGTTGGCGATCCTTGTTGAGCACGGGATGATTCGCCAGCGGCCTGAAAAGCCGATCGACGGTCCTGGTCGTTCTCCCAGTCCGATGTATGACGTGAACCCCCTGTACGCTTCGTCGCGCCGGGGCAATTCTGAGGATTCTGAGTAAATTGAGTCGGTGGACCTCAAATCGAGAGGATTCCTGGGAATCAGCTGATTTCATTGGACTTGAATGATGCTCGCAACCCAATATAACCTACAGACGCTGGCCGGGGGCCTGCGTGTGAAGGCACGGGTTCAACATCCGAAAGTGACCCAGCGGAAGGACCGCCCGGGCTGGCCGTGGATCTTCCGCTATTACGCCGACGAGCTCCAGCCGGACGGCTCGACGAAGGTCCTGCGGCGCTACCACGAGATCGCCCCGAGCACGGGCAAAGGCGCCATCTCGAAAAAGCAGGCGGAAATCGAGCGCGACAAGGTCCTGGCGAAGCAGAACGCACCAACGACGGAGGAGGCCGTCCAGCAGGTTGTTGCTACCGGCATCGCCTTTTTCAGCGAGATCGCTAAGATGTACGAGGAGGGCTACTTAGGTCGAGAGAACCAGATCGCCACGCCGACGCGCGTGAAGGAAAAGTTCTACCTCCACGAGTACATCGTGCCGCGCTGGGGCAAGCTGCGCCTGAACCAGATTCAACCCAAGGCGGTCGAGGACTGGCTGCACACCACGTTTGATTCCTGGTGGACGATGCACGGCGTCCGCGCAATCATGAGCCGCGTCTTCTATTACGCCGAGGGGCATGGGCTGTGGGAGGAGGGCCGGCGCAGCCCTGCCAGCAAGGCGAAGCTGGGCAAGAAACGGTACAAGAACGAGCGCCAGATTCTGTCCTTCGAACGGACGGCGCGCGTGCTCGCTCGTTTGGATGAGCCCAACAAACTCGTGATCGAGACGTGCATCGCCACAGGCGCCCGGATCTCGGAAGTCCTCGGTCTCAAATGGAAGCACCTGAACCTGGACGCTGCCACCATCAAGATCGAGCAGCGAGTGTGGCACCAGGACGTCGGTCGCCCCAAGAGCGAAGACAGCCGCCGGACGCTAGGCATCGGCAACTTGGCGGAGCGCTTCCGCGCGAAGGCAGCCGTAGAGGGGGCGCGGCCTGAGGCTTGGATCTTCCACCAGAAGCGATCCAAAGAAAGGCCGCTATGGGACTCGGGAGTGCGTGACGCGCTCCACCAGGCCGCCCAGGATGAACGATGCGATTTCGCCGGATTGGGGCCGCACTCGTTCCGCCGCGCCAGCATCACGTGGCGGCAACAAGTCGGCGGCAGCGCCATAGAGGCTTCGCGGATTGCTGGTCACAGCAGCCTTGAAATGACGAGCGACTACACGTTCGTCGCGCCCGAGCGCCAAAATGAACTGACGCGCCGCATCCAACAAAAGCTCGCGGCGGCCGCGCAGGAGACGGAAGTTAAATCGGGAGGGCCACTTGAACGTCCAGCGGTTGCACCTGATGTCCCACCGAGCTTTACTGAGACGGAGCTTGTTGCTACCACGGTTCAGTAGGAATAAACCATGCTGGAAGGATGCGTGACCCCACCACGAGGCAAGAGGCGACGGAGACCAGCATCTGCGCGATGATTTGCTAAAGTGTTATGATTCAAGCGCCGAATTGCGCTTGGAGGGTCGGCATCGCCACGAGGAGCCCTTCGCGGACCGCTAGGCGTCAATTAAGAGGGTTGTGTGATGGAAACCCAAGGCACCGAGAAGCTGATAGCGGCAATCGTCACGTGGATTGCCGACCAGGACAGTTACGTCACGAAGACCAAGTTGCTCAAACTGTTGTACCTCTTCGACGTCGAGTATTACCGTGTTCATCGGCAGACGTTTACAGGTTTCAGTTGGAAGTTCTTTCACCTCGGTCCCTGGGCGGCAGAGTTCGATCCGACGCTCGATGGATTAGTGTCCAGGGACGTGTTGATACAGCAGCTTTCGACTTCGGAGCATGAAACGTCGTTCTACAAGCCTTATGAACGTATGGATCCCCGTGAACCGTTCGGCAATGTGAAGGACGAGTGCATTTTGAGGGGCGTTCTCAATACTTGGGGCACGCAAAGCACGGGTGAAATCTTGGACTACGTCTACTTCCAGACCGCACCCATGGAGGCGGGAATTCGCAACGCGCCGCTCGATTTTTCCGTGATTCAACCCGAAAAACCTCCTGCGTATTCGAGGTCCTCTTCCGGCAAGACCAAGGCTGAGGTTCAGAAATTTCGAACGAAGTTTGAAGCACAGCAGGCACAGAGAAAGGCCAGCCAGAATCAGGCCTTCGTCTTCACTCCGCCGAAGTACGACGAGGGATACCTCAATGCCATGGCCAAGCTCGAAACTGCGTGAACCGCGATGTTCATCGACGAGTGGTTCGACACGTCGTACTACAAGAAGCTTCCACTCGGTTATCACAATGAGGCGAATTTCTGCTTCGGTCAGATCTTCTGGACTCAAGCCTACTACCCGCACGAGAATCTGGAACTATGGCGCCCAGTCCTCGATCCATCAGAGCCAACGAAAACGGTGGCGTCACAGTTTAGAATTACGGCGGCAGGTCAGGACGCCTTCAAGCGAGCTCTGCCACTACATGCGCCGAAACTTGAGACAAATGAGGAATTCGTTGTCGTGCGAGCGAAGGTCAGACCCGTCGTGCTAATCCAGGCTGAGTTTCCGCTGGCTGGCGTGGACAATCGAGGCTTCCGCGGACGGGTTCAAAGGCGTAGAACACTTGTAGCCCAGGTCTTTGGGCTGGCGGATGCAAGGACCAGAACACCAGAGTTCAATCCGTCGTTTGTCGACAGGGTCAGAAGGATGGAATTCCCGCAGTTAATGTTCCTGCCTCAGCAGGCCGGCATTTTCGAGGTCGACAGTATGCTGCGCCTGGACGAGGCGCAATCAGTCTTCGTCCCACATCTTCAAGCTCGGCAGTTCTGTCTTGCAGATGATGTGGCCAATGTGTTGCGCCATCAGATCAGTTTTCTTCTCACCGGGATCGGGCCGAATGACTACACGGAGCTTCGTGAGGTCTTGCTAAACGATCAATAACGTACCCTATTGTGAGGCAAACTACCTGGGAGGCAGGGGAAGTTGGGCTCAGCTTATCGGTTCGGTCCCCTCGTTTAGGATCGCAAGATAGGCATCGTAAACGAAAAGTCGGTGGCGTTGTCGCCCGGTGATCTCGCGAAGCATGCCCAGCCGCTGCATGTGCTTCAGAGATTTCGCCACGGTCGGCGCGGAGATGCCGATGCTCTGGGCAGCGGCGGGGATCGACACGATTGGGTTCCGCTGCATGTGTTCGAACACACGAAGCACGGATGCCGCCGGGCGGCCCAACGCCTCGATCTTGCGGTGGTGGTCCTCGAAAACGGCGAGGATACGGCGCGCGGCTGCCACGGCCTGTTCGGCTGTATCCCTGACGCCGGTCAGGAAGAAGTCCAACCAGGTCTCCCACTCGCCCTTGGTCCGCACTCGGTCCAGCAAGTCGTAATAGGCAGGCCGGTGCTGTTTGAAGTAAAGGCTGAGATAGAGGATCGGCTCCCGTAGCACGCCGGCGGCGCACATCAGGAACGTGATGAGGAGCCGGCCAAGGCGACCGTTGCCGTCCAGGAACGGGTGAATCGTCTCGAACTGGACATGGACCAGACCGGCCTTAATGAGCGGCGGCAGATCCGGCCGCTCGTCGTGCAGGAACAGTTCCAAGGCGCTCATGCAATCGAGGACCAGCTCGGGCGGTGGCGGAACGAAGGCTGCGGTCCCCGGGCGGGTGCCACCGATCCAGTTCTGGCTTTGCCGGAACTCTCCCGGCTGTTTGTCGCTTCCCCGGCCCTTCGACAGAAGCACTTCATGGATCTCGCGGATGAGCCGCAACGACAGCGGAAAGCCACCGCGCAGCCGCTCGAGGCCATGGTTCAGCGCCGCGACGTAGTTCGAGACTTCCTGGACGTCGTTCAGTGGTACGCCCGGCGCCTCGTCGTTTTCAAACAGGAGCAGGTCGGATAGCGAGGACTGAGTCCCCTCGATCTGCGACGACAGCACCGCCTCCTTTCGCACGTAGGCATAGATGAATAGCGACAGGTTGGGGAGAATGGAAGCCAGGCCATCGAGCCGGCCGAGAGACTGGTTTGCCTGTTCGAGCAGGCGTTGGAGGGTCTCCAGGCGCAACGGGGGATTCGGCGGAAGTGGCGGCGGCACGAACGCCCTAACGCTCTCCTCGCCGTAGGCTTTGACGATGTAGCGGCCCAGTCGCGGGCTTTGGTCCTCAGGAGTCGACACAAAATCCTTTCGTTACGCCTCTCCTTACGAAAGGATATGCCATTTTCGTTTCGTTATCCAGCCCGCCGCAGAGTCGGCATGCAGGAGCCCACATCGATCCTCTCGCATAGGGAAACCGGTTTGTCTTCGTGCTGAGCGGAATCACAAAAGCGAGGAACAACCGCGCGCGTGCGCTGGCCAGTGGTGGAGTCGGTTTGGAGTCCAAAAGGCCTTTGGTGGCGTTTTGGCGTCCAAATTGGTCGCCGCTAAGCCTTTTGTTTTCAGTAAGCGATGTCCGTAAGTGATTGATATTTTTTGCTTGGGGTGCAAGAGGTCCGGGGTTCAAATCCCTGCGGCCCGACCAGCCAATTCAAATAGTTACACGACGGGCCATCTCATAGGATGGCACGTTGTGACGATTGTTGTGACGTACCCCCCAGCTGGCGGTGCGCGAGCTGGCTTCCTCTCGCTCCGTCGTGGGCCTCATCAGGCTGCTGGCCAGCCCGTCCAGGACTTTACGCCTTGCAGCCATCCGCTTGACACCGGGTCTACCCTGGGTTGATAGCCCGTCTCCGCGGCCCGCCATCCCTGCTCTTTGAAAATTCGAATGAATAGCGAACATAAAATCGAAAGATAGGAACTAAGTAATTCATTCCAAAACACATAAATGGCAATTGGCTTTGTTCCGCATTTCTTGTTTTTTCACGCGCGGCCAGCCCGCCCCACGCCCCTCGGCGGTATCGCATGACAGCCCTGATCGGCGTTTTCTTCGCCTCGTGTTCGCGGCCGGAATGCCGCGCTCGGCGCGCAGGTCAGGCAGGCTGTGGGCAGGCGGAGATGGCGCATTGCGCGCGCCGCGTGAAGTGAGATCGTCCGCTGCCACGCGGGTCAGCACGCCACAGGCGATTCCGCGGCGCCCGGCCCAGGCTACAGGATCGGGCCGCAGGCGATGCGCGGGCCGGCGTTGCCCGCCGGGTCGGACTTCATGTCGTCCGCTTGTTGATGGATCACCACCGCCGTGTCGCCTTCATGGAACAGGGAATTGGCGTTCTGAGTGGCCAGCGTCGCGCCCATCAGCGTGGCCTTGAAAGTGCCCTTGCCGTTCGCCCCGACGGTCAGGTTGGGCATGTCGCCCATGTGATGCCCCTCGGGATTCTCCAGTCCGTGCTGCCTGTTGGATGGGTTGAAATGCGTGCCCGCGCTCTTGAAGTCCGGGGCGTCGCATTTGCCCACGTTGTGGATGTGGATGGCATGCACGCCGGGTGGCAGGTTCATCACCTTCACCGACATTTCGACGCTGTTGTTGCCTTCCTTAAACTTCGCCTCCCCCACCTTCTGTCCGTTGGCGTCCTTGATCCCGGCGCTGGCCGTCTTGCGGCCCTTGGGCATCTTGGGGAGCTTCGGCGCCGCCGCGGCCGTGGCCCCGACCAGGGCTCCGGCAACCACTAGCGCGCCTAAGCCCGTGAGCATCTTTTGCATCGTCATCGTGCGGGTCTCCTTCGAGCTAATTCTACGGGCAATCGAGGGCTCACTCCAAGTACCCGCGCTCACCGCGAGCCTGGAAGATCGCGCCGTTCCCGGCACGCTGGCTCCCCCGCGGGTCCTGCTCCGCGGCACGCCACAAGCGCCCGCGCCACACGCCGCCCCGTGACGTGAGATGATTTGCGAGGAGGAACGAGACAATGCTGCGATCGATAGGCTCCCTGTGCCGGCATGCGACTATCGCCGGCGCCGTGCTGGCTTTGCTGCCGACAGTCACTGGCGCCGGCTCCATTGATCTGGAACGTTTGAAGCTGATTTCTGCGCGCCAGCAGACGTTCGTCGACGACGGCTCCATCTCTGGAGTGGTCTGGCTGGTCGGCTATCGTGGCCAGGTGGTGGCCGTCGATGCGGTCGGATTCAGCGACGTCGAGAACCGCAAGCCCATGCGCGCGGACACCATCGTGCAGATCATGTCGCAGACCAAGTCGTTCACCGGCGTCGCTGCCATGATGCTGGTCGACGAGGGCAAGCTGGATATTACGCGCCCCGTCCAGGACTACCTGCCCGAGTTCAAGGGTCAGTTGGTCGAGGAAAAGCGGCCCGATGCCAGCACCTTCACCCACCCGCCCGAGCATCCCATGACGGTCTGGCAGTTGATGTCTCACACCTCGGGCTTCGCTTTTCTGCCCTCCAGCGGCCCGCTCAGCCGGGTCAACTTCACCCTGGACGCCACGCTGGAGGAAGCGGTGCGCGGCTTCGCCCACGAGCATCTGCAGTCCGAGCCCGGCAAGAAGTACAGCTACAGCAACATGGGCATCGCCACGCTCGGCCGCATCGTCGAGGTCCTCTCAGGCCAGGAGTACTCCCAATTTGTCCACAGCCGGATCCTCGAGCCGTTGGGGATGCAGGATTCGTTCTTCTATCCGCCCGAGTCCAAGCGCAGCCGGATCGCCATGATCTACCAGCACGAGAACGGCAAGCTGGTGCTGTCGCGCGGCCGGGCGCAGGCTGGCGATCCGGCAGCCTACCGCGCCGGAGCGAAGTATCCGGGGCCGGAATTGGGCCTCTTCTCCACCGCCCCAGATCTGTTCCGCTTCTATCAGATGCTCGCCAATGGCGGCGAATTCGCGGGCCGGCGCTATCTCTCGCCGCAGGCCGTAGAGGCGATGAAGACGGATCGCACTCCGGAGCACTCCGGCTATGGGCTGACCGTGTCGGTCTCGAATAATCCGGCGACGCTGTTCAACCTGACCTCGCCGGGGACATTCGGCCATGGCGGCGCGTTCGGCACCAACGGCATTATCGATCCCAAGAACGACCTGGTGCTGATCTTCCTGCCGCAGATGAACGACGGCACGGCCGGCCCGGCGTCGCACGCCTTTACGCAGATGGCTGAAGCGGCGGTGCGATAGACGCGGCTCCAGCGGCGGCCATCGACGCCCAGCCGCCCGATGCCCGGCGAAAACGCGAAGGCTCGCAACCAGCGGGGAATTGGTTCATCCCAGACGGTAGAGGTTCCATGGCCAGAATCCCGATCCCCGGCCCCCTCCGCCCGGCTGCCGGCGGGCCGGCGGAAGCCGATCCCGCCGCCGCTCTCACTGCGGAGGAGTTCGAGCGCTACAGCCGCCACTTCCCTCTGCCCGAGGTCGGCGTCGAAGGGCAGCTCAAGCTGAAGGACGCACGTGTCCTGCTGGTGGGCGCGGGCGGACTGGGCGCTCCGCTGGCGCTGTATCTTTCCGCCGCCGGCGTCGGCACCCTCGGGGTGGTGGATTTCGACGTCGTGGATCGCTCCAACCTGCAGCGCCAGGTCATCCACGGCACGGGCGACATCGGCCGCCGGAAGACCGAGTCCGCCGCCGCGTCTATCGCCGAGCTCAACCCCAACGTCCGGGTGGTGAAACATGAGCTGGCCCTCTCCAGCGACAACGCCTTCGGCATTATCCAGGACTACGACATCGTGGCCGACGGCAGCGACAACTTCCCCACACGCTATCTGGTGAACGATGCCTGCGTGCTGCTGGGCAAACCCAATGTCTACGGCTCCGTGACCGGCTTTGAAGGCCAGGCCTCGGTGTTTGCCACGCCCGACGCGCCGTGCTACCGCTGCCTGTACCCCGAACCGCCTCCGCCGGGCCTCGTCCCGAGCTGCGCCGAGGGCGGCGTGCTGGGCATCCTGCCCGGCGTCATCGGTCTTATTCAGGCCACCGAGTGCGTCAAGCTCATCCTGGGAGTGGGCCAGCCACTCAAGGGGCGTCTCCTGCTCTACGACGCGCTGGCCATGCGCTTCCGCGAGGTGAAGCTCCGGAAAGACCCCGAATGCCCCGTCTGCGGCCCGCATCCGACCATCACCCAGCTCATCGATTACCACCAGTTCTGCGGAGTGCCGCCGGCGCCCGCCCTTCCGGCAGGGGTTGCGGGCGAGATCGACCCAGCGGCGCTCAAGGCCCGCCTCGATAGTGGCGAGGAGCTGCAGTTGATCGACGTGCGCGAGCCGCACGAGTACCAGATCTGCCGCATCCCGCGCTCACGCCTGATCCCCCTCGACGAGCTGCCGCACAGACTCCATGAAATCGACCGCTCGCGCCCCATCGTAGTCCATTGCAGGATGGGTGGCCGTAGCGCCATGGCCGCCGAATTCCTGCGCCAGAATGGCTTCAGCGGCGTTTTGAACCTGACCGGCGGCATCCTGGCTTGGAGCAACCAGGTCGATCCGACAGTCCTCAAGTACTGACCTTCCGGCGGCCGGCGGCCAACCCGAACCGGGTCGTGTAGAATACTGGCTAAGGGGCGGCGCGAACGGGATGAAACTCTCCGACTGGGAGTGTCCTCGATGGATCTTGTGCTGAACGGCGAGGCCTATCGCCTCGACGGTCCGGCGACTCTCGCCGGGCTCTTGCGGGAGTGCCAGGCCGAGGCCGGGCGGACGGCCGTCATGGTCAATGGGGAGGTCGTGCGCTCGAGCCAGTTCGCGAGCGTCAGGCTCTCGGAAGGCGACCAGGTGGAACTGATCATGATCGCCGCGGGAGGGTAAAGCGTGACGGACGGCCTCAAACTGGGCGATCGCGTCTTCTCCTCGCGGCTGCTGCTGGGCACGGGCAAATTCTCCAGCACGGAGGCGATGATCCGCGCCGTTCGCGCCTCCGGGGCGCAGCTGGTCACCGTGGCGCTGCGGCGCTTTCATCCCGGCCAGCCGGTGGACGATGTGTTCGGTCCGCTGGCCGCACTGGAGGGTGTGACGCTGGTCCCCAACACCTCCGGCGCCAGGGATGCACGCGAGGCCGTCCGGGCCGCGCAGCTGGGCCGCGAGCTGGCGGGGAGTCCCTTCGTCAAGCTGGAGATCCACCCCAACCCGCATCACCTGCTGCCCGATCCGATCGAAACCTATGAGGCGGCGAAGATCCTGGTCCAGGACGGCTTCTTTGTGCTGCCGTACATGCCGGCCGATCCGGTTCTGGCCCGGCGCCTGGAGGAGATCGGCTGCGCCGCCGTCATGCCCCTCGGTGCGGCCATCGGCAGTGGGCAGGGGCTGACGACGATGTCCATGCTGAAGCTGATCATTCACGATGCTTCCGTCCCGGTCATAGTGGACGCCGGTCTGCGCTCACCCTCCGAAGCCGCTCTGACCATGGAAATCGGCGGGGACGCCGTCCTGGTCAACAGCGCTATCGCCACGGCGGAGGATCCTGAACTCATGGCGGGCGCCTTCGCCGCCGCCGTGAAAGCCGGCCGCGACGCCTGGAAAGCAGGGCTGATGCCCAAGGGCGAAGCGGCGGCGGCCACCAGCCCGCTCACCGCGTTTCTCGCCGCCAAGGGCGCCGGATGAGCGCCGCGCTGCCCGATTGGCTCGCTCCTCTACCCTGGCTGGACCTGGCCAGATCGGACGACGCGCGCCTGGTGGAACGCGCGTTGCGCGCCGGCGAACCCGGCATTCGCGAGTTTGCCGTGCTGCTTTCTCTCGCCGCAGGCCGCCAGTTGGAAACACTGGCCCAACGCGCGCTGGCCCTGACGCGGCGGCATTTCGGACAGACCATCTCGCTGTATGCACCGCTCTATCTCTCCAACTATTGCCCCACGCGCTGCACGTACTGCGGCTTCGCCGCCGACCGCCGCATCGCGCGCCATAAGTTGACCCCGGCGGAACTGGAAGCAGAGCTGTCGGCCCTGGAAACGCTGGGCATCGAGGAGCTCCTGCTGCTGACCGGCGACCGCACGGCCGTCGCGGATTACCCCTACGTCCGCGACTGTGTCCGGTTGGCGGCCGCGCGGTTCCCCAATGTCGCCGTGGAAGTCTTCGCCATGTCCGCGGATGAATACTACGGCTTGTCGGCTGCCGGCTGCAGCGCGGTTGCGCTCTACCAGGAGACCTACGATCCCGTACGCTACGAGCAGACGCATCTCAGCGGGCCGAAGCGCGATTACTTGAACCGCCTGGACGCCCCGGCTCGCGCTTTGGCCGGCGGAATGCGCGCAGTTTCCTTGGGCGCGTTGCTGGGTTTGGGGCAGCCCCTGTTTGACCTGCTATGCCTATATCGGCACGCCACGCATCTGCAGCGCACGTTCTGGAAGGGCGGCGTCGCGATCTCCTTTCCGCGCCTGCGGCCTGAAGCGGGAGGGTCCACTGCCGATTTCCCGGTTGACGAGAACTTCCTGGCGCAGGCCATCTTCGCCTTCCGGATCTGCCTGCCGGACGTCCCGCTGACGCTCTCCACGCGCGAAAGCCCGCGCTTCCGCGACGGCATGGCCGGGCTCGGAATCTCCAAGATGAGCGTTGCCAGCCGGACTACGGTCGGCGGGTACGACCTGGAAACCATCCCCTCCGGCGCACAGTTTGACATCGACGACCAGCGCGGCGTCGCCGCCTTCTGCGCCGCCTTGCAGGCCAAGGGCTTGCAGCCCGTGTTCAAGAACTGGGATGCGGCCTACCGGGAGCCGACGCTCCCCGTTTCCGCGCCATGAACCCGTTGCCTTATCAGGCCTTCGGGCTGTACCTGGTCCTGACGGAACCCGTGGCCGGCTACGAGGCTTGTACCGCAGCGGCCGTGCAGGCGGGCGTGCGCTACGTGCAACTGCGCCGCAAGAACAGGCCGCGCCAGGATACGCTCGACATCGCCCGCCGGCTGCGACGGATCACCGCCGGGACCTCAACGCTGTTCATCGTCAACGACGACGTGGAGATCGCCGCCGAATCCGATGCCGACGGCGTTCATTTGGGCCAGGACGACCTGAGCATCACGGAAGCCCGCCGGCGCTGGCCCGTGGCGGGCAAGATCTTCGGATTGTCGACCCACAACGAGGAACAGGAGCGCGGCGCGCGCGAGCTAGCGCCCGATTACATCGGCGTCGGTCCGGTCTTCGCGACACCCACGAAGGAGCAGCCCGATCCGACCCTCGGGCTGGAGCGCATGGGCCGGATCGTGCGCGCGAGTCCGCTCACCACCGTGCCGATCGGCGGCATCAACCATTACAACCTGCCCGCCGTTTTAGGCCACGGAGCCGTCAACTTCTGTGTGCTGCGGGCGGTGAATCTCGAGGCCGATCCGGAGCCGGCGATCCGCGCCTTGCAGGCGCTCTGGCGCGCGCACATGCGGTGCGCCACCGAGGCGTGCTGAGGCTCCGTATCGTTGGAGCGGGAGGGATGGCTCGGGATTCAAGCCACCCGGGCGGTCGGCGCCGGCACGTCTGGTAGACTGGGAAACTGGCGCGAGGCGTTGTAGATTTTGACCCTCATTAAGTGCGTCCTGCTCCTGGTCGCGACGGTTCCCGACATCTACTATCTGATCGCGCTGTACAGCTCGTGGCGCTTCTTCCGGACGGCGAGGCGGACCAGGCCGCTGGCCAGCTTCACGCCGCCCATCAGCAACCTGCAGCCGATCCGCGGCCTGGACCACGAAGCCTACGAGAATTTCGCCAGCCTGTGCCGCCAGGATTACCCGGACTACGAGCTGCTGTTCTGCGTCGGCTCCAGCGACGATCCCGCCGTGCCCGTGATCGAGCAGCTGATGCGCGATTTCCCCCAGCGCCGGATCCGGCTGCTGACGGGGGCGCGGCCGAGCGGCGTGAATGACAAGGTGACCAAGCTGGTGCGTTTGGTGAGCGAAGCGCGCAACGAGGTCCTGGTCATCAACGACAGCGACGTGCGCGTGGGCCCCGATTATCTGCGCACGGTGGTTGCGCCGCTGCAGGATCCGCAGATCGGCGCAGTCACGTGTTTCTACGCGTCGACGGAGGACAAGACCTTCGCCGAGAACCTCCAATCCGTCGGAATGATGTCCGATTTCTTCGCCGGGCTGATGGTGTCGCAACAGTTGGAAGGCGTGCGGTTCGCGCTGGGGACGACGATCGCGACGACTCGCGCGCGGCTGGCCGAATTCGGAGGCTACGAGAGCCTGGTCAACCGGCCGGGCGACGACTACCTGGTGGGGCTCCTCATTTCCGGGCTCGGCCACCCGGTGAAGCTGCTGCCCTACTGCGTACTGGCGGTTCCCGATTACGGCTCGTTCGGGCAACTGCTGCACAAACGGCTGCGGTGGATGGTGGTGATGCGTCACATGCAGCCCTGGGGCCACTGGGGGCTGCTGTTCACACACGGGCTGCCGTGGTGCCTGGCAGGCATCGCGCTGTACCCCACGCCGCTGGCTGTGTGCGCCTGGCTGGGCGGATACCTGGGGCTGCGCATGGCCATGCTGTGGACCATCGGCGTCCATGGCCTGCGGCAGCCCGGCCAGTGGAAGAGGATGCCGCTGATTCCGCTGTGGGACGCGCTCGCGTTCCTGATCTGGCTGGCGAGCTTCACGCGCAGCCGCCTGCGCTGGCGCGACAGGCTGTATCGCATCCGCGACGGGCAGCTGGTGCCCGTCGTTTCCCCTTCCGCGGATCGCGCGCCCGGTGGCGCGGGACAGTGAGGGTCTCAATCCCGGCGACCCGACCCGACGGGAAGCTCCGCCCCGCTGTCTGCCTAGGACGTCGCCGTGACCGCATCCGCCGGCTGGTGCCGCCGGTTGGCCGGCCGGCGCCAGTCCACTTGCGGCAACAGAACCGACCGGTCGATTCTGTGGCGATACTGCATGGCGATGTTGATCAGCGAATCCAGCAGCGAGTCCGACAACGCGTGCGGCTCCAGGCCCAGGTCCAACAGCTTCGAATGCTTGGCGTTGTAGTAATGGTCCTGTGATTCGACCCGTGGATTCGGCAGGTGGTCGATCTGCACCGCCAGCCCCAGCTTGCCCGCCTCGCGCTGCACCATGGCGGCCAGGTCCAGCACGGAGAACTGCTCGGTGAACTGATTGAACACACGGCACTCGCCCGGCGCGGCCGGGTACAGGCAGGCCAGCTCGACGCAGCGCACGGTGTCGCGAATATCCAGGAATCCGCGTGTTTGCCCACCCCGGCCATAGACGGTGAGCGGGTGGCCCAGGGCCGCCTGCACGCAGAACCGATTGAGCACCGTGCCAAACACTTCGTCGTAATCGAAGCGATTGACCAGCGCCTCGTCGAGCGCCGTTTCGTCGGTGATGGTGCCGTACACGACGCCCTGATTGAGGTCCGTCGCGCGGAGCCCCCAGATGCGGCAGGCGAACATGATGTTGTGGCTGTCGTGCACCTTGGAGAGATGGTAGAAGGAACCGGCCTGCTTGGGGTACGGCAGGACGTCCTTACGCCCATTGTGCTCGATGGTGATGTAGCCTTCCTCGATATCGATGTTGGGCGTGCCGTACTCGCCCATGGTGCCCAGCTTCACGAGGTGGCATTCGGGGCGGAACTCGCGCAGCGCGAAGAGCAGATTGAGCGTTCCGGCGACGTTATTGACCTGGGTGAAGACCGCATGCCGGCGGTCGATCATCGAATAGGGGGCGGAGCGCTGCTCGGCGAAGTGGATGACGGCGTCGGGCTCGAAGGCGCGCACCGTCGAGGCCAGGAACTCATAGTCGGTCACGTCGCCGACGAACAATTCGATGGCGTTGCCGGTCAGCGCCTGCCAGGTCCGAATCCGCTCCTGCAGCGGGCGGATGGGCGTAAGAGTCTCGACGCCGAGTTCATGATCCCATTGACGCCGCGAGAAGTTGTCGACGATGGCGACCGCGTGGCCGCGCTTCGACAAATACAGGGCCGTGGCCCACCCACAGTAACCGTCTCCACCGAGTACGGCAATTTTCATACTGCCCACTGGCCGCTCCTCTCATCCAAGAACTTTTCAGCCCTGCGCATCGCGGCGAGCCATTGCCCGCCGGGGCCATTCCCTGCCGCTGAATCCAGCCCAGAATCTGTAACGACGCGACGCGCCAGCCGGAAGTTAGCCAACCTATCGCGCCACGAGCACAATTCCACCACAAACCAGGATGGCGCCAGCCACGCGGCGGGCCGCCAGGCGTTCCCCCAGCACAAACTTCGCCAACACGGTCTCGAGCGCGAAACTGGCCGCGGACGCGGGCACCGCGAAACTGAGCGCCTCGGTGCGGACCAGCGCCAGAAAAGCGAAGAACGAGACTGCCATGCAGAGGATGGACAGCATGAGATTCCAGCGCGTGGCGATCAGTTTCAGCACGCGTCCCATCCCCGGCGCACCGGCGTCTCCCTCCAGCTTCATTTCACGGCTTTGCAACAAATCGCCCAAGACCGCGGAAACCACCACTACACTTAACCACACCCACCTCATGGCCGGCCGCCTGTCCGGTTCGTGGTCCGCGGACTGGAGGCCACAAACGCCGTTCCCAGCGAGATCATGAACACGCCCACCCAGCGCCAGGCGCTGACCTGCTCGTGCAAAACCAGTCGCCCGAGCAGCGTCGACAGCACGTAGCCCGAGGCCGTCACCGGCAGCACGAAACTGAGGTCGGCCACGCTCAGCAGGGACATGCGGGTGAGCAGCCAGACGATCTGCATCACAATGCCCAGCGCCACCAGCGGGTCCACCATGGCGCGGAGAAACAGCAGCGGGCTCATGGCGAGCGTCTGCGGAAGTTGCTGCATGCCCCACGCCAGAAACAGGTTGCTGAACGGCTTCAGGAGCGTGACCAGCACAATCAGGCGCCAGGCGGCGGCACGCGCGTGTTCCGGCAGCGCCGTCTTATGCTGTGTGCCGATCGCAAACACCCCTGTCAGCCCACCGTAGGATAACATCTCTCAGCGCCGCTCCGGCGGCGCGCCATTGAGCAGCGGATGATTGGTCAGCAACATCTTCCCGCCGCTTTCCGCGACCACGGTGAGCAAACCGCTGCCCACGAGCCTTTCCAGACGCGAACGCGCCGTTCCGGCGGCGACGATGTAGTAGCGTTCGCTCTGCCGCCACAGTTCGGCGCAGCGCGCGTCGTCGATGAAAACCGGCGGCGCGTCGGGGGCATAGGATCCGTAGATCAGGTTGTTGGTGCGGCCATTCAGCAGCAGGGCGGTGCGATCGGTGTAGAAGAAGACAGAGGAAAAGGTGTAGTAATGATGATCCACGATCAGTTTTCCGTCGGGCGAGCGCAACAGGGCCTCGGCCAAGGGACGGGAGGAGAGATAGGGATCGAAGACCACCAGGGCCAGACGGGCGGCATGGATGAACAGGATCATCATCAGGGCGATCGAGAAGAAGACGCGCCGTCCGGCGGGGCGGAACATGCCCACCGCGCCGACCAGGAAGGCGCAGCCGGCGACCACGATCGGCAGCCGCAGGTAGGCGAAGGCGGGCAGGGTGAGGTCCTTGATGTGGTCGAGGGAGAGCGTGTAAGTGCCGGGGCGGGTAGCGAGCGCCGAGAAGATGTCGCCGGGCGTGGGATAGCGCCACACGGCGAAGGCCAGGGCGAAGAGAACGCAGGCCGCGGCGGCGGCGATGATTGACAACAGGCGCGTGCCGCGGCGGATCCAGGCGCCGCCGGCGGCCATCGCACAGCCGAGCAGCAGGGCGAGGGCCGGATAACAGGGCATCGAGTAGTATTCCTGGGTGGTCGAGAAAGTGAAGAAAACCAGGACGAAACCGGTCCAGCAAAGGGCCAGCAGGCGGGTTTGGCCGGCGCGATCCACGGGCCGGAAAGAGAGCTTGACCACGGCCGGAACGTAGACGCTCCAGGGAAACAGCCACAACAGATGAAATAGCCAGAAATAGACCACCGGAACGGTGTTGTAGTCGCGCGGATAGCGCAGATTCAGGAAACGCAGAAGCTGTTCATTGATGAAGAAGAACCACAGGAAGCCGTGATACTCGCCGGGGGCGCTGCGGAGCGTGAAATCCAGCAGCGGCGGATTGCGGATGGCCGCCAGGATGTGCCACGGGGCGGCGATGGCGAGCAGGATCAGCGTTCCGCTGACGGGACGCAGGCGGTGCCAGGTGCGGGCGGAAAAGAACTGGCGGGTGAGGGCCAGATAGATCAGGCCGGCGGCGACCGGGAACAACATCCCGACGAGGCTTTTCAGGAGCAGGCCGAGGCCCAGGCTGACGGCCATGGCGGCGGCCCAGAGGCGGGGATGGGCCTCGTGCTCGTCGAGCGCGCGCAGGAAGGCCCACATCGCCAGGGCAGTCGTGGCAGTGAGCATCACGTCGGGAATCTGAACGCGGGTGAAGAGAAACAGGCCGGCGCAGGTGGACAAACACAGGCCGGCGAGCAGGCCGGCGCGCTTCCCGAAGGCCCAGGCGCCAAACAGCGCCGTCAGCAGGCACAGCGCGATGGCGGAAAGCGCTACGGGCAGGCGGGCCACCCAGTCGCTGACGCCCAGAAGACGGTAACAGCCGGCGATGGCCCAATAGATGAGCGGCGCTTTCTCCAGATAGATGACGCCATCGAGGCGGGCGGTGACCCAATCGCCGGAGACGAGCATGGTGCGGGCGATCTGCGCCTGGACGGCATCGACGTCGTCCATCAGCGAGGGCGGCGAAACGATGCAGCCCAGGTAGACCGCGGCGGCGGGGATCAGGACGGCCAGGTACCAGTAGAAACGGGTCCAGTCAGTTGGAGGTCCGCCAGGGGAGCGGGGGTGGTCTGTATTTTCCATCTCTTCATCCACAGGAAAAGGATCATCAGGCCCCACAGGTGATAGCCGAAATTGCCGCGGCGGGCGAGGTGGTCCTGCAAGTAGGCGTCGACGGCGGCGGGCTGGAAGAGTCCGGGGTGATCGGCTGCGCCTTCCGACAGTGTTTCCTCGAGCAGCGGCCGCAAGGGGCCGCGCAGCCACTCATGCGCGGGGATGTCGAAGCCGATCTTGCCATGAGAGAGAACCGATGGCGGCAAACGGTCGACCATCAGGGACCGCAGCAGGACCTTCAGCCCGGAGCCACGAATTTTGAGCTGCTCGGGCAGCGAGGCCGCGAATTCAACGATGCGGTGATCGAGGAACGGCGGCCGGATCTCCACCGAATGAGCCATGCTCATGCGGTCCACCTTGGCCAGGATGTCGTCGGGCAGATAGTACTTCTGATCGAACCACAGGTAGGCGGCGGTGCGATCGCCGGCCCGGGCGAGCTCCTCGAGCATCGCGGCCAGTGCGGCCGGCGGCTGTTCCGCCACGAGGCCCTGCTTCTGCCGGTCCGAGAATGTGCCGTTCCAGAACACGTGGGCCTGTTCCGGCCGCATGCCGCAACCCGTCAGGAACCGCTTGAGCTTGTATTCGAAGCTGATCTTCTCGTCGGAAACCGGCCACAGACGGGCGGCTCCGGCGGCCAGCGTCAAGATGGGCCCGGGCAACCGGCGCATCCGGCGCGCCAAAGTGTTGGCGCGGTAAGTCTCGTAACCGCCGAACATCTCATCGGCGCCCTCGCCGCTGAGCGCGACGGTCGCCGTCCGGCGCGTCAGTTGCGACAGGAACCAGACGGGCACGGCCCCCGCGTCGCCGTTCGGTTCGTCGGCGTAGCTGGCGAACTGCTCGATGGCGCCGCGCAGGTCGAGATCGGTGTTGAGGTCGAGCTGCTCGTGGCGCGTGCCATACTGCGCCACCAACCGGGCGATATTGTCCGATTCATCGAAACTGTGCCCGCGAAAAGAAATGGAAAACGTCCGCAGCGGAGCGCTTGATTGAGCGGCCGCGTAATGCAGGATGGTGGAGGAGTCGATTCCTCCGCTCAGCCACAAACCTAACGGAACATCGGAGAGCAGGTGCTCGCCGACGGCGCTCGCCAGCAGGGCGTCGAGCTGTTGTCTCGCGTCCTCGGGATCCATCGCCAGCGGCGCGCCGAATGGCAGTTGCCAGTAGGCCTCGGAACGGACCTCGCCGCAGCGCCACTCCAGCCAGTGCCCGGGGCGGAGCTTCTCGACGCCCTCCACCAGGGTCCAGGGTGCGGGGACGTAGTTCAGCGAGAGCCAGCAGTCCAGCCCGGCCGGATCGAGACGGCGCTCGATTTCGGGGTGGACGAAGATCGTCTTCAACTCGGACCCGAAGTAGATTTCGTTCCCCCGACGGGCGATGTAAAGCGGCTTGATGCCCATGCGATCGCGCGCCAAAACAAGGCGCTGTTGCGACTCGTTCCAGATCCCCAGGGCGAACATGCCGCGCAAGCGCGAAAAGCACGCCGTGTCCCACTCCAGAAATGCATGCAGGACGGTTTCCGTGTCGGTGTGCGAGTGGAAGGCGTGTCCCAGCCGCTCCAGATCCGCGCGCAGTTCGGCGTAATTGTAAACCTCACCGTTGAAGACGATGACCGTGTCGCCGTCCCCGGCGGTCATGGGCTGGTCACCCGTTTCGAGATCGATGATCTTCAGGCGCGCGGCGCCCAGCGATACGAGCCCGGATTCAAATACCGCCTGGCGGTCGGGTCCGCGATGCGCAAGCGATTGCACCGCATTCCGGATGCGGCCAGGATCGGGCACACACGTTCTGTGAGTGAATCCGACAATCCCACACACGATGGATTCTCCACGGTCAGCGCGCCAGGGCGACACGCCCCCGCGCGACAGGGCGAGGATGTCTGACTGTCCTTTCCAACTTTATCATGCGGGGGAAGCGCGACCGCGGATCGTCCGGGCGTCCCGATGGGGCCCTCGATGAGGGCCGGGGAACAATCGCGGCGCGAGGCCACGGGTGGTAGTCACAATCCCGGTCCAACCCGGGTCGGAGAGCCAGCGGCAGCGATCCGCCGCGGAGCGGAAGCCCACAGGTCCGGCGACACAGCCGGCGGGCGCGGTGTGGAGATTGGAGCGCGGGCAGTAGCGGCGCGTCTGAATTGGTCCGGAGGGGACCGAAGCTTGCAGGGGAGACGGCTGTAAGTGCTTGAAAAATGGTGGCCAGGGACGGACTTGAACCGCCGACGCCGGCCTTTTCAGGGCCGCGCTCTACCAACTGAGCTACCTGGCCAGTTCTCTCCTATCAAAGATACCAAAACTCGAGTCGTCCGCGATGCGCCCGGGCGATACGCGAGCCCGGCGCAGCGAGTCGACCTGCACGCGGGAAAGAGACACTGCGAGCTTTTTCTGAAAAATCTGCGGACGGCCTGAGAAAAAGAACCAGCGGGGGCACTAACTAAGCTGGAGAACCGGAGCGGTTCCATGCGAGTGGTGTCTCTCATGCTGCTGATGCTCGCGAGCGCCTCCAGCCCGGCGGCCCGTCCGGGCAGCGCCGTGGAGTACTTGGGGGGAACGCTGGCTAGTTTGAGCCCGCGAACACCGGGCTGGCTCGTGACGACCGATCCGATTTCTCTCGTTTTCTATACCAAGAAGAACATGATCCGCGTCCCGTACGAACGGATCAACCAGTTGGAATATGGACAGAGGGCCGACCGCCGCATACTGGAGGGCGTCCTTCTGTCGCCGCTTTTCGTATTGACGAAAAAGCGGGATCACTATGTCACAGTGGGCTTCGAATTGGAAGATGGGCAGCAGCAGGCACTGCTGTTCCGGGTCGACAAGGATGACGTCCGGCCGCTTCTGGTCAGTCTGGAAGCGCGCACCGGCCGTAAGATCACTTACCAGGATGACGAGGCGAGAAAGGCTGGAAAATGAATGTCTTGGCGCAATCTCGCGCTGGCGTCCCTGTTGGCGGCAGGGACGCTAGGAGCGCAAGTGCCGGGCGCGAATCTCGCGCTGCAACCAATTGTCAGTGTGAAGAAGACGCCGGTGGACAACCCCGAGGGGAAGTCCCCGCTGGATCAACTGGTTGGCATTAAACGGGTATACGTGGAGCGGTTCGGCGGCGGTGAGGGATCGGAACAGATCCGCGACATGGTGATCGCCACGCTCCAGAGGTCCAATCTGTTCGCGCTCACGGAGAATGCGGAGCGCGCGGATGCCCTGCTGCGAGGCAGTGCCGAGGACCTGATTTTCAACGAGAATTTCCAGAGCAGCGATGGCATCACGGCCCGGGTGTCGCCGACCGGTTCCTCAGGCTACACGCGCAGCAACGGCTCCATCGTGCCCGGGGTTTCGATTGGCGACCACGAGAGCGTTCATAAACAGGAGCGCAGACATGAGGCCTCGGCCTCGGTCCGGCTGGTCAGTCGGGACGGCGACGTGATCTGGTCGACAATTCAGGAGAGCCAGGGGGCGAAGTTCCACAGCGCGGCGGCCGACGTCGCGGAACGGATCAGCCGCCAGTTGTCGGCCGACTACGCGAAAGTGCGCGAGCACCGGCCGGCCCTGGCGACGCTGGCCGCCAGGCCCGATTGAGACCGTCCAGGCGTGTTCACGCGGGCCGGGCTGCCGTTCATGCGGTCGGGCCGCGGTATGGCGCGCCCACGTTCCTGCCGGCGGCCGCCGAGCGTGCTGCTCACGAGAAGCCGTGATGACGGCTCCGAGGCGCCGGATGTCTGTCGGAGATCCCGTCCCGAAGAGGTCCGGCTGTAATGCACCCCATTTCTGAGACACGATAGCCGTCGCGAAGGTGACACTCAGCGGTCAAAATAGGAGGACCGATGAGTGAGCGATACAAGCGATACAGCGTGG
>JBKQPG010000014.1:0-42132 GCA_052145115.1 Bryobacteraceae bacterium
CCCTCTATCCTATTGATAGGGATTGACTTACGCAACTCCGGCCCCATCGGCCGCCGAACGCGCTCTTGCCGTCCGAAGTTCTTTGACAACAGCACATAAAATGCCCCGAACTATCCTTGGATAGCCATTTCAAGCCAATGAATCTAAAGGCCAAACTCGATATTTGGCTTTGTTCCTCTTATTTTGTTTTTTGACCTGCGCGGACCGCTGACCCTCGCTCCGAGCTTCGAACTGCCTGCTATCCCGGACGTCGCGCCGCGCCACAGGGCGAATAGCGGACCAGCCACTCGTCTGGAGTCAGATGCCGCGCAGGATCCGCGCCGGGAGCATGAAGATGGCGCCGATCAGCTCGAAGACGCCGTGCACGGCCAGGCCGAGGATGCGGAAGGGCAGCAGGATCAGCCAGATGATGGGGAACAGGACCAGGGCAATCAGGGCCAGCGGCCAGCACACGACAGCCAGGATCAGGAAGAGAAGCAACTGAATCATCGCCGGTAACTCCTGTAACAAATAGGAACGCTAGCCGCCCGGCGTTTGTTCCGTGGCGGGCCGGCCGGGATGGGCAGATTGGCCGGAACGGGCGGGCGAGCCGGGTTGAGGCGGGCGGGCGGCAGGGCCGGGATGAGCCAGTTGCGCCAGGACCGACGTCAAGGCCAACTGGTAGTCCGTGCCGCGCAGGTCGCGCTGCCAGATGCGATCGGCGATTTGGGCCGGATTCAGACCCTCGGCAGCCAGCGAGCGTACGCGCTCCAGGCGGCGCAGCGCCTCGGCTCGGGTGCGCTGGCGCCACGCGCCCAGCCCGTCGAAGGGCAGGCCGTGGCCGGGTAGAACACGGGCCTCGCCCAGCGCCTGGAGCCGGTCCAGCGTGAGCAGGAAATCGCCCAGGCAATCGTGCTCTTCGACGAAGCCGATGTGGGGGAAGATCTCCTGGAGCACGGTGTCGCCGGCAACGAGCAGGCCGCGCTCGGGTAGATGGAAACAGACGTGGCCCGGCGAGTGGCCCGGTGTGTGAATCACCTCCAGGGGCCCGAGCGCGGTGGGGAACGAGTCGCCGTGGTGCAGCAGCCGGCAGCCCGTGAGCGGAGGGAAGAGCGCAAACAGGCGCGCTGCGGACACGACGACCCCGGCCACGCGGTCTGGCTCCGCGCCAGCGGCCAGCAGGGTCGCGCCCAGCCGTTCGGCGGCGCCGGGACGGAGAATCCAATCCAGCAGCTCGATGTCGGCGCGGTGGACGTAGACTACCGCGCCGCTCAGGCGGGCGAGTTGCGGGGCGTTGCCGGAGTGGTCGGGGTGGACGTGCGTCAACAGGATCTGGCCGAGTTGCGTCGGCTCGACGGCGGCCTGCGCCAGCGCGGCGGCCAGTTCTTCATAGACCGGCGGGAACCCCATGCCGCTGTCGATGAGCATCCAACCCTCCTGCGCCCGCAGCAGGTAGACGTTGACGGATTCTGGCCCCACGGGCATGCTGAGCGGGATGCGCCACAGTCCGGGCTCGATCAATTCAGGCGTCATGAGGTTCCGTTGTTAGTGTATGCCGGGGACGGGCGCGGGCGAAGTTCCGTAGGGTTTGCTAGAGGGCCTGGGCCGCGTGGTAGCTGCTGCGGACCAGCGGCCCGGATTCGACGTGGGCAAAGCCCATTCGCAGCCCTGCTTCGCGATACATCCTGAACTCTTCGGGCGGAACGTAGCGCAGCACCGGCAGGTGGGCCGGCGTGGGGCGCAGGTACTGCCCCGTGGTGACGATGTCGACGCCCGCGGCTCGCAGGTCACTCAGGACAGCCAGGACCTCCTCCGAGGATTCGCCCAGGCCCAGCATGAGGCCGGACTTGGTGGGGATCTGCGGGCGCATCCCGCTGGCGCGGCGCAGCAATTCGAGCGAACGGTCATAGCGCGCGCCGAAGCGCACCTCGCGATACAGGCGCGGGACGGTCTCGATGTTGTGGTTCAGGACGTCCGGCGCGGCGTCCATGACGATTTGCAAGGCTTCGCGGGAGCCCTGGAAATCGGGAATCAGGACCTCCACCTTGCAGCCCGGAACTGCCGCGCGAATGGCGCGGATGGTCGCCGCGAACAGCGCGGCGCCGCCGTCCTTTTGATCGTCGCGATTCACGCTGGTGACCACGGCGTAACGCAACCCGAGCGCAGCGCAAGCCGCGGCCACGCGGCGCGGCTCGTCCGGATCGACCGCCAACGGGACGCCCTTCTGCACGTTGCAGAAGCCGCAGCGGCGGGTGCAGACGTTGCCCAGGATCATGAAGGTCGCGGTGCGCTGGTTCCAGCACTCGCCGACGTTAGGGCACGCCGCGCTCTCGCAGACGGTGTGCAGGTCGAGGCCGTCGATGAGCGTCTTCAGTTCGCGGTAGTTCGCGCCGGCCGGGGCCGGCGCGCGCAACCATTGCGGACGTTTCGGACGGGCGGAGGCAGTATCGATGGAAACGAGCACGTCTATTTCGATGATAGACCGGGCGCGTTGGATGACAGACCGGAGATGCTGAGTTGTCCCGAGGCGGCCATTTGGAGGCGCGTTTCCAGGACCATCGAATCGTCCCAGGACTCCCAGCGGAAATCGGTGTCGCCGGCCATTTCGAGGGTGCGGCGGGGGAGCAGGCCGATGAGCTGGGAGCCGGCGATGGCGACGGACTCGCTTGCGGCGGCGTTCCGGATGGCGTTGAAGACGACGTGGAGCGGGGAGAGTTCGAAGTCGGTGATGGTGGTGGTGACCTGTGCGAGTCCGCGCGAAGCGAGAAAGACGCCCAGGGCCTTGACGCCGGGGAAGCCGCCGGAAGAGGCGCGGATCCGTTTCGCGATCCGCCGGGCGACCTCGACGTCGGGCGTCTGCAGATTGACGTTGTAGGCGATGAGGAGCTGGCGCGCGCCGAGGATGGCCGCGCCGGCGGTGGGGTGCAGCGCGGGCCCGCCGACGTCGGGACGGCGGTAGTCGTCGATCAGCGCGGCGGTCTTCAGGAACTGAAAACCGTGGTAGCGGATCTGCTCCAGGCGGGTGCGGTCTGGACGGAGCGCAGCCGCGTCGTAGAAGTAGACCGGGACGCCGTGGCGCTGCCAGAGCATTTCGCCGGCCGAGCGGGCCAGCGCGACGCAGGCCTCGAGCGTGATGTCCTGCAAGGGCACGAAGGGGACGACGTCGGCCGCGCCAACGCGGGGATGGACGCCCGAGTGGCGCGTCAGGTCGATCAGGCGGGAGGCGGCGCCCGCGGCTTCGACGGCGGCTTCGCGCACGGCCTCGGGCGGGCCGGCGAAGGTCAGCACCGAGCGGTTGTGATCGGGGTCGGTCTGCAGATCCAGGATCAGGATGCCGGGGACTGCGGCGGCGGCGCGGGCCAGCTCGGCGATGACGCCCGCATCGCGGCCCGCGCTGAAATTGGGGACGCATTCGACCAGCGGGCCGGCTAGGATCCCTGGGGCCACGTAACAACGCCTCTCTGCCAGACTACCGCGCCGCGTTTCACGACCGCTGCGACGGGGTTGACGCCCAGCATGACCGGCAGGTCGCGGAAGTCGGGGACGGCGAGTACCAGGAAATCGCCCTGTTTGCCGGGCTCGAGGGTGCCGCATTGGCCGAGCAGGCCGACGGCGGCGGCGCTGTTGACGGTAGCGGCGGTGAGGGCCTCGGCGGGCTTCATGGCGTACAGCGTGCAGGCCAGGGAGATGATCATGGGCAGGCTGGCGACGGGCGAGAAAACGGGGTGCCAGCCGCTGGCCAGGGCGACGATGGCGCCGGCGTCGATCAGCTCGCGCGCGGGCTCGGGAGCGCGCCATCCGTTGTAGGAAAGGGCCGGCCGGAGGATGCACGCGGTGTGAGATTCGGCCAGCGCGTCGCGGGCCTTGGCGGAGAGATTCGAGAGGCCGGAGATGGAGCCGGCGCGGCCGCTGAGCGCGAGCTCCACGGCGTCGTCTCCGTCCAGAGGGCCGCGGGAAACGCCCAGCCGCAGCCCCAGCCGGCCGGCGGCGGCGAGGCAATCGCGGGCGGAGTGGGCGTCGAGGATGCCGAAGCCCAGGCAGACGCAGGCGGCGTGGACGGGGTCGCGCCGCGCCAGGCGCGGCAGGAGCAGGTCGGCCACCCAGCGCACGTAGTCGGCCTCGAGGTTGTGGAACTCCGTGAGCCCGGGCTGGCCGAGCAGCAGCGATTGCGTGACGTCGATGGGACCGCCATCGAGGCGCGAAGTGGCGCGGAACGCCTTCGAGCCGGGGCTGTCCTCCAGACCAAGGCCAGCGTGGATTTCGAGCGTGCCGGTGCCGTGGCGCACCATGTCCTCCAGCACGCGCGTGGCGTGAAAGGCCAGCTTGCCGGCGGGGGCGGCGCGGTTCTGGCGGGTCAGCGACTCCTCGATCTGGCGTTCGACGGCGAGCGAGCGGGGATGGGCGGGCGAGTCGGGCTCGAGCGCGGCGCCGTGCACGGGCAGGCCGGTGACGAAGGAGAGCGGGTCGACAAACGAGGGCAGAACGACCTTGCCGGCGACGTCGAGCTCGACGGCCGAACGGGCGGCGGCGAGGTTCTCCACGCGGCGCGCGGGCCCGCTCTCCTGAATGACGCCGTCGACGACCAGGATGGCGCCATCGGGGATCACGCCGAGGTCTTTCATCTGCGACCCGCGGCGGGGTCCGGCGGGTCCGCGCAGCGTGAGCAACTGGCGGGCGCCGCGAACGAGTAGAGCGCTCATCGCTTCGCAACAGGCTCCGGGAAGAAGCGACGAGTCAGCGGACCATACCGCGGCGCGGAGCCGAGGCAGTTCGGGTGTCAACGTGCACGGTGTGGCTCAACCTCCGTCGGCATCGATCGTCACGACAAGAATGGCCCTCTCCGTTTGAAACGGATGTGCGTGAGCGGCGTCTGTCTCGCGCCGCGAACCGCGCCATTCCCGTTCGTGCTCCAGAAGCCGGCGAATCACCCGCTGCCCCGGACGACTCGCTTTCCAAGACCGGCCGCCACGAACTTCCAGGCACTACTTTCCAGCCTATCTCCATTGGGGGCCGATCCGGGCTATTTCGATCCGAACAGCCCGAATGCAGCACGCCCGCGGCCCGCAATCGGCGCCACGGCGGGGGAGCGCGTTCACTCGGAGTTCAGCCCGGCCTTGGCCAGCAGTCGCCGCAGCGCGTCTTCGCCGGCCGCGCCGCGCTGGGTGCCGGCGATCACGCCATCGCGGTCGATCAGCACGTAGAGCGGATAGGCGTGCGCGGCGAAGAGCGCCGCGAGGTTGGTATCTTCGGTCAGCACGATCCGGCAGGCGCGCGGCGAGTCCCGCAGATAGTGCTTTACCTTGGATTTCGATTCGCCGACGTTCACGGCCAGTACCACGAGACCTCGGCTCTCGAAGTCGTGCACGATGGCGTCGACGGCGGGCTGATCGCGGCGGCAGTACTGGCACCAGGTGGCCCAGAACTGAAGCAGGACGACCTTGCCTTTGAGCGATTCGTTGGTGAACTGCTCGCCATCGAGGGTCTTGGCACGGAACGTCGGCGCGGACTGGCGCGTGTCGATGGCGGTCACGAGCACGGCAATGAAGACGAAAGCCGTGACTGCCAGCGCAGCCCGGAGGAACAGCGGCTTACTCACGCTCATGAGCCGAGCGTATCAAAACCACCACCCGGCTGACGGTGCTGCCGGCAGAGCGTTGCTGCTGCTGCGGCGCAACTCATCAGCCGGGCGCCGGTGGGGCAAATCAAGCAACGTTTTTGAGCCCATTTGGTGAGCGGAATCGACGGCTGGGGCATCTGGCCCAAAGCCGTCCGGAACGCGAGCCGGCGCGGCCGAGGAAGACGTGAGGGAGCCATCACATAGAGAGGTCCGGCTCCGAAACAGCGAATTGGCATCCAGATTGCAGTAGAATCAAGGCGAGCCCTTATTCCATGTCATCAAGAATCAAAACCACCCTGGATGGGAACGAAGCGGCGGCGTATGTCGCCCACAAGACGAACGAAGTGATCGCGATCTACCCGATCACGCCCAGCTCGCCGATGGGCGAGTGGTCGGACCAATGGTCGTCGGAAGGCAAGCCGAACATCTGGGGTGCGATCCCGAGCGTGGTCGAAATGCAGAGCGAAGGCGGCGCGTCCGGCGCGGTGCACGGGGCGCTGCAGGGCGGCGCGCTGACGACAACGTTCACGTCGGCGCAGGGCCTGCTGCTGATGATCCCCAACATGTACAAGATCGCGGGCGAACTGACAGCGACCGTGTTCCACGTGGCGGCGAGGAGCCTGGCGACGCATGCGCTGTCGATCTTCGGCGACCACCAGGACGTGATGGGCGTGCGGGCCACGGGATGGGGCATGCTGGCCTCCAACTCGGTGCAGGAAGTGATGGACATGGCGCTGATCGCGCAGGCCGCGACGCTGGAGGCGCGGGTGCCGTTCCTGCACTTCTTCGACGGCTTCCGCACCTCGCACGAAGTGGCGAAGATCGAGCAACTGACCGAAGACGACATGCGCGAGATGCTGCCCAATGAGCTGATCCAGGCGCACCGGGCGCGGGCGCTGTCGCCGGACCATCCAGTGTTGCGCGGCACGGCGCAGAACCCGGACGTGTATTTCCAGGCGCGGGAGACGGTGAACCCGTTCTACGACGCCTGCCCGGCGTGCGTGGAGAAGGCGATGCGGCGCTTCGAGCAGGTGGTGGGCCGCAAGTACGAGCTGTTCCAGTACGAGGGCGCGCCGGACGCCGAGCGCGTGGTGCTGCTGATGGGCTCGGGCGCCGAGACGGCGCATGAAGCGGTGGAGGAGTTGACGGCGCAAGGCGAGAAGGTCGGGCTGCTCAAGGTGCGGCTGTACCGGCCGTTCTCGATCCAGCACTTCCTCGCCGCCCTGCCGAAGAGCGTCAAGACGCTGGCGGTTGTGGAACGCACGAAGGAGCCGGGCGGGCCGGGCGAGCCGCTGTATCTGGACGTGATCACGGCGCTGAGCGAGGCGCAGACGGCGGGCAAACTGCCGTTTGCCGCGATGCCGCGGGTGATCGGCGGGCGCTACGGATTGTCGTCCAAGGAATTCACGCCGGCGATGGTCAAGGCGGTGCTGGACGAAGCGGCCAAACCGGCGCCGAAGAATCACTTCACGGTGGGCATCGAGGACGACGTGACTTTCACCTCGCTGAGGGTGGATCCCACGTTCTCGACCGAGGACCCGAAGGGCGTGCGGGCGCTGTTCTTCGGCCTGGGCGCGGACGGCACGGTCGGGGCGAACAAGAACTCGGTGAAGATCATCGGCGAGGAGACGGACAATTTCGCGCAGGGCTATTTCGTCTACGACTCGAAGAAATCGGGCTCGATCACGATCTCGCACCTGCGCTTCGGGCCGCGCCCGATCCGCAGCACGTACCTGATCTCACACGCCAGCTTCGTGGCCTGCCACCAGTATTCGTTCCTGGAGCGGATCGACATGCTGCGCTACGCCGAGCCGGGGGCGACCGTTCTGCTGAACGCGCCGTTCTCCGCGGAAGCGGTATGGGGTGAACTGCCGCGGCCGGTGCAGGCAGCGATCATCGAGAAGAAGCTCAAGCTGTACGTCATCGACGCCTACGAAGTGGCCAAGGAGACGGGCATGGGCACGCGCATCAATACCGTGATGCAGACGTGCTTCTTTGCCATCAGCGGGGTGCTGCCGCGCGAGGAGGCGATCGCGCAGATCAAGAAGTCGATCGTCAAGACGTACGGCAAGCGCGGGGAATCGGTGGTGCAGAAGAATTTCGCGGCCGTGGACCGGACCATCGACCGGCTGTACGAGGTGCAGATCCCGTCCAGCGTGACCAGCACGACCGAACTGCGGCCGCCAGTGCCGGCGCAGGCGCCGGAATTCGTCAGGAACGTGCTGGGACCGATTATCGCCGGCGACGGCGACATGCTGCCGGTTTCGGCGATGCCGGTGGACGGGACGTTCCCCACGGGCACGGCGGCGTGGGAGAAGCGCAACATTGCGCTGGAGATCCCGGTGTGGGACGAGAAGCTGTGCATCCAGTGCGGCAAGTGCGTGCTGGTGTGCCCGCACGCGACCATCCGGGCCAAGGTTTTCGACCGGCAGCATCTGGCCAGCCAGCCGGCGGCCTTCAAGGCGGTGGAAGCGCGTTGGAAGGACTACAAGCACCTGGCGTACACCCTGCAGGTGGCGCCGGAGGATTGCACGGGCTGCGGGCTGTGCGTCCAGTCCTGCCCGGTGAAGGACAAGAGCGACACCAAACGCCGGGCGATCAACATGCAGGAGCAGGCGCCGCTGCGCGCGGCCGAGGCGGCGAACTGGGATTTCTTCCTGTCGCTGCCGGAATTCGACCGCGACAAGCTATCGCCCAACCAGGTGAAGGACCTGCAACTGTTCCAACCGCTGTTCGAGTTCTCGGGAGCGTGCACGGGCTGCGGCGAGACGCCGTACATCAAGCTGCTGACGCAACTGTTCGGCGACCGCACGCTGATCGGCAACGCGACGGGCTGCTCGTCGATCTATGGCGGCAACCTGCCCACGACGCCGTACGCGGCCAATCACGAGGGACGCGGGCCGGCGTGGTCGAATTCGCTGTTTGAGGACAACGCGGAATTCGGCCTGGGCATGCGGCTGGCCGTGGACCAGCAAAACGTCTATGCGCGGGCGCTGGTGGGGCGCTACGCGGCGCAGATCGGCGAAGCGCTGGCGGAGGAGATTCTGACCGCCGACCAGAGCGTCGAGGCGGGGATCTTCGAACAGCGCAAGCGCATCGCGGAGCTGAAGAAGCGCGTGCAGGCGTGGCTGGCCGTGACGACCAACGGAGTTTCGGCAGCCTGCCGCGACCTGCTGGCGGTGGCCGATTCGCTGGTCAAGAAGAGCGTCTGGATCCTGGGCGGCGACGGCTGGGCGTACGACATCGGCTATGGCGGGCTGGATCACGTGCTGGCCTCGGGGCGCAACGTGAACGTGCTGGTGCTGGACACCGAGGTGTACTCCAATACCGGTGGCCAGATGTCGAAGGCGACGCCGCGGGGTGCGGTGGCGAAATTCGCCGCCGGCGGCAAGCAGTCGGCCAAGAAGGACCTGGGTATGATGGCGGTCACCTACGGCAACGTCTACGTGGCGCGGGTGGCGATGGGGGCCAACGACATGCAGTCGGTCAAGGCGTTCCTGGAGGCCGAGAAGTGGAACGGGCCGTCGCTGATCATCGCCTACTCGCCGTGCATCGCTCACGGCTATGACCTGGTGCACGCGCTGGATCAATCGAAGCTGGCGGTGCAGACCGGGTACTGGCCGCTGTTCCGCTACAACCCAGCGCTGATCGCGGAGGGCAAGAACCCGTTCGTGCTGGATTCGAAGGCGCCGGCGCTGCCGCTGGAGAAGTACATCTACAACGAGACGCGTTACACGATGCTGGTGCACAGCAAGCCCGACGATGCCCGCCGGCTGCTGGCCGATGCGCAGGCCGACGTCATGAACCGCTGGCGGATCTACGACCAGATGGCCGCGATGCCCGCCGAAAGCAAGGCGGCCGAGGTCCCGGCCCACTAGAGCGACGCCACAAAGGAGAAATGAGCGATGATCGACCTGACGAGCGGATACCTGGGGCTGAAGCTGCGCACCCCGCTGGTGGCCTCCTCCTCGCCTTTGAGCAAGGATATCGGCAACATCCTGCGGCTGGAGGACGCCGGCGCCGCGGCCATCGTGATGCACTCGCTGTTCGAGGAGCAGATTACGAAGGAGAGCGGCACTCTGGACCGCTTCCTCACCGAGGGCAGCGAGAGCTTCGGCGAAGCGCTGAGCTACTTCCCGGAGATGGTGAGCTACAACCTGGGTCCCGAACCGTACGTGAACCACCTGCGGAAGGCCAAGGAGAGTTGCGACGTTCCGATCATCGCCTCGCTGAACGGCGTTTCCACCGGCGGCTGGATTCGCTACGCGCAACTGATAGAGCAGGCTGGGGCCGACGCCCTGGAGCTGAACGTCTACTACCTGCCCACGGACCTGGAATTGACAGCCGACAAGGTCGAGGAGATGTACTCGGACCTGGTCAGCCACGTCAAGGCCAGCGTCCGCATCCCGGTGGCGGTGAAAGTCGGCCCGTTTTTCACGGCCTTCGCCAGCATGGCCAAGCGGCTGGATGAAGCGGGCGCGGATGGGCTGGTGATTTTCAACCGTTTCTACCAGCCGGACTTCGACCTGGACACGCTGGAGGTGGTGCCCAACCTGCTGCTGAGCGATTCGTCCGAGCTGCGGCTGCGGCTGCACTGGGCGGCTCTGCTGTACAACCGCATTCGCCCGGACATCGCCATCACGGGGGGCGTCCACAGCGCGGCGGACGTGGTGAAGAGCGTCATGGCCGGAGCGCGGGTGGCGATGACGACCTCGGCGTTGCTGCGCCATGGGCCGGAATACATCGGCAAGCTCGAAGAGGACCTGTCGGACTGGATGGAAGAGCACGAATACGAATCGATCCAGCAAATGCGCGGCAGCATGAGCGCGCAGGCGGTCTCCGAGCCGGCCGCGTTTGAACGCGCCAATTACATGAAAGTGCTGTCGAGTTACACGCTCCGCAGCAGCGCGCACTGAAGCCCGACCCGCGGGCGGGAGCGGGGACCAGACTGGCTATCTTTCGTCTACCGGGCTACAGGGTCAGCCCGGTTGGGACGATCTATGGACCAGCGGCAGTACGGCGTTCGAAGCGCCGTCAGCCGTGAAAGGTCCCGTGCAGCGCTCACATTCCTTCCCGGGCCGCTCCAATTCGCGACGGTCATCCGTCGGCCAGGCAGGGCAGTGAGACGACGAGAATCCTAAGCAAGGAGAAGCCAGTGTCCAGCTCGACCATCGATCCCTCTTCCAGCCAGACCGCATTCCAACAGTACGCAACGCTCTTCCGTTCCATGCGGGAATCGTCCGGGTTCCAGGGCGGCTCCGCGAGCAGCGCAGGGTTTGGCCCAATCGTCAACCAGCTTCAGAACCCGGCCGCCAGCGACCCCACGCTGTTCCAGCAACAGACGGCGGACATCGCCTCGCGGCTCAACACCCTGGCCGGCCAGACCAGCGGGTTCGAGGCGCAACTTTTCCAGAACCTCGCCACTCAGTTCCAGCAGGCCTCGCAAACCGGCCAGGTTCCCCGGCTGGCCGACAGCCCGCACGGCCGATCCTACGACGACAGCATGACCTTCAATTCAGCAGCGGAGAACGGGTTCGGCCCCGCCAACCTCACCCAGACCACGAGCACATCCTCCACGCCCCAGATCGCTCAGAATTCGAATGGCACCTACGGCCCGGAGAACGCTCTCGATCCCTTTACCGCCGAGGTTCAGGCCGTTGCGGGAGGTCTGGGCTTCGGCCAGACATTCGAACTGCCGGACGGGACCTGCGGCGTAGTCGCATAGCGGAAGACGGCACAGCGGCAATCGGAGCCGGCCCGGCGGCAGCGGTCCGTCAGGTCCAGCGGAACTCCTGCACGACCTGATCGATCGGTCCGTCGGCGACGATTCGCCCGCGATCGAAGAACACGGCACGCCGGGCGAGCTGCGCGGCGAAGACGACGTCATGCGTGACCAGCAGGAGGGATTGCGGCAGACCCGCCAGCAGCGTGAGCAGCGCGCCGCGCGAGGGCGGGTCGAGGTGCGTGGTCGGCTCGTCGAGAACCAGAATCTCAGGCTCCGCGGCCAGGATGCCGGCCAGCGCCACGCGCTGCCGCTGGCCGGCGCTGAGGCGATGCGGCGCGCGAGCGGCTTCCGCCGGCAAGCCCACGTGCTCGAGCGCAGCGTGCGCCCGGCGGGTTGCTTCCTCAGCCGTGCAACCTTGCTCCAGCGGTCCGAAGGCGACGTCCTCCAGCACCGTCGGCAGAAACAACTGGTCGTCGGGGTCTTGAAACAGGAACCCGATTCTGCGGCGGATCCAGCGCAGATTGGAACCGGCAAGTTCCGTGCCGCAAACCTCGATGAAGCCCTGGCCGCGCAGAATGCCATTCAGGTGCAGTAAAAAGGTGGTCTTGCCCGAACCGTTCGCGCCCAGCAAGGCCACGCGCTCGCCGCGATGCAGCATGAAATCGACGCCCTTCAGCGCCTCGGTGCCATCCTCATAGCGGAACCGCAGATCGCGGACTTCAATGATTGGCTGATGGTGGCTCATAGCCACCCTCCAGAGGCCATCAGAAGGGCAGCCGACAACAGGGCCCCGCCCAACAGACCCAAGTCGGCCGGGCGCGTTTTCAGCGGCTGCAGCAGGAGGAAACGGGCTTCCCCGCCGCGGGCCAGCAGCGCCCGGTGCACGCGCTCGGCCCGCGCCGCGCTGGAGGCGAACAGGACCGCGACCGTGGCGGCGGCGAAGACGAAGCGGCGCTCGCCCCCGCGCGCCAGCCGCGCCACCTGCATGCGCCGCAATTGGTCGAGGGCCACGTGCAGATAGCGCCACACGAACTGCACCACCGACGCCAGCAGCGGCGGAACGCCGAGCGACTGCATCCCGGCCAGCAGGCGCTCCAGCGGAGTCACGGCCATCAGCAAGACGACGGCCACGGCCGAGAGCCACGATTTGACCAGCAACGAGGCGGCGCGGTGCGGGTCGCCCTCGAGCCAGGCCAGCAGCGCGAAGACCCCGGTGAACGGCAGGACGACCCAGCCGCGGGCGAGGATCGAGAGGGGCGGCAATGCGGCGCTGACAGAGGCGATGAACAGGATCGAGAGAGCGGCTGCGGAGGACAGCAGCAAGCCTCTGGAATCGCGCGCCGGCGCGAGTGCGATGGCGGCGAGCAGAAGCAGCGCCGAGAGCAATTTGAAGCGCGGATCGCGGCGGTGCAGCCAGGAGCCGCCGCGGCTCCAATCCTCCAGCGTCCGGATCGTGCGCAGAGTGCCGCTGTTCACTGCAACAACCTGCTCAGGCGCGGCGCCAGCGGCCGATCCAACGGGCCAGCGCGAGGCACGTGGCCGCGGCGAGCAGCAGTCCGGTCAGTCCCGCGATCGCCTTGCGGATCCAGACCGAACCCGACAGCGCGATCTCGTAGTCGGCCAAGGGCGCCTGGAAAAAGCGCCGCTCATGCGAAATCAGGCCGGTCATGCGGGCGAGATGCTCCACACCGTCGGGGTGCGTGGAGGCGAACAGGAATCCCACCGACGCCAGTAGCGTGGCGCTGGCGAGCAGCAGCCACAACGCCGGCCTGCCGGCGCCTGCCTTGGCCTGCAACCAACCCGGCCGGATGGCCTCGAGGGACGTGGCCACGGCGAGCGTGATCAATCCTTCAAGAACGGCGTTGACCAGGAAGACTCCCAACGCCAGGCTCATGGCCGCCGATCCAAAACGGACGCCCGAGACGGACAGCTCGGAAAGGGCCAGCAGGGCGCAGACCAGCACGGAGCAGAAGCCCCCGGCGAACAGCCCGAGTCGGTTGAAACGGCCGCCGGCCAGCGCCCGCCAGGGCCAATAGCCGGCCAGCGTTCCGGCCAGCGCCATGTTGAACAGGTTGGCACCCAGGGCCAGCAGGCCGCCGTCCTGAAAGATCAGCGCCTGCAGCGTGAGAATCGCGGTCATCACCACGATGGCCGGAGCCGGGCCGAGCGCCGCGGCCAGCAGGGCGCCGCCCAGCAAATGTCCGCTGGTTCCCGCTCCCAGCGGGAAGTTGACCATCTGCGCGGCGAAAACAAACGCGCCGAGCACGCCCATCATCGGCACTTTCGATTCGTCGAGATCGCGCTGGGCCCGGCGCGTGGCCAGGACGACGGCCGGTGCGCTCACCACCCACAGGGCGCCCCAGACCGGCGGCGCCAGGAATCCGTCTGGAATATGCATCTCGCTGCTTCCCATCGTATCTCTCCCGGAGCCATTCGCGCACACTTTCTTCACATTCGTATGCCGATCGCGCGGATTCGGTTCCGCTCTGAATGGCGCGGGTCGGCTATCCTGAAGCTCTGGAGGGATGGGTCTTGATTCTCGGCACGGGCGTCGATCTGGCCGAAGTGGCGCGCATCCGCGCGTCGGTGGAGCGCTACGGCGCGCGCTTTGTCGAGCGCGTCTTTACCGCGCGGGAGATTGCCTACGTCGAGCGCAAGGCCAACAAGTATGAGCGTTTCGCGGCGCGGTTCGCGGCCAAGGAGGCGGGGATGAAGGCGTTGGGCACGGGCTGGAGCCGCGGCGTCACGTGGAAGGATTTCGAGGTCGCCAACCTGCCCTCGGGCCGGCCGACGCTGGCGCTGCACGGCGTGGCGGCGGGCATCGCAGAGCAACTGGGCGTGAAGGCGGTGCAGCTTTCTCTGACCCACACGTCCGAGACGGCGCTGGCCTGGGTTCTATTGGAGGGCTAACCGGTTCTTTTGAGTTCCTTGGTCGCCTCGAAGGTAAAGACCATGCGGTGGATCACGGTGATGGTCCCCAGCACGGCGATCACCCACAGCACGGGGGCCATGCGGTCCGTCAATCCGCCGATGATCAGCAGCACGACGCGCTCCGGGCGCTCCAGGAAGCCGACCTTGCAGGTGGGAATCACGTTTTCGGCCCGGCTGCGCGTGTAGCTGATCATGACAGAAGTGGTCATCACCACGGCCGTCAGTACAACGTAAAAATTGCGGTTGATATTGCTGTAGTAGACCAGCAAACCCATCAGCAGGAACAGGTCCGAATAGCGGTCCAGAACCGAATCGAAGAATGCGCCGAAGCGCGTCACCTGGTTGGTGGCGCGCGCCACGCGACCGTCCACCATGTCGAAGATGCCGGCGCCGACGATCACCAGCGCGGCCACCAGGAAGCGGCCCGAGGCCAGCAGCACGGCCGCGTAAACGTTGATCAACAGGCCGATCAGGGTCAGGAAATTAGGATGGATTTTCGATAGCGCGAGCCCGCGGACAATCAGCACCAGCAGCTTGTCGGACGCGATCCCGATAGCGCGCGTGAACGTCATGGGGCCGCCCCTGATTCTACCTATTCCGGGTCAGCGGCGTCGTGGATTGTCGCCAGCTCGAGAATCTCGAATTTGCGCTGGCCGCCGGGGATGGAGATCGTGACCTCGTCGCCGACCTTCCGGCCCAGCATGCCCTTGCCGATGGGTGAACTGGTGGAGATCAGGCCATTGGAGACGTCGGACTCCTCGCTGGCCACCAGCCGGTAGCGGATCTCCGCGTCCTTGTCGAGGTCCAGCACGAGCACCTTCGAGCCCAGCCCGACGCGGTCGCGCGGGATCTTGGTCAGGTCGACCAGGGACAACTCCGCCAAGCGTAGTTTCATCTTGACGAGGCGGGCGTCAACGTAGCGCTGGCGTTCCTTGGCGGCGTGGAACTCGGCGTTCTCGCTTAGATCGCCGTGGGCACGCGCCTTGAGGATCTCCTTGGGCAACTCGATGCGAAGCTCGTGCTCGAGCTTGTCTATCTCTTCCTGCATCCTCTTTTTGAGGTCGTCCATGCGATCCGCAGCCGCTCCTAACACAACTATTATAGGGATCTTGGCCCGGCGGGATGGGGATGGGGAGGCGAACGTGAATCGACGATGACGGAATATGACGGGAATCGGCCCAGCCGCGCGGGTATGATGACAATTCGGGTTTGGCGCGCGATGGCGCGCTGTCGTCAGGAGTAACGGATGAGCCGGATTCTGATGGTGGCCAGCGAAGCGACGCCGCTCGCCAAGTCGGGCGGGCTGGCGGATGTGATTGGCGCATTGCCGGCGGAGTTGCAGAAACTGGGCCACGAAGTCGCCATCGTGATGCCGCGCTACGGCCGCATCCCGTTTGATCAGACCGAAAGCGCGTTGGACAACATGGTGGTTTACGCCGGCCACACGCCGTACCGCGTGGACATTCGCAAGCTGGTGCATAACGGCGTGACCTATTTCCTGGTGGAAGCGCCATACCTTTACGACCGAGCCGGGCTGTACGACGAGGGCGGGCGCGAATACAGCGACAACCACCGGCGGTTCGCCGTTCTCTCACTAGCGGCGTTGGGCGTGGCCGAGACTGTCTTCCCGACCGACATTCTGCATTGTCACGATTGGCAGTCGGCGCTGGCACCGGTTTATAAAGCCGACCAGCAGCACGGCAACCCGGTGTTCGACCACGTGCGGACGGTGCTGACGATCCACAATCTGGGTTACCAGGGCCGCTATGGCAAGGCGAACTTCTGGGACCTGGGGCTGAACGGCGGGTGGTTCTCGCCGGACAAACTCGAGTTCCATGGGGACCTGGACATTCTGAAAGGCGGGCTGGCCATGGCCGACTGGCTGACGACAGTCAGCCCGACCTACGCCCGCGAGATTCAGACGCCGGAGTACGGCTTCGGCCTCGATGCCGCGCTGCGCGGCCGTTCAGCCACGCTGTCGGGCATTCTCAATGGCGTTGACTATGGCGAGTGGGATCCGGAGACCGACGGGCTGATCGCGGCCAACTACTCGCACACCGACCTGGCGGGCAAACGGACCTGCAAGCTGGAGTTGTTGAGAGAATTCGGGCTCCCGGCGGACGACCTCGAACGCCCGCTGATCGGTATCGTTTCGCGCTTCGTCCCGCAGAAGGGGTTCGACCTGATCGCGGATCTGGCGCCGTTTTTCGAGCAGAACGACGTTCAACTGGCGGTGCTGGGCAGCGGCGAGTGGCGCTACGAACAACTGTTCAACGACTGGCAGCGCTGGCTGCCGCGGAAGGTCGGCGTGTGGATCGGATACAACGACGCGCTGGCGCATCGGATCGAGGCCGGAGCGGATCTGTTCCTCATGCCGAGCGCCTACGAGCCGTGCGGATTGAACCAGATTTACAGTCTGCGCTACGGCACGGTTCCGGTGGTGCGGGCCACGGGCGGCCTGGATGATACCATTCAGGAAGACACCGGATTCAAGTTCTCGTGGTACACGACCGGAGCGCTGTACGATGCGCTGCGCGCGGCTTTGGGGGCGTTCCGGAACCGCGACGCATGGAGCGACCGCATGATCCGGGGCATGAGGGAGGATTTTTCGTGGGCCGTCTCGGCCGCGGCTTACTCCAGCTTGTATGGGCGGCTGGCGGGCGGGGCCTGAATCCCGGGAAGAGGATCGGGCATCACTGTAAATGGGAGAGCGTCAAGAGCAATGAGCAAGGCTACTTTTGAAATCACCGACACGAACTTCGAGCAGGAGGTGGCCGCGTCGCCGGTCCCCGTCCTGCTGGACTTCTGGGCGGAGTGGTGCGGCCCGTGCCGCATGATCGCCCCGGCGGTCGAGTCGGTGGCCGAGGAATACACCGGCAAGCTCAAGGTCGGCAAGGTGAACGTCGACGAGAATATCAACACGGCCGGGCGGTTCAACATTCGCGGCATTCCCACGCTGCTGCTCTTTAAGGGCGGGAAGGTGGTCGACCAGCGCGTGGGCGCGGTCGGCAAGGGCGACATCGTGAAGATGCTGTCCCCGCATATCGGCTAACCCCGATCGCAGCGAGGGCCAGGAATCCAGAGGCGGCCGTGCGGGCCGCCTTTTTCATATCCAGACGCGTCAGCGGAATTCATTCTTGCCACGGGATGCCAGAATTGCAGAATTGTTATAAGATACGCCTAAAGGACCAGTTCGTCTGTGCCGATTGTATGCGCGGCGGTCGAAAGGGTGGCCTCCGTGATGAACGAGACAATCGACAATCGGCGCACACAAGAACGGGTCCGATGCTCGGCCCAGATTGATGTTAGTTGGGCGGATCGGGACGGCCGCTCGCGCATGGCCAAGGCCCAGTTGGTGGATGTCTCCGCGGGCGGACTGAGCTTCCTCGTGAACGAGAAGATCGACGTCAATACGCCAATTCAAATCCATTACTCCAACAGCCAGTTCGGCGGCGAGACCCGTTACTGGACCTGCGACATCCCGGGCTGGGTGGTGGGCGTTCAGCTCGATCAGCGCGTCGACTGGGACCTGATGAGTCTCGAATCGCCCGCTCCTGCCGCTCCTGACTGGCCGGTCGGCCGGTACCGCCCGAGAAGCCGTATCAGCAACCTGGTGCGCAACTTCTTCTTCGGGCTGGGCTGGGCCGCGCGCCAATCTTACTGAAGGCGTCACACCAGCCCGCGCCGGTTTGAACCCCGCGGCCCATGTGCTCGCCGGGAAGCTGTCGCACTCGCTCCTGCCTCGTTTCTCTGAAACGCGCTGCGCCCGTCGTTGACACTCGCCTGGACAGGCATCAAAAACGGATGGGCTCCGGCGCCGGGCCAGCCGGGTCTCGGAATGCAATTCAACCCCGAATTCCTATCGGCGCACCTCTCTGGCGGGGGAAGGGGTAAGAATGGAGTGTGAAACGCAGGACCTTTCTGTCCACGTCGGGCGCGGCCGCGGCGGCTGTGGCCGCAAGTCGCGCATCCGCTGCTGTGCAGCCGCCATTGCAGGCATTGATGAAGCTGGGGTGCCAGAGCGCCCCTAGCAACGAAGTTCATTTCGGCTACCTGGCCCGCTATGGCGTGCGCAACGTGTGTGGCTATCCTGAGATCGCCGCCGGACGCCTGTATGCGACAGTCGACGAACTCAAAAAACTGCGTGAACTGGGAGACCGGTTCGGCATCAGCATCGATTGCCTCGCCCCGCCGTTCCTTGCCTCGACCCACATCGACACCGAGAAACATGGCGCCATCCTGCTCGCCGAAAGCCCCGAGCGCGATCGCGATATCGAGTCCCTGCAGACCCTGATCCGCAACTGCGCCGCCGCCGGAATTCCTGCCATCAAGTACAACATGAGCCTCCTGGGCGTACTGCGCACGGCCTCGACCAAAGGCCGCGGCGATGCGCTTTACAGCACCTGGAACCTGAAGCAGGCGAAGCCCCCAAAGCCCCTGACGCGCGCCGGCGTCGTGGACGCCGATCGCTTCTGGGAGCGCATCAACTACTTCCTCGAGCGCGTGATTCCGGTGGCCAATGAATACCAGGTCCGCATGGCCTGCCATCCTCACGATCCCGGCGTCCCTCCGCAAGGCTACCAGGGCGTCAATCGCGTCCTGGGCGCCGTGGACGGCTTGAAAAAATTCGTCGCGATTCAGGAGAGCCCCTATCACGGATTGAACTTTTGCCAGGGCACGGTCTCCGAGATGCTCGCCGATCCGGGCCGCGAGATCAATGACGTGATCCGCTATTTCGGTGCACGCAAGAAGATCTTCAACGTTCACTTCCGCAACATCCGCGGCCGGCGGGACGATTTCCAGGAAGTCTATCCCGACGAGGGCGACATCGATTTCGTGCGCGCGCTGATGGTCTACCGCGAGGTCGGCTACTCCTACCTGCTGATGCCGGACCACGTCCCGCAGGCGCCGGGCGATCCCAACGGCCTGCAGTCGTTCGCCTTCTGCTACGGCTACATCCGCGCCCTGCTGCAGGCCCTCGATCACATCGCCTGACCGGACGCCACAGCGCCGGATCCGTAGCCACGTCCGTTTATCCGCGCTTTTTGACGACGCTGATCGCCTTCAGGTACACGGCGTTATTCGGGATCGGGGGACCGAAGCCGTTGACATAGTCGGGATCGCCGCCGCGAAACCCGGTGGTGCCTTTGAGACGCACGCTCGCGATGGTCTTGCCCAGCCGCGGATTCTTCCATTCATAGGCAAAAAAGGTGACGGCCTTTTCGCCCGCGCCGCCGAGCGCCACCTCGTCCGCACCATAACAGTAGTCCCGGCCTGACGTGCGCGCCGCCCAGTTCCACTCCTGTATATTCACTCCGTATCGAATCGGGATGGTCGCGACGAACCCGTCGGCATACACGACCTCATACCACCCCAGCAGGTCGGCCGTGTCTTCCTGGTCGTAGATCAGCCGGAACGATTCCTTATTGGTCGCCGCGCGCGCCGCGGCGTGCAGGAAAATCAGGCTCGTGGCGTCGACGCCAATGGGGATCTCGCCGGACTCCTTGGGCAGTCCCGTCTGGCCTGCGCCGTCCGTGCCCACGACGACGACCGACTGGTTCGCGTTGCCGGAAAGCTCGAATGGAACATTGCCCAAAGCGACCGTGCCATTGCTCATCGCACTCAGATCCACGCCCAGCGTCTTGTCCGTCAAGCCGGCATTGAAGCTCTTTACGATGGAGACTGGTTCGATGCTGCGCTCGGTCCGGCTGGGCGGCTCCTCGCCGCGGAAACGGATGCGGATCTCCGGCGCCATCTGCTGGATCAGGCCGGATAGTTCCCGACCGTCGATCGCCTCTCCGCGCCACAGCGCGTAGGCGGACCCCAGCGCGTCGGCCAGCAGGTCCTTGCCGAAGCCCGCCTCGTTGGTCGCAAACCATGCCGACGGCGCTCCGCCCAGAATCGAACCGCGGCGTATGCGCGCCGCGAAGTTCTGCATGCCCGGCGTGAAATTGCCGTAGATCTCTTGAAAGCCCATCTCTTCGAGCTGCGCCTCGAACCCCTCGGCCTGCTTCTCGTTCCACTCCGGGTCCGAGGCCGTCCAGAACCAGTTGAAGATCAGGATGTCTTTCGGGATCAGCCGCGCCACCTGTTCGCGCGTCATCCCTCCGGCCACTTCGTAGACCAACCCGTCCGGCGCCTTCTTCTTCTGCAGGCCCACGCCGCGCACGCCTTCCAGCAGCATGTCGCCCCACATCGCCATGCGCACGCCCTTCGCGGCCAGGTAGTCGTGGATTTTGCGCACGTCCTCGCCGTAGCGTTCGCGAATGTCCTTATTTCCACAGCGCGGGCACCACCCCACCGGCTGGAACAGCTCATCGTGCCCCGCGTGCACCATCCGCGGCTTCAGCAGATCGATGTACTCGTCGTAGACGTCGAACAGCAGTTTGTAGCTCTCGGGATTCGACGGGCAATACGTGTCGGGCCACGGCTCGCCCGGCACCTCGGACAGTTCCGGATGCGCCGACAACAGGTAATAGCTGTGCGTGAACGACGGCAGCTCCGGAACGAATTCCATATGGAACTGCCTCACATAGCGCGCCAGTTCGGCGACTTCGTCTTTTTCCAGGAACCCTCCATCGGCGGTGTCCTGGTGCGTCGAGTTGAGTTCGATGTCGTGCGGTGCGCCGGGCGCGTAGTTGTGGCGCCAGTAGTTGACCTCGCGCGAGAAGCGGACCCATCCGCTGTTGAGTTCCGGATGCCGCTCCAGCCGCATCGAGGCGTTCATCTCCACAATCAGCGTGTTGTATTTGTACAGCGCCAGGGTGTCGCGAACGAAGCGCTTGAAGAATGGGATGTTGTTGCGCCCCGGCAGGTACAGCTTGAAGCCGCGGAAGGGCTTGGCGGGCCAGTCGCGGATCTCGGTTCCGGCGAAATGCACCGCTCCCGCGCGTTCCACCGCCAGTTGGCGCAGCGACTGCAGCCCGTAAAACGCGCCCCGCTCATCGCTGCCCGCGACCACCACCATCCCCGGGCCCGTCCGTAAAATGTAGCCTTCAGGCCCCGGATCGCGGGCATCCACCTGCAGCGCATGGCCCGCGCAATACTCGGCCACCAGTGGGCTGGAGTAAGTCCCCATGACAATCAGCTGCCCGGCCGGCGACAGATGCTCCCGCCGCTCGATCTTCAGGTGCACGCCGAAGCGGTCGCCCAGTTCCTCGGCCAGCATGCGCGCCAGAAACAGGTCCTGTTGTGTAGGCGCGGCCGGGATGGCGATGACGCTTTTCTGGTCCACCACGAAATCGCCCGCCGCGGGCGACGATTCGCGCGGCGTCGGAAAGATCGACCCCGTCCCCGCGCCGGCCAAGGGCGCCGCCAGGCCCATCATTGCGATGGCCGCTCCCAGCCACAATCCTGTCGAATGTCTCATCACGCTCGTTCCTTTCATCAATCGCGCTTGGCCCGCGTCCGGGCTGCGCTCAGCCGAACTCCAGACCGGCGGTCGCGAACACCAGCGAGTTGTCCGGCGCGGTCCCGCCGCGATGCAGCTGGCGCACCATGCGCGTCAGCCTGCGCGCTCGCCGGAAGCCATGCGATTCGGCCAGCGCCACGGCCGCGCCATTGTCGGCCAGGATGTCCCAATACGCCGCTTCCCCCGCGTGCTTGGTCAGGAACCAGCCCAGCAGCCGCCCTGCCGCCCCGGCCGATCGCGCCACGCACGGACCGAAATACGCCGCCTTGGATCCAGCCCGTCCCATCGCGTAGCCCTGGCCCGGCACAGTTGCCGCTCCCGCCCGCGCCAGGCTCTCCAGCAGCCGTTGCCGCTGCGCGCCGAACGCCGCCCGGTCCAGCGCCGCATCCGGCTCCCACTCGCTCACGTCGGCCAGAACCGGGGACCCCTCCATCACCGGCCGTTCCCAGCGTTCCACCACCCCCACCGCCTCGAAGCCGTACTGGCGGTACAACGCGATGCCCATGTCGGTCGCGTCCAGCCCCACCCGCGCCACGCCGCGCTGCCCGGCGAACGCCATTGCGGATTCCATCATCCGCCGCGCGTAGCCCTGCCCGCGATGCTCACTCAGCGTCAGCACCATTCCAATCCATGCCAGCTCCTCGCCGTACGCGAGCGCAGTCGAAGAAGCCACGACAACGCCGCCCCGTTCCAGCCCGAAACAGCCCTCCGGTTCCAGCTCCAGCAGCCGCTCCCAATCCTGCTCGGTCTGGTTCCAGCCGGCGCTCTCCTTCAGCCGCATCAGGTCCGTCAGGTCCGCGCGCCGCAGCGCCCGCACCTTCGCGGCGGCCGCTTCGCCTTGTGTCGCGCGTGATGAATCGAGGTCTCCCATTTGACAATCCGGCTCGCTCCAGCATACCGTCAGTGTCAGGGATTCTGGAGTATCAGATCTTTCTACTCCTGACCAGCACGACCCCGCACCGGCCGGCCGCCCGGAACCGACCATGATTTCTTCCGTCCAGGAACTCGAAGACCAGCTCTCCCGGCCCTCGCCGCAGGACGTAGAGACGATGCGCGAGTTGCGCGGCGATCTGCTGATTCTGGGCGTGAGCGGCAAAATGGGACCCAGCCTGGCCCGGCGCGCGGTGCGAGCGAGCGAGCAGGCCGGCGTGCGCAAACGCATCATCGGCGTGGCCCGTTTTTCCGAGCCCGGCGCCGAGGCGTTGCTGTGCCAGTCGGGCGTGGAAACGCACCGCGCCGATCTGCTCGATTTTGAACAGCTCCAGACCCTGCCCGACGCCGAGAACGTGATTTTCATGGCTGGCCGGAAATTCGGTTCGACGGGCGCGGAAAGCCTCACCTGGGCCGCCAACACGTACCTGCCGGCGCAGGTCGCGCAGCGCTATCGTGATTCGCGCATCGTCGCCTTTTCGAGCGGCAACGTCTATCCGCTGGTCGCGGTGGCGAGCGGCGGGGCCACCGAGGAGACGCCGCCCGCTCCGCTGGGCGAGTATGCGCAATCCGTTCTGGGCCGCGAACGGATGTTCGAGTATTTCTCGTCGCTGTACGGGACGCGGGTGTGCCTGCTGCGGCTGAACTACGCTATCGACTTGCGCTATGGCGTACTGCTGGATATCGGCACGAAGGTTTTCAAGGATGAGCCTGTGGATGTGACCATGGGCAGCGTGAACGTGATCTGGCAGGGCGACGCCAACTCGGTTTGCCTGCGCAGTTTTTCGGTCTGCCAGTCGCCCCCGCTGGCGCTCAACCTGACCGGGCCGGAGACTCTCTCCGTGCGTGCGCTGGCCGCTCAATTCGGTCAGCTTTTGGGCAAACAGCCGGCGATTCGAGGGTGCGAGGCCGGCGCCGCGCTGCTCAGCAACGCCGCGCGCTGCCAGCGGCTGTTCGGTTATCCCGAGTTCAACGTGGACCAGATGATCGAGTGGACCGCGCACTGGATCGCCCACGGTGGCGCGCGGCTGAACAAACCAACGCACTTCGAAACCCGGGACGGAAAGTATTGATGAGCGTGCGAGAGCGGCTGCTGAAAGGCCTGGTGATCCCCGCGCATCCGTTGGCACTGGACGCCCGCCGGCGGCTGGACGAGCGCCGCCAGCGCGCGCTGACGCGCTATTACCTCGCCGCTGGAGCGGGCGGCGTGGCCGTGGGCGTACACACCACGCAGTTCGCGATTCGCGAGCCGCGCCACGGCCTGCTCAGGCCGGTTCTGGAGCTGGCTGCCGAAGAGGCGCGCGGGCGCGGGGCGGTGCTGATCGCGGGCCTGTGCGGACCCACGGCGCAGGCGCTCCAGGAGGCGGAGCTGGCGGCGTCGCTGGGCTACGATGCGGGGCTGTTGAGCCTGGGCGCGCTGCGCGGGGCCTCCATCGAGGAGTTGCTGGCGCACTCGCGCGCCGCCGCGGCGGTGCTCCCGATTGTCGGGTTCTACCTGCAGCCCAGTGTCGGCGGCCGGATCCTGCCGTTTGAATTCTGGCGACAGTTCGTGGAGATCGGCAACGTCGTCGCCGTCAAGACCGCGCCCTTCAACCGTTACCAGACGCTGGACGTGGTACGCGCGTTGGCGCTCTCCGGCCGGACGCGCGAGATCGCGCTCTATACCGGCAACGACGACAACATCGTCGTCGATCTGCTGACCGAATTCCAGCTCGGCGGCGAGAGCGTGCGCTTCGCCGGCGGGCTGCTGGGCCAGTGGGCGGTGTGGACCCGCAAGGCGGTCGAGTTGCTGGACCGCATTCACGCGATCACCGCGGCGCGCGCGGCCGTGCCTGCCGCGTTGTTGACGCTGGCCGCGCGGCTGACCGACGCCAACGCCGCGCTGTTCGATCCGGCGCACCAGTTCCGCGGTTGCATCGCCGGAATCCACGAAATCCTGCGCCGCCAGGGGCTGCTGGCTGGCCGCTGGTGCCTCGATCCGGAGGAGGAGCTTTCGCCCGGCCAGGTGGAAGAAATCGACCGCGTCTGCGCGCTCTATCCGGAGCTGAGCGACGACGGATTCGTGCGCGCCCACGTCGAAGAGTGGCTGCGCTGACGGGCGCCCAGAGTGCATGCCCGCGGGGCCGAACACGGCCCGCGCCAGGCTTGGCCCCGGTCTCTGAAAAGGCGTTCGTTTTCTCGATCCGGCGACGCATGGCGCGAATTGGCAAAAGGTAAATTCTTACCGTTTTGAACAAAGAATCAATGAATTACGGACGAGAAATGGTCAATTTTTGCCAGTTCTGCCAGGCTGTCCCGAATCACTCCGCCCCTTCCGAAAGCGCCTGCTTCGCGCCATCCCGGCAGGCCTCCGGCGTGCTCGCGCAGCTTGACTTGACGGCCGCGTAAAGCGCTGCGGCGCGGGGTAGAATTGGATGCACCGGAGCCACACATGCCAGAGCTGAAATTTCCTGAACTGATGCAGACGATGCGCGGATTCCAGGAGAGCCGCGTGCTGCTGACCGCCGTGGAGTTGGACCTGTTCACGGCCGTAGGCGAGGGCGCGCCGGCCGAGACGGTGGCGGCACGGCTTGACACGGCCCCGCGCGCCAGCGCCCAGTTGCTGAACGCGCTGGTGTCCATCGGCGCGCTCACGAAGCGCGACGGCGTGTATCACAACACCGGCGAAACGGCCCGATTCCTCGTGACTTCGTCCCCGGATTGCCTGCGCGCGGGGCTGCTGCACAGCGTTCACCTGTGGGAGACATGGAACACGCTGACCGAGCGCGTGCGCACCGGCACGCCGCACGAGGAGCGGGTGAACGAGACGCGGCGGCCGGAGTGGACCCGCGCCTTCATCGCCGCGATGGACCAGCGCGCCCGTGGCGAGGCCGGGCACGTGGCGCAGGCCGTCCCTGCGCAGGACGCGCGCCGGATGCTGGATATCGGGGGCGGCTCGGGCATCTATTCGATCGCTTTCGCACGGGCTTACCCGGAGTTGATGGTGGACGTTTTCGACCTGCCGGCGGTGGTCCAATTGACGCAGGAGTATGTCCGCGCGGCGGGCCTGGCGGAGCGCATCGGCACACGCAGCGGCGACATGCGCACGGACGAACTGGGCGCGGGCTACGACCTGGCTCTGCTCTCGGCCATCTGCCACATGTTCAGCCCCGAGGAGAACCAGGAGCTGTTCGGGCGATGCTATCGCGCGCTGGCGCCGGGCGGGCGGCTGCTGATGCGGGATTTCATCCTCGATCCAGACGGCACCCGCCCCAGACATGCGGCGCTGTTCGCGCTGAATATGCTGGTCAACACACCGCACGGCTCGACTTACACCGAGGCCGAGTACACCGAATGGCTGAAGGGCGCGGGCTTCAGCCGCGTGGAGCGGGTGCAGCCGCCGGAGATCAATCTGATGGTGGCCTGGCGGGAGTAGTGACGCGGCGGGGAGAAGGCGTTGGCGCATCCGCTCCCTTAGGGTCGGGGTCGGCCTCCTCGTTCCATCTCTGCAACATGTGGTGGAAGAGCTTTATTCTCCGGCGGCGGCTTCGGCCTGTTCCGGCGTGCGGTAGCCGATCTCGCGGATGCGGCAGGCGTCCATGAAATCGCAGAAGGTGCAAGAGTCCTCGTCGATGGGCGCGACGCCGACGCGGCCGGCGAGGATCCGCTCCGCGGCGCGGGCGGCCTGCTCACCGGCGTTGTTCATGAGGGTGTCGAGTTTCTGTGCGTCCGCCCAGCCCTTCAATTCGCAGGCGCCTTTCACCGCGACGTAGTGAAAAGCCACTGGACGCAGGGCTTTATGCCGCACCGCCAGCAGGTAGAGACCCGCCTGGAGACCACGCCCGGCGGACTCCTTGCGGACGATCAAGGCCACACTCGACGGGCGGGAAAACTTGTAGTCGTAGAGCACGCAATCCCCGTTTCCGGCGACCTCATAACGGTCGATGCGGCCGCGCACGACGGCCACGCCCAGCGGCAGCTCGAAGGGCTCCTCCAAGTGCGTTTCCCAGCCCGGCATACCAGGTGGATGGACGGCGTACATGCGCAGGCTGCGGACGATCCGCGCGCGTTCCAGCTCCAGCCGGTAACTCATTGGTACGCGGAGCCTGTTCATCGTTGCAGACCATTCGCGCTCGAACCGCCCCACGAGGTCGCCGCCGAGGCGGTGGTACTGCGCCAGCACGGCGTGAACCAGCTTGCCGCGCTCGAGTGCGTCGAAACGCTCCTCGGGTGCAACCGGCGGGTCCCCGATGGCAAGAGAATACTGGGCAAAAAAGTGGAACGGGCACTCGAGAAATGTCTCCAGGCCGGTGGGCGAAAAATGATCGTGCCGGCGGGCCAAAGCGGGCCGAGCGGCGGGCGACAGAACAGCCGTGGCGGGGTCAAAATCCGCTTCAGCGGCGTCCTTTGTTCCCATTCTTTGATGTTTTTCAGCGGTGTTTTCCGCGTTTTTCGACGGTTCGGGCGGCGAAAAAGCGAGTTCACAGGCGGCGGGAAGGGCGGTTTCGAGACCCGGAATGCGGTCCAGAGCGAAGGCGCCGAGCGCGGGTTCGCCGTCGGTTTCGAGACGCGGATAACTGAGGACGAGTTCGGCGGTGGCGCGCGTCAGCGCGACGTCGAACAGGAAGCGCTCCTCGGTGTCGCGCTCGGCGCGGGTGCGGACGGCAAAGCCGCAGCGGCGCAAGGCCGAGCGGAGCGCTTCGCCGAGCAGCGGGTCGGGCGAGGCCTGGCCAGGGAAGACGCCCTCCAGCAGGCCGCAGACGAAGACTACCGGCAGCTCCCACTGGCGCGCCTCCTGGGCGTCGATCAGATGCACGGCGTGGCGGTGGAACTCGGGGCTGGGCAAAGTCGCATCGCGCAGCGCGGGCCGGGCCTGGTCGATGAGCACTCGGAGTGGAACCGGCTCCGCCGGCATCAGGCCGGCCGACGCGGAGAGAGCCCCGAGCCAGGCCGCGGCGGCGCCGGCGCGGGCGCGCCAGAGGTGGACGTGTCCGGCCGCCAGACCGGGGCCGGAGAGTTGCTCCGCGGCAGCGCCTATGCCGTCGACGGGGCGATTGAGCGGGCCGGGCAGCGGCGGGTCGAGCAGGGCGTTGAGCGCGGCCAGACGGGCCACCCATTCCAGGGGTGGATGGGAGGCGGCGCGCCAATCCTCGAATTGGTCCAGGCGGTCGAGGAATTCGACCAGCGGCTGGGCGGCGGGCAGAGACTGGGCCAATTGGCGCGGGCGGGCGAGACCGGCTCCGGGCAACTCCTGGCGCAGCTTGTATTCAAAAGAAGCGCAGGCCGGGCAGGCGCCACTGAGGCCGGCGGGGGCGAGCAAGGCGTCCAGGAGCGGCTCCCAATGCCAGCCGCTCAACACGGCTTCCACGGCCGCGGCGAACAGGCGCGCGGCGGGATGGGCGGCGAGGGCGCAAGCGAAGTACGGGCGCACGGGGATGCCGAAGCGGGCGAAGGTGGACTCGAGCAGCGGAACGTAGGGCTCGCGGGCACGGACCAGAACGCCGATTTCGTGCCACGCCCGGCCGGCACGACGATGTTCGAGAATGCGCCGGGCGACCTCGACGGCTTCGTCCTCGGCGGTGGCGGGGCAGACCAGCAGGCGGCGCGGCTCAGGGCGCACGGGGGAGAAGCGGCGGATGGCGAAGCCGGCACGGCGCAGGGCGATCAAACCGCCGCGCGCCGCACCGCTCCAGGCGGGCAGGGTCACGGTGACGGAGCCGCGCTCAGCCTGGGCGCGGATGAGGTCGAGCTCGGCGGCGGCAAGGCGCGAGAATCCATCCCAGAAGAATGACCGCACGTGAGGCAGAGCCCCGTCGCGCAGGGCCTGTGCGGCCTGCTGCAGGTAGCGGTGGCGGGTGAGCAGGCCCTCAGATTCGGCGCGCGCCTGCAACTCCAGCCACACGCCGGCGATCGCCTTGGCCACCGGCCGGGAGCCGGGATCGAGGTTCAGGAAGGCCTGCCACGTGAGGGCGTCGCAGCCGGCATTGGCCAACTCCTCCAAAGTGGCGGCGAGCTTCGGCAGGAAACCGGGCAGCTCGCGCAACTCGCGGAACTCGGGCGGGCAGCGGCGAGCCAGGATTTCGCCGAGGTACATTTCAAGCGCCGCGGCCGTGGCCAGGCGGGGCTGGCCGGCGAGTTCGATGGCGTGGCCCCGGACTGTGACGATGGTGTCCGTGCGCAGAACCAGGCCCTCCCGCGCCAGGGTGTGGCGCAGGTGCTCGGCCATGGTGGCGCTGGGCACAATGAGGCGGAAATCATCGCGGAAGTCGCGCAGGCGGCTGCGCAGAGTTTCCAGCAGGCGGGTGGTCTTGCCGGAGCCGGGAGGGCCGAGCCAGACGGCGTGCGCGCTCATGCGGGCCTCAGGAGCGAGAACCGGGAAAACCGGCGGACGGACGGCTGTCGATCATCAAAACCGGGGGACAGACCGCTCTGTCCACACGGCGCAGAGGAGACGGAGGGTGGATAGGAAGAGCCGTGCGCGCCTAGGACAGAGAAGTCAGTCCCCGGTTTCCGCTGCCAGACGGTGTGGGCGCTCATGCGGGCCTCAGGTGCGCATCTGCATCATCAGGTACAGGCCGGCCAGGGCGAAGATGCCGTCGGGCGCCCAGGCAGCCAGGCCGGGCGGCAACTGGCCCGCGCCGCCGAGTTGCTCGAACAGATAGTTGAGCACGAAATAGGCGGCGGCGACGCCCAGGCTGACGCCGACGCCGGTCATGGCGCCGCGGCTGCCGGTCATGAAGGCGAACGGCACCGAGAGCAGGGCCATGACGAACACGAACAGCGGCACGGCGAATTTCTTGTGGTATTGCACCTGCAGCGGGACGGTATTGAAGCCGCTGCGCTGCAGCTCGGCGATGTAGTCGCGGAGCTGGGGAAACGTGAGCTGCTTGTAGGTTTTGACCTCTTTGCGGAACCAGCCCGGCGGCTCGGTGATGTCCTGGAATGTGGCCGCGGATCCGGCGAACGGGCGATATTTGTCGGTCTCCGCGCCGAACTCGCGCACCCAGCCGTTCTCGAAGACCCAGGTGTTGAGGGTCGGCTCCCAATGCGCGCGCTCGGCCAGCAGATGACGTTCCAGGCGCGCGAGGGAGAGGTCGATATCGTAGACCTGCACGCCGCCAAGCACGCCCAGGTCCTGGTCGAAATGCTTGTAGTAGAAGATGCGCAGGTCGCGCGTGGTGTTCCCGCAGATCCACTTGCGCTCGGGGTTGAGGTAGGTTTGCGCGGCGTGGCCGCGGATTTTATTGCGCAGCCCGTCCTGGATGATGTTGGCCTGGGTCACGACGGAGTGGTCGAAGACAAACAGCGCGCCGCTCAGGATCAGGGTGAGGACCAGCACCGGCAGGGTGAGCCGGTACAGGCTGACGCCGCAGGCCTTGAGGGCGATGATCTCGTTGTTCTTGGCCAGGATGCCGAACGTCACCAGCGATGCTACCAGCACCCCGACCGGCGCCGTGTCGTAGATCAGCTTGGGCGCCAGGTAGAACAGATAGCGCAACAACTCGCTCATGGGGATGTCGTTGTGGAACGCGTCGGCCAGCAGCTCGAAGAAATTGAAGACTTCGGTGAGCACGACGAATCCGCCCAGCAGGATGGCGAAGTAAAAAAGAAACGAGGTGAGGACGTAGGTGTCGATGATCTGCGGCAGCAGGAAGAAGCGCCTGCGGGCCGGGGACGCGGCCCAGACCGGGGCCTCGGGACGGTGCGAAACGACCCGGCGGAGGCGCTGCCACAGCGACCGCAGGCGGGCGCGCAACACTCCGAAGCGCTCGCGGCCCTGGGGCAATTCGAGGCGCGCGAGGAGAATGGCGGATAGCAGGGCAAAGATGGCGTTGGGCGTCCAGACGGCGATGGCGGGGTTCAGGCGGCCGTCCTTGGCCAGGCCGATCAGGCCCAGCAGCACGGTGTAGTAGAGGAAGGCGAGGAAAACGGTGATGGCGAAGGCGGCCGACTTGCCGCCTTTGCGGGAGGAGACGCCGAGCGGCACGCCGGTGAGGGCCAGCAGGAGGCAGGCCAGCGGCAGTGCCAGGCGGCGGTGCAGTTCGATGGCCGCTTCCACCGACTTGCGTGCCTCGTGCACCAGCGTGGTGGTGGACATGGCGTTGACGGCGGCCTTGCGCTGCGGGCCGCGGTCCTGGGCTTCGAGGGCCATCTCGCCGCGCGGGGCGTTGATGTGATAGTAAGTGGCGGCATCGGGGGCCACCTCGTAGCCGCTTTCGCGGGACAGGCTGAGCTGCAGCCGGTTGCCGCGATTATCGGGCGACACGAGGGCGTCGCGGGCCAGGGTCAGGCGCGGTCCCTCGCCACGGTCGACGGCCGCGCTCTTGCGCTGATCGGGCGGGGTGGTGTCAGCGATGAAGACGTCCTTCCAATGCACCGGGCTTCCGGTCAGCACGTCGCTCACGTAAAGAATCGTGTTGGGAAAGGACTCGTCGAAGACGCGCGGCATGATCTCGGCGGTCAGTTGGGAGGGGCCGACCCGGTTGAGCACGCGCACCACTTCGGCCTGGCACCAGGGCGTGAACTTGATCGAGCAATAGCCGGTAATCGCCGTGGCCAGCAGCGCGAACAGCACCACCGGCCGGGCCAGGCGGCGGCTGGGTACGCCGGCCGCACGCAGGGCGATGATCTCGCCGTCGTTGGACATGCGGCTCAGGGCGATGAGCGTTCCGGCCAGCACGCCCAACGGGACGGTGTACGGCAGCGAGGCCGGGATCAGCAGCAGAAACAGGTAGCCGACGGTGCCAGCCGAGGCCGCGCTGTTGACCAGGATGGAGAACAGGCGGCTGGCCTGCTGCAGGAAAATGATCAGCAGAAAAAGCGCCGAGCCCAAAGCGGCGCTGGTCGAGATTTCAAGAAAAACCGTGCGGGAAAGGAGGGCCATCGCGCTTCACTTCGAGGGGGGCGGAGGGGGCACCAGCGGCGAGCGGGCGGTCTCGTCGGCGTGCGGCTCCAGCTCCAGCTCCTCGAACAGCAGCGCCGGCGCCACCGCGGAGCAGCCGACGATGAAGCTGCCGGCGCCGGCAAGGGCCATCGGAGCGCCGTTGTCCACATAGTTGAACAGGGCCGGAGTGTCGCCGGCGGCGAGGATATCGCGGAAGTCCCGCACCGACAGGTTGCGGAATCGCAGCCCGCGCACCAGCTCCTCGCGGCCGTCGGCGTACAGGCGCAGCAGCAGCAGCGGCGGGCTGAATTGCCGCTGACCGCCCGAGCGCATCTGACGGCGCAGCATCTCGCGCGCGTCGGAGCCCGTGGCCAGCGACGGGAAATCCATCCGCCGGACCAGCAGCGCGTAGGGCTTCCCCTGCTGCTTCACCATCTCCAGCAGGCGCTGCCTTAAGGCGGCCTGGGGCACGGTCTGGCTGGCTTCCACGAACAGGTTGCCCGGACGGGCGGTGCGTGTGCCGAAGGGGCCGGGCAGGCGAGCGTGCCCGTTGGGGCCGCCGCCGCCCTTCACCGGCTGGCGCGTGGTCAGATAGTTTTTCAGCAGGCCCTGGTCAACCAGCGTGACCGGCGCCGGAGCGACGCCTTCGAGGTCGGCCTCGTAAAAGCCGGCCAGCGGCAGGCCGTTCCATTCCTTGCGGGTGGCATCGTCGCGCAGGCTCATCCACAGCGGCAGAACGCGGGAACCGATCTTGTTCTCCAGGCCGCTCTCCGGGACAGGAACGTTGCGGCCCTGTTCGGCCACCGGCTTGCGAATCGGCGCCAGCTCCTGCCCGAAGACCTCGGCGAACAACTGCGCCGCAGCGCCCGGCTCAAACAAGACCGGTCCGGTATAGGCCTCGCCCAGCGGCGCGGCGGCCAGCGCCTCGAGCTGGGACGCGGTCTCGGAGGCGGCGCGCCGCAGTTCGGCGTCAGCCGGCAGTCCGGAGGGCAGGAGCGCGGTGAATTGCACGCCGTGATAGACCTGGCCGCCTTTCTCAAGCGCCGAGGAGGCGCGCAGCTGCAGCGTGGTCAGCCGGTCGGGCAGCCGCAGCAGGGTTCCCTCGGAGTTGTTGTAGTAGAAAGCGCCAACGCCCCACATTAGATCCGCGTCCGCGGAGAGAACGCCCGGACGCCCGCGGAAGACGGCGGTCAGAGCGCGGACGCGTTCGTTCCACTGCGCCTGGTCGAACGGCGGGGCATGCAGATCGCGCAGCAGAATCAACTTGGGCGCGCTCTCGAAATCCGGCAGACGGTCCTGCACGGCAAAATAGTTGAAGGCCGCCTGTTTCTTGCCAAGGGCCTCGACCGCGGTCTTGTAGGCCCGGTCGATGCCCAGCCAGAAAGACGCGCGCAGGCTCAGCACATCGTCATCCAGAGGGATGATCTCGGAATCGAAGCGCGTGCCGGAGTACGCGTCCGAGCCGAGATAGCCGGTGTTGTCGAAGGCCGGCGCCCCGACGCGCACGAGCGGCTGCTGGACGCGCACCCGGGACAGGCGCGGCGCGAACGAAGCGCCGAGCGACGAAGCCAGCGTCACGCTCTCCGATTGGCCCACGCCGATTTCGACGAAGAACGGCGCAACGCCGTAGGAGAGCAGGAGACGCGCCCGGCGGATCTCGGCCTGCATGGCGCGCAGCAGGGGATCGCTGTCGTACGGCTGGGCCGAGGGGGACACCGGAGCCCGCGGGGTCGCGCGGCCCGGCAGTTGCGCGGGCTGGAGCGGCGCCGGCGCGGCGAGCAGCATCAGCGGCAGCAGCGCAAAACCCCTCATGGCAGGACCTCTTCGGCCGGCCGCGGCAGCAGCGGCGGGCGGTCGCCGGTGTTGTGCTTGCGCTGGATCTCGATTTCCGTCACCAGCAGCGCGGGCGAGACGGCCGAGACAGGCACCTGGCCGGACTCCGCGCCGCAATATCCGTTGAAGACCTCGGGCCGGTCCGAAACGGCGGTGATGCGGGCGAAGCTGGCCAGCGGCGTGCCCACGATATCGGCGCCGCGCACGAGCTCATCCGGGCGGCCGTCGGCATACACGCGATACACCATCAGGGGAATCACGGTGAACGATTGCAGAGTGTCGCGGCGGGTCTCGGTGAAGCCCCCGGTGACGACATCGAAATACAGGCCGTAGCTCTTGCCCTGGCGCCTGACCTCATCGATCAGCATGCGGCGCAGCTCGCTCTCCTTGACCGTCCGGGAGGGAATGACGAGCAGATTGGACTGCCGCGAAAGCGCTTCGTAGCCGGGCTGTTTGCGGCCGTGGCCGTTGGACTCGGTGAAGCCCGGCGCAGGCATCCGCGAAAGCAGGAACGTCTTGAGAATCCCGTTCTCGACGAGCGTCACGCGGCGCGCCGGGACCCCTTCGTCGTCGAAGTCATACCAGCCATTGAGATCGGCGCCGGCCGTGTTGTGCAGGGTCGGGTCGAAGACGACGCTGAGGAAATCCGGCAGAACGCTCTTGCCGATGCTGTTGGAAAAAGTCTGGCCCTCCTGCAGGTCGGACTGGCGATGGCCTTCGATGCGATGGCCGAAGATCTCGTGGAAAAAGACGCCGGCGGCGCGGCCGGAGAGAATGGCCGGGCCGACGAACGGGTCGGCCTGTGGGGCCAGGCGCAGCTTCTGAATCGAATCGGCGGCCCGCTGCATGGCGGCGCGCAGCTCAGCCTCCTTGGGAAGCCGCGCGGGATCCTCGGCGTCGAAGCTCTCCAGGGCGACCAGATCCTCGCCGTCGGCGGCCTTGCCGCGGACCACGAAGTTGAGCGCGGCGAAGGTGCGGCCGTGTTGCAGGCGCGTGCCTTCCGAACTCACCAGGGTTTTGGTCTCGCGGCGCCAGGAGAGCGTCAGCGTGGCCGTGATGACGCCCGGCGCGTCGCGGCTCACCAGCGAGAGCTTGCGCAGGCGGGCCTTCCACTCCTCGGCATTCACCTTTAGGGCTGGGACGGCGGTGAAGCCGGTGTGCGGCGGCTGGGAGCTGAAGTCGGCCGTGGCGCGGGCCGGCGCCTGCTTATTCTTGACGGCCGTCTGCACCTGCTGGAAACGCTGGACGGCGGCGCGCTGCGCCGAATCGGTCAGTTGCCAGAAGGCCAATTGGAGGGCGGCGGGATCGTCCTGGTCGGGCAACGAGGCGCTGGCCGTGAACATCGGCCGCTCCCCATCCACGACATGGAAGTTGTCGAACTCCGGCGAACCGACTCTCAGGCTGCATTCGCCCAGGCGCTGGCGGGAGCGCGAATCGGTCAGGATGGCCCCCAGGGAGGCGCTGATCGTGCCCCGCTCCTCCTCGGTCAGCGAATAGGCGATGTAGTAAACCGGAGGCTCGGAGCGTTTGCTCAGGACGGCGAAGTTGCGCGCGAGCTCGGCCTCGAGAATGCCGATCGGGGATGGCGCGGCCGGGGGAGCCGGCGCCGCCAGTACGGCCCAAATGGATCCCGCCGCAAGCGCGAGCCGGGCTAGCCTCGACACCACGCTCAACAGGATAACATGCCGGGCTTCAAGCCTTTGCCAAAGCGAAGCGGGCGTCAGCCCGCGGCGCGGTGAAGGGCGGCGGGCTGAATTCGACGGTTTCCGGCGATCGGCCGGAGAGCAGCGTGGCCGCGGCCGCCACCAGCGCCGAGCGGTCGCGCACGCCGGCCTTGGAGAAAATGTGTTGCAGGTGGATCTTGACGGTGCCCGGGCTGATGCCGAGGTCGGCCGCCACCTGACGGTTGCTGAACCCGCGGCGGACCAGTTCGCAGACCTCCTGCTCGCGCGAGGTCAGACCCGGCTCGCGCCGCTGCGCGCGCGCCATGCCGTGCGGGAACAACGACGGGTGCGCCCACAGCCCGCCCTCGGCCAGGCGGTGCAGGCAGTCCAGCACTTCCAGCGGCGCGGCAGTCCGCATCAGCACGCCCGAAGCGCCGGCGCAGACGAAACGCTCGGCCTCCAGGACGCTCATCACCGTGCTCCACACGGCCACCTTGGGCCGCTCCGGATCGTGGTTGAACGAGTTCAGCCAGTCGATGACGGCCAGCGAGCCGAAGGCGCGGTCGACCAGCAGGACCTCGGCCGGATCCTCGGCCTGCGCCCTGCGCAACTGGTCCATGCTGAAGGCGTTCCAGCGCCATTCCAGTTGCGGATCGCCCCGCAGGATGGCGCGCACCCCCTCCGCCATGACAGGCTGGACGTCGCACAGTCCAATCTGGACCGGCGGACTGTGACGCGGCGTTGTAAACATCAGGACACGGTTCCTTTCCTCTGCGCTGCGGCGGGGCGCGGAGGTGCTCCCTCGTGGAATCGACCTTCTGGCGCCACGACAGCCGGGCAGTGCGATCGCTCAGGACGTGGAGACTCCGAATCACCCCGGCTCGCCACGCCGGCTAGAGGAGGAGAAGCCCGCAGGTGAGGTTGCGGGGTCGCCGGCGTAGCGAACACGGGAGTACGCCTCAAATGGAATGAACTCTGGAGTGGACCCTCCCGATTCATCCGTTTTGGCTGATCTGAACTAGCAGTGGCGGGCCGCGGCATTTCCTCTCACGACATGTCAACCGCCGCGAAAATCACGCCCGCCCGCGCGCTTTTTGCCGTGCCGGCTAGACTTGTTTGGGCCGCGCCGATCGCGCGAACGGGCCGCGCGGCTGCGGCACCGGCTCGGGCTCCGGCTCGGGAGGAATGGGCTTCTTGATGCGCCCGTCCAGCCGCGCCGCGACGTAGGATTCGCGGGCCACGGCGAACTCCGGCGACCCGGCCAGCACGCCGGTCGAGTCCGTGACCTCGGTATCGGAAATCTCCGCCACCGTTTGCATGTATTTCCCGAAATAGTTCTTGAGGCGATCCTGCACCAGCCGCTCACCTGACTTCAGCGCCAGCAGGAACACCTGCTCGCCGCGCGCGCCCTTCAGAGCCTGCCATAGCAGCGAGGCGCGGTTCAGCTTGGCCGATTTCAGCGCCGTCTCCAGCTTCTTCGAGTGCGCCTCCAGCTTCTGCCACGGCTCGGCCTCTTCCTTCGACATCTCGGTCTGGTGCAGCAGCGCCGACCGCTCCTTCGGCGACAGGGGCTGCACCAGGCACCACAGGTTCAAGCCGTACCAGTCGGTCGGCAGCTCGAAGCCGAAGGGAATCGTCGACTTCAGCTTGGCGAGCTTCTGAAACGCCGCCGCGTTCAGCTTGTGCCCCGTCAATCCGCGGCAGAACAAAGTCAGCAGTTTTTCCTCGTCCAGCGCCTTCAGCACCTCAAACGGATCGTTCTCCGTCGCGATCTGCTTCAGTTCGCCGAACAGCGCGCGCGGCTGGATGGACTCGGTGACGCCGGCTTCGCGGGCGTTGAGAAACTGCTGCCAGGTGCGCTCGTGAACCGTGAATTTCAAGCGCGCCCGGAAGCGGATCAGCCGCGGCAAGCGGATCGGGTCGTCGTACAACGTGTAGTTGGTGATGGCCCGCAGTTCCTTGTGCTCCAGGTCGGAGACGCCGTTGGTGGGGTCGATCATCAGCCCGCGCGAAGCCCGGTTCAGCGACAGCGCGATGGCGTTGATGGTGAAGTCCCGCCGCCGCAGGTCGTCGTGGATCGTGGCCGGCGTCACCACCGGCTTGGCGCCGGCGCGGGCATATTTCTCCGTACGGGCCATCGAAATCTCGCAGCTCACACCGCTCAAGAACCGTAGTTCGGCGCATTTGCGATGGTCGTCCACGGCCACGATCTGCGCTTTGCAACGCTTGGCCACGTCGCGCGCCAGCCTCACCGCCGCGCCCTCGACGGTGAAGTCGAGATCGCGGATCGGGAACCCGCCCAGCATGTCCCTCAGCGCACCGCCCGTCAGGAACAGACCCACGTTGGCTTCACCCGCCGCCGTCTGCACGGCGCTGAGCACGTCGTTCTGTTCCGCCGTCAGGTGACTTTCCAGGTTGAACATGTAGTCACTCATCGCTGCTTTGTCTCCAGGTGCCCGCTCATATGGGCCCGCGGGTGATGGCGGTCCACCATCTCCCTGAGGCGGGGGCGGACCACGTGCGTATAGATCTCGGTGGTGGCGATGTCGGCATGGCCCAACATTGCCTGAACGCTGCGCAGATCAGCGCCGCCCTCGAGCAGGTGCGTCGCAAAACAGTGGCGCAATACGTGCGGGGTCAGCGGCGCCCGGATGCCCGCCCTCAACCCGTACAACCCCAGACGTTTCCAGAAGCCCTGGCGCGTCAGCGGCCCGCCGCGGGCCGTCACAAACAGGTATGGCGACGGCCGCGTCTTGAGCAGGCGGGCGCGGGTGCTCTCCAAATAGTCCCGAATCGCCTGCTGCGCCTGCTGGCCCAGGGGCACCATGCGCGTCTTGTCGCCCTTGCCGGTCACGCGCAGGTAGCCCAGGCTCAGATTCACGTCGCTCAGCTTCAGCCCGCACAGCTCGCTGACCCGCAACCCGCTGGCGTACAACACCTCCAGCATGGCCCGGTCCCGGCCTTCCGGCGGCGGATCGGGCTTGGGTTCGGCCAGCAGCCGGCCGACCTCCTCCCGGGTCAGATATTTAGGCAGGTTTCGCCATTGTTTCGGCGCGCGCAGGAAGCGCGTCGCGTCTTCCTGCGTCCGGCCCTCCTGCAGCAGGAACCTGTAGAAGTTCCTCAGGGTGGTCAGGTGCCGCGCTACAGTGCGGCTGGAATAGCCCTTCCGGTACAGTGAATCGATGTACGCGCCGAGCTCGCTCGCTGACGGTAAACCTTTAATGTTCAACGTGTTCCAATATGATTTAAAGCGCTCGATGTCGAGCGCGTAGGCAGACAAGGTCTGTGGCGCCAGGCCCTTCTCGATCCGGCACCAGGCCAGAAAAGCTCCCGCGGCGGATGCAAGTCCGCCCTCGCTGCTCATCCCGTCAATGATACAATACCTGCGTAATTGTTTGAAAGAAAAGGGTTGCAGTTAGGATTGCGATGACTGCCTCGACCGCCAAGAAAGTTCTGGTGGATCGCTATGACCGCTCGCTCCTGCGCGGCTATGTCCAACCCCAGAGTTATAGAACCCCCGACGGGTTGGAATTGATGAGTCCCGACGGCAGCCTCACCATCGTCCCCTATCCGCAGATCAAGTGCGTGTCTTTTGTGCGCGATCTGGAGGGCGCGAGCGCCCTCGGCCTGCGCCGCGAGTTTCTGGCGCGGCCCAAGTCAGCCGGCTTGTGGATAGAGCTGCAGTTTCTTGACGGGGACAGTCTTGAGGCGATGGTTCCCAATAATATGTTGGAGATGGAGTCGGATGGCCTGCTCGCGGCGCCACCTGAGAACTCCAGCAACGCGCAGCGCGTTTTCGTGCCCCGGGCGAGCCTCGCCGGCGTGCGCGTTCTGGGGGTCGTGGGCAAACCCAAGTCGCGACGCGAGCGGCAGCCGATCACGGCCGGCAAGCAGATCAGGCTGTTTTCAGAACTCGAGAACGGTTGAGTTCGTATTCGCTGACGCTTTCCCAGCTGTACAGGTCCGCTCCGCGCACGAAACTCAGCCGCTCCAGGACAAACCGGCGCTCGTGCTTCCATTCCTTCCATAAGGCCGCCGCCCGAGCCACTAACTCTCCCAGTTTCTCGGCCGGGAACTCCTGCGCCAGCGTGATGTGCGGCTGGAACGCGTAGGCCTCCGTGGATTCGAATGTGCCCCGCGCGAGCTGCTCGTGGACCTGGCTCAGCGCCGCCCGGCCGGTTCCGACCTCCAGATAGACCACGTTGGTGGCCGGGAATACGTCCACCTCTTCGATGCCGATTTCGAACGCTTCCACTGCCAACAGCCGGCGGGCCAGGTCGGCCGAGAGCTCGCCCGGCTCGCCGCGCAGCTGCCGTGGCGGCAGAATGGTAACGTGCGAACGGAACGGGCAACCCGCGACCAACTGTTGGCGCAGCGAATCCAGATATTCCCCCAGAGCGCCCGGAATGAACCCGATCAGAGAATAAAGTTGCCCGTCGCCGGTTGTCACGAGATCAGCCTGCTCCGCCCCGGCAGTGCCCGGGGCCTGAGAGAATTCGCTCCTCCGGTCGATTTCCGGCGGCTTTCTCTACTCCGAGCCTAACATTCTACAGGAGCCATGGCCGCGGCTGCGGCCGGCTGTTGTTCGGGGAGGATCCAGCGCGCCTCTTCGAACCCCACATACTTGCAAATGCGCAGCTCCCCGGACTCGGATTCGAGCAAATCGCCGATGTCCAGCGCCCGCGCGCTCCCGCGCAGCCCCGCCCAGGCCTCGTAGGGGCCCTCCGCCTGGACCTCGCCGTCGGGCTCGAAGTCCCTGGGTTTCAACTGGCTGGCGCCACTGGCGTGCGGCGCCCAGCGGAACTGCTGGCGGGGCGTCTCCTTCATCCGGTAAATGCGAAACAGCGGCATCGCTTCCATTGTCCCCCAAAACAGAACCAGGTCAATTTGTATTCTGCAACGATTCCACCGCCTCCAGCGCCCGCTCCGCGTCCCGCCGGCCGCGCTCGATCCAGCGCAGCGTCCGTTCGCGCTCCCAGCCCGCCGTTTCCTTCCACCCGCCCAGCGCGCGCCCCGGTTCGATCAGGATCATCCGGACATCCGCCGCCAGCGGCGGCCGGCGGTATCCGGAGACCGCGTGCAGCGCCGCGCGGCCGGCCCTGAGCGCCAGCGGCGGATGCGCCGGCAGGATATTGACCGCCACGATGCGCCTGGCGCCGGCCTCCACCGCCGCCTGGACCGGCAGCGCCTCCATCAGCCCGCCGTCGGCCCACCACTCACCCTCGATTCGGTACTGCCGCATCAGCACCGGCACGCCGCACGAGGCGCACAGATGGCGCCACGTGATGGCCCCGTCCCAGAACGCCAGCGGCCGGAGCCGCCGCACCGAGGTGAGAACGACGCCGTAGCGTACTCGCGGCTGAAACCGCTCCATCAGCTCCCGCGCGAACCGCTCCACCGGCGCTGCGTCGAACAGCCCATCGAAAAGTCCGCGCGGCAGCCGCGGCCGCGGCCAGCCGTGCTGGCCCACTTCCATCCACTGCGCGATCCACTCCCGGGCCGGACACCCGCCCGCGATCGCCAGGCCGTTCAGCGCGCCGATGGACGCCCCCACCACCATATCCGGCCGGAAGCGCCCTTCGAGCGTCTCCCAAACGCCCGCCTGGTAGGCCCCGAACAGCCCTCCGCCGCCCAGCACCAGCGCTGTTGTGGCTCGCTCCATTTCACCCGGGTCCCTGCTGCTAGAATGACAGGTTCGTGCCCGCGCAACTCAGTTGTATCGGCCCGGCATGTGGGGCCGCATTTCCCATCGAGGAGGTGCTGTACGCCTGCCCGAGATGCGGCGCTCTGCTGGCGGTGGAGTATCCCGGTTTGCGGCTGGACCCCGCCGCGCTAAAGCGCACCTGGCGCGAGCGCCGCACCTCCAATGCGCCGCTCGACCAGTCCGGCGTGTGGCGCTACCGCGAGCTGATCCCATTCCTGGACTTCGGCCGGCACACCGTGTCCACGCTGCGCGAGGGCAACACGCCGCTGCTGGCCGCGCCCCAGGCCGCCCGCTATGCCGGCCTGGATGCGCTGGTCTTCAAACACCAGGGCTTCAACCCCACCGGCTCGTTCAAGGACAACGGGATGACCTGCGGCGCCTCGCAGTCTGTGCGGCTGGGCCTGCGGCGGGTGGCCTGCGTCTCCACCGGCAATACCTCGGCATCCATGGCGGCCTATGCCGCCGCCGCCGGGCTGAGGGCCGTGATTTTCCTGCCGCAGGGCAACATCAGCTTCGGCAAGCTGGCCCAGGCGCTCGAATACGGGGCGCTGACGTTGCAGGTGGAGGCTAATTTCGACCAGATTCTGACGCTGGTACGCGGGCTCGCGGAAAAGACCGGCATATACCTGCTCAACTCCATGAATCCATTCCGCCTGGAAGGGCAGAAGACGATCATGGTGGAGCTGCTCGACCAGCGTGATTGGCAGGCGCCGGATTGGGTCGTCGTGCCGGGCGGCAATCTGGGCAACGTCTCGGCCTTCGGCAAGGGACTGCGTGAACTGCTGGCGCTGGGCTTCATCGACCGTCTGCCCCGGCTGGCCGTGATCCAGGCCGCCGGCGCGGCGCCGTTGTACGACTACTTCCACTCGGCCTCGCAGGGCGAATTCCGGGCCGTGCAGAACCCCGAGACGCTGGCCACGGCGATCCGCATCGGCGACCCGGTTTCGTGGCCCAAGGCGATGCACGAAATCCGCGCCTCGGGCGGCACCGTGGAACGGGTCACGGAGCAGGAGATCGCCGACGCCAAGGCAGTGATCGGGCGCTGCGGGATCGGCTGCGAACCGGCCTCGGCAGCCACCCTGGCGGGTCTCAAGAAGCTGGTCGCCGCCGGCATCGTGAAGCCAGGCGAGGACGTGGTGGCGGTGCTGACCGGCAACGTGCTCAAGGATCCGGACTACATCTACCGCTACCACACCGGGCAACTGCTTACGCCGGCAGGAGTTGCGATCCAGTCGCGGTTTGGGAACGCGCCCCGCACCGTGCCCCACGACGCGGACCGGATCGCCGCCGTGCTGGAGGAAGCGGCCGGCCCCGGCCCCTAGCCCGGGTGTTTCACCAACAATCGGCTGCGGAGCGCGGGAGAGGCGTTCGCGGAAAATTGGAGGAACAAAGCCAAGCGCGACACTTATGTCGCAAAGTGTCGAGTTTCGTCATACGGCATATGACGTCTGGTGATCCGGGAGAGGTCGGGCCGG
>JBKQPG010000015.1:0-131651 GCA_052145115.1 Bryobacteraceae bacterium
GCAGGCTGGGAGTGCTCAACCACAGCGGGCCGCTGCTTCGGCAGCGCGCATAGAGACGTTTCTCGTCCCGATCAGCTCGATAAGTACGATGGAGCGGCGGCTTCGGCCCCGCTCCATCGGGCGAGTAGATTTTTTTGGAAGTTGGGTCTTCTGCTGGCAGCCGATTGCTCGTGAAAAATCCGGGCTGGCCCGGTCCACGGCCGGCAGTTGGATCTTCAGTTCTTTCACAGAAGTTGCTCGACACGCGCCCGCGCCGTTCCGTGGCGCAGACATTCCTGTCTGCCGCGTCGGCATTCGTTCCGACGTTTTGCGCGTGTTTCTGACCGCGTGTGACCGCAGCCGCGACTGAAAGGGGCGGTTGTGTGTGGTGGGGCAGGCGGCCACGCCTGCGCCGGACCGCCAGGTCCGGCTCGGCCTCTGAGCCGACACCACACGTTCCTGACCCGCTCGCCGTCAGCGAGCGCAAATGCCACACCGCCACATCCGTGAGCGACCGGTGCGTGCCTCCACCCGGCACCTCGCCATCCAACTTCCCCTAAAGGAATTCTCCTGCGTGCCGATCTAATGCATGGGAGGCGTTCAGCGCGACGCCCGCTCCGGCGGACGCGCAGGACCAGGCCGGGATGGGCACAAGTTCTGTCAATTCAACGCTCGCCAGCAATCTGGCGACGATTGCGAATCATCAGACATTCACCGGGGTCAGTACCTACTCCTCGGACTTGCAGAGCGTCCTCTCCCGCTCCGAGCAGATCGCCCAGATTCCGGTCACGGCGCTGCAGAACGACCAGACCACCCTGCAAAACGAGGTCAGCGATCTCGGCACACTGCAGACCGCGGTCGGCGCCATGACGCAGGCGCTCACCACCCTGGGCCAGCTCTCCACCGGCGGGGCCCTCACGGCCACTTCCACCGACAGCGACATCAGCGCTACGGTTGCCGGAAGCGGCGCGACCGCGGGCACTTATACGATCAGCGACGTCACCTCCCTGGCCTCGCTCTCCTCCGCCACCATGACCAACGGCGTCGCGGATCCCACCTCCACCGCCGTTGCGCCCACCGGCAACAACACGCTGTACCTGGTGGCGGGCGGCGCTCCCGTCCCCATCACGCTCACCAGCCAGACCAACAATCTCGACGGCCTCGAGGCGGCCATCAACTCCGCCAATGCCGGTGTGACGGCGTCCATCCTGACCACCTCCCAAGGCTCGTATCTGACCATGACCGCCACCCAGGCGGGCGCCACCACCATCCAGTTGTTAACCAACTCCAGCGATCCCACGACGGACCTGATGACGATGGGCCCAACCGGCTCCCTGGCCGAGTTCAAGGTCAACGGCATTGCGGCGTCATCGGGTTCCAACCAGGTGACGGGCGTTATTCCCGGTATCACCCTGAGCCTCAACTCGGCCACCACCAGCACGGAATCCGCCACCATCACCGTGGCGGCCAACGCTGACCCCATCACCACCGCGCTGCAGAATGTCGTTACTCAGTACAACGCCCTGGCCAAACAGGTCGGGACTGAATTCGGATCCAATGCCGGTCCGCTGAACGGCAACTCGGTGGTCCTGGAAGTCCAGGACCTGATGCGGCAATTCGCCTTCTACACGGGCACCGGTGGCGTTGGCTCGAGCGGCGTCCAATCGCTGTCGGACCTGGGCATCTCGGTCGATGACACCGGCCAGATGAGCCTCGACACGAGCGTCGTGTCCTCGATGTCGTCCGGACAGCTTGCCAGCGCCTTGAGTTTCATCGGCAACTCGACCACTGGCCTGGCCTCCCTGGCCAGCGATTATTCAGCCTACAGCGACACGACTTCCGGCCTGCTGCAGCAGCAGATCACCCAGGACCAGTCGTCGGAACAGAATCTGCAGAACCAGATCGACGCCCTGAACGTGAGTATTGCCGCGTCCCAAAAGACGGAAGAGGCCAAGCTGGAGGCCGCCGATGCCCTGTGCGCGCAACTGGAGAGCCAGCAGAACATGCTCACCTCGACGATTCAGGGCCTCAACTACACGCTCTACGGAGCTTCACTAACTAACTCGACCGGAGCCTAAATCCCATGCCAGGACGAGACGATTTCCTCCAAGCCCTTGAAGCCTGCGAACGCGCCAGCGCCCTGCTGTTGCTCGCCCTGGAATCCGGCCAGCCCGATCCGGCCGGGTTGGCCAGGCGCCGCAACGAGCAGATCGATCTGCTCAGCCGCTCGTTGCCGGCCGAAATGCGCACCGAGGACTTCGAACGCCTGAAGGGCGTCTTCCGCGTAGGCGAGGAGGCGCGCTCGCGCACCATCGCCGACCGGCTCTCCGCCACCCGCAACATCGCCGCGCTGCAACGCGGATTGCAGGTCGCGCGCCACTTCTCCGTCACGCCGGCCGCCCGCAAGTCGCAATTCGACTTCAAGGGCTGAACCGCGCCCCGCGCCAGCAGCCGCCTCCCGCCGCTCTCGTTCCTCTGCACGGCGACACGTTCCGCGTCTCCACGAATAGCCCTTTTGATACAGGAAACCATCCGCAGGTTTGCGGCGTTATTAGTGGCAGAGAGGCAAACGGAGGTAAGTACAATGAACAAGCTAATCAATCGCACATTCCTGGCGGTGGCGCTGGGCGCCCTGCTGACCGCCGGCAGCCTGGCGGCCAAGGATACTTCGCTGGCCGGACAGGTGCGGCATGAGCTCAACATGCTGCCCTATTACGGCGTCTTCGACGCGATCAGCTATGAAGTCAACGGCCACACCGTGATTCTCACGGGCGCGGTCCACTATCCGGCGCTGGCCCAGGACGCGGTCAACGTTGTGAAGCACATTCCCGGCGTCGAGTCGGTCGATAACCAGATCGAGGTTTTGCCGACTTCGCGCTTCGATGACCAGATCCGGCTGGCCGCCTGGCGCGCGGCCTACTCCTGGCCCACCCTTTCGCGACTGGCGAGCATGCCCCAGCCACCGGTTCGCATTCTCGTGAAGAACGGGGAGATCACGCTGGTCGGCATGGTGCCGAATCAGGCCGATAAGAACGCTTTGACCGTGCGGCTCAACACACTGCCCTACGTCTTCGCGGTGCATAACAATCTGACCGTGGAAAACCCGCCGGCCCACAAGAGCTGATCGTCTCCGCGCTGGTCCGCCCACTGCAGCGCGCCGGGCCCGGTCCGGCGCGCTCCCCCCGCCCGCCGTCCGATGCCCCGCCGCGCAGTCCGGTATTGGCGTTCCCCTCCCCCTCACCCTTCCCGCAGGACCGCCGCCGCACCGCCTTTTCCGAATCTGGCGGGCGGGAGTTATGTAGAATCGGGGTTTCGCCAATGCTCCTTTATGCTCTGACGATCTTCCTGAGCGCCTTCCTGCTTTTTCAGGTTCAGCCTCTGATCGCCAAAATGATCCTGCCGTGGTTTGGCGGCAGCGCCGCAGTGTGGGCTACCTGCCTGCTCTTCTTCCAGACCGTCTTGCTGCTCGGATATGCCTACTCGCACGGCATTGTCGAGAGACTCCGGCCCAAACGGCAATGGATGCTCCATCTGGCCCTGCTCGGCTTGTGCCTTCTCGTCCTGCCGATCATTCCCGGCGCGGCCTGGAAGCCGGTTGACCCCAGCCTGCCTGTGTGGCGCATTCTGGGCCTGCTGGCGGTCACGGTCGGGCTGCCGTACTTCGTGCTTTCGACCACCGGCCCGCTGGTCCAGGCCTGGTTTGTCCAGGCCCGGCCCGGGGCCACGCCTTACCGGCTCTACGCCCTGTCGAATCTCGGCTCGATGCTCGCGCTGCTCACCTACCCGGTGCTGATCGAGCCCACCTTCACCCTGCGCCATCAGGCCTGGGGCTGGTCGATCGGCTTCGGATGCTTTGCGCTGCTGTGCGCCTGGACGGGCTGGAAAAGCCAGCACGCCGCAGCCGCCGCCGCGCCGCCGGCGGAAGCCGCGCCTCAACTCCCTGCCGTCCCCGCGGAACCGCCGGGCGAGCGGCCGTCCTGGAGCCTGCGCCTGTTCTGGGTCGCGCTGGCCGCCTGCCCGTCCATGCTGCTGCTGTCCCTCACCAGCCACCTGAGCATGGACGTCGCGCCGATCCCCTTCCTCTGGATCCTGCCGCTGGCCATTTACCTGCTCAGCTTCATCCTGTGCTTCGACGCCCCCGGCTGGTACCGCCGCCGGTCGTTCCTATGTCTCCTGCCTGTCGCCCTGGGCGTGACCACGTGGCTGATGGATACGCAGCCGGGGGATCTGCCGAGCGTCCACAAGACCCTCGAATTCTTCACCGGGCTGCCCGGGGTGCACGGCGTAGCCACCTGGATGATGGGCACTCAGTTCGGCCGTCTGCCGGACGTCAGCCTTCCCATTGCGCTGTTCTCGGCGGCTTTCTTCGTGTGTTCGATGGTCTGCCACGGCGAGTTGTCCCGCCTGAAGCCGCACCCGCGCTATTTGACCGGCTTTTATCTGATGCTCTCGATCGGCGGGGCCTGTGGCGGCGTCTTCGTCGCGCTGCTGGCGCCGGCTGTCTTCAATGCTTACTATGAGTTCCCCATCTCGGTCGCGTGCTGCGGCGCGGTGGCGCTGGGCGTGCTGTTCCGCGAACGCGATTGGCCCTTCCGGCGCGACCTGCTGGGCTGGCCCGCGATCGCGGCCTTCTGCCTGGCGGCGCTGCTGTTCGGGTTCCTGGGACGCATGATGCGAAACACCGTCAAAGGGAGCCTCTTCGTGGGACGCAATTTCTACGGCGAGCTGCGCGTCCGGCAGTACAACAACTACTACGACTGGGAAGGTTACCGCAGCCTGGTCCACGGCTCGATCAACCACGGCGAGCAATACACGAATCCGGCCCGCCACAAGGACCCGGTCACTTACTACTGCTCCGATACCGGCGTCGGACGATTCATGAGCGCCCGCGTCGTGGGCGCGCCGCAGCGCGTGGCCCTGATCGGGCTGGGCACGGGCACTCTGGCCGCCTACGCCCGCCCCGGCGATTTCTACCGCTTCTACGAGATCAACCCGATGGTCCCGCACATCGCCAACACCTACTTCACTTATCTGAAAGAGGCCGATGCCCAGGTGGACATCCTGATGGGCGACGCCCGCCTGTCGCTGGAACGGCAGGCGCCGCAGGACTACGACCTGATTGCCCTGGACGCCTTTTCGAGCGACGCCATCCCGGTGCACCTTCTAACCCGCGAGGCGCTGCAGCTATACTTCTTCCACCTCCGGCCGCGCGGCGTCCTGGCGGTGCACATCTCCAACCGGTACATCAATCTCCAACCCGTGCTCGACCGCGGCGCGGCGGCGCTCGGCAAAACGGCCCGCGTATTCGAAACCGAGGATAACGAGGAGGGCACCTGCTACGGCACCACCTGGGTTCTCATGGCGTCCGACCCGGACGTTTTCGCCGGCTCCGACTACACGCCCGGGCTTCCCTCCACGCCTGCCCCGTGGCTGCCGGTCTGGACCGACGACTACTCCAACCTTTTCAAAGTCCTGAAATAGGGAACCCTGGATCGGACCTGAAAGCGAGGCCGACGGAGCGGCTTTATTGCAGCGTCCGCGTATCTCCCTGCGGCTGCAGGCTGATGGCGCCGAAGGTCGCCTCGTACTGCTGGATGTTCTGCTGCAGCAGGTTCGATAGCGCCTTGGTCTGCTGCGGGCTCAGGTAGAGGCCTTGAAATTGCCGGATGTTGACCACTTCGGGGGTGCTTTGCTGGATCGTGCCGAACAGCAGGAAGAAGTCCCACAGGCTGGTGCGCACCTGGACGCTGTTGGCGTAGTTCTCCCGATAATCGTCCGTGTTTTGCACCTGGACCATCGGCTGAACGGCTGGGGGATGCATGGCCTCATCCTACAATGCCCGCCCCGTCGTGCGCTGCTCCGCGCCGATGCTGTCCGCCAATGCCGCGGCGGGCTTCGCCCTCCCGCGGTTGCCGCGGCGCCCGATCCTCGCGCGCGGGAGGCGTTCCGGCGCTCGTCGCGGAAACGCGTCCTGAATTGCGTTCCGTGAGCCGGGATGCGGCGCGCCGCGCGGCGTAGTAGATTGCTGGTGGAACATCCGGGTTCACTCAACACTTCTCCGGTCGAGGCAAGCTGACATGCGCATCCGTGCTTTCGCCCTCTGTCTTGCATTCGTGAGCCTGGCAGCGGCTGGGCCCGCCCCTGCGAGCGGCATCGACTTCTCCGCGCCAGGCGGCGGTTCGATCGATCTGCAAACCGACCCGGGCAACCGGGCCGTGGTCCGCAGCCAGTACTGGCGTCTGGAGTTCGATCTGCGCAACGGCGGCGTCCTCGATACCATCGTCTTTCTCCACGGCTCGGGCCAGAACCTGTTGCTGCAGCCGCTGGTCACCTCTGTCGGCCCGTGGTCCGACCGCAACGCGCCCGCGGTGACGCTCGACTCCTCCCGCCAGGGCAATCTCCTGCGGCTCGAGTTCTCCGGCCGCCTGGCCGCCGTGGGCCGCCAAGCCGGACCCGTCGCCTTCCGCACCGTATGGACCATCTCGCCATTCATGGTGCGCGCCGACCATACGCTCGTTTTCTCCCAGGAGGTGCCGACCGCAACGCTCTCCATCGGATCGACCACCGTGCGCCGCGACCTGGACGAATACGGCGTGCGCGTCGGTCCGGCTGACGACCCGAATCCCGGCCATTGGTGGCCGCCACGGGACATGGTCCCCGCCACTCTGGGGAAGGTCCAGGATGAGGGCGGCGCCTTTGTCGACCAGCGCCACGCACCGCTGTACCTGCTGCTGTTCCACCGCGACCTGGAAGGTTTCGACCTCACCACGGCCTCCGATCTGGAGACCTGGGAACTGGGCCTGACCGGACGCCCGGGACTCGGCCGCTACAGCGCCGCGCTCGCGGGCGACGGGATTCAGGTCACTCGCCAGCCTTTGAACGTCCGTCGCCCGGTCAACATCCACAAGGGCGAATACACCTTCAGCTACTACCTCGGCCTGCCGCGCATCGTAGAGAAATCCGAACGCAAGTGGCGGCACATCTCCTTTGGCAACCATCCCTGGCCCTCCGACGCCGACATCGCGCATTGGGCCGACAGCGGCGTCAACATCGCCCGCCTGCACAACGACTACGAGCTGGACGAAAACTTCTGGCACGACGGCGCGTGGCCGCCGTATGACGCCGCCGGCATGGCCGAGATGCGGCGCGTCATCGCCACCTGTCACAAGTACGGAATCAAGGTGGTGCCGTACTTCTCCATCCACGAGTTCCATCCCACCGCCCCCGGCTACAAGGAGCACGAGGCCGAATGGGCCCGCACGGTCGGGCCTCCGGCAAGCGTTCATCACAACCACATGGGCAAGGGCGAGTACGGGGCCCAGATGTGCCCAATGTCCGGCTGGCTCGACCGCCGCAAGCACGACATTGAACAGGCTTATCGCGAGCTGGGATTCGACGGCATCTACTTCGACTGGGTGATGGAGCTGCCCTGCGACAACCGCCAGCACAACCCCAAGCTGCATCTCGGCACCGACGGCGTCATCGACCTGCTGGCCTGGACCCGCCGCCTGATCCAACCCCAGGGCACGCTGATCGTGCACATCTACGGGCTGATGCCCTCTATCGCCTTCGAGAACTTCGCCGACCTGGTGGTCAACATGGAGGAGAACTCCGAAGCCGAGTCGATGATGCGGATGAGCCAGGTGCCGCTGGTCACAGTGCTTGCCGAGAGCATCCCGCGCTCTCCCTGCCCGTCCTACCGCGCGGACCAGGCCCTCGAACGCAACCGCAACAACATCTCGCAGTTCGTTGTCCTGGGCATGTTCCCCTGGGCCGGCTATGTGAGCGATGCCGTGAGCGAAGCCACCCTGCAACTGTTCCGCGCCTTCAAGCCGTACAAGCTGGAGGATTTCCTTTTCCGCAACACCGACTCGGGCGTAGTCCGCACCGGCTGGGACGACGTCTACGGCGCCTTATACGCCAAGGACGACCTGGCCCTGGTGGTGGTTTCCAATACCAGCCCCGAGCCGCGCCAGAACATCGTCGTGCGGGTTCAACGCGACGCCCTGGCGTTCCATTCCGCCCGTTTGTCTGTCACCGACACCAGGACTCGAAAGGCCGTCAGCGTCGATGCCAAGGCCCTGGCGGACGGCTCGCTGGTGACGCAACTCGAGGGCTACGAGTATCGGATCCTCGAACTGCGGCCGCAGCCCTGAGCGGGCCACGGCTGCTTCTGCGCGCGGGCGCGCCCGCCGCCGGCGCAGGACGCTTGTGCGTCGATGCAGGCCGGGCTGGCGGGCCGTGGTGCGGAAACCTCCCGGCGCCTCACGCGCCGGGCGGCTCAGCCCACCAGGCTCAGCAGGCTCTGGTTCATTCCGTCCAGTACCTGCGCGGTGGCGCAGTCCGACTCGTAGATCACCTGGTTTTCCGCCAGCGCCACCATTTCACTGCTCAGGTTCACCGTGTCCTGCGGGTTCACGGGCTGTTGGACCAGCGATGGCAGACGGGCCATCTGACTGGCTATGTTGTTGACGCTCGATTCGGAGCGCAGCATTCCTTGCAAGGGAATCGACAGATCAGCCATATGGTTCTCATCGGAGGCCCGACTGCGGGCTTGAGGGAATTTCGTGCTCCTCCGTCTTTTTCATCCAAGGAACGCCTCGTCGGAAAGCTGCCGCGATGGGCGATAATCGTAACGCACCGGCAGCGGGCCGCGCGCGCAGCGCCCGCACCGGCGCCCGCGCTGCGGACAGCGCCAGGAGGTCCGTCCAACACCATGAATCGCCGTGCTCTCGTGATATTCGCCGCCGGCCTGCTGGCGGGCGCGTTCGCGGCCCGCTCCCAGAGCGCGGGTGCACCGCATCCGCTTGATTTGCTCCCGGCGCCGCGCGCGTTTCAAGCGGAAGACCTTCGCGTCCTCAACGGCACGGAGTTGCGCGACCAGTACCGCGAGATGCTGCCGCTGTACTTTCTGGCGCGTATCGATGCGGTGACCGCGCAGCGCCAGGCGCGGCGCGAGGCGATCCACTCCGCGGCCGATTTCCAGGCCTGGCAGGACGGGATCCGCCGCGCCTTCATGGCCTCGATCGGCGGTTTGCCGGCGGTGAAAACGCCGCTCAATGCGCGCATCACGGGAGAGTTGCGCCGCGACGACTACGTCGTCCGCAAGCTGATCTTCGAGAGCCAGCCTGAGCTCTACGTCACGGCGAACCTGTATCTTCCGACCACTGGCAAGGGGCCATTCCCGGCGGTCCTGGTGGCCAACGGCCATTCCGCCAACGGCAAGGCCTACGCCGTCTACCAGCACGTTTACATCGGGCTGGTGCGCCAGGGCTACGTGGTGCTGACCTGGGACAACATCGGGCAGGGCGAACGGCTCCAATTGTGGAATTTCAGCGCCGACTGCAGCCGCGGCCGGGAGAGCGGCAATGAGCATGGCATCACCGGCATCCCCGAATACCTGCTGGGGCGGAACATGGCGCGCGAGATGATCTGGGACGGGATGCGGGCCCTGGATTACCTGGCCAGCCTGCCGGAGGTCGACCCGGCTCGCATTGGCATGACCGGCAGCTCGGGCGGCGGCACTCTGACGACCTACCTTTCGATGCTCGACCGGCGGGTGAAGGCGGCCTCGATCGTCACTTACATCACGTCGTTCCATAAGAAAGTCGAGGCGCGCGCCGACGACAGCGAGTCCGACCCGGAGCAGGACCTGTTTGGGCCGCTCGCCGGCGGTGTCGATCACACCGAGTTCGTGGGCCTGATCGCGCCACGGCCGGTGCTGATCGGGGCGGCGCTGAAGGACTTCTTCCCGATCGAAGGCACGCGCGCGACCTTCGCCGAGTTGCGCCAGTTATACGCAAGCGCCGGCGTGCCGGAGCGCGTCGACATGGTGGCGTTCGATCATCCGCACATGTACAGCCAGCCGCTGCGGGAAGCCACGACCGCGTGGTTCAACCGCTGGCTGAAGGGCGAGAGCGGCGCGGTGCACGAGCCGGCGATCACGGTGGAGGACGACCGCACGCTCGAGTGCACGCCTACGGGGCAGGTGATCACGTCGCTGGGCGGAGAGACGCTGGGCGGGCTCAACCGCGCCGAACTGCGGCTGCTCGATACCAACCTGGCGGCGCGACGCCGCAGCCCCGAATTCCGGCCGACGCTGGCGGCGCGTCTGCGCGCGATGCTGGCACTGCCCGCGGCGGCGCCCGAGCCGGCGGTGCGCCCGATGGGCCGGGCGGAGGCCGACGGCCTGGTCATCGAAAAGTTGCTGGTCGAACCCGAGCCGGGGATCGTCGTGCCCCTGCGCATCGTGAAGACGCGCCAGGCGGCGGGTCGGCTGCGTAGCGTGCTGTACCTGCGGGACCGCCAGGGAAAGGCCGGCGATCCGGGGTTGTATGAAAAGCTGGCGCGCGCCGGGCGGCTGGTGGCGGTGGCGGACGTGCGCGGCTTCGGCGAAACGAAGTCGGACCAGAATGTTCGGGACGCGACGTTGCCTTATTACCACGCCCGCGGCGGGACGGACGCCGATCTGGCCTGGGCCGCGTTGCTGCTGGGGCGGCCGATGCTGGGCATGCGGGTGGCAGACGCGCTGGCGGCGCTGCGCGTGCTGCGGGCGCGGCCTGACGTGTTGCCGGATCAAGTGGTGGTGGCCGGGCGCGGCTGGGCCGCTTTGATCGCCGCCTTCGCTGGAGCGCTGGACCGGGAGACGGCCGGAGTGGCGACGGAAGGCGCGCCGGCTTCGTACGCCGGGATGCTGACGGACGACAACTACGCGCTGCCGGCGAGCCAGTTACTGCCCGGCGTGTTGAAGCAGTTCGACCTCGAGGACGTGTATGGCTCGATGGCGCCGAAGCCGCTGTTGTTGCTGAATCCAGTGAATGTCGAGATGCGCCGGATGGACCGCGAGGAGGCGCGCGCCGCGTTGGCGGGCGTTGCATCGGCGTATGCGCCCGCCTCTCAGCGGGCGTTGTCCATCGAGGTCGCGCCGTTCGAGACCGACACGCTGGCGCGGCTGCGCCAGTGGATCCTGGAGCGCTAACCTGCTGCTCGCCGGTTGAATCGCGAACAGTCGCTCCAGGCCCACGGAGCGGAGCGCGCCAGCGTTGATAGGCTTATCAGAAGAAGGAGGCGGGCATGAGATTGGTGTCCGTAGAGAGCGGGGCGGGGGCGGGCAACCGGGGCGGGCTGGCGCGGTTCTCGCTGGGCGTGGGCGACCGTTTCGCGCGCCAGGGCGCGGCGCAGTTGAAGGCCTTTGTGCAGGCCGCGGCGCAAGGCGTCGAAATCACGCCGGTGTGGAACAAGTCGCACCGCGAGCACACCATTGTGGGTTCGCGGCCGCAGGGGACCTGGGACGAGGCGCGCGAGGCCGTGGCCGAGACGGGCTGGCGGCGGCCGTACTTTGTGGATGCGGACCATATCGGGCTGCGGACGGTGGATGAGTTCCTGGAGTGGAGCGACTTCTTCACGCTGGACGTGGCCAACTCGCTCAAGCTGCGCGCGAGCGAGGAGGAAGCGCAGGGCTTCGCCGCGCGGCATCCGGAGCTGAGCGGGACGGTGGCGATCGAGGGGCTTGAGGAAGCGTTTGAGACCACCGCGGAGCAACTGGCCGAGATTGCCGCAGGGCTGCTGCCGGCGTGCGCCGAGGCGGGCCGCATCTATCGGCACATCAGACAACGCAAGGGCGGAGCGTTCGTTACCGAAGTCTCGATGGACGAGACCGGGCGGCCGCAGACGCCCTACGAATTGCTGGTGATTCTGGCGGCGCTGGCCGACGAGCACGTTCCGGCCGAGACGATTGCGCCGCGCTTCTGCGGCGAGTTCCACAAGGGCGTCGATTACGAGGGCGACGCGGCCCGGTTCGAGCGCGAATTCCGGGCTCACGTGGCGCTGATCCGCCATGCCGTGGGGCGCTACGAACTGAGTCCCACGCTCAAGCTGAGTGTGCATTCGGGCAGCGACAAATTCTCGATTTATGCGCCGATCCGCCGCGTGCTGGAGGCCAGCGGCGCGGGGCTGCATCTGAAGACCGCGGGCACGACCTGGCTGGAGGAGCTGATCGGGTTGGCGGAGGCGGGCGGGGCGGGGCTGGAGTTGGCCAAGGAAGTCTACGCGCAGGCCTGGGCGCGGCGCGAGGAGCTATGTGCGCCCTATGCGGAGGTAGTGCGCATCCGCGCCGAGAAGCTGCCTGCGCCCGGGCAAGTGCGTGCGTGGACGGCGGCGCAGTACACCGGCGCGCTGCGGCACGAGCCGTCCAATCCCGCGTTCAACGCCGACCTGCGGCAACTGCTGCACGTAGGCTACAAGATCGCCGCCGAGATGGGCGCGCGCTATCGGGCCTTGCTCGAGGAGTGCGCCGGGCCGATCGCGCGCAACGTGACTTACAACCTGTTCGAACGGCACATACGCCCGCTGTTCCTGGGGGCGTAGCGGCCGGCCGCGCGCGCGGCAGCGAATTCCGGTATAACGAACGCATGCTGGAGGCACTGTTATTCTCGGTCAGTTATTCGGGATCGTGGGGCCAGGAGACGCTGGAGCTGGAGCCATTCGTGGACCGCGCCGCGGAACTGGGGTTCGAGGGAGTAATGTTGGGGGGCAAACGGCCGCACCTGTCGGTGCTGGACTGGGGGCCGGAGGCGCGGGCGCGGCTGCGGGAGCGGATCGAGGCGCGAGGGCTCAAGCGGGTGTGCGTCGCGGCCTACACCAACTTCACCGCCGACCTGGAGCACGCCGAGATTCCGCAGCGTGAGTTCCAGATCCACTACGTGACGGCGCTGGCGGAGATGGCGCGCGATCTTGGCGGCGACCTGGTGCGCGTGTTCACGGGCTACGAGAACCCCGCGGCGGAGTACGGGCGCCAGTGGAAGCTGGTGGTGGAGACGCTGCGCGAGTGCGCGCGGCGGGCGGCGGAGTTCGGCGTGACCATCGGCGTGCAAAACCATCACGACCTGGGCACGGCATGGCAGAGCCAGTACGACCTGATCCACGAGGTGGGCGAGGCGAACTGCAAGGCGGTGTTCGACGCGTGGGCGCCGGCGCTGCACGGCGCGGACTTGCGCGAGGCGGCACGCAGAATGGCGCCGATCACGGTGCAGACGATCGTGGCCAATTATCAGTTGAGGCCGCGCTTCCGCTACGATCCGGGAATCGTCAACTTCATCGAAGAAAAGCCAGCGCTGAGCGCGGTGCCCGTGGACGAGGGGTTCATCGATTACGCTGCGTTTCTGGAGGCGCTGTACGGGGGCGGGTTTCGGGGGAACGTGGTCTATGAGATGTGTTCGCCGCTCAGGGATGGGAGCGACGGGCCCACTCTCGACCGCTACGCGCGGCGGTTCGTGGAGTGGCTGCGCGAGCACAAGCAGCGGCTGGCGTGCGGGTAACGGACGCCGCGGATTCAAAGGGAGGGTTGTCATGAGCAGATTCAGTTGGTGGGCGATGGCGCTGGCCGCGATGCTGTGCCTGGCGGCGTGCGGGACGCACAGAGAGGGGACAGCGGCGCAGGCGCGGACCGTGAAGGTGGCGCAGACGGGCCCGGCGGACGTTGTCGGGAACGACGACAAGGCGCTGCAGACGGCGATGAATCTGCTGCAGCCGGGAGACACGCTGGCGATCGGCCCGGGCACGTACCAGATGAACAACAGCGTGTTCGTGCCCTCGGGCGTGACGGTGCGCGGGGCATCGTCTGGAACGGGCGGACAGACGATCCTGCACAAGAGCGCGGGCGTCGAGAGCACGCTGGTCGAGGACGCCGACTACGGCGACACGGTGTTCGCGGTGGCCGAGCCGCGCAAGTTCCAGCCGGGCATGGGCGTGTCATTCGTCGACGACAAGCTCAATTCGGGGTGGGATGTCACGGTGTCGACGGTGAGCGCGGTGAAACCTCCGTACATCCTGGTGGACCCGATGACGCTGCGCGACTACGCCGGTGAGAAGCAGCACGGCAGGGTGCGCAACACGTTTCCGATCTTGAGCGTCGTCGATGCCGAGAACGTGACGTTGGAAGACGTGATTGTGGACGGCAACCGCGCGCAGAACGCCTACATCGACGGCTGCCGCGGCGGAGCGATCTACATGTATCGGGTGAGGAACGTGACGGTGCGGCGGGCGGTGGCGCGGAACTACAACGGCGACGGCATCTCGTTTCAGATTACGGATGGCGTGAAGGTGCTCGATTCAGAGTCGTACGGGCACGCGGGCTACGGCATGCACCCGGGCACGGGCAGCGCCAACGCGGTGGTGGAGCGGTGCAAGCTGCACGACAACGGCGACATCGGATTGTTCCTGTGCTGGCGCGTGCGCCACGCTCGATTCAGCAACAACGTGATGGAGCACAACGGGCACTACGGCATTTCGATCGGCCACAAGGACACCGACAACGAATTCATCGGCAACACGATCGCGCGCAATGGGACAGCGGGCGTGCTGTTCCGCAAGGAGGGGCCGCAGAATAGCGGGCACCGCAACACGTTCCGCCAGAACAAGGTGCTCGACAACGGCAACGCCAGGGAAGGCTACGGGTTTTACATCGAGCCCAGCGCCGCGGATCTGCTGATCGAGGACAACGTGATCGCGGAGACGCGCGGCACCGGCGGAACGCAGCGCTTTGGCGTCTATAGAACTAAGGGAGCCGCCGCGCCGACACTGCGCGGCAACGCGATGTCGGGCCACAGGAAGGCGGACGTGCACTAGCCCGGATGTTTCACCAACAATCGGCTGCGGCGCGCGCTCAGATGATATCGTCGCTGGCCGGATCCCAATGGACAGTGGCGCCGCGGCGATGGGACGCGACGGCCATCTGGACGGCGATGGAGGCGCGGAAGCCGAGGTCGAAATACGCGTTGGGCCGGCGGCGGCTGCGCACGCAATCGAAGAAATTCTGCATGTGCAGGGCGGTGACGTCCTGGTAGGACTCGTCGCCCGACTCGGGGGCCACGGCGGAGCCTTTTCTGTCGCGCTTTTCTCCCTGCGGGGCGTATACAACCTGATCGGACTGAGTATGAGTGATGGTGCCGCCGGAGCCGAACAGCAGGTCGTGGGTCTCGCCGTAATAGTCGTTGCCGAACATCGAATTCCAATTGAAGAGGAGCTTCTCCGGCATGTGCATGGAGATATTCATGGTGTCCGGCACCTGCATTTTAGGCGAGCGGAAATTGGCCGCGGCGGTGGTGACGGTTTGGGGAATGCCGAGGTCCAGCGCGGCGAACCAGAAGCCGACCTGGTGGATCATGTTCTCGAACATGTTGCCGCCGGAGTAATCCCAGTAGAAGCGCCAGTTGAAGAAGCGCATGGGATCGAAGGGGACGTGCCTGGCCTCGCCTTCGAAGGCGGTCCAATCGAGGTGCTGCTCGTCGCAGTCGGGCGGAACGTCGCGCATCCAGCCGCCGTAGGGCGCATTGCGGAAATGGAAGGTCTGCAGGACGGTGAGCGCGCCCATGCGTTCGGGCGTGACCAGTTCGCGGACCTTTTGGAAGCCCACGCCGCTGATCATCTGCATGCCGATCTGCACGACGCGGCCGGAGCCCTCGAAGGCGGTGCGCATGCGGCGGGCGTGGGCCGGCGTGAAGGCCATCGTTTTTTCCTGATAGGCGTCCTTGCCGGCATGCATCGCCATTTCGAAATGCTGGCAGTGGAGGTGCTGCGGGGTGGCGATGAGGACGGCGTCGATGGACTTGTCGTCGAGAAGCTGGCGGACGTCGCGGCAGGTCTTGATGCCGGGGACGAAAGCGCTCACCTGGTCGAGGCGGCGGGTGTAGACGTCGGCCACGGCGACAGGTTCGACGTTGGGGCGGGCGATGGCCGCCTTGAAAATCTCCTGGCCGCGTGAGCCGCCGCCGATGAGGCCGATGCGGATGCGGTCGTTGGCGCCGAGGACGCGCGCCGAAGCGGGGAGCGCGGAGGCGGCCGCTCCGGCGGCCAGTTGTCCGAGGAATGTGCGGCGATTAGGCATGACTCAATTCTCCTTGACGGGGCAATAGGCGATACAGTCGATCTCGATTTTCATGACCGGGTCAGCGAAGGCGACGGCGACCGTGGTGCGCGTGGGCGGGTGCTGATCGAAGAACTCGCCATAGACCGCGTTCAGGGCCTGAAAGTCGTCGCCGTTCTTCAGGAATACCTGGACCTTGATGACGTCGGCGAGCATGGCGCCCGCGGCTTCGAGCAGGCGTTGGATGTTGGTCAGCGTCAGCCGCGTCTCGTGCTGGATGTCGCCGTAGCTCATGCGGCCGGTGGCGGGGTCGGCGGGGCCCATGCCGGAGACGAAGATGAAATCCCCGGCGCGGATCACGGGGGTGTAGGGCCCGCGCGGCTTGGGCGCGTCGGGCGGGAACAGTCGTTCGATCATCATCCAATCCTTGCAAACAACGCAGCGGAACTGCGCTCCGGCGCAGGGCGGGCCCGCCCGCGGCACCAGGCGCATTTGAATTATCCTACTCCGGCTTGCGGCGGCGCGAGGGCGCGCGGCGCGGCTTGTCGGTATTGCCGTCGGCAACGCGCTTGCGCGGCGCGGCACGCTTGCGGGTGGTCTTGGGCTGGGGCTCGTCGACCACGGGGATCTCGCCGGTAGCGGTGGGCTGGCCGCGAACGATGGGCTGCTTGAGGTCGTGTTCGCTGAGGACCTCTTCCTCGTGCGCTTCCCGCTCGGGCAGCGCCGGCGGATAGAACTCAGCGCCGAGGAAGACGCTGAGGCCGCCCTCGGGATGCGGCTCGACGCGCACGACAGTCTTGTCCTGGGCAAAGTTGAGAAACTCGGCGAAGCCCTGGAAGCCGTAGTTCTTGTAATCGAAGCCGGGGTGCTCTTCCTTCATCCAGTGTTCGAGATCGGCGGCCTTCTGGCCGGCCTCCTCGAACTCCAGGCGGTGAATCTCGAGCACGTCGCGCAGCTTGGGCAGGGCCTCCTCGGGACGCGGCGCGGGCTTATCCTTGAAGGCCCCGCCGCGGCGCTCGATGTAGTAGCGGCCGCCGGTGCCCTTTACGTTCACCAGGTCGGCGCGCTTCAGCTTGTCGATGAACTCGGAGAAGCTGCGCGCGCCGTAGGCGCTCTCGTTGAAGGCGGAATCGAGCTGCAGCATGGTGGACTTGAGAAGCCCGAGCTGCGGCTGGACGTTGCGCCGCTCCAGCACCTGCAAGGCGCGCTCGACCAGGGGCATCGAGAGCATGAGGTCGAGCGGGGCGGGGCGCGCCTGGATGTTCTGGTCGCGCTGCTGGGCCTCCTGCTGGCGGCGCTCCTCGCGGTCGCGGCGGCGCTCATCGCGGTCGCGGCGGCGGCTGTGCTCGCGCTCGCCGCGGTCCTGTCCCTCGTGGGGCCGCTCGGGCTCCTGGCCGCCGGCCAGGGGCGCGAGAGCTTGCACGGGGGCGTGGTGGGCCGGTTCGAGGTTGAGCAGCGATTCGAAGCTGACGAACTCGTGGCAATTCTGCTGCAGGATGGTCGACGTGAAGGCCTTGCCGCCGACGACGAAGACGGTCTTGCCGTATTCCTTCAGCTTGTTGACCAGGGGAATGAAGTCGCTGTCGCCGCTGATGATGGCGAAGGCGTTCACGTGGTCGTGGGTGAAGGCCATCTCGAGCGCGTCCAGCGCCAGGTTGATGTCCGCGCCGTTCTTGTCGCCGCGGGGCGACGGGATCCGCTGGACCATCTGCACGGCGTTTTCCGCCATCTGGCGCGTGGCGCCCTCCTGGCGGCTCCAGTTGGCGTAAGCGAACTTGGCTACCAGGTCTCCGCGCTCCTTGAGTGCTTCCAATACGAGCGACACGTCGAATTCGCGTCGCAATGTCGATTTGATGCCGATTTCAATGTTGTCGTAGTCGACAAATACGGCGATGTTCAGTCGTTCTTGCATCTTTGAGCCCGTCACGGGCTACTACAAGTATAATCCCCTGACGGGCCGAGCTTTACAATCGAAAGTGGAGTCGCGAAGGCGGAGTCTGAAGACGAATGGCGGAGAAGCCCTACAAGGAACCGGCGCTGGCGCTGAACCGGATCTACACGCGGACGGGCGACGCGGGCGAGACCGGGCTCGCCAGCGGCGAGCGCGTGCCCAAGGACGCGCTGCGCATCGAGTGCTACGGCACGGTGGACGAGCTGAACGCGTGGATCGGCCTCGCGCGCCAAACGGCCACGGAGCTGGCCGCGCAGGCGCCGGGCCTGGCCGAACTGTGCGAGAGCCTGATGCGCATCCAGCACGAGCTCTTCAACCTCGGTTCCGTCCTCGCCACCGCGCCGGACAAGCTTGGCCCGCGCCAGCCCCGCATCGCGCAGGCCGAAGTGGCGTCGCTCGAAGTGGAGATCGACCGCGCGACGGAGCGCCTGACCCCGCTGACGAGCTTCGTGCTGCCGGGCGGCTCGCGGCTCAACGCCGAGCTGCATCTCTGCCGCACGGTCTGCCGCCGCGCCGAACGCCTCGCCGTGCGCCTGGCGCGCGAGGGCGGGGCGGATGACCTGAGCGTGCGCTACCTCAACCGCCTCAGCGACGCGCTGTTCGTCTACAGCCGGCGGGCAAACCAGGAACTTGGGCTTCCCGAGACGCTCTGGGAACCCAACCGCGCCTCGTCGGCGCGATAGACGGCCGGCATCCAGGGAAAAGACACGGCCTGACCCATCCTGCCCGTGATTTGGCGGGAATCGTGACAGTCAGCGGACCGTAGGTGCCGACCAAGCGCACGAGACTGGGGGCGGGGCAGCCGGTCGCCGCCGCTGTTTCGCCTGCTGCTCACTCAAAAATCGGCGCCAGCCTGGCCAGCACTTCGTCCATGATGGCGTCGGGGACGGTTTCCAGTTTCTTGCCACCGCGTGCGCCGAGATCGAGTGCGCGGGGCTGATCGCAGCGGACAACGCCGGTTGTCTTGGTTCCGGCCCGGGCGAGTGACACGGCGAACCCGGCGGTCCGCGCGAAACTTCCGCCGCTGGTGATGGGGAGAACGACCGGCACTCCGGTCACGCGGTTGAACGCCTCCGGCGAAACGATCAGGACCGGGCGGCGGCCCTTTTGCTCATGCCCCTCCGTGGGATCGAGCCCGACCAGCCAGATGTCACCCCGTTGCATCAAATGATCTCGGCGCCCGCGGCCTTGTTGCGGGACCATTCCCGGTCCTCCCTGGTGCGCCGCGCTTTGGGATCGCATTGAGCGAGGAGTTCTCCCAGGGTGTAGCGGGGCCGCTGCTGCGGCTCCACGACCAGCCGGCCGCTTTCAATCGCGATACCGACCTTGACTCCCGGCCGCAGCCGCAGAATATCGAGCAGAGCGGGCGGGACGGCCAGCATGATCGAGCCCCCGACTTTGCGGAGATTGGTTGTGTGCATGGAAGTGACCACAAATTATACTAACATATAACACGGCCGTACGCGGCGGCGGTGCGATAGACGGCCTTCATTCCTACGGTTCGTCCCACCAAGGCGATTTCCCGCGTCGCGCGAACCGGCGTGCGGACGTTTGTCGATAAAATAGAAACGCCGCCCTCGCACGCGGCGAGCGACAACGCGCAAGCGGCGCGGGCCGCGCGTGCGGAGAAGGCGAAAAGAAATCGCAGGAGTATTTATGCCACAGGAATTGTGCGACATCGGCCTGATCGGGCTGGCGGTGATGGGCCAGAACCTGGTGTTGAACATGAACGACCACGGCTATCGCGTGGCGGTCTTCAACCGGACCGTTTCCAAGGTCGACGACTTCCTCAACAACGAAGCCAAAGGCACCACGATCGCCGGTGCGCACTCAATCGAGGAGCTGACCGGGCTGCTGAAGCCGCCGCGGCGCGTGATGCTGATGGTCAAGGCCGGCGAGACGGTGGACCACATGATTGACCAGCTGGTGCCGCACCTGGAGCCGGGCGACATCATCATCGATGGAGGCAACTCGCACTTCCCCGACACCACGCGGCGCACCGAAACGCTCGCCGCGAAGGGCATTCTGTTCATCGGTACGGGCGTCTCGGGCGGCGAGGAGGGCGCGCGGCGCGGCCCGTCAATCATGCCCGGCGGTAACCCGCTGGCGTGGCCCTACGTCAAGCCGATCTTCCAGGCCATCGCGGCCAAAGTGGACGGTTCGCCGTGCTGCGAGTGGGTCGGCGAGAACGGCGCCGGCCACTACGTGAAGATGGTCCACAACGGCATCGAATACGGCGATATCCAGCTCATCTGCGAGGCCTATCAGATGCTCAAGGATGGGCTGGGGCTGACGGCGGCCGAGCTGCACGACGTCTTCGCGGAGTGGAACGCCGGCGAGCTGGACAGCTACCTGATCGAGATCACGCGCGACATCTTCGGCAAGCTGGACGACGACGGCACGCCGATGGTCGACAAGATTCTCGACACGGCCGGCCAGAAGGGCACCGGCAAATGGACCGGCATCAGCTCGCTCGACCTGGGCGTGCCGGTGACGCTGATCGGCGAGGCGGTGTACGCGCGCTGCCTGTCGGCGATGAAGGAGGAGCGCGTGCTCGCGGCGCAGGCGCTCAGCGGCCCGAGCCGCTGCCCGATCGAGAACCGCAAGGGCTTCATCGAGGATGTGCGCAGCGCGCTGTACTGCTCCAAGATGATCTCCTACGCGCAGGGCTACATGCTGCTGCGCGAGGCCGCCAAAGAGTACAACTGGAATCTCAACTTCGGCGGCATCGCGCTGATGTGGCGCGGGGGCTGCATCATTCGCAGCCGCTTCCTGGGCAAGATCAAAGCAGCGTTTGACAAGAATCCGCAGCTCAAGAACCTGCTGCTGGACGAGTTCTTCTCGACGACGCTGCTGCAGCACCAGCCGGCCTGGCGGCGGGCCATCGTGCAGGCGATCGAGCTGGGCGTGCCGACGCCGGCGTTCTCGACGGCGCTGGCGTTTTTCGACGGCTACCGCTGCGCGCGTCTGCCGGCCAACCTGCTGCAGGCGCAGCGCGACTACTTCGGCGCGCACACCTACGAGCGCGTGGACCAGCCGCGCGGCCAGTTCTTCCACACTAACTGGACCGGCCACGGGGGCCGTGTGTCGTCGTCCACGTACACGGCGTAGCGCGGAGCGCGTGGCGCAGGCAGGTGTGTTGAATCGTACGGAGAACTCATGCAATACGGTCTGAACATCAAGCCGGAGGGCGCGCTGGACCTGCTGAGCCTGGGCGCGCTGGTGCACCGCCTGGACCCGGGCGTGATCCCCTTCCGCAAGGCCCACGAGTGCCAGATCCACGTCAGCGGCGGCGAGTTCAACGTCGCCGCCAACCTGTCGGACTGCTTCCGTCTGGCAACGGGCGTGGCGACGGCGATGGTGGATTATCCGATCGGCGATCTGATCGCGGAGCGCGTGCGGGCGATGGGCGTGAAGCCGTTCTACAAGCGCTTCCGGCACGACGGCGTGACCGGCCCCAACATGGCCACCGTGTACTCGGACCGCGGTTACGGCGTGCGAGCGCCGGTGGTCTTTTACAACCGCTCGCACGAGGCCGCGGCGCGGCTGCGGCCGGGCGACTTCGACTGGAGCGCGATCTTCGCCGGGGGCGTGCGCTGGTTCCACTCGGGCGGCATTTTTGCGGCGCTGTCGGAGACCACGGGCGAGCTGATCATCGAAGGGATGAAAGCGGGCAAGGCGGCCGGCGCGGTGACGTCGTTCGATCTGAACTACCGCGAGAAGCTGTGGAACATCTGGGGCGGCCACGCCAAGGCGCTGGCGGTGATCGCGCGCATCGTCGAGCACGTCGACGTGCTGGTGGGTAATGAAGAGGATTTGCAGAAGGGGTTGGGCATCGCAGGACCCGAAGTCGCCGCCAAGTCGAAGCTCGACCCGAGCACGTTTTTTGCGATGATCGGCGACGTGGTCGCGAAGTACCCGCACGTCAAAGTGGTCGCCACGACGCTGCGCGAGGTGCACTCGACCAACCATCACACCTGGGGCGCCGTGGCGTGGATCGACGGCCAGACTTACATCGCTCCGACGGCGGAGCTGACTGTGCTGGACCGCGTGGGCGGCGGCGACGGCTTCGCTGCGGGGTTCTTCTACGGGCTGCTGACCGGCGAAGCGCCGGAAGAGGCGGTCAAGCTGGGCTGGGCGCACGGCGCGCTGCTGACGACGTTTCCCGGTGACACGACCATGGCTACCGTGGAACAGGTGCGGGCGTTCGCCAAGGGCGGCTCGGCGCGGATTCAGAGATAGACGAATGGCTTTATGCCACGTCCACGCGCAGTTCCTTGCCTACGGCGCGGAACCCGCGTTCCACGGCATCCAGTCGCCCTTTGTGGCGCAGATCGACGATTCGCATCAGGTTGGATTGCGGCACTCCCAGCCTTCGCGCGAGTTCCGTCTTCTTTAGTTCGGACGCCCGCCACTCTTCATACAGCCGCAGCTTCAGCGTTCCGAGCAGCGGCAAGGTCACTGGTTTTCGCCCGCGTGCCGCGCGCGCTGCTGGCAGCGGAATCGGCTCGTTGCGCTTCATCAGGTCGGAGAGCACCCTGATCAGCAGGTCCCGCGCCATCTCCAGCGCCTCCTCCAGGTTGTCGCCCTGCGTCACTCCGTAGGGCAGGTCGGGAAAGGTCACCACGTAGCCGCCGTCCTTGCGATCGGGTTGGAAGCGCGCGTAGTAGGTCAACATCGGTACAGACCTACTGCACGTCCGCCTGCACCTTCCGCTTCTTCGCTACAACCCTGTAGCGCCGCGCCATCAGCGTGCCGCCCTGGAAGGCATCCGCGATGACCGCCGCCTGCTCCTGCTTGTGGCGCGCGCTGCTGCCGGTGGAGGGCGCGGCGGCTTCGGGCCGGCCGGCGTAGCGCAGCGTGCGACGGGTCGGGTCGAGCAGCGGCTGCAGGCGGTCGCGCAAGAACAGGAACGCGCCCATGTTGCGCGGCTCCTCCTGGCACCACACAATCTCAGCCGTCGAAGGGTAGCGCCACAGCAGGTCCTCAACCTGGTCGGCGGGCCATGGGTAGAGCTGTTCGAGGCGCACGAGCGCGGTGTCCTCGAGGCCGCGGCGGCGGCGCTCGGCCAGCAGTTCGTAGTAGATCTTCCCGCTGCAGAATATGACTTTCGTCGCGCGGTCGGGGGCAACGCCCGAGTCGCTGAGCGTCTCGGCAAAGTGGCCTTGGGTAAACTCGCGCACCTCGCTGACGGCCTCGGGGTGGCGCAGCAGGCTCTTGGGCGTGAAAATCACCAGCGGTTTGCGCGTGCCGCGGCGGTCGGCGCCGCCATACATCTGGCGGCGCAGCAGGTGAAAATACTGGGCCGGCGTGGTGGCATTGCAGACCTGCATGTTGTCCTCGGCGCACAGTTGCAGGTAACGCTCGATGCGCGCCGAGCTGTGCTCCGGGCCCTGGCCCTCATAGCCGTGCGGCAGCAGCAGCACCAGGCCGCTGGGCTGGCCCCACTTGGCGTCGCAGCAGGAGATGAACCCGTCGATCATGATCTGGGCGCCGTTGGCGAAGTCGCCGAACTGGCCCTCCCACAGCGTGAGCGTGAGCGGATCGCCGAGCGAGTAGCCGAACTCGAAGCCCATCACGCCGTACTCGCTGAGGCTCGAGTCGACAACCTCGAAGCGCGCCTGCCCGGATGAAAGGTGCTGCATGGGCGTGTAGACCGCGCCGGTTTCGTAGTCGTAATACTCGAGGTGGCGCTGCGAGAACGTGCCGCGCGCGCTGTCCTGGCCGCATAGGCGGACGGGCGTGCCTTCGCACACCAGCGTGCCGAAGGCCAGCGCCTCGGCAGTGGCCCAGTCGGCCGCGCCGCCCTGAAGCACGTCCCTGCGCTTCTCGAGAAAACCCTTCAGTTTGGGATGCAGGTTGAAGCTGGCGGGGAAAGTCGTGAGGCCTTGAATCACGGTCTCCACCAGCGCCGCGTCCACGGCCGTGCGCGGGCGGGGGCTGGAGACGGCCTGCTGCTCGTAGTCGGTGACCTCCTGCAGCTCCCACTTTTCGCCGCGTTCCACGGCCTCTTCATGGGCCCGGTTGAAAACGTCCTGGACCTGCTGGCGCACGCGCGCAGCCCACTCTTTGGTTATCAGGCCCTCGCGCAGCAGGCGGCCGGCGTAGAGTTCGCCAACCGATGGACGGCCCTTGATTTTGCGGTACATCAGCGGCTGGGTGTAGCTGGGGTCGTCGCCCTCGTTGTGGCCGTACTTGCGGTAGCAGACCATGTCGATGACGACGTCCTTCTTGAATTGCTGGCGGTAGTCGAAAGCGATCTGGATGGCGCGCAGGCAGGCCTCGGGGTCGTCGCCATTGGCGTGCAGAATCGGCGCCTGGACCATGCGCGCGACGTCGGTGCAGTAGGTGGAGGAGCGGCTCTCCTCGGGCGTGGCGGTGAAGCCGAGCTGGTTGTTGATCACCAGGTGCACGGTGCCGCCGGTGGCGAAGCCCTTCAGCAACGAGAGGTTCAGCGTCTCGGCCACGACGCCCTGTCCCGAGAAGGCCGCGTCGCCGTGCACCAGCACGGGCAGCACCTTGTCGTGCGCGGCGTCGCCCATGCGGGTTTGCTTGGCTCGCACGATGCCTTCCACCACCGGGTCGACGGCCTCCAGGTGGCTGGGATTGGGCGCCAGCGAGACCTTGATCTCACGCCCGCCGACGGTGCGCTGCATGCCGCTGGCGCCGAGGTGGTACTTCACGTCGCCGGAGCCCTGCGTCGTCTCGGGATCGACGTTGCCCTCGAATTCGCCGAAGATCTGGGCCGTCGATTTGCCGACCAGGTTCGACAGCACCGTGAGCCGGCCGCGGTGCGCCATGCCGATGACCATCTCGCGCACGCCCTGGTCGGCGGCGCGCTCCATCAGTTCGTCCAGGATGACCATCGCCGCCTCGCCGCCCTCGAGCGAGAAGCGCTTCTGCCCGATGAAGCGCGTGTGCAGGAAATGCTCGAAGCTCTCGGCCTGCAGAAGGCGCATCAGCACGCGCTGCTTCAGCTCCGCGGTGAGCGGCCACAGATTGGCGTGCGGCTCCATGCGCTCCTGCAGCCAGCGCTTCTCCTCGGGATGCTGGATGTGCATGTACTCACAGCCCAGCCGACCGCAGTAGGTCTGGCGCAGCGTGTCGAGGATGACGCGCAGCGTGGCCACGCCCGGGCGTCCGGCGAGCGACCCGGTGATGAACTCGCGTTCCAGGTCCCAGATGGTCAGGCCGTACGTGGCGGGGTCGAGCTCGGGATGATACTGCGGCGCGGCGCCGAGCGGATTGAGGTCGGCGATCAGGTGGCCGCGCACGCGGTAGGCGTTGATCAACTGCAGCACCGCGGCCTGCTTGGCGATCTCGTCCAGGCGCTTGTCGTCGCGGAAGGCGGAGACAACGCCGCCGCGGTCGCCCTGCCATTTGACGGGCTGATAGGGCATGCCGAGCTCGAGGAAGACCTCTTCGTAGAAGCCCTCCCGGCCCTCCAGCAGCGCCTGCAGCTCACCCAGAAATGCGCCCGACTCCGCACCCTGAATGATGCGGTGGTCGTAGGTGCAGGTGAGCGTCATGATCTTGGCGATGCCAAGCTGCGCGCGCAGGTTGTCGCTCGCGCCCTGGAACTCCGGCGGGTAGTCTATGGAGCCGGTGGCGATGATCGCGCCCTGCCCGGGCATCAGCCGCGGAACGCTGGCGCCGGTGCCCACGGTGCCGGGATTGGTGAGCGAAATGGTCGTGCCCTGGAAATCGTCGGGCCCGAGTTTGCCCGTCCGCGCCCGCGCCACCAGATCGTCGAACGAGGCCAGAAACTGGGCGAAGCCGAGCGCGCCGGCGTGCTTGATATTCGGCACCATCAGGCCGCGATGGCCGTCCTTGCCGGCGACGTCCACGGCGATGCCCAGGTTGATCTCACGGCGCACGACGCGGTGCGGCGCGCCCTCCAGCTCGGCGTAAGCGTCGTTGATGCCGGCGAGCGTCTTCAACGCGCGCACCATGGCCCACGCCGTCAGGTGCGTATAGCTGATCTTCGACTTGCCCTGCAGCTCGCGCACCTGGTTCAACAAGCGGCGATTCTCGTCGATCATCTTCACCGGGATGGTGCGTTGCGATGTGGCCGTCGGCACGCCCAGGCTGACGGTCATGTTCTCAGCGAGCCGCAGCGGCGCGCCCTTCAGCGGCACGAGCTGATCGGAGGGACTGAGGGCCATGGCGGGCGCTTTCGCCGGAGCAACGGCGGACAACGATGCAGGCAGCGTCTGAGCGGAGGCTGCGGCCGGAGCCGCCGGCGGGCGCACAGCGACGGCAGTTTCGGCGGCGGCGGCCTCGGCGACGGCTGTTTGGGCAGAAGACCCGGGCATCCGCGGTGCGCCGTTCTCCTGGGGCGGCGCGGATTCGAAAACCTGGCGCCAGCTTTCGTCCACGGTTCCGTGGTCGTGGACGTACTCTTGATACAACTCGTCTTCCAGCCAGCTATTCAGGCCGGGACGCTGCTCGGATGGGCTCGACATAGTGCGATTTGCGCGGGATACGGGATCAGTCCAGGATTGCCTCTAGTGTAACGCGGAAGCGGCGCTGTGCCGCCCGGCCGGGGCCTCTCTCTTTGAGACGGCCGGGAGGCGGATTGCGATGCAAGCCGCAATCGGGCGGTCAAGCGTACAATCTGAAGAACTCCCCATGAAGATCCTCATCTTCTCCGACATCCACGGCGACGTTGCGGCGCTCACCCGGCTGCTCGACACCGAGGCCGACATGTACGTCGCGGCGGGGGACCTGACCACGTTCATGCGCGGGCTGGAGCGGCTGGCGCCGGTGCTCGAGCGGCGCGCGGACAAGCTGTGGATTCTGCCCGGCAACCACGAGCACGCGCGCGACATTGAAGCCTTCTGCGCGCGCCACGGATTTCACCCCATGCACGGAAAGGCGCAGCATCTGAACGGCTACTATATCGCCGGGTTGGGCCATTCCAATCCCACGCCGTTCCACACGCCGGGCGAGGATTCGGAAGCCACCATCGCCGCCAACCTGAGCGCCTTCGCCGGGCTGAAACCGCTGGTATTGATCTGCCATTGCCCGCCGCTGAACACGCCGCTCGACGAAGCCGCGCCGGGCCGCCACCTGGGTTCGAGCGCCGTGGCCGAATTCATCCGGAAAGAGCAGCCCGAGTGGTTCATTTGCGGCCACATCCACGAGGCCGCCGGGCGCCAGGCGCTGCTCGGTCAAACGCACGGCGTGAATGCGGGCAAGCAGGGCTACCTGTTGGAATTGCCGGATTGAGGCCGGGCGAGGAAAGACCTGAGTTCAGCCGAGTCAGGCGCGCTCGTGCCACTGCCGCGAGTCGCGGATCCCCGCCGCGTCAGGAGCCTTGGTCGAACGGCGAATGGCTGCGATAATGGGTTTCGGTCCATAACAGGCTTGATTTCAATACAGTTACGAGGGCAGACGTGAAACAGCCGCTGATTGAAGCCCGACAGGTGGAAAAATACTACCCCCAGCCCGGCGGGAACCGGATCCAGGTGATCGCGCCGCTGGACCTGTGCGTGTATCCGGGAGAGATCCTGGCGCTGCTCGGTCCGTCGGGGTCGGGCAAGTCGACCCTGTTGCGCATGCTCACGGGCCTGTCGGAGGCCTCGGCCGGGCAGGTGCTGTGGCACGGGCAGCCGCTGCACGGGCCGTGCGAAAACGTCTCGATCGTGTTCCAGAGCTTCGCGTTGTTCCCCTGGCTGACGGTGCTCGAAAACGTCGAGGCGCCGCTGAAGGCGCGCGGCGTGGAAGCGATCGAGCGCCACAAGCGCAGCCTCAAAATCCTCGATACGGTCGGCCTGGACGGGTTCGAATTGGCGTATCCGAAAGAGCTGTCGGGCGGGATGAAACAGCGGGTGGGCTTCGCCCGCGCGCTGGTGGTGGATCCGGAAGTGCTGTTCATGGACGAGCCGTTCTCGGCGCTGGACGTGCTGACGGCGGAGAACCTGCGCGGTGAACTGCTGGAGCTGTGGGAGAACAAGAAGATCAACACGCAGTCGATATTCATCGTCACCCACAACATCGAGGAGGCGATCCTGCTGGCCGACCGCGTCATCGTGCTGGGCAAGAATCCGGGGCGCATCAGGACCAATTTCATGGTCGAACTGCCGCGGCCACGGGACCGCAAGTCGCCGGCCTTCTCGATTCTGGTCGACTACGTCTACAAGATCCTGACCAAGCCCGATACGGGCTCCGACGTGGGGCTGGCGCCGACGCCCACGGCCGCGCCGGTGCTGGAGCCGGAGAAGGTCAAATACCAGATGCTGCCGCACGCGCGTCCGGGCGGCATCGCCGGCTTCCTGGAGATTCTCTCCGATCACGGCGGGCACGCCGACATCTACCATCTGGCCGACGATCTGCTGTTCGAAATCGACGAGATGCTGCCGACCGTGGAAGCCTCTGTGCTGCTGGGCTTCCTGACGCTGACCGAGGGCGACGCGGAGCTGACGGACGAGGGCCGCGCTTTCGTGGACGCGGACATTCTCAAACGCAAGGAGCTGTTTCGCAGCGCCGCGCTGGAGCGCGTTTCGCTGCTGCGGCAGATCGTGCGTTCCCTCGAGACGAAGGCCGACAAAACGCTACCGGCCGAGTTTTTCCAGGACATGCTGGAGGAACGCTTCAGCGAGAGCGAGGCGCAGGCGCAAATCGACACGGCCGTCAACTGGGGCCGCTATGCCGAGCTGTTTGACTACGACGGCAAACGCGAGCGGTTCTTCATTCCGGAAGAAGCGCCGGCGGGCGTGGAAGATGCCGGGGTCGGGCGCGGATTATGAGCGCCCAGCCGGTCAGCTTCTCTGTGCGGGTGGAAAAGACGTGGCCGTTCGTGCTGGACGCGCTGGTGTTTTCGGGCGTCATCGCGGTGGTGTACCTGATGATGGTCGTCGGGCGCTACTGGTTCGGCGCGATCGTGCCGGCGGCCGAGATCTCGCGCTCGCCGAGTGCGATTCCGATGTACGCGGTGTATTCGCTGGTGCGGATGGGGGCGGCGTACGTATTGAGCCTGATTTTCGCGGTGAGCTACGCCTACATCGCCGCGTATAACAAGCGGCTGCAGGGGGTGATGCTGGCGACGCTGGACATCCTGCAGTCGATCCCCGTGCTGAGCTTCCTGCCGGGCGTGATGCTGGCCATGGTTTCGCTCTTCCCGGCGCGCCAGTTGGGGGTGGAAATCGGCTCTGTGGTGCTGATCTTCACGGGGCAGGTGTGGAACATGGCGTTCAGCTTCTATGCCTCGCTGAAGGCCATTCCGCGCGAGTTGCGCGAGGCGGCGGGGATCTACCGCTTCGGCGCGCTGCAGCGGTTCTTTCAATTGGAGCTGCCGTACGGCACGATCGGGCTGATCTGGAACTCGATGGTGTCGGTGGCGGGCGGGTGGTTCTTCCTGATGGCGTGCGAGATGTTCGTGCTGGGCCAGCGCGATTTCCGGCTGCCGGGGCTGGGGTCGTATCTGCAGGCGGCGGCCAGCGCGGGCGACATGCAGGCGCTGATGTGGGGCCTGGCGGCGATGATCACGGTGATCGTGCTGATCGACCAGCTGGTGTGGCGGCCGGCGATCGCGTGGGCCGACAAGTTCAAGTTCGAACAGGTGGAGAGCACAGACGTGCCGGAGTCGCCGGTGCTGAACATGCTGCGCAAGTCGCCGCTGCTCACGCGGCTGTCGCAGAAGACGATCGGGCCGCTGCGCGAGCGGCTGGCAATGTACGCGGTGCGGCATGAAACGACGAAGGAGCCGGGCCCGGCCGCGGTGCGGCTGATGCAGGCGCTGCGGATTGCGATGGGCGGTGTGGTGGTGGTGGCGATCGGCTACGCGGTGTTCCAGGCGCTGCTGATGCTCAGGGGCGTCACCTCGGCGGAACTGGTGACGACGATTGAGGCTGCCGGGGCGACGTTCCTGCGGGTAGCCGCGGCGCTGATTCTGGGTTCGCTGTGGACCATCCCGGCGGGGGTGGCGATCGGCTTCAGCCCGCGGCTCTCGCGCGTGGCGCAGCCGCTGGCGCAGATTGCGGCGTCGGTGCCGGCGACGGCGCTGTTCCCGGTGGTGCTGCTGGCGCTGCTCAGCCTGGGCGGCGGGTTGAAGGTGGGCTCGGTGCTGCTGATGCTGATGGGCACGCAGTGGTACATCCTGTTCAATGTGATCGCCGGCGCGACGGCGATTCCGGCCGAGTTCCGGGAGGTCGCCGATATCTTCCGCTTCAGCCGGCTGGACCGCTGGCGGACGGTGATCCTGCCGGGCATCTTCCCGTACCTGGTGACCGGCCTCGTGACGGCGTCGGGCGGGGCGTGGAATGCGAGCATCGTGGCCGAGTACTTCCAGTTCCGAGGCCAGGTGATGTCGACCTTCGGGTTGGGCTCGGAGATCAGCGCGGCCACCGACGCGGGCAACTTCGCCGTGCTGCTGCTGGCGACGGTGGTGATGGCGACGCTGGTGGTGAGCGTGAACCGGCTGCTGTGGCGGCCGCTGTACCGCCTGGCGGAGGAGCGCTATCGGCTGGAGGGCTGAGGCGCGGGCCGGCCAGACGTCCCAGAGCATGATTCGAACGGCGGGCAATGGCCCCGAGTGGGGCCTAGGGGCGCATCCGGCTGGGAGATAATACAAGCCATGCAACGCAGGCAATTTCTGACGGGCATGCTGGGCACGGCGGCGGCCTCCGGGGTGATGAGCGGAGGCGCGACGGCCGGCGCGGGACCGAAGCTGGGCGTGGATCTGTTCAGCCTGCGCTCGCAGGGCTGGGACGCGTTCCAGTTCCTCGACTACTCGGCCAAATTCGGCGTGCGGACGGTCCATTTCTCCGAGATCCGGTTCCTCGGCGGCCTGGAGGACGAACACGTGCGCCGGGTGGGCGAGCACGCCGCCGGGCTGGGCATCGAGCTGGAGATCGGCATGCGCTCGATCTGCCCGAGTTCGTCGGAGTTCGACACCAAGGCCGGCACATCCGAGCAGCAGATCGGGCGCATGGTGCACGCGGCGACGCTGGCCCGCTCGAAGATCGTGCGGGCGTTTCTGGGCACGTTCCGGGATCGCAAGAAAGGCCCGCCGGGCAGCACCAAGGAGCCGATTGAAGCGCACATCGAAAACGCCATTCAGGCGCTGCGCTCGGCGCGCTCGCGCGTGATGGATGCGGGGCTGAAGATCGCCATCGAGAACCACGCCGGCGACATGCAGGCGCGCGAGTTGAAGACGCTGATTGAAGGGGCGGGCGCGGATTTCGTGGGCGTGTGCTTCGATTCGGGCAACCCGTGCTGGGTGCTGGAAGACCCGCACCTGACGCTGGAGACGCTGGCGCCGTACGTGCTGACGTCGCATATCCGCGACAGCTACCTGTGGAACACGCCCGAGGGCACGGCGGTCAACTGGGTGCGGATGGGCGAAGGCAACGTGGGCATCGGGAGCCTGCTGCAGCGCTACATGGAGCTGTGCCCGGGCAAGGCGATGTCGCTCGAGGTGATCGTCATGGGGCCGATGCTGTACCCGTGGCGCAAGCCGGAGTTCTGGGAGGGCTACCGCAACGTCCGCGCGGCTGAGTTCGCGCGCTACCTTCAGATCGCCGCGCAGGGGCAGCCGCAGCCGCCTTTGCCGGCGCTCACCAAGGAGCAGGCCGTCGAGAAGGAACGGAGCGACTTTGAGGCGTCGATGCGCTGGACGAAGGAGTTCCTCAAGCTGTGACCGGGCTGCGCGCGGGCGGCTCGAGGTCAGCCCGGAGCGCCGGGGAACAGACAATATATTGATATTAGAATCGTTCCATCGTTAGCCTGACGAGGCGAGCGGCGGGGCCTGCCATGGAGGCCGATCGGGCGTTCACTCAACACTTTTCATCGTTTTTCAACGAATACACTGGAGCACGGGGCGCGCCACGAAATTGGAGCTGGTGTGACGGATCGGCTCTGGGATGTGGAAGACATTGTGAATCTTCTGGGATAGTGAAGCTACTTTGTATCAGTATGGCAAGCGCGGCACGAAGAAGGAGCTGCAGGGTGGAGTGGATTCACCATTTCAAGCGACTGTGTGGAATGGAATCGCATGAAATCCACCCCGCTATTAGTTGGTTTCTTGTGTGGCCGCACAGCCTCGCGACCCTTGGGGTAATTATCCGAACGCATATAGCACTTCCAATCACTTAGTCGATTGGCTTCCTCCTCAATAAATACATAAACCGTTCTCGCCTCATGGGGTAGCATCTCTGGCATTTTCAGTTCTAAATTTGCTGTCGGATTCAATATCCAACCCCTATTACCTCCGATCAACTGCACTCGATCTGGCTGATCAATAACGACACGCTGGATGGGAGGAACCTGAAGACGGATATAGAGATTGTGGTCCGTTATGTCACTGCTGTTCTGTATTCTAAGCTGTGCGTCGATGATGGGCGATTCCGGCCCCGTGTCCCGGGCTGCACCCTCGCTTACTGAGCCGCGACCTTCTTGCGGGCCAGGTAGCCGACCGCCGGCGCGCGTCCAACGTAGGACCCCGTGGAAATCCGCTCGCGCACGTTGGTGACGGTCAATTCGCCGCTCTTGTCGGTGATCTGGTCGAGCACTTCACCCGTCGCCGGGTCCTTCACCGTGCGCACGACCCGCAGAATCTCGAACACGTCGCCCACGTTGACGCCGGCGGCCGAACCGGCGGCCAGGGTCAGCGCGTTGCCGGCGACGTCGGCCACCGTGGTCTCGACGGGCCGGTCGGTCTTCTTCATGGTGGCGGTCTGATTGAGCAGGATGTCGGCCAGTTTGTTGACGCAGTCCTGCGTCGCCTCGCCGATGATGGTCTGGGCGAAATTGGAGCTGGTCATGTCGACCGACATGCCGCCGGCGCCCTTGCCGAGCGCCCCGGCCATTCCGCCGAAGCCTTTGCTCTTGCGCGCCGATTCGCCCCGCGCCTCGCCCGAGGCGATGACTTCGGAGGTTTCGGCGTCGACGAATCGATAGTCGATGGAGACGACGGCCTTATCCTCATCCCGGCTGGAGGCGATTCCGCCCAGCACCCGGCCGCCGATGCCGCCGCCGGACACATGAGTATGTTTGTCGTCGCGGCCGAAGATCACGATGTCGCCCGCCAGCAGCGCGTCGGCGCCGGAGATGTTGCCCACGCGCGCGCCGCTGCCCTGTTTCACCCGGCCGCTGACGTTGCGGTCCTGCTCGGCCATGAGGGCGTTGATTTTGGCTCGCTCCACGACGACGACATTGCCCTGCTGCGACAGGCGCGTGACCAGCATGGCGCGGATGCCCTTGCCGATGTTCTGGTTGGTTCCGAAGACGGCCTGCACGGAGGTCATCACGGCCGAATAATCGAACTCGTCGATGATCACGCGCTTCTTCTGGGCCTGCGTCGGCGGACCGGCGGGCGCCGGCGCGGCCTGAGGCGCCGCTTGCGGGGCGGGCTCGGGCGCGGCCTGGGGCGCGGGCTCGGGCGCAGCCTGGGGCGCGGGTTCAGCCGCGGCAGGCGCCGCGGCCGGAGCCGGGGCGGCTGAGGGGTCCATCATCACGCTGATGATGTTTTCCGAGACGCCGGCGTTCTTGAGCTTGATCAGATCTCCCGGAGTCAGGTCCACCGGCTTGTTCTGCTTTTGCAGGGTCTTGATGATCAGGCCCTCGGACATGCCGGCCTTGACCAGCTGAATCACCTGGTCCACCTGCGAGGCGGGCTTCTGCGCACGCGCGGTGCCGGCCTGCATGGCCGCCAGAGCGGAAGCCGGAGCCACGGCCAGCGCCACGGCCAAACCGATCATCACAAATGCTTTGAGCTTCATGCCTCTCTCCTTGCACGATCCCTCGTACATTCCCCCACTGGCCGCAGCCGGGCGCGGCTGATCCTTTAGAGAATAGCGTTAGTTCGGCCCCTTGGGAAGTCCTTTTCTGGCCCGGCGCCCGGGAAGACGGCCGGCGGCAGGGTTGTTCTCAGGCGATCCCGCCCAGCAACCGCTCCGCGTTGGCGTGGTAGACCTTCTTCAGAATCGAATCCGTAAGGCCCAGGCCGTAGATCCGCCAGCGGCCCTGGGGCGGCACGGCGGCCGGCGCGTAGTCGAAGTACTCGTCCTCGGTTTCGAGGAACCGGAAGTAGATCTCGTAGAGCAGGTCGCCGTAGACCTGCTGCGGCGTTTCGTCTCCGTGCGGCACGGCATCGGTGCCGAACATGATGCGGTCCTGGTAGCGCTCGAAGAACTGGCGCGACTGGCGGGGCTGGCGGCCGAGTTCGCCGACGCGGGCGGCGAGTTCGACGGTCATGTTGGGGAACTTGTCCATGCACTCGGCGACATAGGGCAGGTTTTCGGCGTCATGGCCCATGTGCAGGCTGATGAACTGCGTCCTGGGATGGCGCGCATAGACCCGGTTGCGCGCTTCCAGGATCTCCATGTTGCTGGGGAAATCGCGTCCATGGAAGGACCAGTCGGGATGGTGGTACAGCTCCTCCCAACGCTCGTTGAAGCGGTCGATGGGCAGAAAGAACGCCTCCGGATCGGAGACGTGGATCGCCACCGGCATCTTGAAGGCGGCGCAGGCTTCCCACATCGGGTCGAGGCGGCGGTCGTCGACCTTGACCAGCAGCCCTTCCGTGATCTTCTCGCGCAGGTAGAGGCCGAGCGTCTTCACCACCTTCAGGCCGCGCGCGCCGGCCTGGTGCGCGCGTGCGATCTCGTCGGCCTGGAACTGCGGGAAATTCGGCTCAAGGAAGTGCTCCCACGAAGGTTCGGTGAACGTCAGAAAGCGGCCGGGGTGGGCGCGGTCGAGCCGGGCGATGGCTTCCTGGGTGCCTTTGCCGGTGCCGCCCGTGAGGTTGACCAGCAGGCGCAGGTTCCTGCGGTCCATGACGGGCAGCAGGTTCTCGGGCTGCTCGTTAAACCGGATCTCTTCGCCCAGCGAGACGCCCTTCAGTCCTTTCTTGGAGAAGGTCAGGTGGGTGTGAACGTCGATGACCGGGAACTTGGCGCGCGGGACCTTGGTCTCCGGCACGTGCAGCATGCTGCGCGGCTGGAAGTCTCGCAGATCCAGGCCCGCGCCCGTGCGCTGGGGCTCCGGCGCGGCCTCGGCCCGGCCGCCGGGAGCGGCGCTTGCGGCGAGAGCAGCGCCGGCTGCACCGAGTAAAGTCCTGCGTCTGATGATCGCCATTGAATCGTCTCCTGATGACCTTCGTTCTGACCGATACGCTATCACTGCTGCGCGGCGGGTGGCGAGTCGGGTCGCGGACAGAACCGTCCGCCGTTCAGCAGGCGCCGTTCGATCCGTCGCCCGATTTGAAGGAGAAGTAGCGCGCGACGTTCTCGCCCAGGATTTGCGGGAACGTCTTGTCGAGGTTCGAGCGGATGGCGACGTAGCATTCGTCGCAATTGTTGTGCGCGGTGAACTCGCGCACCATCTTATCCTGCTCGTGCAGTTCGTAGCGTTTGAAATGCATCGAGCACGGCTGCAGCTTGCCGTCGGCGGTCACCACCAGGAAGCGCAGCCCGGCCTTGCAGCCCGGCGCGCTGCCAGTTTCGAAGTACTCCCGGGTTTGGTCGAGCGTGCTGTTGGGCGTGACGATGGTGTGTCGCGAGTCCTGCCGCGCCTTAATTCCGGCGATCTCCCGGCGCAGGATCTCGAGGTCCGCCGGCCGGGTCAGGAACAGCTCCCGGCAGCCGGTGCGGCGTGGCGAGTAAGCGCTGTAGGCGATGTTGACACCCCACTCCTGGGCCTTGTCGGCGGCGCGGTTGATCTCGCCCACGTTCTCGCTGTGGATGCAGGTATTGAGGACGATGTCGTCGAAGCCGCATTTGGCGCAGCGCGGCACCATGTCGCTGAGCTGGTCGAATAATCCCGGATGGCGGCGGAAATCGTCGTGCCGCCGGTCGGGGAAATCCAGGCTGACCGAGAACTGGGTGACCCCGGCGTCGTGCAGGGCGACGTAGCGCTCGGGCGTCATCAGAGCCCAGTTCGAAACCAGGATAACGTACGGCAAGCCGTTCGGCTGCTTGATGTTACGGACGATCTCGACGACATCGTCGCGCAGCAGCGGCTCGCCCCCGGAAATCTGCACCACCACGGGCTTCAGCACGCGCATGTATTCTTGATACTGGTCCGCCTTGAGCTGATAGGTCTCGTCCCGCGGACCACCGTGGTCGCAATGCCGGCAGTGGCAGTTGCACGAATCGGTGACTTCGAAGGAGACCACCACCGGGCGGCCGGCGAACCAGTTGAAGCTGCCCTGCTGGATGACCCGAAGCGACTCGCTGAGTGAGACTTTGCGCATCTTGTGCTGGGGAACTTTAAGCGTATCAAAAGGTCTGCAAATCTGTCGATGCGATTCGGTGACGCCTTGGTGACAACCGCCCGCCGCGGTGGGAATCGATCCGCGCTGCGACGATGCCGTGGAATGACCCGCGCTAGCATGGCGAATATGCATTCGACCTTCGCCTCGCATCGCCCGCCCGCCGCCCGGCCCGACCGCCGCCGGGACAGAAACATCAGCCGCCTTATCCTCGTCTGGATGCTGCTGCTGGTAGCCATCCCGGCCCTGGCCCAGGATCCAGCCTCCGGGACGCCCGCCGCAACCCCGCCGCGTAATGGCTGCAGCGCCGCCGACGCCGCGGCCCTGCAAGGCATGGTCGAACAATGGAAGGACGGTTACAACAGCGGCCACGCGGCCCAGGTCGCCGCGCTCTACCGCGCCGATGCCTACTACCTGACGCAGCATTTCGCCACCGGAATTGTGGCCGGGCGCGCCAACATCCAGGCCTACGTCCAACGCGGCGTCGACGCCCGCTTCCACATCGACTCGATCACCATGCTGGCCATGGATTGTTCGGGCGATCTGGCCTATGTCATCGACCGCTACGAGTCCACCAACGCCGGCCAGAAGGCGTTCGGCCTCAACCTGGTGGTGTCGCGCAAAAGCGGCGGAAAGTGGCTCATCGTGGCCCACGAAGCGGCCGTGCCCGAACCCACGGCAATCCAGCGCCTGGACGCGCGCTAGCGCCTTCGGAATCCGTGGTGCAGCGAGACCCAGAGCGAGGTGAAGACAGAAGAGATCTGGTTGGGGGCCGGAAACGCCGTCCACCGTTCCAAGCACTTGTCCGACACGCCGACCACGGGATCCAATGACTCTCGCCAAAGGAGCATCGCCAGCTCGCTCTACGGCGCGGCGTGTGGCCCGGAACGAGCCGGAAGTACCACTCAAACCACCTCAGGCGTAGAATTGGCCCAATGGTATCCATCATGCGGGCAGCTCTTGCTGTACTGTTGCTTTCGGCCGCGCTGGCAGCACAGACACCTGACCAAGCCAGCCTGGTGGGCCTGACTCTCGAACTGCACACGGCCATTCAGAATGGCTCCTTCAACTCGGCGGTGGAAATCGCCACCCGGCTCGACGCCGCCGTTCAGTCGCAGTTGCGCGCATCGCTGGTCCGCGACTCCCGCGAGCGCGTGGACGAAGTTCTCTCGTGGCTGCCCACCGATACTGAGAGCGTCTGGGTGAACCAGGAGCCCTTTACCATCAACACCGAAGAGTCGGAGCGAGTGCTCTTCGGCCGGCCCGCGCAGTTCTACGCCCTGGATCGTCTGATGGTGCTGAATGACGGCGGCTTTTACAGCGCTCTTGCCAATAATACTGTCCGGCTCGTGGTGGCCGCGACGAGAGGCATCCCGGGCCCTCAGTACGGAGGATATTCAATTCCCGGCGTTATGTCTCCGCAGGACGTGGTCTACCTCTACTTCTTCTCGCAGCCGGTCGAGCTTCCGCCGCCCGACGAATCCGACCAAGGGCGGCCGGTGTGGCAGGCGTCTGCCAAACTCGACTCCGGTGTTCCCGCTCATGAGGGCGAGGAACGCGCGCAGCGCGAAGACCGGAACTGGCTCGCGCTTGCGCGACCGGACCTGCTGGTCCTGGCGAGTCAGAAAGAGTTGCTGAATGAGATGCTACTCCGTATCGCGCGGGGATCTAAGACGCGGGCTCTCCCGGCCGCGCTGCCAGAGTGGGCGCAGACCGACCGGACCGCGCCATTCTGGGGACTGCGACACTATACCGCTCGGTCCAAGCCGAAGCCTGGGGAGCGCGGCTGCGCGGCGGCTGAATTGCCGATTCCGGATTGCAATGCGACCGGCGTAACCGTGCGCTTCGACACCGCGCAGCAGCGCCTGGAGATCCGATATCTGAGTGACACCCAACCTGCGCAGCGCAGACCTGGCGACGGCGGGGACCGTAATTTTCAGGTCGATCAGCCCCAGACTGGAGTCTGGAGGCGGGTTTCAGACGTAGAGGCGAGGGGCCCTTATCCGGTGCATTTTGCACTCGTCATGTTGGGCTTCGGGAGGTACCGATGATCCGAATGCTCACGGTGTTTTTGCTCGCGGCCTCCGCGCTATTCGCGCAAACGTTAGAAAAGGCGGATCTGCTCAAACAAATCGAAGAACTGGAAGGCGTGATCACCGCCGGGGATTGGGTCAAGGCCGCTGAGCTGAGCCGCGCCCTGAAATCTGCAGTCACGGAGGCGCGCAATCATTCCTTAGCGTCCGAAGGGAGTCAACTGGTGGACTCGATTCTCGACTGGCTGCCTTCGGATACCGAGACACTCGTAGTTGCGCAAGAACCGTTCCCCATAACCAAGCCAGATCAGACGAGCATCCCGACAGCGCTTCAAATGGCGCAGGGATATGTGCTTGGGCTCCTGTATGAGGCAGAGAAGGGAGACCTCTCGAAAGCGTTGCTCGGCCGTACTGTTCGCCTGGCAGCCATCGGAGCCCGGCGATTTGGGAGTCACCCCCCTAACGATAACAGCCCCGGTCGGTTGGGCATGATTGATTACGAGGGTTGCGCCGTGTATGCCTTTGCCGAGCCGCTGTCGGAATCAATTCTTCCGAGGCCGTCCGGGGATGCGGTGATGGGACATCGCGTCTGGATCTCGAAGGGAACGGAGAATGATCGATCCGACTCGGAGACATACCTCGTTTCGCTCCTCCAGCCGGATTTGATGACTGTTTGTAACAACCGCGAGTTCCTCCAGCAACTAATCTCGCGCATGGGTTCGGCGCAGCATCCGCGTGCGTTGCTGGCAAGCCTGCCGGAGTGGAAACAAGTCGATCGCACGGCCCCGTTATGGGCGATCAGCCATTATGGGGCGGAGGGGGTACTCGCTAACCCTCTCGAGATTTTGGGGGATACCGGCAGCGGTCCTGCGCCGACCGGTATTGCTTTGGCATTCGGACTCTCGTCGGGTGTTACGAAGGCAAGGATCATTTCAAAATCTGACCCATGGGAGATGATCGTCAATAATGAGGAGTTCCACGGCGCCGCAGAATCGCGCAAGGTCGCCGACGGTGTGTGGGAGCTATCCGTCGCCGGCAAGCCGGAGGCCGGCATGATAACAGCCCTCGCGCTGATGGCCATGGTTGGATTTGTCGTAGCGATCTGAGGCAAGCAACACGGGTTCGGTATCGTGGGCGGGTCTTGCCGCTGGTGTCTTTGGCCCGGTTCCGGGAATCCGAGAAACCGGGACCTGCGCAACCCACAACGTGTAAGACTCCCGTGCCGCTGGGCCGATTTGTGCGTTAACCATACATCTCGTCCCGGCGAACCCCTCTGAGGATTGTGGCCGACAAGTAACGTTCTCGGAAACATCACCGGCCGCCCTGCCCGCGTGCCAAATCCCGCCGCGCCTGCTAGGATGCGCGTATGCTGTGGAAGCTGCTGGCAGTGGCGGGCTGCACCCTCATGGCTCACGCCCAACCGTACGATCTGCTGATTCGCGGCGGACGCGTGATCGATCCGAAAAACAACCTCGACGCCGTCGCCGACGTGGCGCTGGCCGGCGGCAAGATCGCCCGCGTGGCGCCGTCGATTCCCGCCTCCGAGGCCAGGCGCGTCGTGGACGCCACGGGTCTCGTGGTGGTCCCTGGACTGATCGACATCCACGTTCACGTCTACTCCGGCAATGGCACGCACGGCCTGTATTCCGAGCTCGGCGTCCCGCCCGACGCCTTCTCGTTCCGCGCGGGCGTCACAACGATGGTCGATGCGGGCACGGCCGGCTGGCGCAACTTCGCCGACTTCCGCCACAAGGTGATCGACCACGCGCAGACGCGCGTGCTGGCCTTCGTCAACATCTTCGGCCCGGGCATGGGCGCGGGGCCGGAGACCGACCCGGCCGAGATGCAACCCCAGCGCGCCGCCGCGGTGGCCCGAGAAAACCCCGGCATCGTGGTCGGATTCAAAACGGCGCACTACTTCGGAAAGGGCTGGCCGTCGGTGGAGGCCGCCGTGAAGGCCGGCGAGCTGGTCCATCTGCCCGTGATGGTCGATTTCGGCTGGCTGGACGACCCGCAGCGCAACATTGAACGGCTGTTCCTCGACAAGCTGCGGCCGGGCGACATCTACACGCATTGCTTCTCCGGCCATCGCGATGAGCTGCTGGCCGATGGCGCGCTGAACCCGGCCATGCTCGCGGGGCGCAAGCGCGGCATCATTTTCGACCTGGGCTTCGGCGGCGGCAGCTTCTATTGGAAGGTGGCCGTGCCGGCCACGCGCGCCGGCTTCTGGCCCGATTCCATCTCCACCGACCTGCATACCGGCAGCATGAACGGCGGGATGAAGGACTTTGCCGAAACCATGTCCAAGCTGCTCAATCTGGGCGCGCCGCTGGAGCGCGTGATCGCCATGTCCACCTGGAACCCGGCGCGGGAAATTCAACACCCGGAATTGGGCCACCTTTCGCCCGGCGCCGTCGCCGACGTGACTCTGCTGCGCATCGAACAGGGCCATTTCGGCTTCCTCGATTCGGCCGGGGCGCGATTGGACGGGACGCGGCGCATCATGGCCGAAGTGACCATCAAGGGCGGCCAGGTGATGTGGGACCGCAACGGCCTCGCTGGCGCGGATTGGAAAGGCTTCCCCTACCCGGCACGCGAGGGGCCGCCGGGGAAGTAGCAGGCCGTTCCCGATCGGGCAACGGGCCGGGTCCCTGGCTGGTGCTTCAGGTGCGCATCGACTTGCTTCCCGCCGGCGCTGCCGGCGCCGCGCACGGGCGGCGGGTGATAGAATCACGTCCGGAAACAGGAGGCGACATCTATTATGGCGATTCACGCGGGCATCAACATGGAGTTCATCCGCTGCGAGGACAAGTCGTTTGCGGAGGGTCTGGAACGGGCCGCGCAGCTCGGCTTTCACTACGTCGAGCCGATGGTCCATAACGGGCGGGAGCTGCTGAGCGAGGCGGGTTACTTTCACTCGTTCTCGATGGACGACGACCCGGGCGAGATGAAGGACCTGCTCAACCACCACGGACTGGAGGCCAGCGGCCTGAGCGGGCATTGCCCCCTCATGCGGCCCGAAATCGCCGTGCCGTATCTGCAGAAGGCGATCCGCTTCGCCGCGGCCATCGGCGCGCCGGTAGTGAACACCGACGAGGGCATCCGGCCGCAGTGGGTCCCGCTGGAGGAGGCCTGGGGCGTGATGCGCTACACCCTGAAGACCGCGTTGCGCACGGCCGAGCGCTACGGCATCTTTATCGGCATTGAGCCGCACCAGACCATCTCGAGCAAGACCGAGGGCCTGCTGCGCATCGCGCACCTGGTCGATTCCCCAATGCTGAGAGTCAATTACGACACCGGCAACGCCTTTCTCGGCGGCGAGGATCCGTACGAAGGGCTGCAGGCCGTGCTGCCGCTGCTGGTGCACGTCCACGCCAAGGACATCAGCATCCGGCAGGCCGAAAAGGAGAAGGGCCTGGTGACCGGCACGCCGGTCGGCTGCGCCTGCGGCGACGGCGTCATCGACTGGGCGCGCGTGATCGGCATCCTGCGCGAGGCGGGCTGGAGCGGCGTGCTATCCGGCGAGTGCGGCTCACCGGAACAGGCGCTGCGCAGCCGGGTACACCTCGAGGCACTGCTCGGAGCGGGCGCGGTAACCGAGCACGCCGCCGCTCAGTAGCGGCCCTGCCAACGGCACTCCGATCGAACCTGGCGGATCCCACGCCGCTTAGGTGCTGCCCACGTGTCGGCCGGCGCCTGTTTGCACCGGCTTATCGAGACCCGCCCGCGCCGCACGCCCGCGCGTTTTGGATGACACTGTGGACATGCTTTCGCTGGACCGCAGGTCGTTCCTGGCCGGGTGCGCCGCCGCGCCCGCGCTCTGGGCCGAATCGAAGAACGAGGCGCTGGCGCGCGCCATCACACAGCGCCTGGCCGGCTTCGAGGGGCAGGTTTTCCTCTACGCCAGGAACCTCGACAGCGGCGCCGAGTTCAGCCTGCAGCCGGACGAGCGCGTGCGCACCGCCAGCACCATCAAGCTGCCGGTCCTGTGCGCGCTGTTCGACCTTGCCGCCCAGGGCCAGCTCCGTTGGGAGGAGAAGCTGACGCTGCGCCAGGAGGACATCGTCTCCGGCTCCGGCGTCCTGCAGGAGCTCTCCCCCGGCCTGGTGCTGAGTCTGCGCGATCTGTCGCGCCTGATGATGGTCGTCAGCGACAACACCGCCACCAACCTGATCCTCGGCCGCGTCTCCTCGGACTCCGTCAACGCGTACCTCGAGAAGATCGGCATGCGGGTGACGCGCTCGTTGCGCCAGATTCGCGGCGACGGCAATCAGCTCAAGCCGGCCGCGGGCTTCAGCAAGGCCGGGCAGATGGAGGAGAACAAGCGCTTCGGCATCGGCGTCAGCACGCCGCGCGAAATGGAGTGGCTGCTGGAACAGCTCACGCTCGGCAGAATCGTCTCGGCCGACGCGTCGAAGGAGATCCTGGCGATCATGAAACGCGAACAGTTCAAGGACGGCATCGGGCGGCGCCGCGCGGACGACGTGGCCAGTAAATCCGGCGCGCTCGACGCGTTGCGCAGCGACGTGGGGATCGTCACCCTGCCGCACGCCCGCATTGCCATCGCGGCCACCGTGGACGGCATGCCGAAGGTCGATTACTCGCCCGACAACGCGGGCAATATCCTGATCGCCGATCTCACCGACACGCTGCTGGCCGGGCTGGCCTGATGCGGCCCTGCCGCCGGGCCGAACTGTTGAAGAGGAAGTAAGAACGCGACCGGAAAAGGGAAAGGGGCGATGCCGAAGCATCGCCCCTCGCCACGTTGTTCGAACTCTACCCTAGATTTCGAATTTGAGGGTCCCCTTCCAATCGGGGCTGTAACCAGTATAGCCCGGCTGCGGCCGCGGTGCACATGGTGATGAGAATGGGCGGTGGGTCCCTTCCCGGATCGGGCGCTGACCGGACTTGGCACGCGCGCGAGGCTGCCGGAGACGTTTCCGGTGACGTCTCAAACACAGTCCCCGCGCGCGCTCGTCGGGACCGCTTGTAGTCAGAGGCCGTGACACGGCCAACGGAGTGGGCCGTCCAGGATTCCTGGAGTCGGAGGGTCTTGGTGCGTTTCAAGAAGGGAGGGTTGCGCTCTGTCTCTCAGTCGCAAGAACTGGCGACGCTCCGGGGGGGGGGCACCTCCATGTTCTTCAAGGTCCGCCCGGGTATAGAATCGGCTCATGCAGCTGCCAATGAAGGCCGCAATCCTCTTCTTAGCGCTCCGCTTACCGGCGCTGGCCGACCTCGCGGCGGGGCAGCGAGCATATCAGCTGGGTGATTATGCAACGGCGCTCCGCGAGCTCTTGCCATCGGCAAGCCAGGGCAACGCTTCCGCACAGTCAACCCTTGGTGTCATGTACCTGAAAGGCCAAGGAGTGCCACAAGACGAAAAAGAGGGCGCAAGGTGGATGCGTTTGTCGGCGGAGCAGGGCGACGCGGTCGGGCAGATGATGCTCGGGGCAATGTACAGGGAAGGCCGGGGTGTCCCGCAGGACAACGAGGAGGCAATCCGCTGGTGCCGCAAAGCCGCCGACCAGGGCAGCCCTCAGGCCCAGGTCAATCTCGCGGTCATGTACGCCCAGGGCCAGGGCGCCCCGCAGGACTACGCCGAGGCCCTACGCTGGTACCGCAAAGCCGCCGACCAGGGCGACATTGCCGCTCAGGTCCGCCTCGGTTACATGTACGCCCAGGGACAAGGCGCCCCGCAGGACTACGCCGAGGCCTTACGCTGGTACCGGAAAGCCGCTGACGAAGGGAATCCTATCGCCCAGATCAGTCTCAGCCTGATGTACGCCCGGGGCCAGGGCGTCCCGCAAGACGAGGCCGAAGCCGCTCGTTGGAACCGGAAAGCTGCCGACCAGGGGGAAGCCGTCGCGCAGCTCAGCCTCGGTATCGCGTACCGCGAGGGCCGAGGTGTCCCGCGGGACTATGCCGAGGCCGCCCGCTGGTACCGCAAAGCCGCCGACCAGGGGAACACTGCCGCTCAGGTCAGCCTCGGCCTCATGTACAGCCAGGGCGTGGGGGTACCACAGGACTACGTCTCCGCACACATGTGGTTCAATCTGGCGGCTGCAAGCGGATATGCCGGGGCCGCAAACAGCCGGGACGATGTGGCAACGAAAATGACCCCAGACCAGGTCGCTGAGGCGCAGCGTTTGGCGAGGGAGTGGAAGCCGAAACCGGGCCAGTAGCGGCCTGCTTGGGGCATGTACACTCGACAAACCCAACCCGTCCGACGCCCACTAGGCGATTAGTTGAAAGCTGGCTAAGGTGTAGGTCCACTTGACAGAGCAGGAGCGGAGCACTATGCCTGGTCGTGTTTCCACGATGCTGAAACCAGACCGAGTAGTACCGCTCCAAGGATTGCGCCGAACAGCATGTAGTTAAACGACTGCTCCGCCGTGGATTTGAAGAGGACGTCAAGGCCAGTAAGGTACTCCCCCCTCGTAATAACGACTCCTAAAGGCAACTGACCAATCAGGGGCAGGGACGGTCGCAAAAGAAATCCAAGGACAGCCCCAACTATTCCACCGAGGATGGCCCCGCCGACAAATCTCATGCCAGACTCCTTTTCATTTCACTTAGAAAGGTGGGTTTCATTCCGTTTGAATCTATGTTTCCCCATGCACCGTATCACCGTGGGTCCGTCGGGCATATATGCCCCTTATGGCCCTTCGCGCCAGCGTTAAAAAATTCCGGCCCCCGTCCGGGGGGATCTCTTTGCCTAGCCAACCGGAAGCTGGTGCAATGCGCGCCCTCGGGTTGGGGAATCCTAAACTGAAGCAAATTAGGCATTCCGTCTGGAACCCTCTGCCACCATCTGACGCCGAATAGTCGACGAAGAACTTCAGCTTGTGTTCAAGAGTATTGCCGCAGCCGTCTTTGGGCGAGAATGCCTGACCCGCGTTCTGCACGAACTGGACCACGGCTTGATGGTCAAGTACGTTGCCGGGCGTCTGCCGATGGTGGGTCGCCTCCAGCTCCTTCTTATCAGCCAGGACGAATATGCGATCGGTGGTCAGGCGTTCCCGGTATTGCACCTGCTGAAGCAACGGCCCCTCAATGTCTGATACGCGAACGTCGAATGCCGGGCTTGATCCGAGGTTCTGAAGCAGAAAACCATCCGGTCCGACACCGGAGGCAGCCTCAAGGCTCCAATTTCCTTGCACAGTAACTACCGGTCGGGGAAGCAGCAGCTTAACTTGCGCCTTCGCCGCTTTGGCAGCCTGCCAGGCAGCGATCGCCGCAGCACATGTTGCGAGCGCGATTACGGATTCAATGATCCCTATGGCCATGCCCCCGAGCCTATCACGCCTACGAATTACTACAACGTAACGTCCCTTGCGTCCTGCGAGTCCCACAAAGGGTACGTCTTGAGACGGCTCGCTGAGCCGGCGCGTCGCGGCGATGCCGCCCTATCCGGCTTTGGTGGCGATCGACTTGGCCTGCAGGAACTGCAGCAGATAGTCTGGCCCGCCGGCCTTGGAATCGGTGCCGGACATGTTGAAGCCGCCGAACGGGTGGCAGCCGACGAGGGCGCCGGTGCATTTGCGGTTGAAGTACAGGTTGCCGACGAAGAAGCGCTCCTTGGCGGCTTCGATCTTGGCCGGGTTGCGGGTGTAGGCGGAGCCGGTGAGGCCGTACTCGGTGTCGTTGGCCAGCTCGAGCGCATGCTCGAAATCGCGGGCCCGCGTCACGGCCAGCACCGGTCCGAAGATCTCCTCCTGGAACAGGCGTGATTTCGAGTCGATGTCGGCGATGACGGTGGGTTGAACGAAGTAGCCCTCGCCGGGAGCGGCAGCGCCGCCGGTGAGCAGGCGCCCTTCTTTCTTACCGATCTCGATGTAGTCGAGGATCGTGCGGCGGGAGCGATCGTTGATCACCGGACCCATGTAGTTGCACGGGTCTTCACATGGGCCGACCTGGATGGCCTGCACCAGGGGTACGAGCTTGGCGAGAAACGCGTCGTAAACCGAAGCGGCGACGATGGCGCGCGAGCAAGCCGAGCACTTCTGGCCCTGATAGCCGAAGGCCGAAGCCAGCACGCCCTGCGCGGCGGCGGCGAGATCGGCCTCGTCGTCGACGATGATGGCGTCCTTGCCGCCCATCTCGGCGGCAACGCGCTTGATCCAGATCTGGCCGGCGTGCGGCCGGGCAGCGAGCTCGTTGATGCGCAGGCCGACCTCGCGCGAGCCGGTGAAGGAGACGAAACGGGTGCGCGGATGCTCGACCAATAGGTCGCCAACCTCGCCGCCGCTACCTACCAGCAGCGTGCAGCTATGGGCCGGGAAGCCGGCCTCGGACAGCACCTCGGCGAACTTGGCGGCGATGGTCGGGGTATCGCTGGAGGGCTTCAGCACCACGGTGTTGCCGGCCACCAGCGCCGCCACGGTCATACCCGCGAGGATCGCCAGGGGGAAGTTCCAGGGCGGGATGATTATGCCGGCGCCGAGCGGCAGATAGCGCAATTCGCCGCGTTCGCCGGGCACTTGCGGCAGCGGCTCGGGCTCAGCCCACTTGAGCATTTGAAGAGCGTAATACTCGCAGAAGTCAATGGCCTCGCTGACGTCGGCCTCGGCTTCGATCCAGGTCTTACCCGCCTCGAGAATCAGCCAGGCGTCGAACTCGAATTTACGGCGCCGCAGAATGGCGGCGGCGCGGCGCAGCATTCCGACACGCGTTGCGGCCGGAGTGCGCGCCCATTCCGCGAAGAAGGCGTCGGCCACCGCCACGGCCTGGCCGGCCAGCGCGCGCGTGGCCTTGTGGTGCAGCCCGACCGTTTCGGAGGGCTGCGACGGATTCACCGACTTCAGCAGATCGCCGGTATGGATCGTCTCGCCGCCGATGTGCAGCGGGTATTCGCGGCCGAACTGCGCGCGCACTGCGGCCAGCGCGGCGCGCATCGCGGCGGCGATGTCGGGTTTGGAGAAGTCGGCGAAGGGTTCGTTCGAGAATTCCCAGAGCCGGACGCTCATCAGCCCTCCACCATCTTGCGGCCGCGCTCAATCATCTGCGCGGCATCGTCGGCCATCTGGCGGCCCTTTTCGTAGAGTTCCTTGCCTTTGTCCAGCAGGTTGTTGCCGGTCTCGCTGAGGGCTTCCGTGCCGTGCTCGACGCTGCGGCGGATCTGACGGCGGGTGACGCGCCCGGAGGCGGGAGCGAAGAGCAGGGCCAGAGTAGCGCCGACGGCGGCGCCGGCGACGAACCACATGGCTTTGCTGGTATGGTCTTCGTAGGACATGTTGGTGATGATCCCTTCATGTTCATTCTAACCGAGGCGCAGATGAGTTCAGCGAACGATCGGGAAATGGTCCCGCCGGCGGGGTTTGGCGGTGAGCCGGTGAACGACCCGCGCGATTTGATCCCGCTCAGGAACGCCGCGGGCTACGTCGTAGAAGTCTCCGATATGGAGGCCGCTGCGCTCCGAGCTGTGCTCGAGTCGAGCGGCATCACAGCCGTGTTTTCCCCGTTTACAGCTTATGGCACGCTGCCCGGGCGGCTGCTCGTTCCGGCGTCCCAGGCCGGTGAAGCGGCTAAGATCATTACGGCAGCGCTGCCCTCGGGTCCGGCGGCCGCCGAACAGGCCGAACTGGCGGGCGAGGCGGCCGGCGACCGGCCTCCCGAGGATGCGGGGAAGGGCCTGCCGGGCGTATTTTGACGGAGGTGCGAATGAACTCATCCGATCCGCTGGACCTGGTCCCGGTGACAGAAGAAGACGGGACGCCTATCGAGCTCACCGAGATGGAAGCGCTGGAACTGAAGAACCTGCTCGACGCCAACGGCATCGAGGCGGTGATCGCCGGAGTGGAGATGTTCCCCAACCTGCCCTATCGGCTACAGGTTCCGGAGGGCCGGGCGCAAGAGGCTGCGCGGGTCATCGCCGAGGCCCGGGCGGCTGGCCCGGCGGCGGCCGAGGAGGCGGAGCAGGAGGGCGAAGCGTCCGACGGCGGCGGCGCAGGCATCTAGCCCGGATGTGTCACCAGCAATCGGCTGCGGCCTGGCGATCGAGATTCCCAGGCCACGCTCAACCACTGGCCGACGCGAGGCGCCGATTTGTGCGCAGACTCCGTTTTGCGGCATGATCGCGGTGGGAGTTCATGCAATGTCGAGACTGGCTGCACTTTTCCTGCTGACAACATTCGCCCTGGCCGCGGATGACAATCATCCGACGCTGGCCATCGGCTCGACCGCGCCGAATTTCGCGCTGCCGGGCATCGACGGGCACACGCACAAGCTCGCCGACTACGCCAGGGCGAAGGTGCTGGTGGTCATCTTCACCTGCAATCACTGCCCGACGGCGCAGCTGTACGAGACGCGCATCAAGCAACTCGTATCCGATTATCAGAGCAAGGGCGTGGCTTTCGTGGCGATCGATCCCAACAGCCCCGAGGCGGTGCGCCTGGATGAGCTGGGCTACACCGATGTCGGCGACAGTTTGGAGGACATGAAGATCCGCGCCGCCTATCGCCATTTCAACTTCCCCTACCTGTACGACGGCGCGACCCAGTCGGTGGCCAACGCCTACGGGCCGAAAGCCACGCCGCACGTCTTCATTTTCGACGCGCAGCGCAAGCTGCGGTACGAGGGGCGGATCGATTCCAGCCAGCGCGAATCGCTGGTGAAGACGCGCGAGACGCGCGACGCCATCGACGCATTACTGGCCGGGCGGCCGGTGGCAGTGGAACACACGGGCGTGTTCGGGTGTTCCACCAAGTGGCTGTCGAAAAAGACCAGCCAGCTCGACTACCTGCACAAAGTGGAAGCCGAGCCGGTGACGGTCAGCGACGCAGCGGCCGCCGATCTGAAGAAGCTGCGCACGAACCCGACCGAAAAGGTGCTGCTGGTGAACTTCTGGGCCACGTGGTGCGGACCTTGCACAGCCGAGTTTCCGGATCTGCTGACGACGTGGCGCATGTACCGCGGGCGGAATTTTGACGTGGTGACGGTGGCCACGAACCTGCCCGACGAGCGGCCGGGCGTGCTCAGGTTCCTGGAGCGGCAGCACGCCTCGACGCGCAACCTGCAATTCGCCAGCGACGACACCTACGCCATGCAGGCGGCGTTCGACGCGAAATGGGAGGCCGGGGTGCCGTTCAGCATGCTGATCGCGCCCGGCGGAGAGGTGCTGTACCAGCAGATCGGCGACGTGGACATCCTCGAACTGCGGCGCATCATCCTGGCCCATCTCTCCGATGCCGACTACCTGGGCCACCGGGCGTACTGGGCGTCGAAATAGACGCCACACGGACTCCAAAAGAAAATCGCCGGCCGTGTCTTGGCGGTACGGCCGGCGGGCAAAACCTTGAGTACAAGGTGGAGTGGGCCCCTTCCCGGTCGACGAAGGATGTCCGTCCACGACGAGAAAGTGCTGTCTTGCGACGCTTCTGATGGTAGCCGGTTTTGCAGGCAATGTAAACAAAAGCGAAGAAAATGTTTGAAACGGGTCTTGGCCGATCTGTACGCTCGCTACCAGCCGGCGGATTCGCGCACCTGCGAGGCCATGCGGCGGCTGACGACGACCTCCAGTCCATTCGACATCCGCAGCATCCAGCGGCGCGATGTGAGGGGCACGATGGTGCGGATGTGGTCCGTGTTGACGATGGTGGAGCGGTGGATGCGGCGGAAGGGCGGAGCGGGCAGCCGCGCGGCCAAAGCCTTGAGGCTCAGGTCACAGTAGTAGCGGCCGCGGGCGGTGAGCAGCAGGACCACCTCCTCGCGGGCCTGGATGGCGAGGATCTCGGCGGGGTCCAGCAGGTGCAGTTCGGCTTCCGAACGCGTGCCCGAGGGGCCGCTGCGGGCGGCGATGCGGCGTGGCGGCTCGAGCTTAGGCGGAGGGATGGCGGGCGCGCCGGGTGACGGCCCGGAAGCCGGCCGGAGGGTGTCCAGCAACACATGGGCGCGGCGGAAGGCGCGCTCCAGACGTTCCCTGCGCACAGGCTTGAGAAGGTAATCGACTGCGCCGGTTTCAAAGGCCTCGAGAGCGTGGCTGTCGAAAGCGGTGACGTAAATTACCAGCGGCAGGGGACGCCCGCGGAGCTGGCGCGCGACGGCGAAGCCGTCCAGGCCGGGCATCTGCAGATCGAGAAGAACGACATCCGGATCGAGGGCTGCCACCTGTTCGACGGCGGCGGGACCGTCGGCGGCCTCGCCGGCGACCTCCACGCCGGGGCATTCCGCGGCCAGCTCGCGCAGGATCTGGCGGGCGACGGGCTCGTCATCGGCAATCAGGACCCTCATCGCGCGGCGGCCTCGCTGGGTTGGGCCGGGCCGGGCGCGGCCTCGGCGGCGGCGGGGACGCGGAAGCGCACCACGGTCCGCCCGGACTCCGTTTCCACGACCGGAACGGCGCTCTCGCCGAAATGCAGCCGCAGGCGCCGGCGGACGTTTTCCAGGCCAACGCCCAGACCGCGCGTGGCGGACGGGGAGGGCTCGAATGCGCCTCCGCTGTCGATGACAACGATCTCGACGGCGGCTTCCGCGCCCGCGCCGACCAGAGCCGCGGTGACGCGCAGGGTTCCGCCCTGGGGGTTGGGCGCGATGGCGTGCTGGACGGCGTTTTCCACCAACGGCTGGACGCTCAGCGCAGGCACGAGGGCGCGCAGGGCCGCGGGGCCGGCCTCGACCCGGCTCTGCAACTTCGCGCCCAGCCGCAGGCCCTCGATGCCGAGATAGGCGCGCACGATGCGCAGCTCTTCGTCCAGCGGGATGAGGCGCTCTCCGGCGTGGAGGAAGAAGCGCAGCATGTCGGCGAGGTTGAGCACGGTGTCGCGCGCGCCGCGCGCATCGCGCGGAATCAGACCGTAGAGCGTATTGAGCGCATTGAAGAGGAAGTGGGGATGGATCTGCGCCTGGAGCGCCTTGAGCTCGGCCTCGGAGACCAGCCGCCGCAGCTCCATCTCGCGGTACTGCGCCAGGCCGGTGCGCAGCTGCGCGGCCATGGCTTCCAGGGCCTGACGATCCTCGCTCAGATAACGCCGCCCGCCGGCACGGCGGCCGAGCGCGAGCTGCAAATCGGGATGGATGCGCACGCACACGCCGCCCTCGGCTGTGGGGTCGGGCAGGTCGAGGCCGAGGCGCGCGTGGGCGCCGAAATACGCGCCCGTGATGCCGGCCACCCGCGCCGTCCAGTGCTCTTCGTCCTCGAATCGCAACTGACGCAACTCGGCCAGGACGGGCTCCAGCGGCCGGCGCTGGAACAGCAGCCGCGTCAGGCCGAGCTGTAGGAACTCGCGGGCGAAAGCGTAGAGGATCAAGCCGCCACAAACGCCCAGCAGCGCGAAGGCGGCCGCGGGCGGCTGCAGCCCATCGAGATGCAGCCAGCCGGCGCGCCACAGCGCCCAGGTGAAGACCGCGGCCAACAAGATATTCGCCAGAAAGCGCAGGAAGGCGTCGAGCAACAGGAAGCGGTAGTCCTGCAACAGCAGAAACAGGGCGACCGGAATGCCGGCGTGGTGGATGACCAGCTCGGCCAGCCAGCCGCTGTGGCCGCCGGTGGGTTGAAAGTGCGCGAAGGACAAGGCGAACAGAAACAGCCCCATCGCGGCGACGGTGCGGGTCACCAGCGGCGGCCGCCCGGGGGGCGCATTGCGCAGCAGCAGGAGGGCGGCCAGGAGAGTGAGGAGGGCGAAGCCGATGGAGGTCACCACCAGGGTCAGGCTGTGCAGATCGGCGGCGTGAAAAACGCGCGCGCCGAGGGTGCGCAGATCGAGCACCGGCTCGAGAGCGTGGAGCGCCATCGCGGCCACGCTCAGACTGTAGCCGGCGCGCGCCAGCCAGCGCAGCCGCCCGGCCAGCAGAAGATCGAGCAGACAGGCGGGCAGAAGACTGAGGGCCATGGCGAGCAGCGCCAGCAAGACCTGCGCCAGGGCGGTTCCGGCGAGGGCCAGGGCGAGGATCGAGCCCGCATTCCAGACGAAAGCAAGCGCAGCGGAAACGAGCGCCAGCCAGCCGCCGTGCAACTTCTGCCCGGCGCGGTCGCGCCACAGCAGGACCAGGAAAATGCCGAAGATCAGCGTGCCCGCCGCGTGACCGAGCAGGTTCATCAGCAGGGGTTCGTGGACCAGGAACGCCGGACTCGAGGCCTGCATCAGGTACCTAGTCTATTGTGCGCCAGCCGGGCCATCCCGCGAGCCGGAGTGACGCGCGGCGGGGCGCGTTACTCGCGCGTGGCGGCGCGGGTGAGGCGGTCGCGAATGCCGGCCCAGGCCTCCAGCTCGGGCACGCATTCAACGGCGATCCAATCAAAGAGCTGGCCGTCGAGCTCGTGCAACGTGGCATACAGGGCCGCGGCGTAACGCTTGGGGTCGGCCGACATGCGGACGACGCCGCGGGCGTGGGAGCGGTGCGAGACGACTACGCCGCGTCCGCCGACGGGCCGCTCTCCGGCAGCGACAAGCAGCAGCGGCGTACGGGGGCTGTAGTGTTTGCGATGCATCCCCGGGGACGGATGGGCCAGGCCCGCGCCGGCGTCCTCGGGAAACGCCAGCGCGCCCGCGGACGGCGCCTCCGCCACGTCGCCGATCACGGCCTCGATTTCTTCCCGCGAGATCATGCCTGGCCGCAACAGCGTGGGCATGCCACCCACGAGCGACAGGACGGTCGACTCGATGCCCACGGGCGTCGAGCCGCCATCGAGGATCATGTCGACTGCTTCGCCCAGGCTGGCGCGGACGTGCTCAGCCGAGGTGGGCGAGAGTTGGGTGAAACGATTGGCGCTGGGCGCGGCCACGGGCACGTCGGCGGACCGGATCAAGGCCACGGCCACGGGGTGCGCAGGGACGCGCAGGCCAACCGTGCCCAGGCCGGCGGTGACGACATCGGGGATGACGGCTTTCTTCGGCACAACCAGCGTCAGCGGCCCGGGCCAGAAACGGCGGGCAAGATCATGCGCCGCGGCGGGCCAGTGGGCGGCATAATCCCGGGCCATGCTCTCGGAAGCGGCGTGCACAATCAGAGGGCTGGTGGCGGGGCGCTGCTTCACTTCGAAGATGCGGCGCACCGCGGCGGCATTGAGGGCATTGGCGCCCAGGCCATAGACGGTTTCAGTGGGAAAGGCGACCAGCCCGCCGCGACGCAGCACATCCGCGGCCTGTTGGATGAGCGCCGTGTCGATCAATTGCAGCCGTCCTTCCCGGTTATCCGTTGCGCCGCGCGCGGCGTCTGTCTGGCCGTCCCGCAATTCCTCGAACGCCGGTTTCACTGAGGCTCAATCCTCCCCCTCGTCCTTGGCATCGCCCGCCGTTTTGCCGGTCTTTTTCCACACCAAATAGGCGTGCATCAGCTCTTCGAGGTCGCCGTCCAGGACACGGTCGACGTCGCCGATGGAGAGGCGTGAGCGCAGGTCCTTGACCATGCGATACGGCGCCAGCACGTAGCTGCGGATCTGGCTGCCGAAGTTGATAGCCGACTTGGTGTCCTCGAGCTTCTGCTCCTCGGCGCGGCGTTTCTCCATTTCGTGTTCGTACAAACGCGCGCGCAATTGTTTCATCGCCGTGTGGCGGTTCTTGTGCTGCGAGCGCTCGCTCTGACACTGCACCACGATGCCCGTCGGAAGATGCGTGAAGCGCACCGCGGATTCAGTGCGGTTGACGTGCTGCCCGCCGGCGCCGGAAGCGCGGAAGACGTCGATGCGCAGGTCCTCGGGCTTGACTTCGATCTTCACATCGTCGTCGACCAGGGGGATGACGAAGACGGAAGCGAAAGACGTGTGCCGGCGGGCATTGGCGTCGAAGGGCGAGATGCGGACCAGCCGGTGGACGCCGATCTCGGACTGCATCTGCCCGTAGACGCCCTGGCCTTCGATTTCGACAGTCGCGCTCTTGATACCCGCGCCCTCGCCCTCGAGCCGGTCGGTGACTTCGGCCCTAAAATCGTTGCGCTCGGCCCAGCGCAAGTACATGCGCAACAGCATTTCGGCCCAGTCCTGGCTCTCGGTGCCGCCGGCGCCGGGGTGGATCGTGACGATGGCGCTGCGGTGGTCGTTCTCGCCGGAGAGGAGCATGGCGGTTTCGAGGTGATCCACCAGGCGGCGCAGCTTCTCGATTTCGCGCGTCAGCTCGGCGGCGACGTCCTCGCCCTCATGGCCGAGCTCGAACAGCGTATCGACGTCGCTGAGATGAGACGCCACCTGCTTTTCGTCGGCGATGGCGGACTCCAGGCGCTTGCGTTCCTGCATCACCTTCTGGGTGGCTTCGGAGTTGTTCCAGAAATCGGGCGCCGAAATCTGTTGTTCGATGGTCTGGAGTTGCTGGCGTTTGCGTGAGACGTCAAAGATAGCTCCGCACAGCTTCCGACTGCTGGCGGAGCTCGGTATAGGCCCGTTCGAGTTCTTCGAGGGTCATAAACTACCAGTTTAACAGGCGCGGCGGCCGACTTACGGATTCGCGCGACGGCCCAATTGCACCGGTGGCGGAACTATGGCATTAGTAATGGAGTCCAAGCTACGAAGGAAGACGCGAATGCGGCTATTTACGGCTGTTTTGTTGCTTATTCCGGGCGCAATGGCGTCCCAGACCACACAATCGTCCGAAGACTGGAAGATCTGGCTCGAACGTGGGACGCAGGAGTTCAAACAGGGGCACTACTCCGAGGCCGCGGCGTCGTTTGAAAAAGCCGCGGCGCTGCGGCCGGAGGAGGTTCAGCCGCACCTGTACTTGGGAACAGCATGGATGAACCAGTACATTCCCGGCGCGGACTCACCGGAGAACCTTGTCTTTGCCCGCCGCGCCGAGACCGAATTCCAGCGCGTCCTGGAACTGGATCCGAAAAACGTCGCGGCCTTGTTCTCGCTGGCATCGCTCAGCTACCTGCAGGCCCAGGGCGTGACCGACCTCACGGGGAAGTCTCGTCTACTCGAAACTGCGCGCGACCGCTTCCAGACCCTGGTACGCATCGATCCTGGGAACAAGTTCGGCCATTACTCGCTCGGCGTGATCGCCTGGGCGCTGTTCTATCCCCATTGGAGCAACGCCCACCAGCAGGCCGGCCTGGGCCCGGAGATGCCGGGCCCGCTGCCGAACCTCGCCGTGCGCTTGGAGTTGAAGAGTCAATACGAGCGGATCGTCTCCGATGGCCTTAAGAGCCTAGCCCGCGCACTCGAAATCGACCCCCAGTACGACGACGCCATGGCCTACATGAACCTCCTGGTGCGCGAGTGGGCCGACGTCGCGGATTCCCCCGAGGAGTACGCCCGCCAGGTGGCGCAGGCGGACGAGTGGATGCAGAAGGCTCTCGATACCCGCAAGGCGAAGATGGCGGCGGGCCTGCCGGCGCAGCCTGCGCCGCCCGCTCGTGTGACCTCCGTGCCGCAAGCCCCCGCCGGAGGCGGTGGCGGCGGCACCAGCGGTCGCGAAACTCCACGGCGCATCGCCGTCCGCGCGGAGATCGAGGCGCAATACCTCCAGCACAAGGTCGATCCCGTCTATCCACCACTCGCCACGCAGGCTCGCATCCAGGGCACGGTCCGATTCAACGTCATCATCGACAAGGATGGCCACGTCACTGAAATCGAGTTGGTTAGCGGCCACCCGCTCCTCGTCAAAGCGGCTCGCGAAGCCGTCAGCCAATGGGTGTACCGGCCGATCCTCTTGAACGGCCAGCCCATGGAGGTCGTGACCACCGTAGATGTCGTTTTCCGCCTCGACTCGCCTGCCGTAGCCCCGACTGCTCCAAGCTCTCCGCCCATCTCTTGAAGCCGCCTCCACTGCCGCCGGTGGTACTATTCTCCGTAAGTGCTCGATGCGCCCACGTGCGCCGTGCGCTCGCGACAACCATCGCCAGGTCATGACAAAGGAACCCTGCCTGTGACGCTCAAGACTCGTTCGCTGATTACCCGGTTGGCGCTCAGCGCCGTCGCGGTGGCCTTGTCGCTGCCCGCCTTCGCGCAGCAGTTGAACTACCCACAAACGCGCAAAGGCGATCAAGTGGACGACTACCACGGCGTGAAGGTCGCCGACCCGTACCGCTGGCTGGAGGACGACCGCTCGGCGGAGACCGCAGCCTGGGTCGCGGCCGAAAACAAGGTCACCTTCGGCTACCTGGAGCAGATCCCGTACCGGCAGCAGGTCCTGGCGCGTCTCAAACAGCTCTACAACTATCCGAAGTACAGCGCGCCGTTGCGCAAGCTCGAGAATTTCTTCTACTCCAAGAACGACGGCCTTCAGAACCAGAGCGTGGTGTACATCCAGAAAGGCCTGGAGGGAACGCCGCAGGTGTTCATCGATCCGAACAAATTCTCGGCCGACGGTACATCACGGCTGGGCTCGCTTGAACTCTCGAAGAATGGGCGCTACGCGGCGTACACGGTGTCGGGCGGCGGCTCGGACTGGGTGGAGGCGTCAGTGATGGAAGTCGCCACGAAGAAGTTGCTGACGGACCACATCCAATGGATCAAATTCTCCGGCGCGGCCTGGTTTGGGGACGGCTTCTTCTACAGCCGCTTCCCCAAGCCCGAAGGCGGGCACGACCTGTCGGCCAAGAACGAGAACATGATGGTCTACTTCCACCACGTCGGCACGCCGCAGGAGCAGGACCAGCAAATCTACGCCGACAAGGCCCATCCGCTGCGCGAGTGCGGCGTCGGGACGACCGAGGACGAGCGCTTTGCGTTCCTGGACGTCGCCGATCCGGCCACGGGGAAGAAGGGCAACGCGCTGTCATTCCGGGATCTGAGCAAGGGCGAAAAGACATGGACGCCGATCGTGGCCGTGGTCACCGATGACCAGTACGAGCCGATCGACAATGTGGGCGGCAAATTCCTGATCCGGACAAACCACGGCGCGCCGAACTGGAAAGTAGTCCTTTATGACCCCGCCAAGCCAGATGCACCCTGGACGGACGTGATTCCCGAGAAGCCCGAAGCGATAGAAAGCGCCTCGACCGCGGGCGGCAAGCTGTTTGTCACCTATCTGAAGGACGTGACGACGCGGGCCTACGTCTACAGTCGCGACGGCAAGCTGGAGAATGAGATCCAGCTCCCCGGCCCGGGCACGGCCGGCGGGTTCAGCGGCAACCACGACGACAAGTTCGTCTTCTACACCTTCACTTCGCTCGACTTCCCGCCGACGATCTTCCGCTACGACATCGCCACGCGCAAGAGCTCCGTCTTCCGCGCACCGGAGATCCCCGGCTTCGACCCGGCCAACTACGAAGAAAAGCAGGTCTTCTACGTGAGCAAGGACGGGACGCGCATTCCGATGTTCCTCATTCATAAGAAGGGGATTCAACTCGACGGAACCAACCCCACGCTGCTGTACGGCTATGGCGGATTCGATATCACCATGAACCCGACGTTCAGCTCCACGCGGCTGGCGCTGCTGGAGCAGGGCTTCGTCTATGCCATGGCCAACCTGCGCGGCGGCGGCGAATACGGCGAAAAGTGGCACGAGGCGGGCATGAAGCTGAACAAGCAGCACGTCTTCGATGACTTCATTTCGGCGGCCGAGTGGTTGATCGCGCACCGGATCACCTCGCCCGAGCACCTGGCGGTCAACGGCGGCTCGAACGGCGGCCTGCTGATCGGCGCCGTCATCAACCAGCGGCCGGAGCTGTTCCGTGTGGCCGTGCCGCAGGTCGGCGTGATGGACATGCTGCGCTTCCAGAAGTTCACCATCGGCTCGGGGTGGATCTCCGACTTTGGCTCCAGTGACAACCCGGGGCAATTCAAGGCAATCTACAAATACTCGCCGCTGCACAACATCCGAGCCGGAGTGAAGTACCCGGCGACGCTGATCACCACCGCCGACCACGACGACCGCGTAGTGCCCGCGCACTCCTTCAAGTACGCGGCCACGCTGCAGGAAAAGGCCAGCCACGCGACGCCGCTGCTGATCCGCATCGACACGCTCTCCGGCCACGGCGCCAGCAGCACCACCAAGGCGCTGGAGACGCTGGGCGATATCTACTCGTTCCTGTTCTTCAACCTGGGGGTGACGCCGAAGTTCTGAGCCCGGCAGTTGGCCTATTTGCCGATAGGATTGACGGGTATCCACCGCCTGGCACGCGGCCGCCTGACATCGCCCCCGAAATCCGACGCGGCGCGGTCCGAGAGCCGGTCCGCGCTGCGCGGATTGGAAAACAAATTTGGAGGAACAAAGCCAATTTCGCGCAAATTCTGTCCTCACTTGAGGATACACCCCGATGTCAAGAGCGAATATAAGGCGAATTAACGGGCGCAACAGGGCGACGCGACAAAATTCGACGGTGGTGTCGAAAAGTGTCGAAAACTGTCGCGTTGTGCCGGGTGGGCTGAACACCTCCGCGGAGCTGGCTGGGGACTGTTTAGTACTCTCAAATTCAAAGAGATAGCGAATTGACTCCGACCCGGCCGTGGGCGTCAATGGAGCGCTGGGGGCGATAAAACGGGTGTCGTGTCGAAATGTCGGGTGCGGGGCGGCCGCGGCGAGGGCTTCAGGGCGCCATTCCTGCGTACTCCGCCGCCTCACGCATCAGCGCTAACGCCTGCTCGATCCGCGCCACGGGCTCGAAGGCGTAGCTGAGGCGCAGCTGCCGGCGGCCGCGCGCGGCCAGGTCGCCCTGCGGGTGCACGCAGTACTCGCCCGGGATGTAGCTGACGCACGGCTGCCGCTGCTCCGCCGGACCATCCACGGCCGCGTCGCCGGTGGTCCGGTTCAGGAAGCGGAAAAAGGCCGAGTCCGGATGCGTCTCGACCGTCGCCAGTGTCAGGTAGTAGTAAAAGCCCGCGCTGCCGCCGCGGCACTCCTCCACCAGCGGCCCGAGTTCGCGATCGAGCCCCGCGCGCACCGCCAGCGCCTTCTCGCGATAGCCCGCGTTGACGGCGTGGATCTGGCCGCCGATGTGGTGGTCGAGAAAGTAGCTGGCCATCTCCTGGACGAACAGCGGCGCGCTGAAGCCGGTGTCGCTGGTGGCCTCGACCATGGCGTTCATGAACGGCCCGTCCGGTCCAAGGATGTAGCCGATCCGCATCCCCGGCGCCAGCACCTTCGAGAGCGACCCGATCTCGTAAGCGAGGCCCAGTTCGTCCGCCGGCAGCGCCGAGACAAACGGTTCGACGCATGGATCGTGCAGCAGCGGCTCGTAGGCCAGATCAAAGATGATCGGAATCCGCCGGCCCTGTTTTCGCGATAGCCTCGCCGCCACATCCAGCAGCGCCCGCCGCCGCCGGTTGGACAGAATCGTGCACGATGGGTTGTTGACCGTGACCGTGTAGAAGAACGAAATCCGCTCCGCCGCAGCGCCCAGCGCATCCAGCTTGCGTTCCAGCGCGCCCAGTTCGATCCCCTCCTCGTCCTCGGGCACGGCCAGCACGTCAAAGCCGCGGCGCATCAGGCCTTCGGTGTAGATGTAGTACATCGGATCGGACGTCACCACGATGCCCCGCGGCAACACGCCGGCCAATGCGTCCAGAATGCTCGTCGCCCCGCAAGCGCCGATCGCCAGCCGCTGCCGCGCCAGGGTCGTCCCGTCCAATTGCCCGACATGCTGCTCGATCAGGAAGCGCCGCAGCGAGGCGATCAGGTTGGGTGATCCCGCCGGACTGCCATAGTTGAACGCCTGCCGGTAGCGCACCGGATCGCCGGCCACGGCCTCCATCGCCGCTCTCAAATGCCCGACCGGAATTGTCTTTTCGTTTACATATCCCACGCCGAGATTGATGTCCACGCCATCGCGGAAGCCGGCCGCGAATTGCGACATCATGCGGCTCACCGGCGAGGGCTGTGACGAGGCCTCGCCGTAGTCGGAAAGATGAATGCGCATAATAAACCAGGACCCATCCGCTAGTCTCCTCCAACGCGCGGCAGCCCGGCGCTCCGGCCCGTAACACATTCCCCTGTTGTTCCCACGTTGGGCGAGTATCATGGCTCTAATGCGCCTCGCGGCCGGTCTGCCCGCCCTGCTCCTGAGCCTGGCGCTGGCCGCGTGCGCTCAATCCCCCCTGGCTGGCGACTGGACCGGTACGCTGGAGGCCCCGGGCCAGAAACTGCGCCTCGCGCTGCACGTCAGCGCCACGCCCGCAGGCGGCCTGCAGGCCACGTTCGACAGCCTGGACCAGCACGCCAGCGGGATTCCGATCGGCGACCTGCGGCTGGATCTCAACATCGTGCGCTTCAGCCTGAAGCAGGCCGGCGCCTCGTTCGAGGGCAAGCTGCTGGGCGACAGCATCGAAGGCGAGTTCCGGCAGAGCGGCTTCGCCATGAGGCTGGTCTTCCACCGCGGCACCGCCGAACCGTCGCAGCGCCCGCAGAACCCGATGCCGCCCTACCCCTACATCTCGGAGGACGCCGAGTTCCGGAACCGCGACGCGGGCATCGCGCTCTCCGGCACGTTCACCATCCCGCGCGAAGATCCGGGCGCGGCGAAGCCGCACAGGCCGCCGGCCGTTGTGCTGATTGCCGGCAGCGGGCCGAACGCGCGCGACGAGGACGTCGCCGGGCACAAACCGTTCCTGGTGCTGGCCGACTACCTGACGCGCCACGGCATCGCCGTGCTGCGCTACGACAAGCGCGGCATCGGCAAGTCGCAGGGCGACTACAAGACGGCGACTAGCGTGGATTTCGCCGCCGACGCCTCGGCGGCCGTCGATTACCTGATGGCACGGACGGACGTGGATCATCGCCATATCGGCCTGCTCGGGCACAGCGAGGGCGGCATCCTCGCGCCGATGGTGGCGGCACGGCGTAAGGACATCGCTTTCGTCGTGCTGCTCGGCGGCACGGGTGTGAAGGGCGAGCGCGTCGTTCTGCAGCAGACCGACGCCATGTCCCGCGCCGAGGGCATGAGCGAGTCCGAAATCGCGAGGCAGCACAAGCGCGTGCAGCGCGTCGTGGATATTCTCGAGTCCGAGCCCTCGATTCCCGCCGCGGCGGCGAAGATCCACGCCGAGTTCGGGTATTCGCCCGAAGTGGACCGGATGCTCGAGCACAACGACGCCTGGTCGCGTTTCTTCCTGACCTACGACCCGGCGACTGCACTCGAGAAGATCAAGATGCCCGTCCTGGCGCTGATCGGTGCACTCGACACGCAGGTGGGCCCCAGTGAGAACATGGCGGCCATCGAGGCGGCGCTCAGGAAGGCCGGCAACGACCGGTTCACAACGCAGATCATGCCAGGATTGAACCACCTATTCCAGACTGCCCGTACCGGCTCGTATTCGGAGTACGGGCAGATTAAGGAAACCATCGCCAAGGTGGTGCTGGAAACGATGACGAAGTGGATCCGGCGGCAAACCGGATTGGAGAAACAGTGATGGAACTACGGCTGAAGTTACCGGAAAAAACCGCCTCGCTCCTGGGGCTTTTCCTGATCCTCTCCACGGGGCTTTGCGGTCAACTGACGAAACCCATCGCCAGTTACGACCTCAAGGCCACCCTCGACCCGAAAACGCACATGATCCACGGCAGCGAAACGCTGACCTGGCTCAACGACTCGCCCGATAGCGTGCCCGCCCTGCGCTTTCACCTCTACATGAACGCCTTCAAGAACCAGAAAAGTACGTTCATGCGCGAATCCGGCGGGCAACTGCGCGGCGACCAGTTCGGCGGGAAGGAGTGGGGCTGGATCGACGTGAAGAGCATGCGCCTCGAAAACGGCCCAGATCTCACCAAGGCGATCCAGTTCATCCAGCCCGACGATGGCAACCAGGACGACCAGACTGTGATCGAGGTCCCGCTCGCCGCGCCCGTGAAGCCCGGCGCTGTCCTGCGCCTGAAGATCGATTTCGAAACCAGGCTGCCAACAGTCTTCGCGCGCACCGGTTTTCACGGGACTTTCTACCTCGCCGGGCAGTGGTTTCCAAAAATCGGCGTGTGGGAGACGGCCGGCTTCCGGCATGCCCAAAAGGCCGGTTGGAATTGCCATCAATTCCACGCCAACAGCGAGTTCTTCGCCAATTTCGGCGACTATTCGGCCGAGATCACGCTGCCTTCGGAGTACAAAATCGGCGCCACCGGCGAACTGTTCGACAAGAAAGAGGACCGGGCGAAGAAAACCACCACCTGGACCTACCGCCAGCCCAGCGTCATCGACTTCGCCTGGACCGCGCAGCCGACTTATCTGAAGCTGGAGCGCGATTTCGTCGCTGCCCGCGACGTCACGCGCGAGGAGCTGGCCCGCACGGCCAAGCTGTTCGGCATCTCCGAGGACCAGGCCCGGCTCAGCGACGTGAAGATCACGCTGATGCTCCAGCCCGAACACTCCGAACAGGCCGAGCGCTACTTCCGCGCCGCCGTCGCCGGCCTCAAGGGCTTCGGTCTGCGCTTCGGGCACTATCCGTACCGCACGCTGACGCTAGTCGATCCCCCCTTCGGCGCGGGCGGCGCGGGCGGCATGGAGTACCCGACCTTCATCAGTTGCGGGACGAGTTGGCGGATGCCCGACGACGTTTATCTGGGACTCGAGGAGACCACCGTGCATGAATTCGGCCACCAGTTCTTCATGCAGCTCGTGGCCACCAACGAATTTGAGGAGTCGTGGATGGACGAAGGCTTCAACACCTATGCCACGACCAAAATCATGGATGAAGTATATGGGCCGTCGGAACTGCCCGTGCGCATCTTCGGCATCCAGATGGCCGACTGGTTCGGACTGCCGAAGCTCACGGCCGCAGCCGAGAACCGCATGGCCTACGATTCACTGCCGGACGAAGACCCGATTCTGCGCAACGCCTGGAGCTACGCCAATACGAACAGCTACGCCGTCAGCTCCTACATGAAGACGGCAGTTTTCCTGGACACTCTCGAAAACCTGATGGGGCCGGACACGATGGCCCGCGTAATGCGCACCTACAGCCAACGCTGGCGTTTCCACCATCCCGACACGCTCGATTTTCTGCAAGTCGTGAACGAGGTTTCGAGCCGCGATTTCACGCCGCTGTTCGACCAGTTCGTCTTCCATGCCCGCAAGCTGGACTACAAAGTGGACGCCGTGGAGTCGAGAAAGCTCGAAACCTGGTTGGGCGTCTTCGACGAGAACGGCAAGCGTCGCACGGTGGGCGTCGCGGAAGCGTCGAAGATCGACTTCAAGGCCTCCCTGGAGAAAGGCCACAAGGACCTGTACGAAAACACGGTGCGCATCCGGCGCGAGGGCGACGCCGTCCTGCCGGTGGATGTGTGGATCCATTTCGACGACGGCTCGATCGAGAAACAGCACTGGGACGGCATTGAGCGCTGGGTCAAATTCAGGTCGCAAAAAAGGGCCAAGGTGGACTGGGTGCAGGTCGATCCGCTCCGCAAGCATGAACTCGACGTCAATCGGACCAACGATAGCTGGCAGGATCATTACCCGAAGAAGCTGGCCGCCCGGTGGGGCTCTCAGTTTGAGTTCTGGCTGCAGAACCTCGTGCTCTGGATGAGCGCGTTTGTGTAAGGAGAATTCCGATGACGGCATTTCAAGCCTTCGGCCGCGGTTGGGCGGCCACGATGCGCTCCAAGGCGGCGCTCTCCATTCTGTGGCTTTTCTACGCGCTGGTGGCGCTGATCGTCGCCGCACCCGTGGCTTCCATGGCGCTGCAGCCTTTGGCTCACAGCCGCATGGCCGGCCGGCTCCTCGATGGTTTCGACGTGGCCTGGCTCAGCGAGATGCACGAGCCCCTGGGAACCGCTGCCGCCGGCCTCACCCCGGCCGTCATCGTCGCTGCGCTGTTCACCTGGCTGGGCACGGTCCTGCTCGCCGGCGGTGTGCTGACCATGCTGAGCGAGTGCTGGGACTGCTTCCGCCTCGGCCCGTTCCTGGCCGGCGCGGGCCGCCATTTCTGGCGCCTGTTCCGGCTGAGCCTGTTGGGCTTGATCGGTTACGGACTGGCGGCGTTGGCCGGCTCGGCCCCCTCCATGGTCGCCAGCGCGATCTGGAAAGACGGCATGGAGGCTTGGCCGATAGGCGTGACGGGCATCGCCGGCAGCGTACTCACGGTGCTTCTGTTGGGCTGGATGGCGACCGTGCTGGATTATGCCAAGGTCCGGCTGGTGGCCGACGACGTGCGCGGCTCGGTGATGGGGCTGCTGCGGTCCTTTGCGTTCGTCTTCAAACACTTCGGCACGACGATGGGCGTATGGGTGATGAACGCCGCGGTTTTCGCCATTATGCTCGGACTGTATCTGGCGGCGTCCAACGCCATGCACCCGACCGCCACGGGAACCATTCTGCTGCTGGTGCTGCTGCAGCAGGTATTCATTCTGTTCCGCACGGCACAGCGGGTCGCGGTGTGGGGTGCAGCGCTTGAGATTTACCAGGCGCTGAAGCCCGCGCCGGCCGCGGCCGTGACCCTGGAATCGCCGGCTGATTTGCCCGCGGAGGAGCCTGTTCTACCGGCGGAAGTGCCGGCGGAACACGGTGAATCACCCGCTGAAGTGCCAGTCGAACCCGGTCATCCATCGGCAGAAGCACCTCTGGAACAAGGTGTTCTGCCGGTGGAGACGCCGGTTCAGCACGTTGATTCCGCAGTGGATGCAGAGGCGGAAACACCCGCGGAACCGCCCGAATCGAACGGCTCGGGAGTCTAGCGATGCAGCGCCGGTCGTTCCTGTTCTCGGCGGCCGTGGCGGCCGGCTCCGGCGGCCCGGCCAGTTCCCCTGTCTTATTGAAACCGAAGCATTTGCAGCCCGGCGACACGGTCGCGTTGATCACCCCTTCGACCTACGTCTCGAGCCCCGACGCGCTGCAACTGGCCAGGCACACCGTGGAATACCTGGGCTTGAAGTGGAAACTGGGCCGCAACGCCGGTAAAAGAACGGGGTATCTCGGCGGCACGGTGGAGGAACGCGTATCCGACCTGCACGACGCCTTCACTGACCCGGAGGTGAAGGCCGTTTTCTGCACCCGCGGGGGCTATGGCGCGGCCATGCTGCTGGACCGGATCGACTTCGCGCTGATCCGCAGTCACGTCAAGATCTTCACTGGTTTCAGCGATATTACGGCGCTGCATTTGGGGCTGCACCAGCAATCGGGCATGGTCACATTTCACGGCCCGACGGTGTTGGCGGATTTCAGCGATTACACCTTGGAGCATTTCCGCCGGGCGCTGTTCGACCCGCGCCCGCTGGGGGTGCTGCGAAACCCGCCCGAGGAGCGCCCGATCCGGCCGAAGCACCCGCTGCGGACGCTCATCGGCGGCCAGGGTACTGGACCGCTCACGGGCGGAAACCTGACTCTGATTTCGACCACCATGGGCACGCCATGGGAGATTCAGACGGATGGCAAGTTATTGTTTTTAGAGGACGTGGACGAACAGCCATACTCCATGGACCGGATGCTGACGCAGCTCCGGCTGGCGGGCAAGTTCCGCCACATCCAGGGGCTGATTCTGGGCGAGTGCCACGATTGCGTGCCGCGTGAGTTCAAACCGGCGTTCGAATCGACATTCTCGCTGGGTGAGGTGTACGACAACATCCTGGGCGAACTGAAAGTGCCGGTCCTGGCCGGGTTGACAATCGGCCACACGGAGGACCAATTGACGCTTCCGCTGGGGGTGCGGGCGACGCTCGATGCGGACGCCGGAACGCTCACGGTGGAGGAAGAAGCGCTTGACAGCCGGGGGTAGTATTGGGCGAGGGGCCAGTCGTCGGCGGCTGGCGGGAGCGAGGGCAGCGGCGCGGGGCCGGAAGGCGGCCCGCGGCGCGTGTTCATCTTTCGAGACGCGGTGGGGACGCGTCTGAGACGGGCGTTGGTCTGAGACATCATTTCCCGGCGCTGCCGCAGGGAGAGCCGGACAACAGAACCAGCTTGAGCGCGTAAGATCCCGGCGCCACGGCCACCCGGCGCACCGGCTGGGAGTTCGCTCGGCGAACGGGTTGGGGTGGATTGGCGAGACGAGACAAGTAGGAAATCGGAGGAAAGAATCGGCATGAAGACGAAAGTTTTTGGAATCATGGCAGTAGCCACGGCGTTGGCACTGCTGGCAGGGTGCGCGCAGAATCAGATTCTGGCCACTTTGGAGGCTTCGGTCAGCGCCACGGAAGTGCTGGTCGGGGCACTGGAGGCCGGTGGCAAGATTCCACCGGGTGTCGCGGTCGCGATCGAGGGCGCCATTGCACAATTACCGGACGCGTACCAGGAGACGTCGGTCGAGCTGGCCTCGGCGGACTCAGACGCCGTGAAGGCGGTGACCATCGCGGGTTATTACGCGGCGACGCTGGCGTCTTTGCAGGGAGTGCCGCAAGAGGCCCAGGTCTACGCCACCGCGGTCGCGGGGAGCATCGAGGCGTTCCTGTCCACGCTGGCGCAGGCTCAGGCCCAGGCGGCGCATGCGCCGGCCAAGGCGCGGGCGGCGAAAGAATTTGATGCGCACAGGCTGCAGGCGATTGCGTCCCGGGCGGCCGCGCTGCGCGCGAGAATGGCGGCGCTGAAGGCCGCTCAAGGCAAGTAAGCAGAGGCGGCCATGGACAACTTGAAGACACTGCTGCAGAATCCATCCCACATCGCGTACGTATACCTCGCGGTGTGGGTGCTGGCGGCGCTGGCGCACACGATGCCAGCACCGGACGATAAATCGAGCACCGGCTACCGCTGGTTCTACAACTTGATGCAATTCCTGCTGGCGAACCTGGGCGACTTGCAGACGGGCGGGGTCCGGAAAGCGGGCTAAGGCGCTAAGCTCGCGCCGTCCAGTGCGGGCTTATTCCATCTCCGCCGTCACGTAGATCAGTTGCCCGAGGCGTTCCACCAGCAAGACGATCGGATCGCTGCGTTTCTTGCCGTCCAGCGCCTTTCGCAGGTCCTCGAGCGTGGGGATGGGCTGGTTGTTCAGCTCATAGACCACGTCGCCCGCCAACAGGCCCGGGTTCAGCCCGGCATATTCTTCAGGAACCGCCGCTACCGCAACGCCCGAAAGACGCCGTAGGTGGGGCATGATGGCGTTCACGCGCTCGTCCACGGTCAGGGCCAGAATCCCCAGCCGGCGAACGAGCGCAGTGTCGTAATTGACCAGGTCCTCGAGCTGGCCGGGCTCACCCTTGCGGTCGAGGACGGCGACGGTGACGAACAGGCGGTCCTTGCCGCGCAGAATCTCCATCTTTAAATCGTCTCCGGGCGAGTGCTGGAAGACCGCCAGCACCAGATCGCGCGCCGCCCGCATCGGCTTCCCGTCAACCGACAGTACTACGTCCCCGGTTTGGAGTCCGGCGGCTTCGGCCGCGCCATGCGGCACCACGTCCGAGAGGATGACGCCCGAATCCCGGTCCAGTCCCAGGGCCGCGCCCAATCGGGGCGTGATCGTCTCGGGGAGCACGCCGATGGCGCCGCGGCGCACGCGCCCGTCCTGGCGCAGGCGCCGATAGACGTCCTGGGCCAGATTGGCCGGAATGGCGAAGCCGATGCCTTCGTTGCCGCCCGATTCGGAAAGAATCATGGTATTGATGCCCGCGATGCGCCCCTGGATGTCCAGTAATGGCCCACCGCTGTTGCCGGGATTGATCGGCGCGTCGGTCTGGATATAGACCATCGGACTTTCGGGCGAAAGCTGGCGGTAAGTCGCGCTGATCACGCCATGCGTAAGGGAGTTCTGCAACCCGAGCGGGCTGCCCATGGCCATCACCAATTGCCCTTGGCGGAGAGTATCCGAGTTCACGAAGGAAAGCGTGGGGAGGTTCTGAGCCTCGATCTTCACGACGGCGATGTCCACCTCCCGGTCCAGTCCGATCAGCTTGGCCGGCATCAGGTGGGCGTGCGGCACGTCCGCCCGTTCGTCACTGCGAAGAATCTCGACCTCGATGCGCCGGGCGTGGCGCACTACATGCGCGTTGGTGACGATGTATCCATCCGGGTCCACAATCACGCCCGAGCCGCTGGCCTGCTGCTCGGAAACGAAGCCCAAGCCCTCCGCCTCTCCTTTTCCCAGGGGCGCCAGCATGTGCACCTTGATCTGGACCACAGCCGGGCTGGCGGAGCGGGCGAGATTCTCCATGGCGGCGCTGAAATCGGACAGGGATTTCGGAGGCGGAGGAGAGTTTGCGCCGTTCTGCGCGGCCACCGGTCCGCACGTCCATAACAGAACCATGGCGCCGAGAATCACCGTCCGAATCATGTCTCCTTTATACCGCGGCCCAGCCGGTTTTACGACTCAGAATGCGCTCATGGTGAACGGGAAACGCTCGTGTCCGCGCGCCGGGACAAACACGCAGACTCACGGCCTGACCAGGCCGCGGTCATCCCGCGTTGGCGGGAGTGTCGGGCGCCGGTGTCTGGCACATCTGCCGGTACTCGTCGGCGGCGGCATCGGGCAGCAGTACGAAAAGCGTGTAGACCCCCAGCGCCGTATCGAACGGCGGCTGGATGAGGCCGAAGAACGATACCGCCAGGGCGAATTTCCGGCCCCACGGCCGCAGCTTCAGCAAACCCCATCCGGCCACAAGGTGCAGCGCCGCCAGTGCCAGCAGAACCAGGCAGATGATTCTGAGCACTCCAGGCACGATGGCGATCGCCACCGCGTCCGCCCCATCCGCCGCCAGCGGCACGGTGATGAAAGTGGAAACCAAACCCATGATGGCGGCCGGAATGAGCCACAGCGCACCGAGGACGAACCACAGGATGGCCAGCAGATGGAGGTGCCCGGCAACGCGCGTCCGCGCCGCCATGGCGGCCTGCGCCCCGGTCGTAGCGCGGCCGCAATGCGGACAGACCGCCTGCTCCGCGGCGACTGGCGACCCGCAAAACGTGCAGTACATACTCTCTCCTTTAAGTCGGCCGACCCGACCCGCTCGGGCGCAGTCAGTATACGATACGCGCGCAGCCCGCCGGAAGTTCCGGCGGCTCGATACGGCTCCCAGACGCCGGCCGGGCGGCGAGGCGGGGCGCGGTGTGATAGAACGGGCATCATGCGAAGCGTAATGTGGATGCTGACTCCGGCGCTGCTTCTGGCGCCGTATGTGGCGCTCGGACAAGCCCCGAAGACGGAACTGCTCTGGCCGGGTGGTGCACCAGGCGCGGTCGGTCAGGAAGACCTCGATAAGCCGGCGCTGACGTGGTACCGCCCGGCGAATCCCAACGGTGCGGCGGTGCTGGTGTGTCCCGGCGGCGGCTATGGCGCGCTGGCGATGGACCACGAGGGCAAGCAGATCGCCGAGTTCTACAATTCGTTCGGCGTGACGGCATTCGTACTGAAGTACCGGCTCGGGCCCAGGTACCATTTCCCGGCGCCGTTGGATGACGCGCGCAAGGCGATGCGCACGATTCGCGAACGCGCCGGCGAGTACGGCATCGACCCCCAGCGTGTGGGCGTGATGGGCTTCTCGGCCGGCGGGCACCTGGCCGCGACACTGTCGACGCATTACAAAGAAGGAGAACGGCCCGATTTCGCGGTCCTGGTGTACCCGGTGATCTCGTTCACGACAATCTACACGCACAGCGGGTCGATGTGGAACCTGCTGGGTAACCCTCCGGATCCGACGCTGGTGTGGAATCTGTCGAACGAGCTGCAGGTCACGCCGGAGACGCCGCCGACGTTCCTATTCCACACCAGCGGGGATACTGGGGTGCCGGCGGAGAACAGCGTGCTCTACTACCTGGCGCTGCGGCGGGCGGGCGTCAAAGCGGAGATGCACATCTACCAGGAGGGGCAACACGGAGTGGGGCTGGCGCCGAAGGACCCGGTGCTGGGGACGTGGCCAGCGCGGCTGAAGGACTGGCTGGCGGTGAATGGGTTCGTACCAGGGAATCAGCGGTAACTCCGGGACGGTCGGCGAGCATCTAACATCAAAGGACTGATGCGCCGCTGGATCGTGATTTGCGCGCTGGGCGCCCTCTTAAGGACGGGCGGGCTGTTAGCGCAGGACCCGCCGGCCCAGCAGACGCCGGCCCAGCAGACGCCGGCCCAGGCGACACCGGCTCAGTCGACGCCGGCCCAGCAGCCGGCCGACCAGCCGCCGCCGAACGAGACAGATCCGGGCCGGCCCGTTCTGCGGCACGGAGGCCCGGCCAAGAAGCACGTCGATTCCGGTCCCGCGAAGACCGAGGAGAATATCCCTCAGCCGCTGCGCGATCTGCCGCCCGACAACGCGCCGCCGGCGACCGAGAACAAAGCGACGGCGCCGGCCGGGCCGCCAGCCGCGGCGGGACCGCCCCAGACCCGGGAGCAACCGCCCGTGCGGCGGCTGCCGGAAGCGGAAGCGCTGATCGAGAAGGCGCGCGAAGCGGCCTTCGATTTCGTCGACAATCTCCCCAATTTTATCTGCGACCAGGTGACGAAAAGGTACGAAAGCAAGACCATCAAGCCGGTGTGGAAGTACCACGACCGGGTTGAGGTCGAGCTGATGTTCGCCAACGGCAAGGAGGATTACCGCAACGTCCGGCTGAACGGCAAGGGGCTGAAGAAGGGCTCGCCGGAGGACAGCGGCCAATGGTCGACAGGCGAGTTCGGAACGGTATTGGCGGACCTGTTCGATCCCCGGACGCACACGAACTTCAAGCTGCGGGGCGATTCGACGGCCTCCGGGATGAAGGCCAAGGAGTACGCCTTCTCGGTCACTCAGGTCGATTCGCACTGGACCATCCGCATGAGTTATGCGGTGAAACCGGCCTATAGCGGCGCGGTGTGGATCGAGCCGCAAAGCGGGCGCACGCTGCGGGTGGAGATGGGCACGACCTCGCTGCCGACCGATTACCCGGTGGACAAGGTCGAGTCCATCGTCGACTACGAGTGGGTCAGCATCGGCGAGAAAAAGTACCTGATGCCGGTGCGCAGCCAGAACCTGGCCTGCGAGACCCACATGTTCACTTGCACGAAGAACGACATCGAGTTCACCAACTATCGCAAGTTCAACGTCGAGTCGCAGGTGCTGGCGGTGGACAGCGACATCTCGTTCCCCGATGCCGACGAACCCGGCAAAAAGCCCGCGGGCAAGACCGAGCCGCCGCAGATTACGGTCCCGCCGCAAGAAACGCCCAAGCAGGACGACCCCAAACCACAGTCTTAGACAGCGTTTCGGCCGGAGCCGAGGCGCCACGCCAACCGGTCTGGAAGCCTAGACTGAGGTACAGGAGTCATTCCCATGGAATATATCAACCCCGTGCCGCGCGGCCGCCGCTGGCTCGTGCTGCTGGCCGTGGTCGCGTTCGTCATTCTGATCGCGGGCCGCTGGCTGGCCGGATTCGCCATCGACTGGCAGTGGTGGGGCGAGATCGGGCAGCGCGAGACCTGGATCGCGATGCTGATCTACGGCACGGGTCCGGTACTGGTGGCGACGGCGCTGCTGTTCGCCGTATTTTTCGTGGCGCATCTGCGCGGATTGCGGTCCGCGGGCACGTCTCTCAAGGAGCACCGGCTGTATGCGCGATTGAGCGGTCTGATTGTGCTGCTGCTGGCGCTGATGGTGGCTTTCGCGACGGTCGATTCATGGACCGTGGTGCGCTACTTCGGCGGGTCGGGCACGGCGGCCGGAGCGTGGCGCGATCCGGTCTTCGGCCGGCCGCTGACCTTCTACTTCTTCGACCTGCCGTTTTATGGCGTGCTGCTGCGGACGGTGCTGGCGCTGTCGCTGGGCGGAGCCTTCCTCTACTGGCTGACGGCGCGCGCCTGGTCGCTGAGCAAACAGGCCAAGCAGTTCGAGAATTTCGGCGAGGGCGGCGCCACTTTCGATCTGCGTTCGCTGCAATTGGGAGCCGCGCTGGAGGGCCGGTTCTTCCGCCTCGCGGCCGGCGTGTTTTTCCTGGCGCTGGCGGCGCGGTTTTACTTCGATCGCTATGATTTGTTGTTCGAGGACCATGGCTCGCTGGTCGGCATCGACTGGGTGGACGAGCACCTGACGCTGCCGCTGCTGGGGTTGATGATGCTGACCAGCGTCGGGGCCGCGGTGTCGTTTTTCGCAGGCCGGCTGCGCTATGCGCTGATGCTGCCCGCGGCCTACGTGGTGTACCTCGTGGCGCCCTACCTGGCGACTTCACTGTACGTGCGGCCGAGCGAGATCACGATCCAGAAGCCGTACATCGCCACACACATCCAGGCCACGCGCGAGGCCTGGGGACTGGCCCAGCGGACGCGCGAGGTCGAGTTCGCGGCCAACATGCAAGGCACCGTCGATCCGTCCCGTCACCGCCTTTTGTTGGATAACGTGCGGCTGTGGGACTGGCGCGCCTTCCACGACACCGTGACGCAGATTCAGGCCCTGCGCCCGTACTACGTTTTCGCCGACACCGATGTCGACCGCTATAAGATCGACGGCCAATTGAGACAGTTGCTCATCACCCCGCGCGAGCTCGACGTGCGGCAGTTGCCGGCCGATGCCCGCGGGCGCTGGATCAATCCGCATTTCATCTACACCCACGGCTATGGCGTGGTCGTGGCGGCGGCCTCGCGGATCACCTCCGACGGGCTGCCGCAATTGCTGATTGAGAACGCGCCGCCGGAGATCCGGACGTCATCGCTCAAACTGACGCGCCCCGAGCTCTATTTCGGCGAGGTGACTCACGAGCCGGTCTTCGTCGGCACGGGGGAGCGGGAGTTCAACTACCCCTCGGGCGCGGGCAATGAGTACAACCACTACGACGGCCGCGGGGGCTTGCCAATGGCGACGCCGTTTCATCGCCTGGCAGCCGCCGTCTCGACCGGCGATTGGAACATCCTGCTGACCTCCTACCTGCAATCGGAAAGCCGCATGATGATCCGGCGCAACGTGCACGAGCGCATGGAGACGATCGCCGGATTCCTGGCCTGGGATCCGGACGCTTACCTCGTGATCACTCCCGAAGGACGGCTGGTGTGGATCCTGGATGGATACACGACCTCCTCGTCGCACCCCTATTCCAAGCTCCTGGAAACTCGCGATTACGGCGAGATCAATTACATTCGCAACGCCGTCAAGGCCACCGTGGACGCCTACGACGGCACGGTCCACCTGTACGCCTTCGACGCCAACGATCCGATTCTCAAGGCCTACCGCAGGCTGTTTCCGCACCTGATCGAGGATGTGGCCGCCATGCCGCCGGCGCTGCGCGCTCACGCCCGCTATCCCGAAGTGCTGTTCCAGTTGCAGGCCGAAATCTACCGCACTTACCACATGACCAACGCCGAGGCGTTCTTCAACAAGGAAGACATGTGGGACCTGGCGCGCAACATCAACGGCACGTCGGGCAAGCCCGAATCGGTGACGCCGACCTACCTGGTGGCCTCGCTGCCGGACAGCGACGAGCAGGAGTTCCTGCTGATGACGACCTTCACGCCGCGCAACAAGGATAATCTCATCGGATTGATGCTGGCGCGCTGCGACGGCGACCATTTGGGCGAGTTGCACTTCCTGCAACTGTCCAAGCAGCAGCTGGTCTTCGGACCGATGCAGATCGAAGCGCGCATCAGCCAGGAGCAGACCATCTCTAAGGACCTGACGCTGTGGAACCAGCAGGGCTCGCAGGTGCTGCGCGGCCAGATGCTGGTGCTGCCGGTGGGCGACACGCTGCTGTATATCGAACCGATCTACATCCAGGCCTCGGAAGCCAAGATGCCGCAGTTGAAGAAGATCGTCCTGGCCATCGGAAACCGGCTGATTTATACGGATAACTATGAGGAGGCCGTGGCCGAACTGGCTGGCCTGCAGGGCGCATCGAGGGCCGCACAGGCTGCCGGGGCCGCCGCGCCCTCCGCGCGGCCGGCGGCGCAACAGGACGATCTGGCCGAGGTGCGCGACCATCTGCGCCGTTATCGCGAGCTGATGTCGCAGGGCAAATACTCGGAGGCCGGCAAGGAGATCGAGGCACTGGAGCGGCTGGCTGCGAAGAAGTAACCGGTTGACGAAAGCGGCAGGCCCGCCAGGCAGCGGGATTGGAGAAGCGGGAATGAGCGTGAAATACGCGGTCGTTTTTGAGCGGGGCGAGAATAACTGGGCGGCTTATGTTCCCGATCTGCCAGGTTGCATGACAACCGGGAAAACGCTTCCTGAGACCGAAGACAATATCCGCGAAGCCATCGAGGGGCATCTGCGAACGATGCGGGAGTTTGGCGAGGCCCTCCATGCTCCCACGAGCGTTGCCAAGGAGATCGAAGTTACGACAGCCGCCTAGCAGGCGCGCGGCCGCCCGAGGCCGCGCGCGGCGTTCTACGCTTTCAGAAAATCGTGGGCCTGGGCGCGCGCGGTGCTGAGCAGGTCGGCCAACTTCGCCTCGGAGGCCGACTCCGCGGCGCCCCAAATGAAGCGCGCCGAAAACGCGCCCAGGGAGCGCAACTGCAGGTCATACAGCCGCTCCTTGACCCGCCCGATGAGGCGCTGCGCCTGGGGGCCGGTTTCGCGCGGGTAGATCAGGACGAATTCGTCCTCGGCGCTGCGGCAGGAGAAGTCTTCGGCGCGGCGCTGCAGACTGACAGTCCGCCCCACCGAGTTCAGCAGCCGGGCCAGCTCGGGACATTCGCGCGGGGCCAGGTCGCCGTTGGCGACGACCTTGATAAACACAACCAGACCATGGAAGACGCCGCGGGCGGCCAGCAGATCTTTCAAGCCCTGGGCCTCGAAATGACCGGCGGGCACCGCCAATTCGGGCTCGGGGATGGATGGGCCCGCTTCCTCAGCGGGCTCGTCCCGTACGGGTTCCGCCTCGTCCACCACCGTGCCCGGCATCTGAAAGACTCGGACACGTTGTTGAGAAACATACGCCGGAACGGGCATGGAATCTCCGTTCTCGGAGTCATCCTCACCCTGCCGATCCACCGTCCCATCGGCCTGCGGACTGACGATCTCATCAGCGGTATGCGGAGTAAAGCCACCGCGGCCCACGTCCGCCGGCGGGCCGGAATGCGGTGCGTCCTCCTTGGACTCGATGGGCGAGGTGCGTATTTCGGGGGGCTCCGTCACGGGAACCGGCCATTTAATGACCGGGCTGGGAAGTTCCTTGGCGGCGCCGGTCTCCGCCACGCGCTTCGCCACCGTGCGTCTGGGATTCTCCCCGACGGCGAGAGTTGCCGGCAGCGCGGAAACGCCCGCCTGCGGTATGGACCGTTGGCCCGGCCCGGTTCGGGCCAGGAATTCGCGCAGCGCCTCCTGCTGCGCCTTCATCGCCGCATCCAGGGTTTGCGTCTGGAAGCGGTCGAGGAGCGTTTCGAGCATCTCGCGTTCCGCGGCCCGGGCCTGGAGTTCCTCGTTGCGCTCGCGCAGGCGCTCGTTATTGCCCTTCAAGTAATCGCAGATGAGCGCCACGAAGGCCGCCCCCAGCACCACCACCAGACTGACGAATACTTGAAGCTCGAAGGAACCCACAAAGATCCGCTTCCAGAGTCGAGGGACTCCAAGTCCAGTGTAGAACCGTACCGCAAAGTTCGAAATAGGAGCCGCGGCTCAATTCAGACTGGTACCCCCATCTGGGACCGGGAATACCTGGGTACTAAGGCCAATGTACAGGCCCTCCCCGACCGGCGCTCCATGCCTTAGGGGTACCGTCCCGCTTAATTGTTTGGCCCAGAGTGGGGTGGAGCAGGCCAACCGATTGGCGTGGCACGAGATGTGCCCTGTGGGGCTGGCGGCGCGAGGTTCTTCTTGGGCGCGCTAGCGCCGGGCGGAATCTCGTCCTCCTGGAAGCGCAGCTCGCGGTCCAGGAGCATCTCCATTGTGGAACCGCGCTGCAGAGTGGCGTCCGGACCGCGGGTCATCATCACCCCGACCAGGCCGGCAGCGGCGCCGGCGCCCGCGCCGATGCCGGCTCCTCTGCCGCCATCGGCGATCCCGCCGATCATCGCTCCGGAACCCGCGGTCGTGGCCACCGCCATGGCATCGCCGGCCTTGTTACTATCGCCCTGGATCTTGCCTTCGCTGCGGTCGATCTTGCCGCGCTGGTCGCCGTCCAGGCTGGAGGCGCGGGCGCGGAAGTCGCGCGTGACGCCGTTCGCCAGGGTGAGCGAATCGAAGCGGATAAACAGCTCGGCGCGACCCTTCACCTTGCCCGCGCGCTTGACCTGAGTGATCGTTCCGGTCACGTAACTGCCGGGCGGGATCACAATGCGGCCGTCCGCCAGCACGGGAAAGGCGGTTTCGAGGTACACGCGATCGCCCACGGCGGCGCTGCGCGTGCTGATGCTGTTGATCAGGTTCAGCAGGATTTTGGTGCCCGGCTCCACGCTGTAAGCGCGGGGCTGCGCGGCGGCCTCAGGCGGCGCGTTGGCCGAAGCGTTGGTAGGAGCTGGGGCCGCAGGCGGGACGGGCACAGGCGCCTGCGCCATAACAGCCGCGGCGCCTAGAACATAGAGCAGGAAACGGATCGGCACGGTCGGCACCCCTTTCAATTTTCGCCTGTCACCCCACGCCGGGATTACTCCCGCTTCCTTCAGACTAACGCCTGCGCAAGCGCGCCTCCACACCTTTGTTGAACGCGCGGGGTCGCCCGCTGGTTGCAGACCGCATGCCCGGAGCGCCGCCTCGGACAGGCGCAGCACTTCGTCCGCCCGAGCCGCCAGCCCGGTTCAGGAGCCGGCTTCCGGCACCGGGCGGCCGGCCGCCGCCAGGGCCTTGCGCGCCGTCGTGGCCAGCGGCAGGCGGGATAAATCACCGGTCGCAATCCATCGGAAGCCCTTGGGCGCCTTGACCGGCGTACAGCGCCAGACCTCGATGACGTAGTCGTGACGTGTAATGGAATGGCGGAACTGGCCGAGCTTCTCCGTGCGTTCGGCGCCCGGCAGAAATCGCGCTTCCGGCAGTTCCCAGAACCCGGCCAGCCGCGCCTCGGCCGCGCCCCGCTGCCGCATCAACACCCGCCCCTGCCTCTCCACCAGGCACAACACGAGCGTCAGCTTGACGGCATCGCGCCGCCGCAAGTGAACCGGCAACTCGTTCTGGATTCCCTGCGCGCGGGCCGCGCACCCGCCGCGCAGAGGGCACAGCAGGCATTGCGGAAGACGCGGCAGGCAGACCGTCGCGCCCAGTTCCATCACGGCCTGGTTGAAATCGCCCGGCCGGCTCGGGTCCAACAGATTCTGCGCGGCTTCCTTCAGCCGCGCGCGGACCTCCGACGCGCGGACGTCGCCGGTCTCCGCCGTCAGCCGGCTCAGTACGCGGACGACATTACCGTCCAACACCGCGTGCGGCAATCCGAAAGCGATGCTGGCGACGGCCGCGGCCGTGTATTCGCCTACGCCGGGAAGGACCTTGATTTCCTCAAACGTTTGCGGAAATCGGCACAGCTCCGCGATGGCCCGGGCGGCGCGCCACAGGTTGCGCGCCCGGGCGTAGTAGCCCAGCCCGCTCCACAACGCCAGCACTTCCGCCTCGGGCGCCCGCGCCAGCGCCTGCGGCTCGGGATAGCGTTCGAGAAAGCGCTCGTAATAGGGCACCACGGCCGCGACGCGCGTTTGTTGCAGCATCACTTCGGAGAGCAGGATGCGCCATGGATCGCGCGTCTCCCGCCATGGCAGCGCCCGCCGCGCGTTCTCGTACCACTCGAGCAGCAATTTCCGGCACAGGCGGGTTCTTAACATGCGCGTTGCTACAATGATAGCGATCCCTCGTTTGCGCCTCGATTTTGAAGGATTTCTTACACTGTGCCGGAGCTGCTGCGGGTCCGCGGAGCGCGGGTCCATAACCTCAAGAACATCTCCGTCGACCTGCCCCACAACCGGCTGACGGTCGTGACCGGCGTCTCCGGCTCGGGCAAATCCTCGCTGGTCTTCGACACCATCTACGCCGAGGGGCAGCGGCGCTACGTCGAGTCTCTTTCGGCCTACGCCCGCCAGTTCCTCGACCGCATGGAAAAGCCCGCCGTGGACGAGATCGACGGCATCGCCCCGCCCATCGCCATCCGCCAGAAAAACACGACGCGCAATCCACGCTCCACCGTCGCGACATCCACCGAGATCCACGATTTTCTGCGGCTGCTCTACGCCCGCGCCGGCCAGACCTGGTGCCCGGCGTGCCAAAAACCGGTGGTGCGCGACACCGTGGACCCTGTCGCCGCGGCGATGCTGACGGAACCGGAGGGCTCCCGCTGGTACGCGCTGTTCCCCGTTCACCACGCGCCGGCGGCAGGCGAAAAAGTGCTGAAGGACCATCTCTCCGACCTGCGCAAGCGCGGCTTCAACCGCCTTTTCCAATCCGGGCGCATGTTCGAGTTTTCGACGCCCGAATCGCTCCTCGAAATCGATTTCTCGAAGCCCTTCTTCGCGCTGGTCGACCGCCTCGTCCTGCATGGCGAAGCCGGCCCCGACGCGCTGCGGCAGCGCATCGTCGATACCATCGAGATCTGCTACCGCGAGGCCGGCGAGGTGATCTTCGAACAGGCTGGGGAACCCGAGCCGCGTCGCCTGCGCTTCAGCGAACGCTTCGCCTGCAAGAGCTGCGGCCGCGAGTTTCTGACGCCCGAACCGTCGCTGTTCAGCTTCAACAACCCCTACGGCGCCTGCCCCCAATGCCAGGGCTTCGGCAACACCATCGACTACGACATGGACCTGGTGATCCCCGATCCTTCCAAGTCGATCGCCGCCGGCGCGGTCGATCCCTGGACCAAGCCGAACTACGAATGGGGCCAGGAGGAATTCATCATCCGCAGCGCGCGCCGGATCCGGCCCGGCGTTCCTTACGTGGATCTCAACACGGCGGAGAAAACCCTCCTGCGCGAGGGCATCCGCAAGTTCTTCCGCGACGTCGAGCGCAAGAAATACAAGGTCCACGTCCGCGTCTTTCTGGCGCGCTACCGCGGCTACACCGAGTGCAGCGCCTGCGGCGGAGCGCGTTTGCGCGAGGACGCCCTGTTCGTCCGCGTCGGCGGCCGGACCATTGCGAACGTGGCACAGATGAACGTCGCCGAATCGCTGGCTTTCTTCGACGGATTGGAGCTGGGCCCGGAACAGGCCGCGATCGCCGGCCGAATTCTGGTCGAAATCCGCCAGCGGCTGCGGTTTCTGCACGACGTCGGCCTGGATTACCTCACGCTCGATCGTCTCTCGATGACCCTCTCCGGCGGCGAGGCGCAGCGCATCCAGCTCGCCACCTGCCTCGGGTCGCGTCTGGTGGGCGCGACCTACGTGCTCGATGAGCCGTCGATCGGCCTGCACCCCCGCGACACCGGACGCCTGATCCGCATCCTGCACGAGCTGCGCGATTTGGGCAATACGATTCTCGTCGTCGAGCATGATGCCGACGTGATGCGCGCCGCGGACCACGTCGTCGACATGGGGCCGGGCGCGGGTGAACAGGGCGGCCAGATCACCTTTGAGGGCACGCTCGACCAGATGCTCTCGATCGCGCCGGGCGACGGGACGCGCGAAGCTCCGCTGACGGCCCGCTACCTGCGCGGTGAGTTGAAGACCTCTTTGAAAACCGCGCGGCGGCGCGTCAATCCCAAACACACCCTGCGCTTTCAGGGTTGCCATGCGCACAATCTGCAGAACATCGATGTGCTGGTGCCGCTCGGATTGATGACTGTCGTGACCGGCGTCTCCGGCTCCGGCAAGTCCACTCTGGTGCACGACGTGATCCACAAAGCTCTGCAGGCGCGCCTCAACCGCGCGCTCACCGCGGAAGGCTCCGCGCGGGACGCTGCGCCATCGGCAGGCGTGCCTGAAGCCGCGGCCGGGCGGCGCAACTGGCGCTCCGTGGCCGGCGCTGAGCGCGTGCGCGAGTTGGTGCTGGTCGATCAGTCGCCCATCGGACGCACACCGCGCTCCAACCCCGTGACCTATTCGAAGGCCTTCGACCCCATCCGCGAGCTCTTCGCCTCGACCACCGAAGCCATGCGGCGCGGCTGCACGCCCGGCCATTTCAGCTTCAATATCGCCGGCGGGCGCTGCGAAACGTGCCAGGGCGACGGCACTGTGACCGTCGAGATGCAGTTCCTCGCCAACGTGGAGCTGATCTGCGAGGATTGCCGCGGCACGCGTTACAAGCAGTCGATCCTCGATATCCGCTACCGCGGGCTGAACATTTACGAAGTGCTGCAATTGACCATCAACGAGGCGCTGGCATTCTTCGCCGACCAGCCGCGGATCGTCACGCGCCTGCGGCCCATGGCCGACGTGGGGCTGGGTTACCTGCGCCTCGGGCAATCGGCGACGACGCTTTCGGGCGGCGAGGCGCAACGCGTGAAGCTGGCCTCGCACCTGACGCAATCCGACGCCCGGGGCGTGCTGTACCTCTTCGACGAGCCCACCACGGGTCTGCACTTCGACGACATCGCCAAGCTCCTGGACGCCTTCGAACGGCTGCTGAACAAGGACGCGTCGCTGCTGGTCATCGAACACAACCTGGAGGTGATCCGCCACGCCGATTGGATCATCGACCTGGGACCCGAGGGCGGCGGCGGCGGCGGCCGCATCGTCGTCGAGGGAACGCCGGAAAGCGTGGCCGCCTGCGAGGCCTCCTACACTGGACGATTCCTGCGCCCGCTTCTCGCCTGACCGTCGCCGGGGCACAATGAAGGTGAGATGCTCTCCGCGCTCCTGCTGCTGGCGGCGCTCACCCAGCAGCCCAAACCCCGGCCGCCGGCCACCCCTGCGTCGGACCCGCTGGCCGAAGCGCAGAGCCAGCTGGACGCCGGCCATCCCCAGCAGGCCATCGTCATTCTCAAGGACCTGCTCGACAGGAACCCCGACAACTATGGAGTCTGGTTCGATCTGGGCGTGGCTTACGGCCTCGCCGGCCAGAACACCGAAGCCGCGGCCGCCTTCCGCAAGGTGCTGGCGCTGCAGCCGAACCTGTATGAGGCGCAGCTCAACTTCGGCCTCCTACTGCTGAAACAAAAACAGTACGGCGATGCGGCCGCATTGCTGACCCAGGCCGCGGCGCAGAAGCCGCGGGAAGCCCGTCCGCAACTCCTGCTCGGCCAGGCGCTGCTCGGCGCGGGCAAGCCCGCGGAGGCGGAGGCCCGCCTGCGCGCCGTCACCACGCTGGACCCCAGGCAGGCTGAAGCTTTTTTCCTGCTGGCCCGCGCCCTCGCGGCGCAGGAGAAATGGCCCGACGCAGCCGCCGCAATGACAAAGTACAACGAGTTGAAGCCGGCCGATACTTCCGCCCAGTTGGAACTGGCGCAGTATCTCGAAAAGGCTAAGAAGCCGGCCGACGCCGCGGCCATCTATCGCCGGTTTCCGCATGATCCGGCCGCGCTGGAGCGCGCCGGCGTGCTGGCACTGGATCTGGGCGACACGAAACAGGCCGTCGCCAGCCTCACTGCCGCGCTGGCCCTGAGCCCGACGCCGGCGCTGCGCTACGCATTGGCCCACGCGTTGAAGCTCGACGGACAGCCGGACAAGGCCATCGAGGTCGCGGCTCCGCTGGTCGGAGCGCAGCCGGACAATCTCGAACTGCGGATGTTCTATGGCCGGCTGCTGCGTGATCAGAAGCAGTATGCGCCCGCCGCGGAACAGTTCTCAGCGGCGACGAAGCTCAAGCCCGATTCGCTCGAGGCCTGGGATGAGCTGACCAGCATGCTGGTCCTCTTGAACAACTACCCGGCCGCGCTCGAGACGTTGGAAAAATCCAGGCAATTGGGCGGTGAGAACGCCGCCTATTTCTGGTATCGTGCGATGATGCTGGATGCTCTCAAGCAGCCACAGCCGGCCCTGGAGAGCTACCAGCGCTTCCTGAGCCTGAGTAACGGCCAGCACCCCGACGAGGAGTGGAAAGCTCGGCAGAGGGTTCGCCTTCTGACGAGGGTACTGAACAAATGAGAGTCCTGGGCGCGTTGATTTGCTGCACGCTGTGCCTCGGAGCGGTCGACCTCGATGCGGTCCGCAAGGAGCCCGACTTGCAGAAGCGCTGCGAGCTGGCGCTGGACGCCGCGGTAGCGGCGCTGAAGGACGCGCGCGCGCTTCCGACCGAGGGCGGGTCGGTCGCCGACCTGAAGAAGGACATGGACATGATGGTGCAGGCCGTCGAATTGTCGCTCCAATCCCTGCGCGACACGGGTAAGCGCCCCAGCAAGCTGGGCAAGTATTACAAAAAGGGGGAGCTGCGCACGCGCAACATGCTGAGGCAGCTCGAGAACCTGGTGCAGGCGATCGCTTTCGACAGCCGCCCGCCGGCGGAAAAGGCGCGCGACCGGCTGGTCGTGCTTCACGATGAGTTCCTGTTCGGAGTGATGAGCGGCCAGTGAGGCCGGCGAGGCAAATATGCTCCGCTTTCTGCTTCTCGCACTGTTTTGCGTGGCGCCAGTCGCGGCGCAGCGCGACTTCCTCACCGCCGACGAAGTGGACCGCTTGCGCGAGGCGCAGGAGCCCGACGACCGGATCAGGCTCTACCTGCTCCTGGCGCGCCAGCGCGTGGACCTGGTCACGCAACTCTTTGCCAAGGAAAAGGCCGGCCGCAGCATTCTGATCCACGACACGCTCGACCAGTACACCCAGATCATCGACGCCATGGACACCGTGGTGGACGACGCGCTGGCCCACAAGCGGACCGTGACCGTGCTGCCCGCCATGGCCAAGACCGAGCGCGAGCTGCTGGCCAAGCTGCAGAAGCTCTCCGAAATTCACGCCGCCGATAAGGAGCGTTACCAGTTCAGCCTCGAACAGGCGGTCGACGCTACCCGCGACAGCGCCGCGTTGTCCGAGCAAGACGTCAACCAGCGGGCGCACGAGGTCGAATCGCAACAACGCCAGATCGAAAAGCAGCACGAGGCCATGAGCGCGCCCGACCGCAAGTCGGAGAAGACCGAAGACCAGAAAAAAGCGGACGCCAATCCGAAGAAGCAGCCGTCGCTGCTGCGCAAGGGCGAGACGCTGGACCAGGCCAATCAGACCGACGATCAGAAGAAGAAGGACCAGGATAAGGATAAAGACAAGGACAAGGATAAGGATCAATAGCCCGGCGCCGGGCCCTCGCGCGCTGCCTGTAGCGCGTCCTCGCGCTCGTCCAGCATCTCTTTCAGGATCTTGACGAGCGCCGCCGTGACGCTGAACACCACTGGACCCGCGATCACGCCCGCCAGCCCGAAATACTCCACCCCGCCGAGAATCGAAAGCACAATCAGCAGCGTGTTCATCGGCATGCGCCCGCGCAGCACGATGGGCCGCAGCACGTTGTCGCTCAGTCCGACCACTACCAACAGACACCACAGTGCCAGGATCAAAGCCCGGATCCAGTCCCCCGCGATGAGCAGCGCGGCCGCGCCCGGCACCCAGATCAGCGCCGTGCCCACCACGGGCATCAGCGAACAGATCGCCGCCACCACGCCCCACAACCACGGCGACGGCAGCCCCACGATGGCGAAGCCGATCCCGACCAGCGCTCCCTGCGCCGCCGCCACGGCCAGCGTTCCGTACACGTTGGCGCGGATCGCCTCACCCGCCGCGTCCAGCAGTTCCTCTACCCGCCGCGCCGGCAGCGGAATCCATTCCACCGCCTGGGAGCGCAGACCCGCCGCCCCGCGGAAGAAGAAGTACAACGTCAGGAATGTGATTGCCGCCTCCAGCAGCGTCGACGACGCGTTCCCGAACAAAGCGCCGATGCGGCCCAGCGCCCCGTTGGCCGCGTCCTGCAGTCGGCTCGTCAGCGCCGCCTGGATGCTCGGCACGGGCATGCCGGTCGAGCGCGCCAGCCAGTCGATCGGGCGTTCGATGACTCCGGCAAACCAGGCGCTCCAGCCGCCCTGCAAGCGGCTCGATTCGGCCAGCGTGTGATACATGCTTTGGGCCTCGCGCGCCACGGTCACGGCGATAAACAGCACCGGACCCGCAATCAGCGCAATCATCGCCACGGTCGCCGCCAGCGCGGCCAGCCCGGGCCTGCGCCAGCGGCGCTCCAGCGCGGCATGGATTGGAAAGCCCGAGATGCCCAGCACGATCCCCAGAAAAATCCCGCTCCAGAACGGCGCCGTCATCTGCCACACCAGGTACAGCGCAATCCCCAGCAGCACCCAGATCGTGATCAGCGCCACGCGCCGGTCCGGTTCGCGCGTCATCCCTCCACCTCCTGCACTTCGATGCGCCGCGTCTCGGCGTCCCGCCGATCCTGGACGGACCCAATGCGAATCTCGATGCGACTCTTCGGCAGCACGGCGGGGAACCGTTCCGCCCATTCCAACAGCACCGCGGCCGGCCGCGCGAAAATCTCGTCCAGGCACAGGCCGTCGACCTCCGCCGCCGTCTCCAGCCGATACAGGTCGACGTGATACACCCTCACCGGATCGCCGTACTCGTGGATCAACGGAAACGTCGGGCTCGACACGTCCTCCGGCCGCGCCGCGCCGAAGCCCGCGGCCAGCCCCTTGGCCAGCGTCGTCTTGCCCGCGCCCAGTTCGCCGATCAACAGAATCGCCACCGGGACGCTCCACTCGGAGGCCAGGCGTTCGCCCAGTTCGATGGTCTCCTCTTCGGTCGCCGTGAAGTACAGTGCCCGTCTCATGCCCGCGCACTGCGGATGGCCGGCGGCAGATAGCGCAGCAGATCCATCGCCGAAAGGCTCATTTCGCCCATCTCCACCGCGCCCAGCTCGCCCGCCCGCCCGTGCAGCCATACCGCCGCCAGCACGGCCGCCTCGCGCCGCTCCGGAAATTGCGCCAACAGGCCGGCGATCAAGCCCGTCAGGATGTCGCCACTGCCCGCCGTCGCCATGGCCGGCGTGCCGGTCGGATTCACGTACACGCGGCCGTCCGGCAGCGCGATGACCGTGCGCTGCCCTTTGAGCACCACGACGCACGCGCGCTGTCTTGCCAGGCGCCGCGCGATGTCCACCCGCTCGGCCTGAATGTCGGCCACGCTGCCTCCCGTCAGGCGCGCCATCTCGCCCGGATGCGGCGTCAGAACGCGGAATCGCCCCGCGCCGTGGAACGGCGTCAGGGCCAGCGCATTCAGAGCATCCGCGTCCACCACCATCGGCGTCGGCGCGGTGCTGAACAGCTTCCGCGCCAGGTCATTGCTCTCGTCCGTGCGGCCCAGGCCCGGACCCACCGCCAGCACATGGTGCGCGTCGATCTGGCCGATCGCGTCGGCCCATGCGGCGGTCATCAGCTCGGGCATCAGCGCCGTGACCGTCGAGCGCTCGCGGGCGTCGGTCGCCACCGTCACCAGGCCCGCCCCGGCCCGCAGCGCCGCCGCGCCGGCCATGGCCGCGGCGCCGCCCTTCCCTGGCCCGCCGCCGACCACGTGCACGTGGCTGAAGTTGCCTTTATGCGCGCCTCGCGGCCGGTCCCGCAGCAGCTCGGCGAACATCGCCGGCTCCACCAGGTTCAGCCAGTGCGCCGCGTCGTTTTCAATCAGCGCCGGCGGAATGCCGATCGGCGCCACGATCACTTCACCCGCCCGGTCACAAGTCGGCGGCAGAACAAGCTCCGCCTTGGGCGCGGCGAACGTAATCGTGTGCCCGGCGCGCACCGACTCGCCCTCCGGGTGCAGCCCCGACGGCACGTCCACGCTGACGATCCTGGCCAGCGGGAACGCGCTGTTGATCTCGCGGATCAGCTCCAGCGCCCGGCCTTCCGCTGGCCCTTTCAGCCCCGTGCCCAGCAGTGCGTCGACCACCACCGTCGCCGGCCGCATCTCGGGCGTGACCTGCAGCTCGCCCGCGATCCCCAGCGCCCGCAGCATCCCCCAGTTCGTCGCCGCGTCGCCCTGGAACTCCTCGCCCGGCGCTGCCAGCAACACGTGCAGCGACGCCGGATGGAACCGCGTCCACACCTGTCGCGCGATCACCAGCCCGTCGCCTCCGTTGTTGCCCTTGCCGCACACCACCACGATCCGCTGCCCGCCTAGCGGCGCGAACGTCCGCTCCAGGAATTCCGTCACCCGGCAGCCCGCGTTCTCCATCAGGATCAGCCCCGGGAAGCCTGCTTCCATCGCCGCGCGATCGACCTCGCGCATCTGTTCCGTGTTCAGAATCTTCATGCCACCGCTCCCGTCACCCGGGCCTCCAACCGCTGCAGCGGCTCCTTCTCGCCCATGACAATCAGAAAGTCGCTGGCCTGCACTGCCGTCTCCGCCGACGGATTGAAGATCATCTCTCCGCTGGCCCGCCGGATCCCCAGCACGATCACCTTCATCTCGCTGCCGATTTTCAGCTCCGCCAGGCTCTTGCCCACCAGATCGCATCCGCCCAGCACTTCCACCTGCTCGAGGCTCACGCTCGGGCCCAGGTGCGTCGTCGCGAAGTCCAGAAACTGCCTCACGTGCGGCTTCAGCAGCGCTTGCGCCAGCCGCGTCCCGGTCATAGTGTACGGCGCGAACACCGCGTCCGCCCCCACCTGGCGCATCTTGCGTTCCGCTTCCTCCTCGGCCGCCCGCGCCGCCACCCGCAATGCCGGGTTCAGCGTCTTGGCCGAGATGACGGCGAACAGATTGTCCGCGTCCGTGGCCAGCGCCGCAATCAGCCCTGCGGCCCGCATGATGCCCGCCTCCTTCAACGTCTCGTCGCGCGTCGAATCCCCCAGCACGGCCAGGTACCCGTTCCGCACCGCCCACTCGACCCGGTCCTCGCTCCGGTCGATGATCAGCAGCCGCGCGCCGGCGTCGCGCAGCTCCTCCGCCGCGCCCCGCCCCACGCGCCCGCATCCGCAAACGATGAAATGGCCGCGCAACTGGTCGATCATTTTTCGCATCCTCCGCTTCTCCAGCAGGTGCCCGAGCTGCGCCTCGAGGATGCCCTGCGTCATCACCCCCATCGCCAGCAGCAGCGTCGACACGCTCAGCAGCAGGTAAAAGGAATTGAACACGCGCCCCGCCGTCGTCAGCGGCCGGATCTCCGCGTAGCCCACCGTCGTCATCGTGATCAGCGCCATGTAGAAGGCGTCGAACGCCGGGTAGCCCGCAACTACGACGAAACCCGCCGTCCCCACGCCCAGCGTCACCGCGATCGCGGTGGCCACAATCAGAATTCGCCGCATCACCCGGCTCATGGCCTACAGCTTTCTGAGCACCAGCAGGGTCATATCGTCCTGCAGTTCGTCGGGGAACGCGGTCCAGCGCCGCACCGCGTCCACCACCTCGGCCGTGATCTCCGCGCCGTCCCGGTCGGCGTTGGCCACCAGCAGCTCCCGCAGCCGCTTCTCGCCGAAGTCCTCTCCGTACTCGTTCTCCGGCTCGGTGATGCCGTCTGTGTACAGCGCCAGCAGGTCCCCGCTGCACAGCTCCAGCCGGCTCTCGTTGTAGCGCGCGAACGGAAACGCCCCCACCACCATGCCGTTGGTGTCGAGTGTCGACGCCTGCCCGTTGCGCACCAGGATCGGCGGCAGGTGCCCCGCGTTGACGTACGTGAGCTGGCTCGTCCTGTCGTCGTACAGGCTGAAGAAAAACGTCGCGTACTTTTCCGGCGCCGTGGAGGCGTAAACCTGCTGGTTCAGGTTCGAAATCAGGCTCGCTGCGTTCAGGCCCTCCGCCCGCCCCGCCTTGATCGCCTCGCTCCACTGCCGCAACTGGCTGCGCATCGACGATTGCAGCGTCGCCATCAGCAGCGCCGCCGAGATGCCCTTGCCCGCCACGTCGCCGATCGCCAGCGCCAGCCGGTGCTCGCTGATTTTCTGATAGTCGTAATAATCGCCCGAGACCATCCGCGCAGCCTCGCACACCGAGTCCAGCCGCAGCGATCCCAGCCCCTGAATCGGCTTCGGATGGAGCTGGCTCTGGACCTCGCGCGCAATCTCCAGCTCGGCCCGCAGCCGCTGCCGCTCCTTCTCCCCTTCCAGAAACTGGCCCAGGTTTTCGGTCATGCGGTTGAACGACCGGCTCAACTCCGCCAGTTGGTCGTTGCCCTGCACCGCGATGCGGTGGCTCAGGTCGCCGTGCATCACACGCTGCGTCCCCTCGTGCAGTGCGTCCACCGCCACCATGATTGTGCGCGTGAGGCTGATTCCGATCCAGAACGAAATGGCCTCCACAATCAGGAACCCTACGGCGAATGCCCCCAACTCCACCAGCAGCAGCTCATTGCCGGTCGTCGTGCTCGGTTGCCGGAAGACCACGCCATACACCGCCGACATCCGCGTCCGCGTTCCCAGCACCGCCTCGGTCAGCTGCTTCGGATCCTCCCATAGCTGCACCGGCATCGGGTTGCCCCAGTTGATTTCCCGGTCCAGCGGATTCACCGCCGCCGTTGTGACGTTGTCCGGCGCGGGTGGCTCGCCCTCCACCGGCGCATGCAGCCGCGCCGGCGGCGTCTCCCCCCGCCGGCTGACCAGAACCCGCAGCCGGATCTCGCCCAATCCCGGCGCCAGCGACTGCAGGAACGCCCGCGTCACGGGCACGATCACCGCCACGTCGACGCCCTCGCCCACCGCGTGCGCCCACAGGTTATACTCGCCGTCCTTCAGCAGCAGGCCCGCGCACTCGCCGTGCCCCAGCGGCGGCGCCTCGTGATGGATGCCCTCCGGCCAGCCGTGCACCCGCCCGCCCCGCTCCCGCACCACCACCCGCGCGCCCGGGTAGCGCTCGCGGTAGAACATGCCCGCCCGCCGCAGCGCGTCGGCCCTCATCTCCTCGGGCACGTGCGCCAGCGCCTGCGCCGATTGCCGTAGCACCTCGATCCGCCTGTCGATCTCCGTCTGCAGCAGGTACCCGCTCACCTGGCTCGCCACCGCCAGCGCTCCCATTTCGATCAGGATCGCCAGCAGCACGATCGGCACCACCGCGATGAACAGGTACGCCACCAGCAGCCGCTTGCGCAGCCACCAGATCTGCTTGCGCGCCTGCCGCACCCCGGCCCGCAGGATCACGAACGAGCCCAGCCCGCCCGTGACCACCCACACCACCAGCCACGCTGCGTCGCCCAGCCGCGCCGGCAGCCCGCTCAGCGCCACCGCCAGCAACACCGCCAACACGCGCTCCGCCCAGCCGACATGCTTCAGCCAGCCGCGCCAGCCTTCTTGCGCCATTCGGTATCAGAGTATCCGATCGGCCCCCGCCGCGGGCGTTCAGATCCGTGAACGCGCGATGTCCGGCAGGTCGTCGGCGTGCCGCACCTGCTCCGGCTGCAGATAGTTCGCCGTCAGAAACAGCTTCAACGCCGTCAGCGCCGGTTTCGGTTCGTCCACGTAGCGGAACAGGTTGAGATCCCGCTCCGCAATCATCCCGTGCCGCAGCAACGCCTCGAAATTGATGATCTCCTTCCAATACTCGCTGCCGTACAGCAGAATCATCATCGGCTTCTCGAGCTTCTCGGTCTGCATCAGCGTCAGCAGTTCCGTCATCTCGTCCAGCGTCCCGAATCCGCCCGGAAATACCACCAGCGCCTTGGCCAGGTACGCGAACCAGAACTTGCGCATGAAGAAGTAGTGGAACTCGAAGTTCAGCTCCGGCGTAAGATACGGGTTCGGCCGCTGCTCGAACGGCAGCCCGATGTTCAGGCCGATGCTGATGCCCCCCGCGTCGTGCGCCCCCCGGTTGGCCGCTTCCATGATGCCCGGCCCGCCGCCCGTGCACACCGCGAAGCGCCGCGTCGGCGGCTCCAGAGCGTCGCTCCACTCCGTCAGCAGCCGCGCCAGCTCGCGCGCGTCGTCGTAGTACTTCCCCATCGGCCCATCCGCGGCCAGCCTCGCCGAGCCGAAGAACACGATCGTGTCCCGCACCTTGTACCGCCCCAGCCGGTCCAGCGGCTCCAGGTATTCGGCCAGAATGCGCAGGCTCCGCGCCGACCAGCTTTCCATGAAGCGCGCATTCTGGTACGCCAGCGATCCCCGCGACTGCTCCTGCATTTCGCTCATTGGTGTTCCTCTGTCTCCTGGACTTGGCCCCGCCGCGCCGCCGCTTCCAGCTCCGCCATCCTCTTCTCCATCTGCCTCAACAGGCGCAGCATCTCCGGCAGTTTCGGGAACGCCGTCACCGCGCGCCTCCAGATCGCCGCATCGAATGCCGGCGAGCCCGCCACCACCGTCCCCGCCGCCACGTCCCCTCCCACGCCCCCCTGCGCGTACACGATCGCCCCTTCGTGGATCGTCAGGTGCCCCGACAGCCCCGCCTGCCCGGCCAGCAGAACGTTCTTCTCCAGCCTCGTGCTGCCCGCCAGCCCCGCCTGCGAGCAGATAATGTTGTCCTCGCCCACCTCGCACGCGTGCCCCACCTGCACCAGGCTGTCGATCTTGGCCCCGCGCCGCACCCGCGTCTCGCCCACCGTGGCCCGGTCGACGTTGCTGAGCGACTGGATCTCCACGTCGTCCTCGATGATCGTCGGCCCCGATTGCGGGATCTTCTCGTGCGTTCCGTCCGCGCGCTTGGCGAACCCGAAACCGTCGCCGCCCACCACCACTCCGTTCTGTAGAATCACGCGCTCGCCGATCCGGCAATACTCCCTCACGCTGGCCTGCGAGTGCGCCACGAAGTCGTCGCCGATCTCCGCGCCCTCGTAGATCGTTACGTGTGGATGCAGCACCGCGTTGCGCCCGATCCGCGCCCGCGGCCCGATCACTACATACGCCCCGATCGACGCATTTTCGCCGATCGTCGCGTCCGCCGCGATCACCGCCGTCGGATGAATCCCCGCCGCCGGCCGCGGCGCTTCGTAAAACAGCCCCACAGCCCGCGCGAAATCGAGGTACGGGTTGGCGGAAATCAGGCACGGCAGCGGCGCGTCTCCCCCCCAATGCCGGAGAATCTCTTCGTTGACGATGATCGCCCCGGCCTTCGTCTCCCGCACCCTCGGCGCGTACTTCAGATTGGCCAGAAACGTGATCTCCTCCGGCCCGGCCGTCTCCAGGCCGGCCACGCCGCGGATCTCCCTCTCGCCCGCGCTTCCGCCCTCCGCCCCGTCTGCCCCCGGAGCTCTTAACGCGCATCCCAGCTTCGCTGCGATCGTCCGCAGATTCATGCCACCAGCCTAGCGCACCGGCCCGGCTGGGGCGCCACGCTAAAATAAAAGAGGATCTGATGTCAAAATCGTTTCATCGGCCCGCCGCCATGGTGTGTGCCCTCTTGCTGGCGGCAGCGGGCCGGGCGCAGACCTCCTCCGCGCCGCCCCCCGCGGGCCTGTCCGCGCAGCATGGCGAACTGGAAGCCGCGGCCCAGGAATTCAAGCTCGCCACCGCCGCCCTCGGCCTCCGCGCCGACTCCCCCCGCAAGACCGCGAGCGGCGTCAAGCTCTCTTCCTACCACGGCCGCCTCTACGAGAACTTCCGCAACGACTTCCTGGACGCCGTGCCCCATGAAATCGCCCAGAACGGCGGCACCAAGGGCCTCCTGCGCCGTAACCAGTATGGCTTCAACGTCTCCGGCCCCGTCTTTCTGCCTCACATTTACAACGGCGCGCGCCGCACCTTCTTCTCCCTCAACTTCGAGGGCGTGCAGGAGCACATCGGCCGCTCCTACCTGCGCACCGTGCCTATCGCCGCCCAGCGCACCGGCGACTACTCCTCGGTCGTCGATGCCGGCGGCGCGCCGCTGCAGATCTACGACCCCCTCACCACCCAGCCCAATCCCGGCTACGACTCCACCGAGCCCGTCACCACCTCCAACCTGCAGTACGACCGCGCCCCCTTTCCTAACAGCCTCATCCCCGCCTCCCGGCTCGATCCCGTCGCCCAAAAGATCGTCTCCTATATCCCCCTGCCCAACACCGACGTCGGCCCCTACTTTCAGAACAACTACTTCGTGGTGTCCCCCGAGACCAACACCGCCAGCGGCATGATCGCCAAGATCGACCACAGTTTCGACGACCGGCGCCGCCTCAGCGTCAGCACTTCTTACACCAACGGCTTCGATGCCGCCGCCCATTACATCGACAACGCCGCCGATCCCGGCGCCCCCGACCGCAACTATTCCAACCGCCGCGTCAGCGCCGAGTACGATCTCACCCTCTCGCCCGGAAGCGTCAACGCCGCTACCGTCGACATGAGCACCAATGTCTCGTCCAACTCCTCCGCCGCCTTCGACCCCGCCACCGCGCTGGGTCTCGCCGGCCTCACCGCCCAGGTCTTCCCGCGCATCGGCTTCGGTTACCTGCCCGTCGGCCGCTATAGCCCCAATTCGCGCCTGGCCCGCAACTTCTTCACCTATGCCGATGCGCAATCCCTCAAGCTGGGCAGGCACAGCCTGCGCTTCTCCGGCCAGTTCCAGCGCCAGCAGGTCGATACGTTTCAGCCCTCTTCGCCCGCCGGAGATTTCTATACCTCCGCCGGGTACACCGACCTGCCCGGCATTGTCGACACCGGTTCGCAATTTGCCAGCCTTCTCCTCGGTGCCATCGATTCCGGTGACGTGAGCGATATCCTCTCGCCCAGCTATTTCCGCATCTCGAACTATGCCCTCGTCGCTACCGACACCTGGGAACCCGCTCCCGGCCTGACTTTCCATTTCGCCTTGACGGTGGAAATGCAATCGCCGCGCATCGAGAAGTACGACCGCCAGTCGACCGTCGACCTCAATGCCATCAATCCCGCGGACGGCCTGCCCGGCGCGCTGATCTTCGCCGGCCTCAACGGCGCCCCCGCCGTGTTCCAGCCCTTCCTCGCCCGCGGCGACCCCTCCGTCTCCGTCGCCTGGAGTCCCGGCGCCAACCGCAAGAGCGTCATCCGCGCCAGTTATGCCCGCTTCTACCAGATGCCCCCGCTCTACGGCTCCCAATGGGGCACCCAGGGCTTCAACGGCGTGCAGACCTTCACCGCGCCCGATTCCGAGCTGACCCCTGCTTTCTTCCTCGCCGGCGGCGTGCCGTCCCCCGGCCCGCTCCCCGACCTGAGCGCCGACGCCGCCTACGGCACGAACGCCGCCATCTTCGACCGCTCCGGCACCACCGCCATGTACGAGTCCGCCGGCCTCTCCTACGAACGCGAAGTGCCCTTCCAGGTCGTTCTCTCCACCGGCCTCGGCACCGCCTGGGGCCATCACCTCTACGTCGGCAACTGGGCCGCCAATCCCAACGCCATTTCGCCCGACGCCCTGCAATACGGCGTGCTGCTCAACGACACCGCCTTCCGCAACTCCCTGCGTCCCTATCCGCAGTACCTCGACTTCGACGTCAACGGCCTGTGGCCCGCAGGCGACTACCGCCGCAACAACGCCTGGTTGCGCGTCGAGAAGCGCGCCTCCGGCGGCCTCACCGTCAGCGCCACCTACGAGTTCTCGCGCCAATGGGACGACTACAGCGGCCCCTATGGCAAGCAGGATTATTTCAACCCCCGCAACGAGTGGGCCCTGACCCCCTGGAACCCGCCCAATCGTCTCTCTCTGAACCTCAGCTACGACCTGCCCTTCGGCGCCGGCAAGCCCTTTCTCAACTTCCGCGACTGGCGCCGTCACCTCGTCGACGGCTGGTCGGTCAGTGACATCTCCATCGTCCAGGACGGCGGCCCCATCGCCCTCGAGGCGCTTTTCAACAACACCGGCGGCGTCATCAACGCCTTGCGCGTCGACACCGTGCCCGGCGTCAATCCCAACCTGCCCGACCAAAGCCCGCAGTTGTGGTTCAACCCCGCCGCCTTCATCCAGCCGCCCGATTTCACCCTCGGTGACGCCTCGCGCACCATCTCGATCCTCAATCCCGGCATCCAGAATCACGATCTTTCCCTGGCCAAGCGCTTCGCCCTCGACGCCGATCGCACGGTCGAGTTCACCGCCTCGGCTTTCGACTTTCTGAACCACGCCAACTGGAACAACCCCGACCCGGTCATCGGTTCGCTCGCCTCGCCCAACACCGACGCCGGCCATATCATCGGTTCGCGCGGCGGGCGAGTCGTCCAGCTCGGCCTGCGGTTGAGCTTCTAGGTCGGATGTTTCGCCACAATCGTAACGAGGTGTGATGAGCGGGCCCACAACAATCCGGAGATGCTGCCAGACGCACGACCGCGGCCGCCCGCGGGCGTGCTTGGGTGGCATGTCCAGGACTCTCGGCCGGGCGCAACGCACCCGAGCCGAGGCTGAAAAGAAGAGGCAGCGGCCCACTCGCGCGACGCAGTACATTTGTGGTGAAACTTGCGGGCTAACCCTGGGTTCCTGATGCTGCGCCGGCAACTTCTCGGTCTGCTCACCGCCCTGGCGCTGCCGGCGGCCGACAAGACCGCTTCGCCCATCGGCCTGCGCTGCCGCGTCACCGCCTGGCTGGGCGATCCGCCGCTCGACCCCGCCACCCTCAAGGCCGCCGTCGAGGGCCGTGACGCCACAATCGCCGCCGTTCGCGCTCCCGGCTCGCCGCTGCTGCTGCTCATCGTCCTCGACCTGACCGGTGACATGGCCCTGATCTCGCCCGCGCGCGATGCCCTCAAGACCTCGCTCCAGGATCTGCCCGAGAACGTCTGGGTCTCGCTGCTGCGCGCCCAGGACGGCCTGCGCGTTCTCACCGACCCCGGCCCCGGCCGCGCCGAGGCCATCGCCCGGCTCGATGTGCTGGAAACTACCGGCCGCGCCGGTCTGCTCGAAACCATCGAGCCCGCCGAGACCCTGTCTGAGCGCATCCTGCGCCGCGCGCCCATCCGCACCGCCGTCTTCTTCCTGACCGACTCGAGCATCTACAACTACCGCGAGGACTACACCAATCCGGTCGTCAACCCCAGCGACTCGCGCGACCTCAGCCGCCGTTTTCCCGATGCCCTGATCCGTGAAAAGGCCGCCAAGCTCGCCACGGCCCTCAACGTCTTCGACGTGCCGGTCTTCATCCAGCACCTCGCCTGGCTCCGCGACCCGCTCAACTCCGCCTACCAGACCGGCCTGCAGCAGATCGCCGACGCCACCGGCGGCTCCTCCGCCTTCAGCCGCGCCCCCGGCGATATCCCCGCTGACGTCGGCCAGATGATAAACAAGATCACAAGCCACTGGGCGGTCGACCTCGAGTTGCCCGCCGGCACTCCGCGGACCTTTACCGTGCAACTCACTGCCACCGGCCGCGAAATTCAGTACCGCACCCGTTTCACCCTCGCCCCGCGCGGAAAGGAACCCAAATCATGACGCGTTGGCCTCGCCTCGCCATCTCGGTTGTGCCGCTGCTGGCGGCCGGCCTGTTTCTGATTTTGTGGATCGGCGCCCGCCGTGAATCCCGGCTCGCGGTCGCCGATCTGGCCCAGTCCCGCAAGGCGCACGCCGAGGCCGAGACCCGCATCCAGACCCTCGAGGCCCAGAACGCCGCCTTGCGCTCGCAGCTCGAATCCAGCGGCCTGCACCCCGCCCTGCCTCCGCCTCCGCTCCGCTCCAATGTCGGTTCGGCGGCCGTGGAAGCGGTGCGCGCACTGGCCCTTACCGAGCGTGAGTTGAGCGACACGAAGGCCGCCCTGCAGGCCTCTGAATCGCGCGTCCAGCAGCTCGAGGCCTCGATCGAACAACTGCAGTCCGACAACAAGCGCCTCGACGCGGCGGCCAATGAAGCGCGCGAGGAGATCGACCACCTGCGCCTGATGAACGAGACCGTCGAGGTCGAATTGAAATCCAAAACCGCCCGCGCCGAGGCCTCCGACCAGATGGCCAGCCGCGCCCAGGCCGACGCCGGGGAAATCCGCCAGCGCCTCAACCAGGTCGCTTCCACGCTGAACGAATTGAACGATATCGCCCGCCGCCGCGACAACTATTTGAACAACCTGCTGCGCCGTTACCGCGACGCCAGCGAGCAGTTGCGCTCCCTCGCCGCGCGCCTCGACCGCTATCGCGACTCCTCCAGCGCCCCCAGTTTCTCCACCGACCTGCCGCGCTTCCAAAGCACGGTCCAGGCCGCCGAGGAAGACCTGCGCCAGGTCCAGACTCTCAACGCCCAGGCCCAACGCCTCGCCCAGCGCCTGCAGGCCAAATAGCGCCCCTATTGGCGCCCCGCTCATCTCTTGGAGAACACGGGGACTGACGTCCCGGTTCCGAGGCACAATCCCATTCATCCGCCCGCGGTCTCATCAAAGCCCGCGTGGATTGAGCCGTCCGTCCCTATGTGGAATGTGCGCCGGCGCGCCGCTAGTCGCCGTCGTCGTCCCGATCCACCGGCACGCCTTCGCTCGTTTTTCGCGACAGCTCCTCCGACAGGATGATCGCCTCGGCCAGGTCGCGCATCGGCCGCCGCAGCCGCCGGCTCTCGTTGCGCAGCCTTAGGTAGGCCTCTTCCTCCGTCACGTTGAACCGGTATTGCAGAATGCCCTTGGCGCGCTCCACCAGCTTGCGCGTCTCGAGCTGCCTCTTCATCTCCTGCGTCTCTTCCACCAGCCGCGCGTTCTCGTCCACCAGCTTGGCGCGCCCCATCGCCCCGCCCATCTGCTCCCCGATGAACGTCAGCAGCGACACCTCCTCGACCGTATGCTCGTGCTTCTCGCGATGGTGCACGTTGATCACGCCGATCACCTCGCCGCCGCTCAGCAGCGGCACCGAGCAGAACGCCTCGTAGGTGTCCTCCACCAGCGGATCGAAGCGCTTGAACCGGTAATCCGCCGCCGCATTCGAGCTCAGGGCCACCACCGATTTGTGTTCCACCACCCAGCCCGTCACGCCCTCGCCCATCTGCATACTCAGCCGCCCCACCTGACCCGCGTGCGGCACCTGCGACGCCCGCAGCACGATCTCGTTCGTCTCCTGGTCGATCAGATACACCAGGCACGCATCGCAGTCCGTTGCCTGCACCGTCAGGCCGACAATTTCGCCCAGCATCTCGTCCACGCTCCGCTCGGAGCTGACGATGCTGCTGATCTTGTGGAGAATCGCAACTTGGCTGGTTTTCGGTTCGCTGGACATAGTGCTCGCCGCCATACTGCTTCCGACCTGTAGAATAGGGCCGTCCCGCAAGCCCTGCAATCGAAACTTTCTATCGCCCCCATTCCCCCCGCCGCGCTCTCATTCCGCAGGACTTACCCGGCTCTGGACAGAGCCCTGTCGCACGCTCCAGTTTCGCCTCTCACTCCCCGCCCCGCTGCTTGTCAGCGCCCGGCCGAACCCTGCTCCTCGCGCCCGCCATGTACACTGAGTGCTGCGTGGATTCCCGCATTCCCTGGAACGATCTCAATCCCGAGCAGCGCCAGGCCGTCGAGGCCTGGGATGAGTGCCTGCTGGTCATGGCCCCCGTCGGCACCGGCAAGACCAGCGCCCTCGCCTGGCGCGCCGCCAACGCCATCCTCCACTCCGTCGATCCGCGCTCCGTCCTGTGCTTATCTTTCACCAATAAGGCCGCCCGCCAGATGCGCGCCCGCGCCATCGAGGTCCTCGGCGCCGATGCCGACCGCATCACCTCCCGCACCTTCCACTCCCTCTGCGCGCTCATCCTCCGCGCCGACGCCTCCGCCCTCGGCCTCGACGCCGACTTCCTCATCTTCGACGAGGAGGACGCGAGTTCCCTCGCCTTCACCGTCGCCTCGCGCATGGGCCTCGCCGCCGACCGCCGCGAACGCCTCGCGTTCTTTCTCTCGGGCGCCCTCGAGGAAGTCCGACTCGCGCCCTTCTCCAGCCGTCCCCCGCGCGACCCCGAGGACCATTTCGCCGACATATGCACCCGCAACGCGCCCCCCGGTCTCCGCGTCCCGCCCTCCTTCCGCTTCGCCCAATTCCACGCCGACTACGTCCACGCCCTGCGTGAGAACCACGCCCTCGACTTCGCCGACCTCGTCATCGGCGTCAACCGTCTCTTCCAATCCCACCAGCCCTCCCTGCGCCGCTGGCAGGAGCGCTTCTCCTGGATCCAGGTCGACGAGGTCCAGGACACCAACCCCAGCGAGTACCGCATCCTCGCCGCCCTGGCCCGTCCCCACCGCCGCCTCTCCTTCTTCGGCGACATCGATCAGACCATCTACGAATGGCGCGGCTCCTCGCCCGCCGAAATCCTCACCGCCTACCGCCGCGACTTCGCGCCGGTGCGCGAAATCCAGTTCAATCAGAATTACCGTTCCACGCGCGCCATCCTGCGCGCCTGCGCCACCGTCATCCGCGCCCTGGAGGGAGCCGTGACTGAAGAGATCCTCCCCAACTCCGCCTCCGAGGGCCCGCCCGTCGTCCTCCAGGCCTGCGCCACGCCCAAGGACGAGGCCGCCTGGATCGCCTCAACCCTCAAGGATCTCCGCAGCCGCGAAAACCTCCGCTGGTCCGACTGCGCCGTCCTCGTCCGCACCAACTTCAACGCCCGCGACCTCTCGCAGCACCTCCAGCGCCTCCAGATCCCCCACCTGCCCGTCGAGAACGTCAAGTTCTTCGAGCGCGCCGAGATCAAGGACGCCCTCGCCCACCTGCGCCTGCTCCTCAACCCCAACGACTCCCAGAGCATCCTCCGCTTCCTCGAACATCCGCCCAAGGGCGTCGGCGAGGCCACCCTCCACGCCCTGCGCGCCGCGCCGCGCGACGCCGGCCTCAATCTCGGCGACATGCTCTCGCCCGTCACCTTCGAAGCCGGCGAGCCCTTTGCCCCGCTGCTCGACGCCTGGCGCGCCGGCCGCGTCACCGTCTTCGACTTCGAAACCACCGGCCTCGACCCTTCCACCGACGAGATCTGCGAAATCGCCGCCCTCCGCCCCGCCCCGCCCGGTTCGGACCGAGCTCCGCAGCGCTTCCACCGCTACATCCGCACTGAGCGCCCGGTCGGCGACTCCCAGGCCATCCACGGCTACTCCGACGAGTTCCTTGCCGCCAACGGTTTACCCGCCGCGGATGTGCTCCGCGAATTCCTCGACTTCGCCGGCGACACCGTCCTCGCCGGCCACAACATCAATGGCTTCGACGTCTACTTCCTCCGCGCCGCCCTCTCGCGCCTCGGCCTCGAGACCTCGCCGCGCTGCTTCGACACCCTCGACATCACCCGCCGCCTCTTCCGCACCCTCAAGCGCTACAACCTCTCCGCCCTCAGCAAGGAGTTCGACCTAAAGTTGGAACGCGCCCACGAGGCCCACTCCGACGTCGAAGCCACCGCCGCCCTGCTCGACGTCCTCTGCCGAAAATTGGAAGAGACTTCGCCCGTCCGCCGCGAAGCCGTCCGCAACGCCGCCGCCCGCTTCCAGCCCCTCGCTGTGAAGGTCGAGCGCTGGCGCCAGCGCATGTCCGTCGAGCGTCCGCCCGAGCTACTGGAACGTATCCTCGACGAATCCGGCCTCGCCGCCCACTACCAGCAGGACCGCAACGAGGCCCCGCGCGTGGAAAACCTGAAACAGCTCGTCGCCTTTTGCCAGCAGTTCGATGACCCGCTGCTCCCGCCCGAAATGGCCTGCCGCGAGGTCGTCGAAAACGTCACCCTCGCCACCGAGCCCGACCGCCAGGCCTCCGCCGAGGACAAGCTCGCCATCCTCACCGTCCACAACGCCAAGGGACTCGAGTTCCCCGTCGTCTTCGTCGCCATGGCCATCGACGACAACTTCCCCTCCGCCCGCTCCAAGCGCGAAGGCCGCCTCAGCGAGGAACACCGCCTCTTCTACGTCGCCGTCAGCCGCGCCCGCCGCCGCCTCTATATCTCCTGGTTCGAAAAGGACTCCCGCGGCAACCGCACCACCCCCAGCCGCTACATCGCCTACGTCAGCCGCTCACTCGAACCCTAGAATTGGTCCGCAATTGGGAACACTCGGGCTCCCATCACCTGCTACCAGTCGGAAACTCGTCCACGATGTGCCGGTATTGACAGACCCTCGTGCCGACGCCTGGCCGGGACGACTCCCGGCTAAGCAAGCGCGGAAGCAGGCAGCGCGCACCCGGCTATTTCTGCCTCGGCTGCCCCACCATCGGCACGAACATCACCCCGTACTCGTTGTGCCGGTGGATCTTCCCCGCCGCGTCCTTGTCGATGACCACCAGTTCCTGCCACTCCTCACCCACCGGCGCCACCAGCCGCCCGCCCGGCCGCAACTGCTCCATCAGCGCCGGCGGCACATCCGGCGGCGCCGCGGTCAGGATGATCCGCTCGAACGGCGCCTGCTCCGGCCATCCCAACCATCCATTCCCGCAACGCACCGTCACGTTGTGATATCCCAGCCGCGGCAGCAGCTCGCCCGCCGCCCTGGCCAGCGGCTCCACGATCTCGATGCTGTACACCTGCCGCGCCAGTTGCGACAGGATCGCCGCCTGATAGCCCGACCCCGTGCCGATCTCCAGCACCTGGTCCCCCGGCTGCGGGTCCAGCAGTTCGGTCATCGAACCGACGATGTAAGGCTGCGAGATCGTCTGCCCATGCCCGATCGCCAGCGGGCAATCCATGTAGGCGTAATTGCGCTGCGACTCCGGCACGAACAGGTGCCGCGGCGTCTCCCGCATCGCCTTCAGCACCCCCGCGTGCCGCACCCCCCGCGCCTCGATCTGATCGCGCACCATTCGGTTCCGCGCGGCGGCCGGATCTTCCATGGCAAGCCTCGCTCCCGTCGCTTCGCCCCTCGCGAGTTGGGACACAAACCGCCAGCCCGCCAGGAGTCCCGCAGAGTAGAGCCACACGCTGAGCCGTCGCGTCACAATGTACGCCGCTCCGCACCTAGCATATTCCCGTTTCACCCGCGCGTCGCGGCGCGGCCCGCCGGAGCTACTGCAGCCGGTCGGCGAACTCCTCCGGCCACGGCGTCAGCTTGAGGTCCACCGTCTGCGACTCGCCGGGCGTGAGCTTCACCTTCACGCCCTTGCTCTCGACCACGCGCAGGAAGTCCGGGTCGTCGAACGACGAGTTGTCCGCTTCGGCGAACGCGAATGCCAGGTACTCGCCCGGCCGCACGCTCTTGGAGCTGAAGTGGTAGTCCAGGTCCACCGTCGAATAGTCGATGAACCCCGCCCGCCGCAGCCGCTCGTCGGTCGGGATCAACACGATCCGCGGTTGCTTGGCCGGGTCGCGCTTCTCCTCCGGAACGTCGAGTGCTCCGCTCACGCTCGCCGTGTCGGTTCTAAGGATGACCTTGATCCCCGCCGCCAGCGCCGCGGCGTCCACTTCCTTCCCCAGCACGTCCTCCTCGCCCACCAGGATCGACTTCACGTACCTCTCTTCGCCGCCGCATTGCGCGTGTACCACGACCCTGCCCGGCATCAGCCCCTCCAGCTTGAACGTCCCGTCCTTCTTCACCTGCCCGTAGCCGCCACTGAACTGTCCCGAACCCGCCCCCTCAGTGGTGACCCAGCACTGCGTGAACTCGACCTCCGTCTTTCCGCCCCCCGCCGGCGGCCCTTCCACCGTGACCGTCCCGCTCGCCTCCAGCGGCGGCTGCGACTGCACCGTGAGGTTCTCGATGTCGCTGTCTCCCACCTGGATCGTCTGCGCGCCCTGTATTCCGCCGGACGATTCGTCCATTCGCGTGGCGATCACGTTGTAGCTGCCCGGCCGCACGTTGTCGGCCTTGAACCCGCCCTTGGCATCCACCGGCGCCATCGACCGGCCCATCACTGACTGCGCGTCGGTCGGGAGCAACCCCACCAACGCGTTCTTCGCCGGAGACCCGTCGGCCTCCAGCAGCTTCCCGCTCACCCGCACCACCTTCTCCCGCCGCATCGTGATGTCCTGCCCCGGCACCTCCAGCCCCGCGGCCACGTGGACCTGCGTTGCCTGCGCGGAATCCGAGGCATTTGGATAGAACGTCGGCACATACGCCATCCGCACGCCGCCCGCTTCCACCAGCGCCGCCGGGCCGCGGTACCAGTTGGCCTGGATGAAATACGTCCCCGGCGGCACGTTCGAAACGCGGTACTCGCCGCGGTCGTTGGTGGTCCCACGGCCTCGCGCCGTCAGCGTCTTCACGCCCCGCGAGTACGACCAGCGCATCAGCATCACCATCGCCCCCTGCACCGGCTCGCCCTCATCGTCAAGGACGCGCCCGGCGACAATAGCCATCGGCGTGAGATAACACTTCAGCCCGCCGTGCGTCTCGCCGGCCTTCACCGTGACCGTCTGCGTCGCCGGCGCTGACATCGATCCGAACATGCCCCCGCCGCTCCCCAGGAACCCCGCCTTGCGGTAGTCGATCCGGTATTCGCCCGCCTCGACCTTCTCGATCTTGAACTTGCCCTCCGCGTCGGTCGTCGCCGAGTACGCCGCCTGCATCATGCCCGCGCTGCCCTTGCCGGTGCGGAACATCTGCACGTCCACTCGCTTCACGGCTTCCTTCGTCACCAGGTTGAAGACCTGGCCCTCCACGGTCGCCAGCTTCGTCGCATCCGTTGCAGCCGCCTGTTGCGTCCCCGGAGATGCTACTTGCGCGCACAGTAGACCGCTCATCAGGGAAGGAATGAGAGCTAGTTTCGACATAGACTACCTCTGCGTTCAGGTGTGGGTCGATGCGCCGCCATGGCGGTTGCGCCCGGGTGCATCCCGCCCCTATGATAATCCCGTTTCGCCGCCGTGGCGCGCCGCTTGTGGCGCCCTTTTCGACGTCCGCCCTGCGTCTCAGCCCTCGATATCCGCCAGCCGCGTCAGCAGCATCTCGGAGCCGATGAAGATGGCGTCCCGGACCTTGGCCGCCGTCTGGGCCTGATCCTCGGCCGTGCCGTCGACGAACACCAGCGGCACGCGCCGCGTGGCGCGGTATTTGCGCAGCGCCGCAGCGCACTCGCGCGAATGCGACGGCCGCCGCTGGAGGTCCAGCACCACCATCGCCGGCTGCAGGTCCAGCACCCGCCGCACCCCACGCGCCCCGTCCTCGCACTCCAGCTCCACGCTCCACCCGGCCGCGCTCAGTGCTGCGGCGCGCTCCCCCGCCGAGCGCGCGTTCCACTCGAACAGAAACAGCCTGCGTTCCATCGGCGCATCCTCCCTTCGGCAAGCTTGCCTGGCCCTCTCACGAATCTCGCACACCGCCCGCGCGGCGCGCCCCCCGTTGCGGTGGTACGGCTCACGGTGATAGCTTGACCCCGGGAGAGACCTCAATGTCCATGACCCGCCGACAATGGATGACGCTCGCCGCCGCTGCGCCCCTGGCCGCAGGCGAATCGATGCAAGCCGCGGCCAAGCCCAAGGACAAGGGCAAGCCCTACGCTCCTCGCCTGGCCTGCTCGTGCTACGTCTTCGAGCAGGATTACGGCAAGCGCAATCAGAAGACGATCGATCACGTCGACGACATCTTCGACACCTGCACCCAGGCCGGCTACCACGCCCTCGAGCTCATGTCCGGCTATTTCCCTCCCGACACATCCGATCGCACCCTGGCCCTGCTGGTCCAGCACAACCTGATCATGCCCATCGTCTACATCAGCGGCCCGATGCACGACGGCCGCGCCCAGGCCACCATCGACGCCGCCCTGGCCCTGGCCGGGCGCGTCAAGCCCCACAAGCACGTCGAGGCGATGAGCTTCAACTGCGACCCCAAGCCCGACCACGCCGCCAAGACCGATGCCGAGCTGCAGGCGGAGGCCCAGGCCATCGAGCGCCTCGGCGCCGCCCTGAAGGCCGAGGGTCTGCGCCTGCTGGTCCACCAGCACGCCCCCGAAATGGCCGACCACTCGCGCGAGTGGCGCTACTTCGTGAATCACACAACGGCCGAGAACGTCGGCCTGTGCCTCGACACCCACTGGGTCTTCCGCGGCGGCGACGACGTCATGACGATCCTGCGCGAGGCCGGTCCGCGCCTGGGCGACATGCACCTGCGCAACTCCAGCTCCGGCGTGTGGCTGGAGGACCTTGCCGACGGCGACGTCGACTACTACGCCGTGGCCGGGGAACTGCGCAAGCTGAACTACCGCGGCTGGCTCAGCGTCGAGCTGGCCTGGGATCCCGCCACCCAGATCACGCGCCCCCTGGTCGACGACCTGCGCCTCAGCCGCCAATACGCGCAACGCCTCTTCGGCGTGAAGTAGTTTCGCGCCCACCGTCAACTGAAAGCCGGCCACGACTGCGCGTCCATGGCCCTACTGCGAGAGGGTGAAGTTTACTGGGATTGATGTTTCCACGCGAATCGGCGTCTGCCCACACGCGGCCGGCTTGTAACGCCAATGACTGATCGCTCCAGCCGCGGCTGCGTCCAGGTCCGGTGCCGCCCGCTGACTGATTGCCACGTGCGAGAGTGTTCCATCCGATTCGATCACTGCGTAAAACACCACTCTTCCCTGCTCGTGCTTGGCCTTCGCACTGTCCGGATACTTCGGCGGCATCTTCCCGATCGGCTCGGCCGGCCGCATATCTTCGCATTGCGGCCAGAGTTCCGCGTTCGTCGGGACAGTGAACGCTGCGGGATTGCTTTCGGTGCTCCTCGCAATCTCCAGGACCTTCACAGAGGCCACGATCTTCCTGTCCCGCGAAGCTCGGATTTCATAGGGAATGAGCTTGCCCTCCACGGTCTTGAATGCGCCGTATTCGACCCGGTCGGTTCCCAACGGGTTAGCGCCCCCGCCGCTCGGATATTCGATGCTGACCAAAGCGCCGCTAGCATCGTCGAAGCAGAACGTCCGGTCCGGGTTTGCCTTCCACTTCACCTCTGTGCACTGCTGCCGGACTCCGCCCTTCTCCCGACGTCTCACCTTTCCGAGGGTTTGCTTTGATCCGACGCTGAGCGCCTCCTTCAAGTGCAATATCGTACTTAACAGGAAGATGGCCTCTGGCCGGTAGCTCAGTCCACTCTTCTGCCAATATCCTTTCGCGACGCCCACGCGAAGCTGCTCATAACCTCGAAATCGAATCACTTCCCTCCATTGAGACGGCGAGACCCAATCGAAGGTGTAATCTCCACTCGCCAAAGCGCCCCTGGCATCGAGAACCTGAACTTCCGCCCGCATTGACATGGGCGGCGTCCCTTCGGTCCAGATCTCCTCCTGCTGGCGCGCCCGGGAAAGCAGCGCTTCGGGACTCGCCGCCTCATCATTAGCCGCGCACCAGGCAGCATTTCCCACGACCATGCAAGCGAGAGTCAAAACGGTGCTCTTGTTGCGATTCATATCGCCCTGCATTGTATCGCTGTCTTGCGTGAATCAGCGTAACGCCCGATTAACGCCAACTGGGAACTGGCTCACCACACCAAACCCGCGCTCATGCCCCCGCCTGACCGGACGCTGGGAACCGAGCTTTGAGCCACTCCACCGCCTCCTCGCGCTTGCGCAGCCGACCCTCGAGTTGTTCCTCTTCGAGCGCCTTCAGCATCTCGCCCAGCGCCGGACCCTCGGCATGGCCCAGCGCCATCAGGTCGTGTCCATTCAACAGCGGCTGCGGGTGGATGTCGGCCTCCGTCAGCGCCGCCCGCCGCCGCCGCACGGCTTCGAGAGTCTCCAGGTCCATCCGCGAACCGCGCCGGTCGGCCTCGTGCAGCTGGAGCAATTCGTCGAAGCGCGGCAGCCGCAGGAAGCGCCGGAACGCCGCCTCGCCCATTTGGGGCGCGTCCTGGAAGCGCATGTGCGCCGCCACGTGCGACGCCACGGCCTCGATCAGTTCGTTCGACGCCCGCAGCCGCGTCAGGATCGCCCGCGCCATCCGCGCCCCCAACTCACCGTGGCCGTGGAAGCGGATGCGGTCCGTGACACGCATCGTGGCCGGCTTGCCGACGTCGTGCAGCAGTGCCGCCCAGCCCAGTTCCGGCGTGCACGGCCCCACCGCATCCAGCACCAGTAGCGTGTGGATCCAGACGTCGCCTTCGGGATGGTAATCGGGCGGCTGGGGGACGCCTCTCAGGCGCTCAACTTCGGGCAGGACCTGGTGCAACAAGCCCGTCGAATCCAGCAGTTCGATGCCCCGCCGCGCGCCGCCTTCGGTCAGGATGCGCGTCAGCTCATCGCGCACCCGCTCGGCCGCAATGCGGTCGATGGCAGGCGCCATCTCGCGCATCGCGGCCAGCGTGCCGGCCTCGATCTCGAAGCCCAGCCGGGCCGCGAATCGCACCGCCCGGAGCAGCCGCAAATGGTCCTCCGCGAAGCGTTGTCGGGGATCGCCGATGGCGCGGATCAGGCCCGCGTCCAGGTCCGCCCGCCCGCCGATGTAATCCACGATCTCGCCGCTGAACGGGTCCTCCAGCAGGGCGTTGATGGTGAAGTCGCGCCGCAGCACGTCCTGGCGCGGATCCGTCTCAAAGGAAACGGCTTCCGGCCGCCGCCCGTCGCCATAGGAATGGTCGCTGCGGAACGTGGCAAGCTGCACTTCGGCCCACTCGCGGCGCACCAGCACCACGCCGAAATGGGCGCCCACCTGGGGCGCGCCCGGGAACAGCTCCAGCAGCCGCGCCGGCGGCGCGTCGGTGCACAGGTCGATGTCCGCGGTGGCGCGGCCCAGCAGCCGGTCGCGGACGTACCCGCCCACGAAGTAGACGCGGTGGCCGGCCGCGCGCAGCATCAGCGCGACTTCCTGGGCGAGCTGGAGCGGACCTGAAGCCATCGCTTTGATCCTAGCAGGCTGCCCCGGCGTGGTCCGGCGCGGTCTATCCCTTTGCCTTCTTAGTAGTTGGAGGCTCTTCGGGCGGGGTTTCAGGAGCGATGGAGGAGATCACCGCCTTGAACAGATCGGCCTTCTTGAGGTCCTTCTTCGAAGGCGGGATCTCGCTGTGGCGGAAGCTGTGCTCGTTATAGCAACTGCGGCAGCGGAGTTTGGCCGGTTCGTGATCGACCATCGCCAGCAGCGAGTGGTTGGTCACGCGCTTGCACTTGATGCAGTAATCGTCGAGGTCGTCACCCAGCCGGTAATCAGCCACAGACCCTCCGCTGAACTTGCTCAGGCGGCACCAGCCTGGAATCGCAGTATAGCCCATCGGGACGCCGAACGGGAGGGCCGCGGCGGGCCGGGACCCGGCCAGCAGCGTGAAACAGCGGTGTTGCAGCCGTCACGACACGGTGAAATCACGGCCAATCCGCGGTGATTCCAGGCTGGCTATGCCGTGATGAGAGCACCGGCGCGCTACGGCGCGGGTTTGGGGGGACAATGGAAGTTCGAGGCCCCTTCCCATGCAATTGCTCACCTCCAGCCTGCTCGAACTGATCATTCAAACCTCCACCAACCTGCCGCCCGACGTGCGCCGCGCGATGAGTGACGCGCTGGCCATCGAGACGCCGGCCACGCAGTCGCAGCAGGCGCTGAGCATCATCGCCACCAACATCGACATGGCGCACGAAGTCGAGGGGGCGATCTGCCAGGATACCGGCATGCCGACGTTCGTCGTCCACGCGCCGGCGGGCGTGAACCAGATCCGCTTCGCGGCGGCGATTCGCGAAGCCGTGGCCGAGGCCACGCGACGGGGCAAATTGCGGCCGAATTCGGTGGATTCGCTGACGGACAAGAACTCGGGCAACAACCTAGGCGCGGAGACGCCGGTGATCCACTTCGAGCAGTGGGAGCAGGACGAGATCGAGGTCAAGCTGCTGCTGAAGGGCGGCGGGTGCGAGAACAAGAACATCCAGTACTCGCTGCCGTGCGAACTGGAGCACCTGGGGCGCGCCGGGCGCGACCTGGCAGGGGTCAAGAAGTGCCTGCTGCACGCGGTATGGCAGGCGCAGGGGCAGGGCTGCGCGCCGGGCGCGCTGGGGGTGTGCATCGGGAGCGACCGGGCGCACGGCTACCTGCTGGCGAAGTACCAGCTATTCCGGACGTTGGACGACTTGAACCCGAATCCCGAGCTGGCGAAGCTGGAGGCCGAGATCATGGACGAGGCCAACCGGCTGGGCGTGGGGGCGATGGGCTTCGGCGGCAAGGCCTCGCTCATCGGCTGCAAGATCACGGCGGCCAACCGGCTGCCGGCCAGCTTCTTCGTATCCGTGGCTTACGACTGCTGGGCGTTCCGGCGGCTGGGGGTGGTCCTGGATCCGGCAACGGGCGAGATCCAGCAGTGGCTGTACCGCGACCCGGCGGCGCCGGTGAAGGCGATGGCGGCGGGCGAAGGCTTCCCGCTGACGGGGCGCGAGGTGGTGCTGACGGCGCCGCTGACGGCGGCCACGATGCGGACGCTGAAGGTGGGCGACGTGGTGCTGATCACGGGCGAGATGTACACCGGGCGCGACGCGGTGCACACGTATCTGATGAAGAACCCGCCGCCGGTGGATCTGGAGGGCGCGGTGCTGTACCACTGCGGTCCGGTGATGCTCAAAGAAGGCGGGGAGTGGCAGGTGAAGGCGGCGGGGCCGACCACCAGCATCCGCGAGGAACCGTATGAGCACGAGGTGCTGCGGCGCTACGGCGTCAAGGCGGTGATGGGCAAGGGCGGCATGGGGCCGAAGACGCTGGCGGCGCTGGAGGAGTGCGGCGCGGTGTACCTGAACGCCATCGGCGGCGCGGCGCAGTATTACGCGCGGACGGTGGAAAAGGTGCTGGGCGTGAAGCTGCTGGAACTGGGCGTTCCCGAGGCGATGTGGCATTTGCAGGTGAAGGACTTCCCGGCGATCGTGACCATGGACGCGCACGGCAACAGCCTGCACGCCAGGGTGGAGGAAGAGACCGGGCGGGCGCTGGCGGCGACGCAGGCGAAGTAGGCGCGAACAGAGTCCCGGACAAGCGAGATCAATGAGGGCATGGAGGAGAGGTGTGTCAGGCGGGGTGTGCCACCTGGGGCAGGTGGCAGGGGGAGCGGGGTGCATGGGAACGGAGGGGGCCGGGAGGCCGAGCCAGATGGGTTTGGCAGGGTTGGCGCGGGGTGGGACGAGGCTCGCCGCGGAAATGAGAGGAACAAAGCCAAACTCGACACTAGTGTCGCAAAGTGTCGAGTTTTGTCAAACAACGTATGACACTACGGCGATGAGGGGCGGCGCTGGGACGGAGAGTGTTCCTCAGTCTATATTATGAACTAAATAAAATAGATACAGGAGTAGGAGGCCTCCGAGATCAGGGTCAGGAGCGGGTTAGAAATGGCCGAGATTGTATGACAAAACACGACAGTCGCTGTGTAGTGTCGAAATGTCGGATTTGGGGAGTGCTCAGGCGGTGGTTCAGTGCAAGGGCGTACCGGAAGTGGCTGAGAATCCGGCTGGGAACGACGAGCCGGCCGGGCATGGAGATGAACACCTGAGCAAGGCGGTTCGCGGGCGAGAACGGCTTCCCTGGACGGCAGGGGATCCAGCGGACCCAGGACGCCTGGCCACTGCGTTGTGCGTGTAAACTACAAAGCGATCGCCTCGAACGTCCTTGAACTGATCCACCTGGCCGTCGGGCCAGCGGATTTCGATCAGATCGGCGTGATCGGATTGGCCCAGCCCGAAGTTCAGCCTCGGATCTCCAGCCGACAGATACCCCCGCGTTGGAATCATGTCCTCAATCATTCGCAGACCGTTGGCGACCACCGTGACGCGGGCTCCGTAGGCGTCACGAACTCCCGTAGGGAACTTCAACCGGGGCGTCACCGTAATCCAGTGGTTTGCCGTCCGGGTCTCATTTTTGAGCAGAATCGCCCGATCGTTCAGATTCACGATCACCAGGTCCATCCGGCCGTCGTTGTCGAAGTCAATGCCCGTGCCGCCCCGGCCGACGTGCTTTTCGTGGAAGTGCGGGCCAGCCGTCCCCGACACATCCTCAAAACGGCCGTCCCCGCGATTGCGGAAGATCGTGTTTTCCTGCCCATACTCGTGCTGCGCGCTGCCGTTCGTATTGAACAGGTCGAGCCAGCCGTCGTGGTCGAAGTCGTACAGCATCGCCGCCCAGCCTGAGTACTGGCCCTTGTTCACCGCGAGGCCCGCGTTGCCGGTCTGATTGGCGAAGCCCTTACCATCTGGCCGTTGGATGAGCAGACTGCAATCGCGCAGATTGGCGAAGTAGAGGTCAAGCCTTCCGTCGCGGTTGATGTCGCCCACCACCGGGCCCATGTGGGAAACGCCCGCGCCGTTCTCGCTGTATGCGAGATTCATTTCGAGGGAGCGCTCCCGGTAGACGCCGCTGGAGTCCATCTCGAAGTAGTAGTTCTGCATGGCGTCGTTGGCCGAGAGCAGCTCGAGCCGGCCGTCGTTGTTGAAATCGGCCGCCGTGACGCTCATCGACCGCCCCTCCGGCTTCCAGACGCCCATCTCTTTGGTCACGTCCGTGAATGTGCCGTCGCCGTTGTTGCGGTAGAGCAGGTTGGACTCCCCCGTGTATGTCAGCGGCCCCGGATACCCGACCAATGGGTCGTATACTTTGGATTTCGTCTCGTCGTACTGCACGTAATTGCCGATGTACAGATCGAGGTAGCCGTCGTTGTTGTAGTCGTACCAGACGGCCGAGAGGCTGAAATGCGCGCCTGTCAGACCCGCCTTCGTGGCAACTTCGGTGAAGTGACCATTGCCGTCGTTGTGAAACAGTTCGTTCTGACCGTAATTCAGTACCAACAAGTCGACGAACCCGTCGTTGTCGTAGTCTCCGGCGGCACAACCGACAGAGTATTGGCTTCCGCCGAGACCGGCCTCATCGGTAACGTCCGTAAACGTGCCGTTGCCGTTGTTGCGAAAGAGGTGGTTCTTCAGCTTTCCCTTCAGGTCGCGGTCGTCCGGACTGCTCACCCCTGCGGTCCATTTGCCATTTGGGAAAAATATGTCAAGGTAACCGTCGTTGTTGTAGTCGAAGACGCACACGCCGGTGCCTGTCCCCTCGACGATATTATCCAGACGGCGATCGCCGTAACTCTGCCGGGAGATGAGGCCGGAGGCCACGGTGACGTCGTTGAAATGAATAGCGTGCACCTCTGTCGAACTGTCCCCGCGCAGAGCACTCAGCGAAAAGCCCATGAGACCAATTATCAGGCCCAGCAGCACTGCCGCCCTCGCCATGCGGGCTCCTGCCTGAGTTTTCTCGCCGCCGTTTTTTGTACAGAGGCGGTGCCGAGCCGGAACAGCTGTGGTTGTATGTTGATTGTGCACGAGCGAATGCCACGCCGCACTAGTCTCCAGGAATACGTCTCGGATTCGAGCCCGATCCTGTTCAGCAGCGCTCCCAATCTAACATCTCTGAGATGCAGCTTGACGCACGCCCGGCCTACCCGAGCTTCCAACCCTGTTGACGATCTCTGCGCCAGCCCGGAGAAAGCCCCGCGGTCCTTCGATCGGACTACCTGGCGTCAGTTGCTCGGAAGGCGTGCGAAGGCGTCAACGATCATCTTTCTTGTTACGGCAATCTTGTTTCGGAGCGTTGGGTCATGGGCCGAACCGTCGAAAGATCGGAGCACGAACAGCGCGGCCCGCGGCTCGCGATCTGGAAGTGCAGGTACCGCACTCAGATCAGCGAATGCTGTCTGCAAAATGTCCAATGCCACTTCTACCTGTTTGTCATCGAGAATCTTCTCTCCGATGATCTTGGTGAGGGCCACTGCTACGGCGTCGCCGCCGCGGCGCATCTCTTTTACCCGCTGACCCTCCCAACCAACACCGTACAGGCTCACACGCACCGTTTGTTCGAGAGCGCCGGGGTCCGCCTGACCGTTCACTGTGTTGCTCAGGAGAGCCCAGATACAGACGATCATTGCCTTCTTCAAGGTTTCACCTCGTAACATTCACGTCACCTCCGTTGGTGATGGTACCGTGGCCGAAACCGGCCGATCCGGATGGTATCGTCTCCGTCCAGTTGTTAACGCGGACGTAGTAAGCACCGCCGTTCCATACCAGCCAAATTTGCTGCCAGCCAGCGAGCGGCGGCCCGGTGTAAGGAAGGCTCGTGCAATATCCGACCGGGTTATCATGGAACGTTCCGTCAGCCGCAGTCGCCGCTCCGAGTGACTGCGGTCCGTAGCTTCCACCGGACAAATATGTGCCCTGTTCCATTGGTTCCATGCCGGAGGCGGCGATTGGCTGTGGGGGCGATTGCTGGTCCTGCACCTGGTACTTTATGTCTACCTGGATCCCGTAATTTTGGCTTCCGGCGCAACCTACTGACGTTGCGGAAACCACCCTCAGGGAGCTCGGGACCTGAACGATTGGCGTTCCGCTTGCGTCCCCGCTGCAGTAGTGAGAGTAAATTTCACCGGTCGCGCTTCCCTGTCCGGGCCCGACGCCGAAAAAGTTTGCAGTCGCCGTCGTGCCGGGTGCGTCCACTGTAGCAATCGTCGTGTCATTGGATGTCCAAAGATGGCTGTATCCTGAGCCGCCCGTACCGTAGGACTGGCCCTCGCAGTCCGTGTAAAGGTCTGAAAGGCATAACGCAGCGATCACCGCCCCGAGGTAGCTGGGGCTGCTGTCCGTTCCGACCGGGAAGTCAATGAGCGTAGTATTGAGTGTGGCGCCGCAGATGACAACAACCTGCCCGCAACTGAAGTTGCGCGCCAGCCGCATATTTCCGGCCACCAGTTGGGGGGCAACGTCGATCTGCACCAGCCGGCCTTTGCCTTCACCCGGGTCCGGGGTGAACCAGCTTATCTCGCCCTGAACGAGATTCTTCGGAAGGGTCGCGCCATTTTCATCCTTCACCTGGTCCGCGATCAGTTCGCGCATGCTGACGGCCCGCGTCTCCATGGGCGCCAACTGCCACGCGTTTTGCCAGAGAACGCCACCACTTCCGATCATGACGTTGAAGTAGTTGGGAGTCGTGGAATGATTGAACAGCAGTAGCCAGACATCCTGGCTGGCGTCCGTGAGCGACCAGGGGTGATTGCCGGCGTTTTCTCCGCTCAGTTGGTCCTTGCCAATCTGTTCTACCAAGTCGAATCCGGAGGAGCCCACCGATACGATGCTGGCATAGAAGGCGCCCGGCGCAGCGTCGGACTGAACAATGAAAGAGTTCCGAAGGCCCGGGTCGCCGATGAGCGCGGGGAGTAGGATCGTTTTCGAACTCATGGCGGGAACGACCGCAGTAGCCACCGGCGTGGCAGTGGGACCTGAATCGTCCGTGCGTGCGAACACGACCGTCGCGTTGGCGTCCTTCGCGCCGAAGTTCGCCACCGCAACTTCCGGTGTAAATACAGCGCCCGGCAAGGCCGTTGCCGCGCCAATGGGAACTCCCGTAAAAACAACGTTTCCGGATTGCGCCAGCCCGGCGTCGAGGAAGTTCTGTGAACTCAACATCGGACCGCGCGTCGTGCCGCGCCAGGCGAAGCCGAATGCCGACAGGGTGCCAGCCGTGCCGGTGCCAGCGATCGAGATGCCGAACGCGCCAAGATTTGCCTGCGCTGGGACGGGAGCAGTGAGCGCGTCTCCCACCAGGCTGAACGCGGGATTCACGGAACTGGAACATGCCGGCACAAAGGCGGAGCCACCTGCCGCAAGCGGCACCCGTTGCTGGGTTGCTCCAGTATTCTCGGCAAGGCACGTAATTGTGGCGGTCTGCGCGACCGCGCCCGTGTTCTTGAGGGCGACGACCGGCTGTCCGGCGAGTGAAGTGCCGGCCGAGTGCAACACACCGGAGCCCCGCGTGCCCACCATGACAAGCTCCTCTTCGATGTGCTGCCCGGCATTGATGCCGGAACCGGTGATTGATAGCTGCGCCGCAATGGCCATGGTGTACACCTTAGCCGGATCGGCATGAATCTCGACCGAGCCCATCGTCTCTGCCGAATTCGCCTGGCGCAACAAATCGCCGACCGCCAGGGCCTGCTGAGAGTGCGGGGGAAAGTTGACGGTTTGAGACACGATCTTAGCCCCATTTCGGTCGAAAAGCACCACGTCGGCCGAAACTGCAAATGTCAGTTCATTTACCATGACAAGGCTGCTCGTGAAACCGTTAGCCTCGATGAACAGTGGGGCCACAAGAATTTCCGGCATCTCGTTCATCGAACTACTGGTAGCCTGTGTGGCACTGGGCTTGGGCGGAGTTTGAGCAGCGGAGGTTTGCGAAAGCGTTGTGGCCGGAAATCCAATCATTACTGAGAGAATTGCAATGATTCGAATACCATTACTAGATAGTGAAGTCATTTTACTCTCCATAATCCCTCGCTCGATCCGGAGGTATTATGCGAGTGTGTTTGCCCGAAGTCAACGGTATTAAGAAAATAATTACTGCTTGTTAGAGGACCTTGTTAGGAGGTCTGCCGGAATTGCTGCCCCGCAACAGCGAAATACGGCTTGTGGGTTTTCCATTTGCCGCGGGTGAAGTCGGGGAACGGGACGGGGAGGCTGGAGTGGGCGATGGAGTACTCGGAGAGCGGAATCAGCGAACTCATGAGCACCGAATCGTAGATGTCGAGCGGCGTGGGGGTACGGCGGCGCACGGCGTCGATGAAGAGGCGGATCTCGATGAAATCCGGACCGCCGTGGCCGAGGGTGGTGTTGAGCGTGCCGGGCTCGGCGCGCTCGAGATCGGTGTACCAGGGGTGGTCGAATTGTTTCTGGTAGGGCGGGAAGGGCTCCCAAGTGTCGGGCTGGGGACTGCGTCCGGCGATGTAGACGGCATTGCGCTGCTCATTGTAGAGGCCGTCGGCGCCGGAGATCTCCCAGCGGTTGTCGTAAGGCCGGGGCGACTGCATGTCATTGATGAGCACGATGGTGTTGCCCTGGATGGTCTTGATGAGGGAGGTCACGATGTCGCCCTGGACATAGGTTCGGCGGGCGGCGGGGGAGTCGGGGCCGAACTTTTTGGCGAAGTAATGCGGCAGGCTGAGGGAGCGGGTGGCCATGGAGGTGACGTAGGCGGGGTAGTCGCCGCAGTTGAGGTCCAGCCAACTGAGCACCGGGCCGAGGGCGTGGGTGGGATAGGGGTCGGAGTTGCGGCGCAGGAGATATTCGCCGCCCCAGCGGGGGGTGCCGTCGGGGTTGAAGTACCAGTAGGTGCAGTCATGCGAATGGGCGGCGTGGCAGTGGTTGATCTGGCCCAGCAAACCGGCGCGAATCATGTTGAGCACGGCCAGGTTGTCGCGGCGAAAGCTCCAATTCTCGAGCATCATGCAGGGGGTTCCGGTCTGTTCGTGGGTGTCGACGAGATCCCAGCATTGCTCGAGCGTGAGGGCCGCGGGGACCTCGACGGCGGTGTACTTGCGCGCTTTCATGGAGGCGACGGCGATGGGCGTGTGCAGTTCCCAGGGAGTGGCGATGAGTACGGCGTCGAGGTCGTCACGGGCGACGAGTTTGAGGTAGTCCTCGGGGCCGGTGTAGGGCTCGGGTTTCGGGCCGCCGGCGCTCATGACCAGGTCCTGGGCGCGGGCGAGATTCTGGGGGTTGATGTCGCACAGGGCCGGGAACGCGACGCCGGGCATCGATGCGGCGATCTGTATGAGGCTGGTGCCGCGACCGCCCGTGCCGACCACTCCGAGGCGGACCGGTTCAGGCGCGGATTGCGGCTGGCCGAAGCCCGGCCGGGCCAGCGCCAAGCCCGCGGCCCCGATGAAATGCCGACGGTTCGTCGTCAAGGGCATGCACACCTCCGGATGCATCATATCCGCAATGCGGGGAGGCGTGAAGGGGCTCAGGAAGCCTGGCCGAGCTGGCGGAGGATGGCAGCACGCTGATCGGGGCGCGGGGTCGCCAGCGTGATCGTTACTCTATTGAGCGCCCGCGGCGGCGTTTGGGCCAACGGGGCGGGGCGCGATGACGTTCTTTGGAGAAAAACAAACCGTTGATTTGCAAGTAGTTGCCGGAAGATTGGGCGGGCCGGGGCTTGCCGTGGACGGTAGTCTGGTTGGCGCGGGGGGAGTGGGCGTCGCCCGCCCGGTCCGGGCCTGGACAACCCGGAGCCGGCGCGGGGGGCGTTCACGATGGCGCCGTGTGGCCACCGTCTCCGGCCGGGGGACGGCAGAGCCGGGCGCGGCGCCACCTGCATTTCTCACGAGCGATCGGAGGGCGCCGAACGCCGTGGGAGAGGCAGGGCCCCCGCGATCGAAGAAAGGCACGCCATGGAGGATATCCTCAACAAACTGCGACCCGACCAGACGATGTACCTGCGCGGGTTCTCCGACCTGGGCGCCGGGGCGGCGATGCATGACGCCAGCGCGACCGGATTCCAGGTGAGCGGGGTGTTTCGCGATCCGGCGGACTTCGCCGTGGTGGTGCTGTGGGACGCGGACGATTTTTTCAATCACCCGACGCTGAAGTACCTGCCGGACACGAACTTCGCGGGGCTGACGCTGCAGTTCGACGCGACCTACCGGAACCTGATGCCGCTGAACTGCAGCAAGTATCCGACGATCGACTGGCCGTACCTGGACGCGCAATTGCCGGACGGAACGTCGAAACAGATCCGGCTCTCCGATTACGCGCAGACGATCGCCAATCCGGACCCGGCGGCGAGCGGGACGCTGGAGATTATCGGGGATAACCTGCAGCCGTACGACCGGCTGACGCTGTGGTACCTGAACATCGCCTACGACTACATCGTGCCGGGGCAGACGAGCTGGAGCGTACAGTTTTACATCAGCACAGCGGGCCAGACGTACACGATCACGGTGGACACGCGCAGCTACTCCTACACGATCACGGGGACGGACACGGCGGCGAGCCTGGTGGAGGCGCTGGTGGGGCTGATCAACGCGGGGGCGGGCGATCCGGCGATTGCCGCGGCGGCGGGGCCGCAGGCGGGGCAGATCATCCTGTCGTCAAGGCTGAGCACGGGCGAAGCGGTGACGGTTTCAGCCACCGACAACGGGCAAGTAGAGCTGTACCAGGTGACGGCGGAGACCGTAGCGGCGGCGCTGGCGGGGCAGATCAACGGGGCCGACTACACCAATGCGCCGTTCGCGCTGCAAGCGACGGCCAACGGGACGAGCCTGACGATTGCGACGACGACGGGGGGCTACGACGCGAATTTCATCACGCTGCTGGCGGTGAACAAGACGGCGACGCTGACGGCGTCGCAGCCGCTGCTGCAGCTCACGGGCGGCGATTCGACGGCCACGCTGAGGGTGACGCTGGACTTCAGCGCATTGAATCTGACCGAGGTGCAGCAGATGTGGCTGACGCTGGCGCCGCGGCTGGCCAACGGCGCGAGTATGAGCATGCAGGAGTGGAATGCGACCTTCGCGAACTGGACGGTGAGCGGGCCGCAGGCGGTGCAGCAGTTGCAAGTGCCGGGCCCGAGCAGCTACTGGATCAGGAACAACGACAGGGCCTGCAGCTACACGGGGGAGTGGGGGCTGGAGGACGGGTTCTACCTGGGGGGACAGGCGCAGCTGGGGCAGACGGGCGCGACGGTCACGATCAGCTACTACAGCATTTACCAGCAGGACGTGTGGCTGGCGACGGAGTTCAACCAGACGGGCGGGAACATGCAGGCCAGCCTGGACGGCACTACGACGGCCGGGCTGAACACCAATGGGGGCGGGGCGGCCGTGACCGCGCGGAGACTGCTGTTCGGGGGCGTGGCGGCAGGCCAGCACAGCGTGACGCTGACGGTGGAAAGCGGGACATTGCTGTTCGACCACCTGATCGCCTGCGTGCCCACGACGAACGTGCCGTCGATGCCGCCGCAAACCGACCTGTCGGCGGCATTCGACTACTCGACGGACCATACCTACAAGCTGCCGCCGGCGAGGATCCTGTGGCTGATGAACATGCTGGGCCTGTGGGGACCGGTGAATCAGTATATCGGCATTTTCTGGTGGAACCAGCGGAACTGCGTGGGCAATGTGCCGGGGACGGCGGAGGTGAGTTTCGGGGGCAGTTTCGTGGAAGGGGATGAGATCTTCCTGAACATCGGGGGCCAGAGTTGCGGCAAGACGGTGTTCGGGCCGGACACGCCGGCGACGATCGCGCAGCATTTTGCCGATTTCATCAACGCGATTTATGTGGGCGTATGGGCGGCGGCGAGCGGGGCGGTGCTGACGATCACCAACCGGTCGTCAGCGGCGGCGTACAGTTACGTTCTGACGCCCTCGACGGTTCTGAAGCCCGGATCCACGGGCACGGTGAGCGCACAGGGGTCGCTGGAGAGCGGAGTGGCGGGCACATGGCAGGTGGACCCGACGCAGGATCCGCCGCTGAATGCCGGGGCGCGGGCGTGGCACGCGGACTTCTACGCGCAGTGCGCGGCGGCGGGACTGGAAGTGACGACGTCGAGCTCGATGGAGCTGGTGAACCCACCGCCGGGTTACGCGGCATTATTCCCCGATGGGACGGCGGTGCTGACGGCGGAGGGGTTCGCGAACCTGGTGTCGACGCAGTGCTCGTTCTCGGCGGAAATGCAGAGCTATCAGCAGGCCGTGTTCACGTGGCTGGGGCAGGCGCAGGCGGCGGCGGGGCTGACACCGGCGCTGCAATGCGGTGAGTTCACGTGGTGGTATTTCACGGACTACACGGCGGCGAATCCGGGCGGCGGGATGGCGTATTACGACGCTGAGACGACGGCGGCGGCGCAGGCGGCGCTGGGACGGAGGCTGGCGTTGTTCCTGACGCCGAACGACGACCCGACGGTGAATGGGGGAGCGGATGCGACGTTCCTGCGGAACCGTCTGCGGGATTACTGCAGCACGCTCACGGCGGCGGTGAAAGCGGCGGTGGCGGGGACGCGGTTTGAAATCCTGTTTCCGTACGACGTCAATTACCCGACGCCGACGGGGATCCACGACCTAGGCGGGCAGTTGAACCGGTTTGTGAACCTGCCGCCGGAGTGGGGGCAGCCGAGGGGATCGGGGTTCGACCGATTCAAGCTGGAAGCGCTGGATTTCGGCGCGTGGTGCCGGGACACGGACCTGGTGGAGCAATGCCAGGAGCTGCCGATCCAATTGGGATGGCCGGCCAGCCTGGTGAGTTGCATTACACCGGTGTTCGAGCCGAGTTACGCGTGGATGAAAGAGGTGTGGAACGCGCGCCGCCTGCAGTTCCGGGCGGTGACCCTGTGGGCCTTCGACCACGTGAATCTGTATGGGCTGGAGTTCGTGCAGGCACCGGCCAAGCGAGGTTTCTTCATCAAGTAACGGGAGTGCAATCGGGCGGTGATACGCTGGTAGTTTACTAAGTGTGATGCCGCTCCCAACGCTGTATGGCCGGTGGATGAACCGGTGGGAAGAAAGCCTGTGCTTCCGAACCAACAACCGGGTGGTGCGGCCGTTTGAGTGGGGCGCCGAGTGGAGCGCGGGCTGGGGGGTGGAGGAAGCGCGGCCGGCCAACGGAGACGGCCCGCGCGAGCGGCTGCTGCGGATCAGCGAAGCCGCGACCACCGACAGCGGGCGATTCTACCAGCACACGACGCCGGGCGATTTCCAGTTGCACGAGGGCGTGCTGCGGTTCAGCTCGCCGGCGAGGACGCCGTACCCGGAAAACAACGTAGTGCACGGGCAATGGTTCCCGGGCAAATCGAGGCGCAAGTGCGTGCTGGTGCTGCCGCACTGGAATGCGCCGGGCCAGGCGCACAACGGGCTGGCGCGGGCGTTTCAGAAATTCGGAGTGTCGGCGCTGCGGCTGAGCCTGCCGTACCACGACTACCGGATGCCGGCCGAACTGGAGCGGGCCGACTACGCCGTGAGCTCCAATATCGGCCGGACGATCGACGCGACGCGGCAGGCGGTGCTGGACATCCGCGCGGCGGCGGACTGGCTGGAGCAGCAGGGGGCGGAGCGCATCGGCATCGTGGGCACGTCGCTGGGCTCGTGCTACGCGTTCCTGGCCAGCGCGCACGACGAGCGGTTCCAGGTGAACGCCTTCAATCACTGTTCGACATACTTCGCCGACGTGGCCTGGCTGGGACTTTCCACGTTGCACGTGAGGCAGAGCCTGGAGGGCGTGATCGACCTGCCGACGCTCAGGCGGCTGTGGATGTGCATCAGTCCGACGGCGTATTTCGACAAGTACGGCAAGACGCCCAAGAAATCGCTGTTCTTGTACACGAAGTACGATACGACGTTCCCGGTGAGCCTGTCGGAGGAGACGATCCGGATGGCGCGGGAGCATAAGCTGGACCACAAGGTGGTGGTGCTGCCGTGCGGGCACTACACGCTGGGAGAAGCGCCGTTCAAGTACGTCGACGGTTACCAGGTTGTGTCGTTCGTGCTGAGGAATCTTTAGCCCGGATGTTCCACCAACAATCGGCTGGGGCCCTCTTATCGCGCCGCGCTGCGATCGTGGTGCAACTTCCGGGCTAGAAGATGGGCATTTTGAGGATCTCTTCGACCGCCTCGTCCGATCCGCCGGCGGCGATGACGACGTGGTAATCGGCCTTTTCATAGGAGGGGCGGCGGCTGTGGTAGAGAGCCTCGAGCTGGCGGGGATCGCGGGCCAGGGGGCGATGCGCCGATCCGGCCAGGCGCGCGCGGATCATTTCCAGAGGCGCGTCGAGCCAGATGGAGACGCCGTGGTTCTGGACGAGGTCGACGTTGCCGGGATGGGTGAAACATCCGCCGCCGACGGCGATCACCCACGGCACGCCGCGGCTGACGTAACTGATGCGGCGCTCGAGCGCGGCAGATTCGGCGCGGCGGAACTGTTCCTCGCCCAGCTTATCGAAGATGTCGGAGATGGTCATCTGCTGGCGCGATTCAATGTCCTCATCGAGGTCGGCGAAGCGCCAGCCGAGATGGCGCGCGAGCGAGCGTCCGACAGTGGATTTGCCCGAGGCCATGAAGCCGACGAGGAACAGTCCCGGCGTGCGCTTCAGCTTCAGGATCATGGGCCAGGCTCCGGGCGACGATTCATAGGGCTCCAATAGGATTGCACCACGGAAGGCGGCATGTTGCAAAGATCCTACAGATGAGCCAGGCCCGCGGGGAGGGGCGTTGTGGCGCCCGGCGGGGTGGCGGCGACTCCCCCGGGCGGGGCGGGAACCCCGTGAGCGGGCGACGACGGCAAGGCATCCATTAAATAGGGATAATGCAAGCATGCGCAGGGAAATGATCCCTCTGTTTCCATTGCAGGCGGTGTTGCTGCCGCGCGCGCCATTGCCGCTGCACATCTTCGAAGAGCGCTACAAGGAGATGATGCAGGAGGTGATCGCGGCCGAGGGCGAGTTCGGCGTCGTGCTGACGCGCGACGAGGGCCTTCTGAGCACGGGCTGCACGGCGACGGTGGAGCGGATTTTGCGCCAGTTCGAGGATGGGCGGATGGATCTGCTGGCGGTGGGGCAGCGCCGGTTCACGCTGCTGGAGATCGACATGGAGCGCAGCTTTCTGCGGGGGCGGATCGAGGACCTGGAAGACGACGAATTCGGGCCGGCGTCTCCGCAGAAGGTACGCGAGGCGATCGCGCTGCAGCAGGAATACGCCCGCACCATCGACTCGGAGAGCGAGGCGCCGGACCCGGACGAGCCGGATTTGAGCTTCGTGCTGGGCGCCATTTCGCCCGATATCGAATTCCGGCAGAGGCTGCTCGGGACGCGGTCGGAGGCGCGGCGGATCGAGCTGGTGGCGGGCCACCTGGCGCGGCTGATCAAGCAGCACTCGATTCAGGAAGCCATGCGCCGGACGGCGCGGGCCAACGGGCACGGCAAGCATCTGAAGGGATAACCCGGATGGACCTGATCGTCGACGCCGACGACACGTTGTGGGAGAACAACGTTTACTTCGAGCGGGCGTTTGAGGATTTTGTCGCCTACCTGGAACACTCCACGCTGAATGCGGCTGAGATCCGGGCGATTCTGGATGAGATCGAAGTGGCCAATGCGCGGCTGCACGGGTATGGGTCGCTCAACTTCGGCCGGAACCTGCAGCAGTGCTACGTGAAGCTGGCCGAAAGGGAGATCGGGGCGCAGGATCTGGAGACCGTGAAGGGCTTCGCGCTGCGCATTCTGGAGCAGCCGCTGGAGATCATCGCGGGCGTGGAGGAGACGCTCGGGTACCTGGCCGGGAGACACGAGCTGACGCTGTTCACGAAGGGGCACGTGGACGAGCAGAAGATGAAGATCGAGCGCTCCGGGCTGGGCAAATTCTTCGCGCACACGGCGATCGTCAAGGAGAAAGACGTCGCCAGCTACCGGCAACTGGCGAGCGAGCGGGGGATGGATCCGCGAGCCGCGTGGATGATCGGCAATAGTCCAAAGTCGGACATCAATCCTGCGCTGGAGGCGGGCTTGAATGCGGTGTTCATTCCGCACGCCAGGACCTGGACGCTGGAGCGGCAGGAGCTGCGGGCGCCGGGGCCGGGGCGGCTGTTGGTGCTCAGGAGCTTTGCGGATTTGAGGGGCGTGTTCTGATCAGCGCAGCGAGGCGGCGCCGCGGATGGCGATGTCGAGCACGAACGATGGGAAAACGCCGAGGATGAGCGTGGCCGCGCAGGTGAGCAGGAGAGCGGCACGTATGCCGGGCGAGGGCGGGGGCATTGGCATGTCGTCGACGGGCGGGGGTTGCATGTACATCACGACGACCAGGCGCAGATAGTAATAGGCGGCCACGGCGGAGGTGAGCAGGCCGAGGACGGTCAGCCAGATGAGACGCGCGTCCAGGGCGGCCTTGAAGATGTAGAACTTGCCGAAAAAGCCGCCGGTGAGGGGTACGCCGATCAAAGAGAGCAGAAAGACGGTCAGCACAGCGGCGGTGGCGGGCTGGCGGACTCCCAGGCCGGCCAGGTCGCTGATTTCCACGCGGCGCTCGCCCGGGCGGGCGATGTGGGTGACGACGGCGAAGGCGCCCAGGTTCATGGCGGCGTAGGCGGCCAGGTAAAACATGGCGGCGGCGATGCCGGTTTCACTGGCCGCGGTCAGGGCCACCAGCACATAGCCGGCGTGGGCGATGGAACTGTAGGCCAGCAGGCGCTTGACGTTGCTTTGGCGCAAGGCGGCGAAGTTGCCGACGACCATGGTGGCCAGGGCGCAGGCCCACAGGGCGGGCGTCCAATGGTCCTTGACGGGCGCGAAGGCGGTCATGGCGATGCGCAGGAAAGCGGCGAAGGCGGCCGCCTTGGGGCCCGTGGAGAGGAAGGCCGTGACGGGGGCGGGCGCGCCCTGGTAGACGTCGGGGGCCCACATCTGGAAGGGCACGGCCGAGATCTTGAAGAGCAAACCGACGAACAGCAGGGCGATGGCAGCGCCGGTGAGGGCCAGGGCGGGGGCGGTCTGGGGATCGAGCAGAATGCGGCGGATTGCGGACAGGTTGGTCGTGCCCGTGCCGCCGTAGATCCAGGCGATGCCGTAGAGCAGGAAAGCAGTGGCGAAGGAGCCGAGCAGGAAGTATTTCAGAGCCGCCTCGTTGTTGCGCTTGTCGTCGCGCAGGTAGCCGGCCAGGACGTAGGTGGCGATGGAGGAGACCTCGATGCCGATGAAGATCATGATCAGCTCGTTGGCCGTGGCCATGAGGCATTGGCCGACGATGGAGAACAGAACCAGGGCGTAGTATTCGCCGCCCTGGTGGTCGGCCTGGCGGAGGTAATTGGTCGACATCAAAATGACGACCGCGCCGATGGCCAGGACGAGCACGCGGAAGAAGGTGGCGAAGCCGTCGACCTGCAGCAGGCCGTTGAAAGCGGGGCCGGGATCGGAGGCGCCGAAGACGGCGAGGCCCAACGCGACGAGGAGCGAGACGAAGGCAACGGCGGGCAGGAGGCGCTTTTGGGCCGGGGTGGTGATCGCTTCCAGGATCATCAGCAGCGTGCCGACGGCGATGAGCAGGAGTTCGGGCGAGAAGCGGAAGAGTTCGGCGGCGCCGGGTATGTAGTTACCGTACATCCGCGGACTCCTTGGGGAGATTCCCGGAAACAGGGCCGGTCAGTTGGCCGATCAAAGTGGCGGACGGGGTCGCGGCATGGGGCGCGGAGCGGCGGGCGTTGGTGGTGTGCAGGACGAGGCCCAGCGTGCGGTCATTGCCGGCGCGGACCGAGGGCAGGATGGTCTGCGAGGCGACGCCCATCCACAGCATCAAGGCGACCAGCGGAAGGGCGATGGCCCATTCGCGGGGGCTCAAGTCGCCGAAATGCTGGCGCAGCGGCTCGGGCGTTTCGCCATAGAAGGTGCGCTGCACCAGCCACAGCATGTAGACGGCGGAGAGGATGACGCCCAGGGCGGCCCAGACGGCCCAGGGGAAGTTGGTCACGGCGGCGCCCTGGAGGACCAGGAACTCGCCGACGAAGTTGTTCAACAACGGCAGGCCGATGCTGGCGAGGGAAGTGACGACGAAGACCGTGGAGAGCCATGGGGCGACGGTGGCGACGCCGCCATAGTCGGCGATCTCGAGCGAGCGGCGGCGCTCATAGAGGAAGCCGACGAGGATGAAAAGCATGCCGGTGGAGACGCCGTGGTTGAGCATCTGGTAGACGGCACCGTCGAGGCCGAGGTGAGTGAAGGTGAAGATGCCCAGGACGACGAAGCCGAGGTGGCTGACCGAGGAGTAGGCGACCAGGCGCTTCATGTTGGGCTGGACCATGGCGACCAGGGCGCCGTAGACGATGCCGATGAGGGCCAGAATCACGATCCACGGGGCGGCCAGGATGGAGGCGTCGGGGAACAGCGGCAGGCAGATGCGCAAGATGCCATAGGCGCCGAGTTTCAGCATGACCGAGGCCAGCATGACGGAGCCGGCGGTGGGGGCCTCGCCGTGGGCGTCGGGCAGCCAGGTGTGCAAGGGGAAGATTGGGACCTTGATGGCGAAGGCGACGAAGAAGGCGCAGAACAGCCACAGGCCCTCGCTGCGGGAGAGAGCCAGTTGGCCGGTGGAGAGCATGTTCACGAGCAGCGGGATGTCGAAGGTGCCGCTCTTGTTGTAGAGCCAGATGATGGCGGCGAGCATCAGCACCGAGCCGGCCATGGTGTAGAGAAAGAATTTGACAGCGGCATAGATGCGCTTGTCGTGGCCCCAGATGCCGATCAGGAAGTACATCGGCACGAGGGAGATTTCCCAGAAGACGTAGAAGAGGAAGAGATCGAGTGAGACAAAGACGCCGACGACGCCGACAAGAAGCAGCAGCATGAAGGCGTAGAACTCCTTGACGCGTTTCTGAATGGAGTTCCAGGAGACGAGGATGCAGATGGGCGTCAACAGAGTCGAGAGAATGACCAGCCAAAGGCTCAAACCGTCCACGCCGACGTGGTAGCGGATGGCGGGGTAGGACATCCACGGGGTGTTCGTCTCAAATTGCATGGAGCCCGGATGCGAGGCCACCGGGCCGATCAGCAGGAGCGAAAGCGCGAGGGTGAGGAGCGCCACGGCAAGGGCGAAGTTGCGGACCAGGGCGGGCTTTTCCGAAGGCAGGAAGAGGGCCACGAGGAAGCCGGCGGCGGGGAGCAGCAGAATCAGGTCGAGGAGCGTCACCGGACACCTCCCGCGAAGCGGACCGCAAGAATCACCAGGATGGATCCGAAGACCACCCAGGCGGCGTAGCGCCGCAGGTAGCCGGACTGCATGAGGCGCAGGACGCCGCCGATGGAACGCGAGGCCGTGCCGGCGCCGTTGACCGCGCCGTCGATCAGGCCGGCGTCGAGGCCGCGCCAGAGGACAATGCGCGAGCCGTCGACGACGGGGTTGACGATGAGGGCGTCGTAGGCCTCATCGACGAAGTACTTGTTGTAGACCAGCCGGTACAGGCCGCCGAGCGCGCCGGCGAGGGATGTAGAGAGGCCGGGACGGGCGACATAGAAGAGCCAGGCGAGGAAGATGCCGGCGAGGCCGGCGCCGACGGAGATGTAGACCAGCGATTCATTCCCGGGTGCGGGGAGTGGGCCGAAGACGGGGGTGAGAAAGCGCGGCACGTCGATGAAGCCGCCGGCGAGCGAGAGCACGGCCAGCACGGCCAGCGGAGCGGTCATGATCCAGGGCGATTCGTGCGGATGGGCATCGCCGCGATAGGCGCCAAAGAAGCACAGGAAGAAGGCGCGGAAGACGTAGAAGGCGGTCATGGAGGCGGTGACGACGCCAACCCAGTACATCCACGGGGCGTGGGCGTAGGCTGCGGCCAGGATCGCGTCCTTACTGAAGAAACCGGAGAAGGGCGGCACGCCGGAAATGGCGACCGAGGCGCACAGCAGCACGACGCCAGTCAGGGGAATCTTCTTCCATAGGCCGCCCATGAGGCGCAGATCCTGCTCGCCGGAGAGGGCGTGGATCACGCTGCCGGCGCCGAGGAACAGGAGGGCCTTGAAGAAGGCGTGGGTCATGATGTGGAAGACGCCGGCCGAGTAGGCGCCGCAGCCCAGGCCGAGGAACATGTAGCCCAGCTGGGAGACGGTGGAGTAGGCGAAAACCTTCTTGATGTCGTACTGCGTCATGCCGATCGTGGCGGCCAGCACGGCGGTAATCAGGCCCACGAAGGCGACGACCTCGAGCGCGGCGGGAGCGTGGTTGAACAGCACCGCCGAACGGGCCACCATGTAGACGCCGGCGGTGACCATGGTGGCGGCATGGATGAGCGCCGAGACGGGCGTGGGGCCCTCCATGGCATCGGGGAGCCAGACGTAGAGCGGCACCTGGGCGCTTTTCCCGCACGCGCCAAAGAGCAGCAGGAGGCAGATGAAGGCCAGCACGCCGGGACCCTTTTCGACGGGCAGGCCGGCGACCTTGGTGAAGACCGTCTGGAAGTCCAGCGAGCCGAACTGGGCGAAGATCAGGAACATGCCGAGGGAGAAGCCGAAATCGCCGATGCGGTTCACGACGAAGGCCTTTTTGCCCGCTTCGGTGGCGCTGCGCTTCAGGAACCAGAATCCGATCAGCAGGTAGCTGCACAGGCCGACGCCTTCCCAGCCGACGAACAGCAGCAGATAGTTCGCGGCGAGGACCAGCGTGAGCATGAAGAACATGAACAGGTTCAGGTAGGCGAAGAAGCGGTAGTAGCCGCCCTCGTGCGCCATGTAGCCGATGGCGTAGATGTGAATCAGCGCGCCGACGCCGGTGACGACGAGCAGCATGACGGCGGAGAGGCGGTCGACGGCGAAATCGAAGCCGACGTTGAGCGTGCCGCTGGCGATCCAGGTGAAGTAGCGCTCGACGCAGGGCTGGTCGAGAGTGCCCAGGCCATAGAGCGTCTTCACCACCCACAGAAACGAGAGCAGGACACTGCCGATGGCGACGGCGTTGACGAGGGGTTTGGAGAGCCGCCGGCCGAAGATTCCGTTCATCAGGAATCCGGCCAGGGGCAGTGCGGGGATGAGCCAGAGTTGGTGCATCGCGGGGTTACAGCTTCAGCGAGCTGACTTCGTCAATCTCGAGCGTCGAGCGGTTCTTGAAGACCGTGAGGATGATGGCCAGCCCGACGGCCGCTTCGGCGGCGGCGACGACCATCACAAAGAAGCTGAAGATGTGGCCATCCACATGTTTGAGACGGTAGGAGAAAGCGACGAAGGAGAGATTCACGCCGTTGAGCATCAGCTCGATCGACATGAAGACGGTGATGATGTTGCGCCTGAACAGGAATCCGGCGACGCCGAGGGTAAACAGGATCGCGCTCAGGATGAGGTACCAGGCCAGGGGCACGGCGCCGGGGGTGGGCCAGGGGATGGGAAAGTCGCCGGACATCGGTTCAAATCTCCTTCCGCGCGAGCACGACCGCGCCGAGAATGGCGATGAGGATCAGGATCGAGGTGATTTCAAAAGGCAGCAGATAGCGGGTGAAGAGGGCTCGGCCGACCGCGGCGGCGGTGCCGCCAGTGAAGCCGCCGAAGCGCACGAATTCCGTCCGGGGCGCCTGCGACTCGACCAGAACGGCGGCCAGCGCAATGAAGGTGAACAGCAGCGGCAGCGAGACCCACCAGGCGACGACGCGGCGCGTGGGGCGGCGTTCGGCGCCGGCGTTGAGCAGCATGATGACGAAGATGAAGAGCACCATGATGGCGCCGGCGTAGACGATCAGCTGCACCGCGGCGATGAATTCGCCGCCCAGCAGGAGATAGAGCACGGCCAGGGAGCCCATGACGCCCACCAGCGAGAGAGCGCTGGAGATGGGGTGCGTTTGCAATACCAGGTTGACAGCGCAGCCGACGGCGATTGCGGCGAAGGTGAGAAAGAGCCAAACGTCCATGAGAGCGTACCCGCGCTAGTTCGACGTGAGAGCCACCAGCAGGCCCGTCACCAGGAGATTCACGACGGCCACCGGGAACAGGAAGGTCCAGGCGAACCGCATCAGTTGGTCGTATCGAAAACGCGGCAGCGTGCCGCGGATCCAGATGAAGAGGAACACGAGCAGCCCGGCCTTGGCGAGGAACCAGAACAGCGGGATCAGAACCGGCTGCAGAATGGGGATCAGGAAGAGCGCGCCCAGGCCGAGGAACATGAATCCAAGAACGGGAAAGGAAAAACGGTCCCACAGACGCGTCTTCAGGGCCTGCGCGCCGTGATAAAAGAAGAGCGCGGCGGCGGCGAAGTGAACCAGCGCCGGAACATAATTGCTGCCGTAGGCGGCGGGCCAGAGCGGCTGCCAGCCGCCCAGGAAGAGCACCGTGGCGACGCAGCAGACGGTGACGATGTTGGCGTATTCCGACATGAAAAAGGCGGCGAAGGTCAGGGAGCTGTACTCGGTGTGGAAGCCGGCGACGAGCTCGCTCTCGGCCTCGGGCAGGTCGAAGGGGACGCGATTGGTTTCGGCGAATGAGGCGATCAGAAAGATGAGAAACGAGAAGATCTGCGGGAACGGGCCGGCGAAGACGTTCCACTGCGGGAAGAGACCGAACCAGAAGCCGCCCTGCGCCTCCACGATGCGGCGAAAGTCGAGCGTGTTCACGAGCAGCAGCGGCGCGGCCAGGGCCAGAGCGAGGGGCAGTTCGTAGCTGATCATTTGCGCCGCACTGCGCAGGCAGCCGAGAAGAGAGTATTTGCTGTTGGACGCCCAGCCGCCGAGCGCCACGCCATAAACGCCCAGCGAGGAGATGGCGAGGATGAACAGGACGCCGATGTTGAGGTCGGTAAGGCCCATGTTGGTCGGCACGCCGAACAGCTCCACCTGCGGGCCGAAGGGGATGACGACGATCGAGATCAGACAGATTGTCACGGCCAGAAACGGCGCGAACAGATAGAAGAACCGGTTGGCGCCGGGAGGCACGACGCCTTCCTTGGTCATCAGCTTGATGATGTCGGCGACGGGCTGCAGGAGGCCGTGCGGGCCGACGCGGTAAGGCCCGGGACGGAGCTGGATGTGGGCCAGCACCTTGCGTTCGACCCACTGCAGGTAGGCCAGCGCGGTCAGCAGCGCGAGGGCCACGATGCCGGTCTTGATCAGGCTGACCAGGTAGAAGTTCATTGCGCGGGTTCCTGACGAACGCGAGCCTGCGGGGTCATGGTTTGTAGAGCGCTCCCGGCGCTTCCATCAGGGAGTTGAGAATGGCGGAGTATCGTCCCAGGGTAGCGGAGGTGAACAGCGTCTCCCCGGCGCAGTGGATGAGCTCGGGGCGCGAGTCCGCGGGGATGGGGCCGTTGAGGGGCATGGTGGGTGCCGCGCCGCCCGTGGCGATGACGGGCAAAGCGACATTATAACCGCGCACTGTGCGGCGGATCTCTTCGAAGACTCTGTCGGGCGTCCAGATGCCGAGGCTCAGGCCCATCTCTTTTCCGATCAGACCCAGGATTTCCAGATCGCTCTTGGCGCCCATCACCTGGGGTCCCTGTCGCAGGCGCTGCAGTTCGCCGCAGACGTTGGTGACCGTGCCATTCTTCTCATAGGCGCTGGCGGAGGGCAGAACGATATCGGCGCGCAGCGCGGTGGCGGTGAGAAACAGGTCCTGCACGACGACGAAGCAATTCTGGGCGGCGAGCGCGACATTTTCCAGAGGATCGGCGCCGACCACCCATAGCACATCGAGATCGGGGGCGGTGAGCATCTCCGGCAATGCCAGGCCAGGCTCCAGGCCCAGCTCGAGCATCCCGCGATAGCCGGGACCCAACTCGGGCAGCAGGCCCATGTCCATGGCGCCGCGGGAATTCGAATCGTCCACCAGGCAGATGTATTTGACCGGGATCCCGAGCGCCTGGCCGAAGGCCACGAGGCGGCGGACGGCTTCGCCTTTAATCGAAGCCCCGAAGACGATCACGAGATTCTCGTGCCTGGCGAGATCGGCGCGCAATCCCTCAACCGCCGCGAGTTCCTGGCCCGCCTCAGTGACAATGCTCTTCGCGGCGTAGTCGCGCTCGCGGACCGGGCCGGGCGTGACGGTGTAGATCGCGGCGTGGTGGTGACGGAAGTTGGCGCGAAGCTGGAAGGCCAGCAGCGGATGTTGCTGGGCGAGATCGGCCGAAACGACCAGCGCGGCCTGGGTCGTATAAAGATCGCCGACGGTGGCGAGCGCATTCCCGGAGCCGCTCAGCGCGTCCAACAGTGTCGTCACGTCGCCGCTGCGGCGGTGGTCGATGTTCGACGTGCCGAGGCCGGAGCGCGCGAACTTCTGCAGATAGTAGTTTTCCTCATTGCTCGAATGAGTCGAGCCGACCACGCCGAACCTGCCGTGGCGCGCTTTCACCGCGGCGAATCGCGCGGCGGCCGCGGCCAGGGCCTCGCTCCAGCCCACGGGCTCGAGCTGGCCGTTTTTGCGGAGCAGCGGCGACTGCAGGCGTTCCGGGCTGTGGACGAAATCGAAGGCAAAGCGGCCTTTCACGCACAGGAATTCGCCGTTGATGCCGGAGCGATCGCGGTTATTGGCGCGGATGATTTCGCCGTTGCGCACGGAGAGCGTGGTCTTGCAGCCATCGGCGCAGTGGGTGCAAATCGTAGCAGCGTAGTGCATCTCCCAGGGACGCGATTTGTAGCGGTAGGTCCCGGAAGTGAGCGCGCCGACGGGGCAGATGTCGATGCAGTTGCCGCACTCGTCGCATTCGAGATGATCGCCGCCATTGGGAACGATCTCGGTGGCGACGCCGCGCAGGCCGACGCCCAGCGCGCGCGCCCCCAGGCCCTCATCGCAGACGCGCACGCAGCGGTAGCACAGGATGCAGCGCGGCGCATCGAAGTAGACCACAGGCGACCATTGCTTTTCGTCGACGTGCTGCTTGATTTCGGTGAATCGGCTCTCGCCGAGGCCGTAGCGGAAGGTCATGTCCTGCAGCTCGCACTCGCCGCCCTTGTCGCACACCGGGCAGTCGAGGGGGTGGTTGGTGAGCAGGAACTCGAGCATCGACTTGCGCGCCTCGACGACTTTCGGCGACTCGGTGCGCACCACCATGCCTTCGGCCACAGGCAGCGTGCAGCCGGGCAGGAGCTTGGGCGCTTTCTCAACCTCCACCAGGCACATGCGGCAGGCGGCCTGCAGCGAGTAGCCTTCGTAGTAACAGAAGGCGGGGATCTCGATGCCGGCTTTTTTGGCGGCCTCAATGACGAGCGTGCCCTTGGGCGCGCTCACCGCCCGGCCGTCGATGGTCAGTTGGACTTGATCGGGCATGTGCTCCTCGCCGGACGCGGCCGTCTCCCTACCCCGACACCGGCAACGGGCGCGTGCCCGGCGCGGGGACGAACACCGCGGTGGATCGAATCTTGGCCTCGAATTCCGGCCGGAACTTACGCACGATGGCCATGGTGGGCATGGCCGCGGCGTCGCCCAGCGGGCAGAAGGTGCGGCCGAACATGTTGACCGCCAGCTGGTCGACGGTGTCGATATCGGAGCTGGTGCCAATGCCCTCGTCGAGACGCGACAGGATCTTCTTCAGCCAGGCGGTGCCTTCGCGGCAGGGGATGCACCAGCCGCAGGACTCGTGCTGATAGAAGCTGATGGTGCGCAGGGCGAACTCGACGATGCAGGTCTGGTCGTCGAGGACCACGACGCCGCCGGAGCCGAGCATGGAGCCAGCCTTGCCTACCTGGTCGAAGTCCATGCCGAGGTTTTCGATCTCTTCAGGCAACAGGACCGGAGTGGATGAGCCGCCGGGGACGACCGCTTTCAGCTTGCGCCCGCCGCGGATGCCGCCGGCAACCTCGTAGATCATCCTCTTGAGGTTGAAGCCCATGGGCAGCTCGTAGACGCGGGGGCGGTGCACGTGGCCGCTGATGCTGAACAGGCGCGTGCCGCCGTTGCGCGCAGAGCCAATGGCGGCAAAGGCCGCGCCGCCCATCTCAAACACGTGGGGCACGGTGGCGATGGTCTCGGCGTTGTTGATGACCGTAGGCCCGCCGTAGAGGCCGACGACGGCGGGGAATGGGGGCTTGATTCGCGGGACGCCGCGCTTGCCTTCGAGCGACTCCATCAGCGCCGACTCTTCGCCCACTTCGTACGCGCCCGCGCCGGTCTGCACGATGATCTGAAATTCCGTGCCCGTCGATTCGGTTCCAGCGCCGAAGATATTTTTGCCGAGGAAGCCGCGGGCATAGGCGTCGGCGACGGCCTTCTCCATGATTTCGATCAGGTAGCGGTACTCGCCGCGCAGGTAGATGAAACCCAGTTTCGCGCCGATGGCCAGGCCGGCGATGATCGTACCTTCAATCACTGCGTGCGGATCGTGCAAAAAGATCAGGTGATCCTTGCAGGTTCCGGGCTCGCTCTC